>NZ_FYAT01000019.1:0-93246 GCF_900185685.1 Sphingopyxis sp. P1IMeth2
GCCATCTCGTCCTCAAGCAGATCGCCGAGCATCGCGACGTGCGAGGGACCCTTGGGCGCTACCCAGCCATATTCGGTAAGATGACCTCGGATGGCATTGATCAGCTGGGTGCGCTGCCGCACCAGCAGGTCACGGGTCCGGAACACCAGGCTTGACGCCTGCTGCTCTTCGCTCTTGATCGCCACGAACCGCATGCTCGGGCGCTGGGCGGCCTCGCAAATCGCTTCCGCATCCGCCGCATCATTCTTGTTCCGCTTCACGAACGGCTTCACATACGCGGGCGGGATCAGCTTCACCTTGTATCCCAGCCGTGTCAGCTCTCGGCCCCAATGGTGCGCGCCCCCACAGGCTTCCAGCGCGACCGTACAACGCTGGTGCCCAGCAAAGAACTCCAGCAGCTTCCCTCGGCCGATCTTGCGGCTGAACAGTGCTCGCCCGCTCGCATCCGCGCCGTGCGCATGAAAAACATTCTTCGCGATATCCAATCCGATTATGCTAACTTCCAACACGGACGCCTCCTCTAGTGGTGTGATAACACCTCCACTATGGCACATCGATGCCGCCGGGGGCGTCCACCCCATCACCCCAAAGCAGACCCTCCGCAACACAGCACGCCGACATAGCTAGGCCGCCTTCCTTCCCCCTGCTACACCCCGCGCCATGTCACAGAAGAATCATCTCTATCTGGTCGATGGCTCCAGCTACATCTTCCGCGCCTATCATCGCCTGCCGCCGCTGACGAACCCGAACGGGGTGCCGGTAGGTGCGGTCTATGGCTACACCACGATGCTCTGGAAGCTCGCGAAGGATCTGCACGACGCGGACGGGCCGACGCACCTTGCGGTCATCCTCGATCATTCGAGCCAGTCGTTCCGCAACGAGATTTACGATCAGTATAAGGCGAACCGTCCCGAGCTGCCCGAGGATCTGCGCCCGCAATTCCCGCTGATCCGCGACGCGACGCGCGCCTTTTCGTTGCCCTGCATCGAAATGGAGGGATTCGAGGCCGACGATCTGATCGCCTCCTATGCCGAGGCCGCGGTGCGCGAAGGGTGGGACGTGACCATCGTCAGCAGCGACAAGGATCTGATGCAGTTGATCCGCGAACCCGCCGACGGACCGCATGTCGACATGCTCGACACGATGAAGAATGTCCGGCTGGGGATCGACGCGGTGCACGAGAAGTTCGGCGTCTCCCCCGACCTTGTCGGCGACGTGCTCGCGCTGATGGGCGACAGCGTCGACAATGTGCCCGGCGTGCGCGGGGTCGGACCCAAGACCGCGACCAAGCTGATCCAGGAATATGGCAATCTGACTGCGGCGCTCGACGGGGCCGAGACGATGAAGGCGTCGAAGCTGCGCGAAAATCTGATCGAGCATCGCGCGATGGCCGAACTGTCGCGCGTACTGGTCGATCTGAAGCGCGATTGCCCGCTGCCCGACACGCTCGAAAGCCTGAAGCTCGACGCGATTCCGCCGGCGCCGCTCAAGCTGTTTCTCGACGAACATGGCTTTCGCTCGCTTTCCGCCAAGCTCGACAATGGCGTCGCCCCCGGTGGGCCGCCCACGCTGCCGCGCGCCGGCGCCGCGCCCGCTGCGGCGGCGCCTACCGGCCCGACGACGCCGGTGCTGCCCGCCATGCCGGCGATCGACCGCGCGGCCTATGAATGCGTGACCGACCTCGACGCGCTCGACCGCTGGATCGCGGCGGCGAAGGCGGCGCATGTCGTTGCGATCGATACCGAAACGGCGAGCCTCGACAGCGTCACCGGCGCGCTTGTCGGCGTCAGCATGGCGATTGCGCCGGGGCAGGCCTGCTACATCCCGCTCGGCCATGGCGGCACCGACATGTTCGCCGAAAAGCCCGACCAGATTGCGATGGCGGACGCCGTCGCGCGGATCGGCGCGCTGTTCGCCGACGATGCGGTGCTGAAGGTCGGGCATAATCTGAAATATGATATCGGCGTGCTGGCCCAGCATGGCGTCCGCGTCGCGCCCTATGACGACACGCTGCTGATGAGCTTCGCGCTTGATGCGGGCCAACATGGTCACGGCCTCGACGAGTTGGCAAAGCTGCATCTCGACCATGTCTGCCTTTCGTTCAAGGAGGTGTGCGGCACCGGCAAATCGCAGATCAGTTTCGCCGAAGTCCCGCTCGCCCGCGCGACCGAATATGCCGCGGAGGATGCCGACGTCGCGCTGCGACTGTGGCGGCTGCTCAAGCTGCGCCTGCCGCTCGAAGGCGGCACCCGCGTCTACGAGATGGTCGACCGGCCGCTTGCCGGCGTCGTCGAGACGATGGAGCGCGCGGGCATCATGGTCGACCGCGATTATCTGGCGCGCCTGTCGGGCGAATTCGCGCAGGAAATGGCGCGGATGGAAACCGCGATCCATGCCGAGGCAGGACAGCCCTTTACCATCGGCAGTCCCAAGCAGCTCGGCGAGATATTGTTCGACAAGCTCGGCCTCAAGGGCGGGCGCAAGGGCAAGTCGGGCGACTGGTCGACCGACCAGAACGAGCTCGAACGGCTTGAACGCGACGGCGTGCCGATTGCGCGCATGATCCTCGAATGGCGGCAACTCGCCAAACTCAAGTCGACCTATACCGACGCGCTGCAACAACAGATCAATGCGAAGACCGGGCGCGTCCATACCAGCTACAGCCTCGTCGGCGCACAGACCGGGCGGCTGTCGTCGACCGATCCCAATTTGCAGAATATCCCGATCCGCAGCGAGATCGGCCGCCAGATTCGCGATGCCTTCATCGCCGCGCCGGGCCATGTGCTGATCGCCGCCGACTATAGCCAGATCGAACTGCGGCTGGCCGCGCATATGGCCGATGTCCCCGAACTCAAGGAGGCGTTCGCGCAGGGGCAGGACATTCACGCCGCGACCGCGATCGAACTGTTCGGCGAGGTCAATCGCGACACCCGCGCCAAGGCGAAGACGGTCAACTTCTCGATCCTCTACGGCATTTCGCGCTGGGGGCTTGCGGGCCGGCTCGAAATCACGCCCGACGAGGCGCAAGCGCTGATCAGCCGCTATTTCGAGCGTTTCCCCGGCATCTCCGATTATATTCAGGGCACGCTCGAGCGCGCGCGCGAGCGCGGCTATACCGAGACCTTGTTCGGCCGGAAAACCTGGTTTCCGCGCATCAAGGCGGCGAACCAGAACGAACGCCAGGGCAGCGAACGCGCGGCGATCAACGCGCCGATCCAGGGCACCAGCGCCGACCTCATCAAGCGCGCGATGACGCGCATGCCCGTAGCGCTCGCCGAGGCGGGGCTGGATGAGGTGAAGATGCTGCTCCAGGTCCATGACGAACTCGTCTTCGAGGCACCCGAGGACAAGGCCGAAGCCGCCGGCGCCGTGATCCGCCGCGTGATGGCCGCCGCCGCCGAACCGGTGCTGACGCTGTCGGTGCCGCTGGAGGTGGAGGTCGGAACGGGCAAGAGCTGGGGCGACGCGCATTGATCGCTGCGCTCCTGTTGTTCGCGGTGCAGGCAGCCGGTCCTGCAGCCGCAGCCCCGGGCGTCGAGACGGCGGCCCCGTCCCCCGTCGCCGATCAGGATCTGCGCGAATTTGCGGCGATCGACGGGCGCAAGGTGGCAGGGCGGCCGACCGGCGGGCCCTATACCAATCCCGACAAGATCCTGCTCCTTACGCGCGACGGCAAAGGCTATCCCGCGGTCATGGCGAGCCTTGCCTTTCCGGCGCGGCAGTCGCTGCCCGCGCCGCCGGCGGGGACGCTGGCGGTGGTGCGGCTGCACCAACGGATGGAAACGATCATTCCCGGACCGACTGCGGACGATCTGGCGTTCGTCGCCGCGAACCGGCTGCCGCTGTTCGTGATCGGCGAATGGGCGCGCCCGGCACCGATGTGGGAAGTGGCATGGGTCGATGGCGCGGTGCGCTTTCGCACCGTCGGCGACGTCGGCGAAATCGGCCCCTGGCAGGATTGAGACCGCACTGACCGCGCGATACGGGCGCCGAAACGCGCTTCGCCTGCGCCCGGCCGCGCGGGTTAAGGCTTGCGCGCCGCCGGGCGGAGCCTATGACAATTTGATGACAGGGCGCAGACATGTGATGGGGCCGGAAAAGGCGGACATCCAATGAGCAATGCGGACAAGCGCGCGCCGGTGGCAACGCGTATCCAGCAGAATATCCTCGCGCGTGGCGAGCGCCGCCTGCTCAACTGGCTATGCGCGCGTTTGCCCGCCTGGGTAACGCCCGACCAACTCACGCTGCTCGGCTTTGCGGGCGCCCTGATGGTCGCGGGCGGCTATCTGTTGAGCTGGCTCGGCAGCGGCTGGCTGGCGCTGTCGCTCGCCGGCTATGTCGTCAACTGGTTCGGCGACTCGCTCGACGGCAGCCTTGCTCGGTGGCGCAAGATCGAGCGGCCGACCTATGGGTATTTCGTCGACCATAGCGTCGATGCGATCGCGACCTTCCTGATGGTCGCAAGCATGGGGATGAGCCCTTTCCTGCGCTTCGACGTCGCGCTGCTGGGGGTTGTTGGATATTTTCTGCTGTCGATCCACACTTTCCTTGCGGCGAAGGTCGTCGGCGAATTTCGCCTTTCCTACCTTGCGGGCGGGCCGACCGAATTGCGGCTGATGCTGATGGCGTTGACGCTCGCGATGCCTGCGCTCGGCGACGAGCGCGTTCTGGGCAGCCATTTCTCGCCGCTCGACCTGTTCGGGCTCGGCGTGGCGAGCATTCTGGTGACGCTGTTCGTGATCCAGAGCCTGACGCTGGCGCGCACCCTGTCGCGCCGCGAACCCTGAGGCCGATCAGCCGCGGACGCGCGCCTGCGGGTAGGTGCCGAGCAGACGCAGCGTCTTGGTCTGGAAATCCAGTTCCTCCAGCGCGCGGTCGATATTTTCCTCGCCCGGCGCGCCGACGATATCGGCATAGAATTTGGTCGCGGCAAAGCTGCCGCCATCCTGATAGCTCTCGAGCTTCGTCATGTTGACGCCATTGGTCGCAAAGCCGCCCAGCGCCTTGTAGAGCGCGGCCGGAATATTCTTCACCTCGAAGATGAAGGTCGTCATCCGCGGCACATCGGCAGGCAGGTTGGCAAGCGGTTCGCGCGCCAGCACGACGAAGCGTGTCATATTGTGATCTGCATCCTCGATGCCCGATTCGTGCAGCGTCAGCCCGTACAAATCGGCGGCGTGCGGCGGCGCGACGGCAGCGAGCCCGACCTCGTCGCTGTCGGCAACCCAGGCCGCAGCGCCCGCCGTGTCGCTATGCGCGATCGGCGAGATATGGTGCGCACGCAGCCAGTGGCGACACTGTCCCAGCGCCTGCTCGTGGCTCATCGCGCGCGTGACGGGGCCGAGATTGCGACTCATCAACCCGTGGCGGATACGCAGAAAATGCTCGCCGACGATCGACAGACCGGATTCGGGCAACAGGAAATGAATGTCGGCGACGCGGCCGTGCAGGCTGTTTTCGATCGGAATGATCGCACGGTCGACGCGCCCGTCGCGGACCGCCTCGATCGCATCCTCGAAGCTGTAGCAGGGCAGCGGCAGCGCCTGCGGGTCAAATTCGCGCGCCGCAAGGTCGCTGTTCGCGCCGGGCGCGCCCTGAAAGGCCAGCCCCCGCGCGGGATCGGCGAGCGCCGCCGCCGTCATCGTGTCGACCAGTCTTTGTGCCGAAGCCGAATAGCTGCCCATGAACGCCTTCCAGAAAACCGCGCCGCGGCGCATAGCGGCCCCGCGATGCGGAAGCAACCGAACGTGCGCATGCCGCCGGGACATTTCATCCCCTTGCGCCCCCGCCCATGCCCAAGTAAGGGAGCGTCCAAATCAATAGATGCGCCCGGGGTGGGCGCCAGCGAACGGGGCCTGACATGGACGACCGCAACAATACTATCGCCGGCTGGGCTCTCTTCGCCGGTATCTGCGCGCTGGGCCTGACGATCGGCACCGGCATGCTGGGTGCGAGCCATGCCCCTGAAAAGCCCGGATTTCCTATCGAAGACGCCGAAGCCGGTGGCGGCGGCGGCGCGGCGGCGGTGCCGCTGCCCAACCTGCTCGCGGCGGCAGATCCGGCGAAGGGCGAGGCGGTGTTCGCAAAATGCGGCGCCTGCCACACGATCAATCAGGGCGGCGCCAATGGCATCGGCCCCAATCTTTACGGCACGATGGGTGAAGCCATCGGCCAGGGCAAGGGCGGCTTCGCCTTCTCCGACGCGCTCAAGAGCGTCGGCGGCAACTGGGACTTCGAAAAGATGGACCATTGGCTGACCAGCCCGCGCAAGTTCGCGCCAGGCACGAAAATGTCGTTCGCCGGCCTGTCGAGCCCCGAAGACCGCGCCAACCTGATCGTCTATCTGAACGCGCAAGGTTCGAACCTGCCGCTGCCCGCGCCCGAAGCGGCGCCGGCTGCCGATGCCGCCGCTCCGGCAGAGGGCAAGGATGGCGCCGCACCGGCGGCCGAAGGCGACAAGGCCGCCGCACCGGCCGAAGGCGCGGCTGCCGCGCCCGCCGAAGCCAAGAAATAATGCGTCGCGCGCCCGTCCTTCTGGCGGGCGTTCTGGCGCTCGCCGGCTGCGGCAAGGCCGCACCGCCGGCGGACACGGCGGCGAGCAATGCGCCAGCAGCGGCCGAAACCGCGGCTCCGACGACGCCCGCCGTCGCGCCGACGGCGGCGATGGGCGAACAGATTTTCAAGCGCTGCGCCGCCTGCCACACGATCGACAAGGATGGCCCGAACGGTATCGGCCCGAACCTGCACGGCATCGTCGGCCGCCCGGTCGCGTCGCATCCGGGCTTTGCCTATTCGGGCGCGATGAAGGCAAAGGGCGGCGTCTGGGACGCCGCCGCACTCGATATCTATCTTGCCGATCCGATGAAGACCGTCCCCGGCACGCGCATGGCCTTTGCCGGGGTCATCGACGCTGCCGATCGCCAGGCGCTGATCCTCTACCTCGAAGACCAGTCGAAATAGCCCGCTCCGTCCGGCGTTCGTTGCCCAGGGGCCAAGCCCTTGGGGTTCCTGGCCCTAGTGATGATCGGCGTTGGCGTAGAAGCTCTGGATGACGTCCCAGGCCTCTTCGGCATGTTCGACGAAGGTGAAGAGCTTGAGGTCGCGGGCGCTGATCACGCCCTCTTCGACCAGCGCCTCGAAATCGACGACGCGGTTCCAGAACTGCTTGCCGAACAGCACGATCGGGATCGGCTTGATCTTGCCGGTCTGGATCAGCGTCAGCAGCTCGAACATTTCGTCGAAGGTGCCGAAACCGCCGGGAAAGACCGCGACGGCGCGCGCGCGCAGCAGGAAGTGCATCTTGCGAAGCGCGAAATAGTGGAATTGGAAGCTCAGCGACGGGGTGACATAGCGGTTCGGCGCCTGTTCGTGCGGCAACACGATGTTGAGCCCGATCGATTCGCGCCCTTCGTCGGCCGCGCCGCGATTGGCGGCTTCCATGATCGAGGGCCCGCCGCCCGAACAGACGACGAAATTGCGATCGCCATTGGCATCGACGGGAACCTGGCTCGCCAACCGCGCCAGCTTGCGCGCTTCGTCATAATAGCGCGCCTTGGCCTTCAGACGCCGCGCGATATTGCGCGACGCATCGTCGGTTGCCGCGGCTTCGAGGCCATCGGCCTGATCGGGTTCGGGAATACGCGCCGAGCCATAGATGACGAGCGTCGATTCGATCTTCGCTTCGTCGAGGAGCAGTTCGGGCTTGAGCAGTTCGAGCTGAAACCGCACCGGACGCAAGTCTTCGCGCAACAGGAAGTCGGTGTCCTGAAATGCGAGCTTATAGGCTTCGCTTGCGGTCTGCGGGGTCGAGGTCGCCTGCTGGGCGAATTGTGCGTCGTCTTTGGCTTTGTGAAAACGCGAACGATGGGTCTGTTTATCTTTTGTCATTAGCGGACGGCTAGCCGCTTCGTATGACTTTGCCAAGACGCCCGCGCGCGGGCTTGGTCAGCGGCAGAAGCCGTTGCCGCTCATGTCCATGTGGAAATGATTGTAATGCGCGGCATTATAGTCGGGGCTGAGCACCGTGCCGAAGCGGCGGCATGCCGAGCTGTGCAGTGCGCGCAGAAAATCCTGCGACGCCCGGTCGCCCTTCCATCCGCCGTCGAGCATGATCCGGCGTCCGTCGGCAAGGACGAAACCCGACACGTCGATCGCATTGGAATAGGCGTGCTGCGACAGGCGGCCCGACCGGCCGCCATAGATGTTGCGGCAGCTGTAGGTGCCGAAGGTTTCGATCTTCACCACCTCCTGCCCGAAGAATTTGCGCGCCGCGGGGCGGACGGCATATTGCGCCCAGGCGGCAAAATTCTTTGCCAGCGGACAGGTCATCGGGCCGAGGTTCGTCACCGGGGTTCCGATGTCGAGCAGCTTGACCGAATCGATCGAGGTACAGCCGCCGCCATGATCCTGATCGGGCAGCGGCGTGAAACGCACCCCCGCCTGTTTGAGATCGAAGGCGCATTGCTGCGCCTCGGGGCTGCTGAAGGATGCGGCGCCGATCGTCTGCGGCCGCTGCTGCTTGGTCGCGGCGGGTCGTTTGGCATCGCTCCGCTTCATCACGTCGGGGGTGCTGAAACAGGCCGAGAGCGCCAGCGCCGCGGTTGCGGCGACCAGGATCCGGGGCTTCAGGAACGGCGAGATCGGCATGGCGTCAATTTACCGACATCTTGGTTAACAGGGCGTAAAGCTTTGGCGCGGCTTGCCGGAAATTTCGCACGTCCCGCGCATTTTGTTTGACAGTTGCGCGCACCGGCTTAAACGCGGCGCCGGGCCACGCGGTCCCAACGCCGCGCGAGCTCTCTGCAAGGAGAGTCTGACATGACTGAAGTGCGTAAACCGCAGGCACGGCCTGCGCGTCCTTATTTTTCCTCCGGTCCGTGCGCGAAGCCGCCGGTCTGGTCCCCCGAAAAACTCAACACCGAATCGCTCGGCCGTTCGCATCGTGCGAAGATCGGCAAGACGCGCCTCCAATATTGCATCGACCTGATGCGCGAGATGCTGCGCCTGCCCGATACGCACCGCATCGGCATCGTGCCGGGATCGGACACCGGCGCCTTTGAAATGGCGATGTGGACGATGCTGGGCGCCCGCCCCGTGACGGCGCTGGCCTGGGAGAGCTTCGGTGAAGGTTGGGTCACCGATGTCGCCAAGCAGCTCAAGCTCGATCCCACGGTGATCCGCGCCGATTACGGCAAGCTTCCCGATTTGGACCAGGTCGACTGGTCGAACGACGTGCTCTTCACCTGGAACGGCACCACCAGCGGCGTTCGCGTTCCCAACGGCGACTGGATTCCGGCAGACCGCGAGGGGCTGAGCTTCGCCGATGCGACCAGCGCGGTGTTCGCCTATGACCTGCCGTGGGACAAGATCGACGTTGCGACCTTCAGCTGGCAGAAAGTGCTCGGCGGCGAAGGCGGGCATGGCGTGCTGATCCTAGGTCCGCGCGCGGTCGAACGGCTCGAAAGCCATACGCCGGCCTGGCCGCTGCCCAAGGTGTTCCGCCTGATGTCGAAGGGCGCGCTTGCCGAAGGCGTGTTCAAGGGCGAGACGATCAACACCCCCTCGATGCTCGCGGTCGAAGACGCGATCTTTGCGCTCGAATGGGCGAAGTCGCTGGGCGGCCTCGACGGGCTGAAGGCGCGCAGCGAGGCGAACGCCGCGGCGCTCGACAAGATCGTCGCCGAACGCGAATGGCTGAGCCATCTCGCCGCCGATCCCGCCAGCCGATCGAAGACGTCGGTGTGCCTGTCGGTCGCTGGGGCCGACGCGGATCTCATCAAGAAATTCGCCGGGCTGCTCGAAGCCGAGGGCGCGGCCTATGACATTGCCGGCTATCGCGATGCCCCGCCGGGGCTGCGCATCTGGTGCGGCGCGACGGTCGACACCGCCGATATCGAAGCGCTCGGGCCCTGGCTCGACTGGGCTTACGCCTCACTCAAGGCCTGACGCCTCCCCTCTTCCGTTTGCCCTGAGCTTGTCGAAGGGCCGCTCTTATTTTCCGACGCCCAAGAGAAGAACTGTCCTTCGACAAGCTCAGGACGAACGGAGTTTTGAAAGCTACCGAAATGACCGCACCCAAAGTTCTGATTTCCGACAAGATGGATCCCAAAGCCGCCGCGATCTTCAAGGAACGCGGCATCGACGTCGATGTCATCACCGGCAAGACGAAGGACGAGCTGATCGCGATGATCGGCGCCTATGACGGCCTTGCGATCCGCTCGGCCACCAAGGTCACCGCCGACGTCCTCGCCGCCGCGACGAACCTGAAGGTCGTCGGCCGCGCCGGGATCGGCGTCGACAATGTCGACATTCCCGAGGCGTCGAAGAAGGGCGTCGTCGTGATGAACACGCCCTTTGGCAACAGCATCACCACGGCCGAACATGCGATCGCGATGATGTTCGCGCTCGCGCGCCAGATTCCCGAGGCCAATGCGCTGACGCAAGCAGGCAAATGGCCGAAGAACGACTTCATGGGGGTCGAACTGACGTCGAAGACGCTGGGCCTGATCGGCTGCGGCAATATCGGCAGCATCGTCGCCGAGCGCGCGCTGGGGCTGCGCATGAAGGTCGTCGCCTTCGATCCGTTCCTGACCCCCGAGCGCGCAATAGAGCTCGGCGTCGAAAAGGCCGATCTCGACACGCTGCTCGCCAAGGCGGATTTCATCACGCTGCACACGCCGCTGACCGACCAGACGCGCAACATCCTGTCGAAGGAAAATCTTGCGAAGACCAAGCAGGGCGTGCGCATCATCAACTGCGCGCGCGGCGGCCTGATCGACGAGGCGGCGCTGAAGGACGCGCTCGACAGCGGCCATGTCGCGGGCGCGGCGCTCGACGTGTTCCAGACCGAACCGCCGGCCGCCGATCATCCGCTGTTCGGCACGCCGAACTTCATCTGCACGCCGCACCTCGGCGCATCGACCGACGAAGCGCAGGTCAATGTCGCCATCCAGGTGGCTGAGCAGCTTTCCGATTATCTGCTCACCGGCGGCATCACCAACGCGCTCAACGTGCCCAGCCTGTCGGCCGAGGAGGCGCCGAAGCTGCGCCCCTATATGAGCCTCGCCGAAAAGCTGGGCAGTCTGGTAGGGCAGCTCGCGCACGACAACCTCACCACCATCTCGATCGAGGTCGAGGGGGCGGCGGCCGAGCTTAACCTGAAGCCGATCACCGCCGCGGTCCTGACCGGGCTGATGCGCCGTTATTCGGACAGCGTGAACATGGTCAACGCGCCGCATCTTGCCCGCGAACGCGGCCTCGACGTGCGCGAAGTGCGCCATGATCGCGAGGGCGATTATCACACCCTCGTCCGCGTCACCGTCGCAACCGAAGCCGGCGACCGTTCGGTCGCGGGGACGCTGTTCGGCAACAACGAACCGCGTCTCGTCGAAATGTTCGGCATCAAGGTCGAGGCCGATCTCGACGGCGACATGCTCTATATCGTCAACGAGGACGCGCCCGGCTTCATCGGTCGCATCGGCAGCACGCTGGGCGATGCGGGTCTGAACATCGGCACCTTCCACCTCGGCCGCCGCGCCGCGGGGGGCGAGGCGGTGCTGCTGCTCAGCCTCGACTCGGCCATGCCCGAACCTTTGTTGTGGCAGGTCTGCCAGCTGCCCGGCGTCAAGATGGTGAAGGGACTGAAGTTCTAAGGCTCCTTTCCCTTGACCGGTTCGCGCCGGGCCGACGCCGGGATGCCTCACAGGCTCTCTCCCCTCTGGTATGTCGGTCCGGCCCGGCGCGAACGCCGTCATGCGCGGCGTTGAAACCTTATCGCTGCCAGCCTAAGGCCCAATGATGACCAAGGCCCCTGCCCTGCTGCCCGAAGGCCTTCGCGACCGCCTGCCCGCGCAAGCCGAGGCCGCGTCGCGCGTCACCCGCGCGCTCGTCGATGCGATGCGCGCGCATGGTTATGGCCGCGTTGCGCCGCCGCTCGCCGAATTTCGCGAAACGCTGGGCGGCAATGACGAACGCGCCGCGCGCGATCTGCTCCGTTTCACCGACCCCGTGTCACAGCGCACGCTCGCGCTGCGCCCCGACATCACGCGGCAGGTCGGTCGCATCGCGACCTCCTTGCTCGCGCATGCGCCGCGGCCGCTGCGCCTGTGCTACGCCGGCCAGGTGGTCAAGCTGCGCGCGAGCCAGCTCCGCCCGGCGCGCGAAATGCTGCAGGTCGGCGCCGAACTGATCGGCAGCGACAGCGTCGCAGCCGCGCGCGAGATTGTCTCGGTCGCGATCGACGCGCTCGACGCGGCGGGCATCGGCCGGGTTACGATCGACTTCACCCTGCCCGATGTCGTCGACTTGCTCGCCGCCGGTCCGCTGCCCATTACAGCCGATCTGCAGATGCTGCGTGACGAACTCGACGCAAAGGATGCCGGTGCGCTCGCGCGCATCGGAGCCGAAGCCTATTTGCCGTTGCTGCGTGCGACGGGGCCTTTCGACCGTGCGATCGCCGATCTGCGCGCGTTCGACACCGCGGGCGTACTCACCAGTCGTATCGACGCGCTGGAAGAAATCGCGGCGCCGATCCGCGGCCGCGCCGATCTGACCCTCGATCCGACCGAACGTCACGGCTTTGCCTATCAAAGCTGGTTCGGCTTCCAGATCTTCGTCCCCGGCCAGGGCGACGCAATCGGCCGCGGCGGCGGTTATGCGATCCCGGTCGGCGACGATCAAGAAGAACCCGCGGTGGGCTTTTCGCTCTACCCCGACCCGTTGATCGACGAAGGATTGGGCGTCGAGCGTGACAGCGAACGGCGGATATTCCTGCCGCTCGGCCACGATCCGGCACTCGCGGCCAGCCTGCGCGCCGACGGATGGCAAACGGTCGCAGCGCTCACCGATGCCGACGAAGCGGCGCGGCTCGGCTGCGGCTTCACGCTCGGCCCCGAAGGGCCAGTTGCCGCTTAAAAATCCGAAACGCCGAAACGCGGAATCCCCTGGTTGACGCCCGGCGGGTCGAGCACGGTCACGTCGAGTTCGACCGGCGCGCCGATCCAGTGCGCAAGGCTGGTGTGATCGGCGAGATCGTCGTCAGTGAGCGGGTGAACGAGCGCGCGCAGCCCCGTCGCCTCGATCGCCTCCACGACGGCGGCGCGATGGCGCGCGAGGAAATGCACCTCATATTGCGCGATCGGATGCGGCCCGGCCGCGCCATCGGTCATCGCCCCGACAAACAGGATTGCAGGATCGGCACCAAAGGCGTCGCGCAAGGTCGCCGCTGCTGGCCGATCGGCAGGGTCATAATAGATATGCGCGTGATAGGGTGCGTCGGGATCGGTCATTGGCGCCTCTTTGGCGGGCATCGGCTAGCCCGCAGTTCACCGGCCTTGCGAGAAACGGCTCCGCGCAGAGGCAACCCGCGACCGATAGCGGCCCCTTCTCCCCTCGTCATCCCGGACTTGATCCGGGATGACGAAATGTTGGAAGGCGTGGTTTGAGACAGGGGCCAAGGCGGTTGGTCGCCCCTCAGAAACTATCGCCCGAATACCCGCTTCAGCCACGCATCGACCGTCGCGGTCGCCGCGTAGGACGGATCGCCGAGGCGGCGGTTGATCTCGGCATGGCCCTTCAATCCTTCGCCCGGAAAGCTGCCGAACGCGACGCGGCTGCCGCCGGCCTCGAGCGCGGCGCCGAGCGCCCTGGCCTGGCGCACGCCGTCGGGCCGCTGGACGTGCAGCAGCAGAAAGGCGGGGGCATTGGGCGCCGCCGCCTGCGCCGTCGGCGACAGCGCGCGTTGGCGCGCCGGATCGGTGCCGAAGGCCTGCGTATAGGTCGACTGCATGATTTGCGGCCCGTCCTTCATCTGCGCCGCCACGTCATAGGCCGCCCCGTCGATCGGTATGACACCCGCAATATCAGCAAAGGACAGGCCGGCGCCTTTCAGATAGCGCGGGTCGGTGCCGACCAGCGCGACCAGATGCGCGCCCGCGCTGTGCCCCATCAGCACGATGCGATGCCGGTTGACGCCCAATGCGTCGGCGCGCTCGACGATCGCCCGCACCGCCGCGGTGACATCGGCAGCCTGCTCCTCGACCGTCGCGGCGGGGACAAGGCGGTAGTTGATCGACGCAAAGGCGTAGCCCTCGGCGGGATAATGTTCGGGTTTGAAATGACCGGTCGCATTGTCCTTGTCGCCGCGCTTCCAGCCGCCGCCATGCACGAAGACGATCAGCGGCGCCGGACCGGCCGCGCCCTTTGCGCGCCATATGTCGAGCGTCTGGAGCGGATCGCGGCCATAGGCGATCGTTTCGCTGCCCGCGACCTTTGCCCCGGCATCGGCGCCCATGCGCTCCGCCATGCGTTCGGCAATCCGCTCGCGCAGCCGTTCCCGCGCCTCGGCGAGGGGGCCCGGCACCATCAGGCTCGCCACGACAAACGCCGCCATGGCGGCCCATCCGGTCGAAAATCGCCGCGTCATCATCGCCTCCGTCTTCATGCTGTCCGTCCTGTCACTAGCCTGCAATTGTCGCGAGGATGTGACCGCGCACCGCGATGTTATGACAAGATGTAACAGCCGTGATCGGCGCGGCACGGCACGATTTTACGGCCTTCGCCCTTGCCTCGACAGCCAAATCCGCTAAGGCCGCGCCGGGTCGAAAGGGCCCCGTTCAGCAGGACAGCGTCATGGCAAATGTTACCGTCATCGGGTCGCAGTGGGGCGACGAGGGCAAGGGCAAGATCGTCGACTGGCTCGCCAGCCGCGCCGACGCGGTCGTCCGCTTTCAGGGCGGCCATAACGCCGGTCACACGCTGGTCGTCGGCGAACAGGTCTACAAGCTGTCGCTGCTTCCGTCGGGCATCGTCACCGGCACCCTGTCGATCATCGGCAACGGCGTCGTGCTCGATCCCTGGGCGCTGAAAGACGAAATTGCCAAGCTGCGCGGCCAGGGCGTCGAGATCAACGCAGAGAATTTCGCGATCGCCGACAATTGCGCGCTGATCCTGCCCTTTCACCGCGACCTCGACGGCTTGCGCGAAACCGCGGCGGGCGCGGGCAAGATCGGCACGACGGGTCGCGGCATCGGTCCGGCTTATGAGGACAAGGTCGGCCGCCGCGCGCTACGCGTGTGCGACCTTGCGCATCTCGACAAGCTCGATCCGCAGATCGATCGCCTGACCGCGCATCACGACGCGCTGCGTGCCGGCTTCGGCGAGCCGCCGATCGATCGCGAACGATTGAAGGCCGACCTCACCGAGATTGCCGATTTCGTGCTCGAATATGCCCAGCCGGTGTGGAAGCGGCTGAAGAAGGTCCGCAAGGCGGGCGCACGCATCCTGTTCGAAGGCGCGCAGGGCGTCCTGCTCGACGTCGATCACGGCACCTATCCCTTCGTCACCAGCTCGAACACGGTCAGCGGCACTGCCGCCAGCGGCTCGGGCCTCGGCCCGTCGGCCGTCGGCTTCGTGCTCGGTATCGCCAAGGCCTATACGACCCGCGTCGGCAGCGGCCCCTTCCCCACCGAACTCGAGGACGAAACCGGCCAACGGCTCGGCGAACGCGGGCATGAATTCGGCACCGTCACCGGACGCAAGCGCCGCTGCGGCTGGTTCGACGCGGTATTGGTGCGTCAGAGCTGCGCGGTATCGGGCGTCACCGGCATCGCGCTGACCAAGCTCGACGTGCTCGACGGCTTCGACAAGGTGCGCATCTGCACCGGTTATCGTTTGCGCGGCAAGATCCTCGACTATTTCCCGGCGCACGCCGCCGATCAGGCCGAGGTCGAACCGATCTACGAAGAGATGGACGGCTGGAGCGAATCGACCGCAGGGGCGCGCAGCTATGCCGACCTGCCGGCGCAGGCAATCAAATATATCCAGCGCGTGCAGGAACTGATCGAAACCCCCATCGCGCTCGTATCGACGAGCCCCGAGCGCGAAGACACGATCCTGATCCGCGATCCGTTCAGCGACTGACGCCGCGACAAGCGGTCAGGCGTCGACGGACGCGCTGACCTCTGCATCGAGCGCCTGCGTCAGATCGGCGGCGATTTCGTCGGCCTCCTCGAGTCCCACCGACAGGCGCACGAGCCCGTCGGCGATCCCGTGCGCGCGCCGTTCTTCTGCAGTGTAGGTCGAATGGGTCATGCTCGCCGGATGCTGGATCAGGCTTTCGGCATCGCCGAGCGACACCGCGCGCTGGACAAGCGTCAGCCGGTTCATCATCGCCACGCCCGCGGCATAGCCGCCCTTCAGTTCAAAGGCGATCATGCCCCCGAAACCCGGCATCTGCCGCCGCGCGAGATCGTGCTGGGCGAAACGTGCCAGCCCCGGATAATGGACCGCAGCGACCGCCGGGTGATCGTTCAGCGCGGCCGCAATCGCCGCGGCCGACCGGCAATGTTCTGCCATGCGCAGCTTCAACGTCTTGAGCCCGCGCAGCACCAGCATGGCGTTGAAGGGCGCCATCACCGCGCCGGTCATGTCCTTGACCCCGACCAGACGCACCTGCTGCATATCGGCGCCGGTGCCGAGCGCGATGCCGCCGACCAGATCGCCATGCCCGCCCAGATATTTGGTCGCCGAATGCACCACGATGTCCGCGCCGAGCGTGATCGGCTGCGTCAGCACCGGGGTCGCATAGGTGTTGTCGACGACGGTGCGCGCGCCATGGTCGCGCGCGATCGCCGACACCGCGGCGATATCGACCAGCCGCATGTTCGGATTGGCGGGGGTTTCGAAATAGACGATCTTCGTCGCGTCGGAGATGCAGGCTTCGAGATTGGCCGGATCGGTCAGATCGACATGGGTGACGCGGACGCCAAAGCGCGCAAGGCCGTGGCGCATGAACGCGAAGGTGCATCCGTACAGCGTCTGGTCGACGATGATTTCGTCGCCGGGCTTCAGAAAGGACCAGAAAACCGCCGTTATCGCGCCCATGCCCGACGCCGTCGCGACAGCGGCTTCCGCGCCTTCGAGCGCGGCCATCCGCCGTTCGAGCAGGTCCACCGTCGGATTGGCGATGCGGCTGTAGAAATAACCTTCGCGCTCGCCCGCGAAAATCTCGGCGCCCGCCTCGGCGGTTTCGAACACGAAGGTCGACGACAGATGCAGCGGCGGCACCAGCGCGCTGTCATTGGCCTTTGCGTCATAGCCGGCATGAATGGCGCGGGTCGCAAAACCCGAAAGCGGAAAGGACGACATGACGGGCGCGGCTCCTGCGGTGAACGAGCGCCGCTTGTATCAAAAGGCCGGTGGCAGGTGCTTCCAATATATGCCACTAGCAGCAAGTATATTGGAATATTCTGCCAAGGACTGCCCCATGGATCGCAAGGATCACCAGATCGTCCGCGCCTTGATGCACGACGGCCGACTGAGCAACCAGGATCTGGCCGCGGCGGTGAACCTGTCGCCGTCGCCCTGTCTGCGCCGGGTTCGTCTGCTCGAAGAGCGCGGCGTCATCACCGGCTATGCCGCGCTCGTCGATCAAAAGGCGATGGGTTATCCGATCACCGTCTTCGTCGGCATCCGGCTGAGCAAGCATGATCAGGCGACCGTGCAGGCGTTCGAGCGGGCGATCGGCGCCATCGACGATATTCTCGACTGCTTCCTGATGACGGGCGATATCGACTATCTGTTGCGTGTCGTCGCACCCGACCTCGATGGATACGAGCGTTTCGTGCGCGAACGGCTGCACGCGATCGACGGCATCGCGTCGATCGACACCAGCCTGGCCTACGGCGTCGTCAAGCAGAGCCGCGTGTTGCCGCTACCCGGCTGACGCCCCGCGCCCCGCCGCGGCGACGGCTTCGATTGCGGCAACGAAGCCCGCCGGGTCATCCTCCTGGATGAAATGCCCGCCTTTCAGCGTGCGGTGCGGCATGCCGGCCGTTCCGGGTACGCGGCCGAGGAACAGGGCATCGCCGCCGCGCGTGATCGGGTCGCCGTCCGAAAAGCAGCAGAGGAAGGGCTTGTCGAAGCGTTCGAGCGCGGCCCATGCGCGCTTCTGATCGGGCACCGCGACATTGTCGCCCAGCGGCACGAACGACGGATAGATGCGCGCCGCGACCTTCGACGCGCGCGTCGGAAAGGGTGCGTCATAGGCCGCGATTTCTTCGGCGCTGAGCGGGCGCTTCGTCCCAGCCTTGACGATCCGGCCGATCGGGAACAGCGGGCTGTAGCGCGAAAAGGCGCGCCAGATCGCAAAAGCGCGGGGCGCCGCCTGCCCCTCGGGCAGTCCGCCGTTCGACAGCGCGACACCCGCGAACCGTTCGGGCATTTCGGCAACGAGACGCAGCCCGATCAGCGAACCCCAATCCTGGCAGACGAGGATCATGTTCCGAAGGTCGAGCGCCTCGATCCAGGCGCGCATCCACGCGACCTGCTGCGCATAGCTGTACGCCGACCGGTCGAGCGGCTTGTCGGAGCGACCGAAGCCGATGAGGTCGGGCGCAACAGCCCGGAAGCCCGCCCGCACCGCGGGGCCGATCATGTGGCGGTAGAGATAGCTCCACGTCGGCTCGCCGTGCAGCATCAGCACCGGCTGTGCATCGGCGGCGCCCTCGTCGACATAATGGACGCGCAGGCCGCCCGCGATCTCGGCATATCGCGGTGCGAAAGGCCAGTCGGTCAGGCCCGCAAAACAGTCGTCCGGTGTACGATAAACCCGCATAATCCCCCCCTTGGTCCCGATCACTCTAGAATTGACGCCCGGTGCGGCGCAAGACGCGCTTTCGTTCGGCGGCGCGGCGTGGCACGGTCGGGCGATGAGCCGCACCATCCTGGTCTTCTACGGAAGCTATCGCCGCGACCGGCAGGGCATCAAGCTTGCCCGCTGGATCGTCGATTCCCTTGCTACGCGCGGCGACCGCGCCGAACTGGTCGACGCGATGGCGGTGGCCCTGCCGATGCTCGACCGGCGGCACAGCGATTTCGCGGTGGACGAAGCCCCAGCCGCGATGGATGCACTTGCCGACCAGATCGCCGCGGCGGACGGCTTCGTCTTCGTGACCGGCGAATATAATGGCGGGCTGCAACCGGGCCTCAAGAATCTGGTCGATCATTATCTTCCCCAATTCGCCTGGCGCCCCGCCGCCATCGCATCTTATTCGGCGGGCCCCTTTGCCGGCATCCGCGCCGCGACCGCGTGGCGCACGACGCTTGGCGCGATGGGCATGGTGGTCACCGCGACCCCGCTCAGCCTCGCGCGCATCGGTGGTGCTTTCGATGCCGACGGCGGGCCTGCGGGCGAGGACGGCGAGCGGCTGGCACGGGCCTTTCCGCGCTTCGCCGACGACCTTGCCTGGTGGACCGACGCCGCGAAGGCGCAGCGCGAACAAGCGCCGCCGCCCTTCTAACCCGATTTGAGCTCCTTCCCGAGCCGCAGGCTGGCGCGCCAGAAGAAGAAGGCCGGGATCAGCCCGAGCCACGCCGCGCCATAGAGGACATAGCGGACGCTTTCGGTGCCGAGGGTGGGCTTGAGCTCTTCCGACGCCATGCCGAAAAGGAGCGGCCCAAGTCCGAGGCCGATCAGATTCTGCAGGAACAGCATCACCGCGCTGGCCATCGCGCGCGCCTCGGGCTGCACCAGCCCGTGGACGCAGGCGAAGGTCGGGCCGTAATAAGCGGCGTTGAGCACGGTCGGCACGAACAGCAGCGCGATCGCGACATGCCATTCGGTGACGGCGTAGCCCAGAAACAGGATCGGCGCCGCGACCGCCATGCCGATCGCCGGCGTGGTGAGCATGTGCCGGCGGTCGGTCTTGCCGAACCGGTCGGCGAAATAGCCGCCGAGCCAGGTTCCCAAAATACCCGCGAAGCCGAGCGCGACGCCCAGCAACAATCCGGTTTCGCCCGCGCTCAGCCCGTGCGACCGCTGGAACAGGATCAGCGCCCAGACGCCTTTGCCATAGCCCAGAAAGGCGGTGAAGGACGCCGCGATCGCGATGTAGACGAAGGCCCGGGTGCTGAACACTTCGCGCAGCGCCTCCCCGATCGACAGCGCGCCGCTCGCGCCCGTCGTCGCAGCGGCATCAGCGCCCCGCGCGCGTACCTCCTTGATGAACATCGGGACCATGAAGGCAAGCAGCAATCCCGGCACGCCGACGACCATGAACGCGACACGCCACCCCCACAAATCATTGACGATCCCGCCGACGATCAGGCCGAGGAGGCTGCCGATCGGAATGCCGAGCCCGTAAAAGGCAATGGCGGACGATCGTTTGGCGGGTTCGACGGCATCGGTAATGAGTGAGTGCGCCGCGGGCGTGCACCCCGCTTCGCCCACGCCGACGCCGATGCGGGCAAGCAGCAATTGCACGAAATTCTGCGCCATGCCGCACAGCACGGTCATCCCCGACCAGATCGCCAGCGACACCGAAATCAGCCCGACGCGATTGGTCGAGGGGCGGTCGGCATAACGCGCGATCGGCAAACCCAGGAAGGTGTAAAAGAGCGCGAACGCCAATCCGGTCATCAGGCCGATGTCGGAATCGGACAGTTTCAGATCGCGCGCGATCGGCTCGGCCAATATGTTGACGATCTGCCGATCGAGGAAGTTGAGGATATAGACGATCAAGAGCACCCATAGCATCGTGCGCGTTTTCGCGGCGACGCCGGTTGAGGCTTGCGACCCTGCACCAAGGGCAAGAGCTGGCTTTTCCGACATTTTTCTCTCCCGATGGAGGCGAAGGTGCAGACGCGGTCGCACCCTGTCAACGCCGCGGCGGCAGGGCGTAAAATGGCGCTTGCAATTGCCGTTACGGCTGCCAGCATTCAGACGATGCAAAAAATTTCCGCACTCGCCGCCGCCCTTGCCCTCGCAACCCCCGCCGCCGCGATGCCGCCGCCGCTTCCCGATGTTGCCGGCAAGGATGCCGCGACTCTGCAGGCGGAAATGACTGCGGGCGAAACGAGCAGCGAGGTCATTACCGCCGCCTATCTGGAGCGTATCCGGAATATCGATAAGGCCGGACCGACGCTCAACGCCGTGATCGCGGTGTTTCCCGACGCGATGATCGAGGCCTATCGGCTCGATCAGGAGCGCAAGGCGGGGCATGTGCGCGGCCCTCTCCACGGGATTCCGGTGCTACTGAAGGACAATATCGAGGCCGCGGGGCCGGTTGCGACGACCGCCGGTTCGCTGGCGCTGAAAGGCAATATCTCCGGCCGCGATGCGCCGCTGGTCGCGCGGCTGCGCGAAGGCGGCGCGGTGATCCTGGGCAAGACCAACCTTAGCGAATGGGCCAATATCCGGTCGAACGACGCGACCAGCGGCTGGAGCGCCGTCGGCGGGCTGACGCGCAATCCGCACGCGCTCGACCGAAACACATGCGGCTCGTCGGCGGGTAGCGGCGCCGCGGCGGCGGCCAGCCTTGCGCCGCTAACGATCGGGACCGAGACCGATGGATCGATCACCTGCCCTTCAGGCATGAACGGCGTGGTCGGCTTCAAACCGACCGTCGGCCTGGTGAGCCGCAGCCTTGTCGTCCCGATCAGCCACAGTCAGGATACGGCGGGACCGATGACATTGACGGTGCGCGACGCAGCCACGCTGTTGTCGGTGATGGCGGGCAGCGATCCCGCCGATCCGGCAACGACAGAGGCCGACGCGCACCGCCGTGACTTTGCCGCCGCGCTGTCGCCGGACGCGCTGCGCGGCAAGACGATTGGCGTGCTGCGCGATCGCATCGGTGGCCGCGCCGACATCGGCGCGCTGTTCGATGCCGCGCTCGACACGATGCGCGCCGCCGGTGCGACGATCGTCGAGATCAAGGATAGCCGTAGCGGCCTCGACGGCCTGGGCGATGCCGAGTTCGAGATATTGATGACCGAACTCAAGGCCGACATGGCCGCCTATCTGGCCGGACTGCCCGGGAAGGACGCGCCGCGCTCGCTCGCCGACCTGATCGCCTTCAACAAGGCGACGCCCGCCGAGATGCGCTGGTTCGACCAGGCACTGTTCGAACTTGCCGAAAGCAAAGGCGGCCTCGACAGCGAGCCCTATCGTGACGCCAAGGCCAAGGCGGCGCGGCTAGCCGGACCAGAAGGCATCGACCGGTTGCTGCGCGAAAGCGGTGCCGACCTGCTGGTTGGCGTGACCAATGGCCCCGCCTGGACCACCGATCTCGTCAACGGCGACCATTATACCGGCCCCGGCGTCAGCCAACTTCCCGCCGTCGCCGGCTATCCGCACCTCACCGTCCCGATGGGCGCGGTCGAAGGGCTGCCCCTCGGCCTCTCCTTCATCGGCACCAAATGGAGCGACGGCGATATTCTGGCGGCCGGATATGCCTATGAACAGGCAAGCCGCAAACGCGTAGCGCCAACCTATCGCGCCAGCGTTACGCCCTGACGCTAGTTACGCTCGAGATATTCGGTCGGGATCAATATGGCGTGCGTCGCGAGGCGCACTTCATAGAGGAACATGCCGAGCGAGAGCAGCAGGAACAGCATCGCCAGCACAAAGACCAGCGATACCGCGACGCCGAGATGGAAGCCCGCCGCATATTGCAGGAACAGCAGCGACACGAGGATGCACACCACCAGCCCGCCGCATACGGCGAACAGGATGGCGGTGTTGATGACGCGCATCCGGCGCGCGATCACGCGCAATTCTTCGACCAGCCGGCTATGTTCGACGCCCGTCGTCGTCGCGTGACGTTCGGTCAGCTTGCGCGACCGGTCGATGACGCGCGCGAGGCGGCCAGTGAAGACGTTGAGCAAATTGCCCATCGCGACGAGCAGGAACACCGGCGCGACGGACAATTGGATCGTCTGGGCGATTGTCGGCGCCCCTTCGAACATCGCGCCTATCCTGCCGCGACCGACGGCGTGTTGACACCATGCATCTGGAGGAATTTGCGAACGTTGCGCGCCGCCTGCCGAATGCGCTGTTCGTTTTCGACCATCGCGATGCGGACATAGCCCTCGCCATCCTCGCCATAGCCGACGCCGGGCGCAACCGCGACCTTGGCATGGGTCAGAAGCTGCTTGGAGAATTCGAGGCTGCCCATCTCCTTGAGCGCGGGCGGCAGCGGCGCCCAGGCGAACATCGACGCGGGTGGGCTCGGAATATCCCAGCCGGCGCGCGCGAAGCTTTCGACCATCACGTCGCGGCGCTTCTGGTAAAGCTCGCGGTTCTTCGCGACGATATCCTGCGGTCCGTTGAGCGCGGCGCAGGCCGCCGCCTGGATCGGCGTGAAGGCGCCGTAATCGAGATAGGATTTGACGCGCGTCATCGCCGCGATCAGCCGCTTGTTGCCGACCGCGAAACCCATGCGCCACCCGGCCATCGAATAGGTTTTCGACATGGAGGTGAATTCGATCGCGACATCCTTCGCGCCCGGCACCTGCAGGATCGAGGGGGTCGGATTGCCGTCGTAATAAAGCTCCGAATAGGCAAGGTCGCTCAAGACCCAGACCTTGTTTTCCTTCGCCCAGGCGACGAGCCGCTCGTAAAAGGCGAGGTCGACGGCTTCGGCGGTCGGGTTCGACGGATAGTTGACGACCAGGATCGACGGACGCGGCACGGTGAACGCCATCGCGCGGTCGAGCGCGCGCCAGTAATTTTCATCCGGCGTCGTCGGCACGCTGCGGATCGTCGCGCCGGCGATGATGAAGCCGAAGGTGTGGATCGGATAGCTGGGGTTCGGCGCCAGCACGACGTCGCCGGGGCCGGTGATCGCAGTCGCGAGGCTGGCAAGCCCTTCCTTCGACCCCATCGTCACCACGACTTCGCTCTCGGGATCGAGTTCGACGTTAAAGCGGCGGGCATAATAATTGGCCTGCGCGCGGCGAAGCCCCGGAATGCCCTTCGACTGCGAATAGCCGTGCGCGTCGGGTTTCTGCGCAACCTCGCACAGCTTGTCGATCACATGCTGCGGCGGCGGCAGGTCGGGGTTGCCCATTCCCAGGTCGATAATGTCCTCGCCCGCGGCACGCGCGGCCGCTCGCATCGCATTCACTTCAGCGATGACATAGGGCGGCAGGCGCTTGATGCGGTAGAATTCATCGTCGGACATGGGGAACTAGAACAACTCCTTTTCGTAAGCGTTTAGTCGGTCGAAACGCGATCGGCACCTCGCCAGCCGCGTCGGCGGCTGTTATACGCATCGGACGAGAGGCTGACCAGCGGGAACCGGCATGAGCGACGCGGGCGAAAAAGACAAGAATGGCGGCGCCGCGGTCGAGGCGCCGAATCCCTTTCTCCCGTCCCCCGACGATATGCAGCATTGGGCCAGCGTGATGGCGCGCGCGCAGCAGATGATGCTCGAATTCGCGCTGGGTCAGGCCGACGAGGAGAAGGACGCGCGGCCGCTGTTCGATCCCGCCAAATGGATCGACAATCCGGCGACCCAGCTTTGGGCCGAACAGGGCGCGAAGATGTGGGAACAGGGCGTGCATTTCTGGTCGTCGCTCGCCGCGATCCAGCCGTCCTTCATGCCCTCCGCGGCGGCCGATGCGCCCAAGGATCGCCGCTTCGCCGACCCCGACTGGACCGCAAACCCCGCCTTCGCGCTGATCCGGCAGACCTATGGCCTGTTGTCGGACCAGTTGCTCGAAACCACGCGCCAGCTTCAGGGGCTCGACGCCGATGCGCGGGCCAAGATGGAATTTGCCGCAAAGTCGATGGCCGACGCGCTGTCACCGACGAACCTTGCCGTCACCAACCCCGAAGTCATCAAGCGCGCGGTCGAAACGCGCGGCGAAAGCCTGCTCAAGGGGCTGCGCCACATGCTCGCCGACCTTGCGCGCGGGCAGTTGAGCCATGTCGACAAGGATGCGTTCGAGGTCGGCGTGAATATCGCGACGACCCCGGGCAAGGTGATCCACGAAACCGATCTCTATCAGCTCATCCAATATGAGCCGACGACGAAAGACGTCTTCACCGTCCCGCTCGTCATCTTCCCGCCGTGGATCAACCGCTTCTACATCCTCGATCTCAATCCCGCGAAAAGCCTTGTGCGCTGGGCGGTCGAACAGGGACTGACCGTTTTCATGGTGTCGTGGAAATCGGCCGACGCGTCGATGAAGGATGTCGTGTGGGACGATTATATCGCGGCGCAGGTCGATGCGATCGACACGGTGCGCGACCTGCTCGACGTGCCGCATGTCCACGCGATCGGCTATTGCGTCGCCGGGACGACGCTCGCCGCCACGCTCGCGATGCTCGCTGCGCAGGGCGATGCCGACAAGGTCAGGTCGGTCACCTTCTTCACCGCGCAGGTCGATTTCGAACTGGCGGGCGAACTCAAGCTGTTCGTCGACGACGGCTATCTGGCGCTGCTCCAGCAATTGTCGGCCGGCGGCTTTCTCGACGGCCGCTATATGGCCGCAACCTTCAATAGCCTGCGCGGCCGCGACCTGATCTGGAATTATGTCGTGAGCAATTATCTGCTCGGCAACGACTATCCGCCTTTCGATCTGCTCTACTGGAACGGCGACACGACCAACCTGCCGGCGAAATGGCACCGGCAATATCTGGTCGACCTCTACCGCGACAACCGGATGGTCATTCCGAACAGCCTGACGGTTATGGGCACCCCGATCGACCTCAAGAGGATCACCACCCCCGCCTATATCCAGGCCGGACGCGAAGATCATATCGCCCCGCTGGCCAGCGTCTGGCGGCTGATGGACCATCTGTCGGGACCAAAGACCTTCCTGCTCGCGGGATCGGGCCACATCGCCGGCGTCGTCAACCCGCCCGCTGCGGGCAAATATCAATATTGGACCGGCGACAATGACGCCGCCTCGCTAGCCGAATTCGAGGCAAGCGCGACCGAGACCAAGGGAAGCTGGTGGCCGCACTGGATCGGCTGGATCGCCGATCAGGACAGCGCCAGGACGCCTGCCAAAGGCGCACGCGTGCCCGGAAAGGGCAAGAAAAAGGCGATCGAGGACGCGCCCGGACGCTACGTCAAACAGCGGTAACATCGGGCGATTATCAATCGGCTGCGGCGGTTCATCGACAATTTTTGTGCGCTGCACAAAAATATCCTTGAAATCGCCGATCCACTCCTATATTGTGCAGTGCAACATAAAGGAGTTGTTCCGATGGCTACCAAGATGGATAGTGCCGAAAAGGCTTTCGAAGCCGCGACGCTGGAAACCGCCGCCAAGCCGGTTGCGACTCCCGTGGCGCCTGCGGTTGCCGCTCCGGCGCCCGAAAAGACCAAGACCGTGAAGGCCAAGGCCAAGCCGGTCCAAAAGAAGGCCGCAAAACCGGCCGCCAAGAAGGTCGCCCCCAAGAAGGCGGCCGCCAAGACCATCACCCCCAAAGCAAAGGCCGCGCCGAAGCCGGTTGCCGCCGCCTCCAAAGGATTCAAGACCATGAACGACACCGTCAAGAAGTTCGCCGAAGACGCCAAGACCCGCGCCGAAGCGATGACCGCCGAATTCAACGAAAAGGCGAAGGAAGCCATGAGCAAGAGCAGCAAGCTCGCCGAAGAAGCCGTCGAATTCAACAAGGCGAACATCGAAGCCATGGTTGAATCGGGCAAGATCGCAGCCAAGGGCTTCGAAACGCTCGGCCAGGAAGGCGTCGCCTTCGCTCGCAAGAGCTTCGAAGACACCACCGCCGCGCTGAAGGGCTACACCGCCGTCAAGTCGCCGGCCGAGTTCTTCAAGCTCTATGCCGAAAACAGCAAGAAGGCGTTCGACGCCGCCGTTGCGCAGACCTCGAAGACCAGCGAAATGGTCGTGAAGCTCGCCAACGACAGCTTCGCGCCGATCTCGAACCGCGTGTCGGTCATCAGCTCGAAGATGAAGGCAGCCTAAGGGCCTTTTTCTTCCCTCGTTGGCGCGGGCTCTCTCTCCCCTCCTCCCGACCCCGCGCCGACACATACAGGGCCGCTCGTTTCCTTCGCGAAACGGGCGGCTCTTGTTTTTTATCCTGATCGTCGCCCCCGCGAAGGCGGGGGCCGCAATCGACCTGGTGCACTCTTGCCAGAGGCTCCCGACTTCGCGGGGGCGACGAAAAGGGGGTTAATGCATCCCCGCCCTCTTGCGATTCCGCCCCGGCTTGCGATATTCCCGATGATGATGCTTCCCGCCTCCATTCCTCACATCGTCCGCGCCATGGCGGGCAAGGATGACGATACGCCCGGTAGCCCCGGTGTCGGCATTGCAACGCGCACGCGCGCCAAGCCGAAAAAGCCCTCGATGTACAAGGTGCTGCTGCTCAACGACGACTATACGCCGATGGAATTCGTCGTGATGGTGCTGCAGCGCTTTTTCAACATGGACATCGAACGCGCGACGCAGGTGATGCTGCATGTGCACCAGCAGGGCGTCGGAGTGTGCGGCGTGTTCAGCTACGAAGTCGCCGAAACCAAGGTCAATCAGGTGATGGACGCCGCGCGGCAGAACCAGCACCCGCTGCAATGCACGCTGGAAAAGGCATAAATTGTTCAGCCCCTCCCGTATGCGGGAGGGGCAATGAGACTTGGTTCGGCGAAGCCGGGCCTAGTCGCAATGGGGTGGGCATTGTCGCCGCATCACCCCGCCCACCCCGCTGCGAGTAGCGAACAAGTTCGCAACTCTCGCTGCCCCTCCCGCATGCGGGAGGGGTTTCAACCGCCGCTCCGCGCCGCCTGCTCGGCCTGAAGCGGCGCCGAAGGCTCGCCCTTCAAATCGCCATAATGGAGCGCTTCGCCGCACCCCGGACAGACGACCTCGGTGCCGACATCGGCGCCGCAGGCGCGGTGAATATAGCGCATCGCCGGTCCGCCTCCCGTCTCGCCGGGCGCATAGGCCCAGCGCTCGGCCCAATTGCGCATCGCGTACAGCACGTCGAACAGATCCTTGCCCTTCGCGGTCAGCCGATATTCGTGGCGAAGGGGCCGATCCTGATAGACATGACGCTCGACCACACCCTCGTGCACCAGCAGCTTGAGCCGCGCCGACACGAGCTGCGGCCCGAGGCCGGTGTTCGCGGCGATCGCCTCGAACCGCCGGCGCCCGAAGAACAGGTCGCGCAGGATCAGCAGCACGGCGCGGTCGCCCAGGATTTCGGCCGAGCGGCCGACCGGGCAAAATGTATCCGAAAGATCAGCGCGTTTGGGCATGATGTCCCTATACCCTTGTCATTCTCTTCATCGGCATTCTCATCCCACCGACAAAAACCTCTTGTCACTATGTTTATCATAGCTACAATCTGTCGCAAGAGGAGAGTCGCGCATGCCCAACCCCGCAGCCGTCATCATCGGAGCCGGCGACGCCACCGGCGGCGCGATTGCCCGCGCCTTTGCCGCCGAAGGCCTCACGGCCTGCGTCAACCGTCGCGAACGCAACGCCGATGCGCTCGAGGCGCTGGCGCAGTCGATCCGCGAAGACGGCCATGATGCCCGCGCCTTCCCCGGCGACGCGCGTAGCGAAGAGGCGATGATCGCCCTGTTCGACCGGGTCGAGGCCGAGGTCGGACCGGTCGAAGTCGCGGTCTTCAATATCGGCGCGAACGTCAACTTCCCGATCGCCGAGACGACGCTGCGCATTTACACCAAGGTCTGGGAAATGGCGTGCCTGGGCGGCTTCCTGATGGGGCGCGAGGCCGCCAAGCGCATGTCGCCGCGCGGCCGCGGCACGATCATCTTCACCGGCGCCACGGCATCCCTGCGCGGCGGATCGGGCTATGCCGCCTTCTCGGGCGCCAAGGCGGCGCTGCGTATGCTGGCGCAATCAATGGCGCGCGAACTGGGGCCGCAGGGCGTCCATGTCGCGCATGTCGTGATCGACGGCGCGATCGACACCGATTTCATCAAGGGGCGTCATCCCGATTTCGATAATGCGAAGGCGCAGGATCTGATCCTCAACCCGCAGGCCATCGCCGCCAATTATGTGATGCTTCACCGCCAGCCGAAAAGCGCGTGGACGCACGAACTCGACCTTCGCCCCTGGGGAGAAACATGGTGAGCAAGAGCGCAGGAAAGTCCCTCGAATTCATCTTCGATTTCGGCAGCCCGAACGCCTATCTGGCGATGAAGATACTACCCGACCTGCTCGACCGCACGGGCGCAGATCTGATCATCACCCCCTGCCTGCTCGGCGGCATTTTCAAGGCCACCGGCAACAAAGCGCCGATGATCCAATATGCCGACGCGCCGGCGAAGATGGCGTATGAAAATCTCGAGATGCGGCGCTTCATCGCGCGCCATGGGCTCACCAAATTCCGGCTCAACCCGCATTTTCCGGTGAACACGCTGCTCATCATGCGCGGCGCGGTCGTTGCCGAAGACGAAGGCGTGCTCGACGACTATATCGATGCGGTGAACCGCGCGATGTGGGAAGACGGGCTGAAGATGGATGATCCCGCGGTCGCCGCCGCCTTCCTGACCGCAAACGGCTTCGATGGTCCCGCGCTGCTGGCGCGCACGCAGGAGGATGCGATCAAGGCCAAGCTCGCCGCCAACACCGAAGCCGCGGTCGCACGCGGCGCCTTTGGTATCCCGACCTTCTTCGTCGGCGACGAGATATTCTTCGGCAAGGACCGGCTCGGACAAGTCGAAGAGGCGCTGCTCGGCTGACGGGACGACGGTTTGGAGTGGGAAGCGGTCCTCACCTTCTTTCGTCATTCCCGCGAAAGCGGGAACCCAGAGCTCGCGTCAGCTAACTCCACACTGGGTTCCCGCTTTCGCGGGAATGACGATGTGAGAAAGTGCAACAACGTCCGCAATCAGTCCTAATCGGCCGCCTTCCCAATCACCCCGACGATCGCGACGCGCATCAATAGCCCATCAGGCTGAGCACTTCCTTGCGGCTGCGCTGATCTTCGAGGAAGCAGCCGAGGACGCGGCTGGTGACCATACCGACGCCGGGGGTGCGCACGCCGCGGCCGGTCATGCAGCCGTGCTGCGCGTCGATCACCACCGCGACGCCATGGGGGTGCAGATTGTCCCAGATGCATTTGGCGACCTCGGCGGTCAGCCGCTCCTGCACCTGCAGGCGGCGGGCATAGCCGTTGAGGACGCGCGCCAGCTTGGAAATGCCGACCACGCGCTCGCGCGGCAGATAGGCGATCGACGCCTTGCCGGTGATCGGCGCCATATGATGCTCGCAGTGCGACTGAAAGGGGATGTCGCGCAGCAGTACGATCTCGTCATAGCCGCCGACCTCTTCGAAGGTGCGCGACAGATGGACCGCCGGATCCTCGCCATAGCCGCTGCAATATTCCTTCCACGCCCGCGCGACCCGCTTGGGCGTGTCGAGCAGGCCCTCGCGCGCCGGATCGTCGCCCGCCCATTCGATCAGCGTCCGCACCGCCGCGGCGACATGATCGGGGACCACGACCTTGCCGTCGGGTCCGATTTCGGTCGTGCTGCTCGTCATATCCCCGCTTTCACTGTTGCTTTCTTGCCGCACATTTCGGGACGATTGCCCGGATAAGCAAGAGCGCGCACGCAAGTTTTTGTTCGGTCGCCGATGCTTTACGTTGCGGAATCCAACCATTTTCCGATTGTGCAGAGCCGCAATTTCCTTTCGAATTTTCCCGCCAACAAGCCACTTGACGCTTTGGTAAAGTCAGCGCAGTTTTCAAACATTACAGAGTTCGCTCAAGCGGACCGTAATCCGGAGAGGCCGGCGTTTTCCCCGACGCCGGTGGGAGAGGACGATGACCAGCATCGCTGGCAGGTGGGATACTCACTGGCGCTTGGCCCCCCGGCCCGGCGCCTTCTGGCGTGCCCGGTCGAATCCCCTCCCCTGACCACAAATTGAATTTGGGCGAACCCGTGGACTGCGGGGTCGAAAAAGGGAGGAATAGATGAAGTTCAAGGCACTGATTGGAACGTCCGTCCTGGCCATGGCGGTGGCAACGCCAGCCCATGCGCAGAGCGGCGGCTCCAGCTCCGACCCCTATGGCGAAATCGTCGTCACCGCGCAGCGCCAGTCCGAACGTCTGCAAGACGTTCCGATCGCCGTCAGCGCCTTTTCGTCCGAAGCGCTTGAAGCGCAGCAGATCAAGACGCCGTCGGACCTTCAGCTCACGCTGCCGAACGTCACCTTCACCAAGACGAACTTCACCAGCGCCAGCTTTACGATTCGCGGCATCGGCGACCTTTGCGTCGGCACGACCTGCGACAGCGCGACCGCGATCCACCTCAACGGCGACCCCCTCTTTTCGACCCGCCTTTTTGAAACCGAATTTTTCGACCTCGAACGCATCGAAGTGCTGCGCGGCCCGCAGGGAACGCTGTTCGGCCGCAACGCGACATCGGGCGTGGTCAACGTCATTACCGCCAAGCCCAAGCTCGACACGTTCGAAGCCTCGGCCGAAGGCGAATATGGCAATTATAATTCGATCAAAGGCAAAGGGATGGTCAACATCCCGCTAGGCGATACCGCCGCGATCCGCGTCGCGGGCATCTATCTGAATCGCGACGGTTATACGAAGAACCTCTATCTCGGCAATCGCATCGACGACCGCGACCTCTACTCGGTCCGCGGCTCGCTGCGCTGGGAACCGACGCCCGACACGACCATCGACCTGATGGCGTCCTATTTCCATGAAAAGGACAATCGCGCGCGTATCCAGAAGCAGCTCTGCCAGCGCGATCCGACCGGCATCCTCGGCTGCCTCAATAACCGCCTCGACAATTCGCCTTTCAACGGCAACGCGACCTTCACAGCCGCATTGACGTCGAAGGAATTCCTGGCGACCCAAGGCATCCCGACCGCTTTCGCGCTCGGCAGCCTCTATGGGCCGGATGTCTATGCGAACACGACTATCCCGTCGGACCCGCGGACGGTGAATACGGCGTTCACGCCGCAATATTTCACCAGCGAACTGACGCTGCAGGGCGAAATCCAGCATAATTTTGGCCCCGTATCGCTGCAGATTTCGGGCCAGTACCAGAGGGTCAAGCTGGACTCGATGCAGGACTACAACAGCAATATCGGCAACCGTGCGCTCTATGCCGGCGGCCTGAATACGCTGGCCTTTTTTGCGGCGAACGGCATTCCGACGGGCCTGCCCGCGCCCGCGCCTGCCTTCGTTCCAGGATCGGCGGCTTATTTCGCGCCGATTGCGGCGGCTATCATTCCGAACGGACCAAACGGCCAGCTCTGCACCTCGATGGCCGACGATACGGGCTTCGGCTCTTATGGCGGCAATAAATTCTGCAACGACCAGTCGCTGCAGTTCGACCGCTCGAACCAGTATAATACCAGCTGGTCGGTCGAAAGCATTCTGTCGAGCGACCTCGACGGGCCGTTCAACTTCCTCCTCGGCGGCATTTTCGCCAAATATCACCTGACCGAGAACAGCTATTATGTGAACGCCTTCCCGATCGACTATCTGTCGGGCGTGTTGGGTGCGTTCAATTCCTACGCGAATGGACTGCCGCCGTCGTTCCTCGCGACGCCCTTCTACCGCAACAATACAGACGATCTGAAGATCAAGTCCTACGGGATCTTCGGCGAAACCTATTTCGAGTTCAACGACCGGGTGAAGCTGACTCTCGGCCTGCGGTACAACCACGACGAAAAGGACGTGATCGCCCGCACCTCGCTGGCCAGCTTCCTGACGCCGTTCGGACAGACGGGAACGGCATTCGATTCGCCGTTCGTCGTCACCTATGACGCCGATCCGGGCACGGCCGGGAACCAGCTGTTCCAGACTCGTTCGGTGAGTTTCAACAAGCTAACCGGCCGCGCGGTTCTCGATTTCAAGATCACGCCGGACAATCTGGTCTATGCGAGCTATTCGCGCGGTTACAAGTCGGGCGGCATCAACCCGCCGCTTTCGCCGATCTTCTCGGTGCCGGAATCGTTCAAGCCCGAACAGGTCGATGCGTTCGAAATCGGTTCGAAGAACACCTTCGCCAATGGCGCGCTGCAGCTCAACGTGACCGGCTTCTACTACAAATATAAGGATCTGCAGCTCAGCCGCATCGTTGCCCGCACCTCGGTCAACGACAACGTCGATGCAAATATCTACGGCATCGAGGTTGAAGGCATCGTTCGTCCCGATCCGGATTGGATGATCAACCTGGGCTTCAGCTATCTGAAGACCAAGGTGGCCGGCGACTCCTTCTTCAGCAACCCGCGCGACTTCGGCGGCGGGCGGTCGGACGCGGTGATCATCAAGGATATCACCAATGCCGCCAACTGCGCCGTCGCGCCGGGCACCGCCGGCAATGCGGCGGGCAGCAATGCCTTCGTGAACTTCGTCAACAATGCGATCAATGGCGGGCTCGATCTCGACCCCACCAAGCCGGGCCTCGAAATCAAGCCCGGTGCCGGACTGCAAGGGACCACCTCGTTCCCTGCCGACGGCGGCATCGCATCGACCGGCGCGTTCAGCATCTGCGGCGTGTTGCAGGCCTATGCGGCGGCTGCGGGAACCAACTTCGACCCCGCTGGCATCCAGGTCTATTCGGCGGGCATCCCCGTCAACATCAAGGGCAACGCCCTGCCGCAGGCGCCGAACGTCAAGTTCAGCGTCGGCGCGCAGCACACGGTGCATCTGGGTGGTGACATGACGCTCGTCCCGCGTTTCGACCTGTCCTACACGGGCGACAGCTACGGCAACATCTTCAACGGCAATGTCAACAAGATCAAAGGCTATGCCCAGGTGAATGCCCAGCTTCAGCTCAACGGCGCCGACGACAAATGGTTCATCAAGGGCTTCATCCAGAACCTGTTCAATGCGAACAGCGTGACCGGCCTGTATGTGACCGACCAGTCGTCGGGTAACTACACCAATATCTTCACCCTCGAACCGCGCCGCTACGGCATCGCGGCCGGCGTGAAATTCTGAACCCGGCGGGCGGCAACGCCTGAAAAAAAGACCCCGGCCTCTCGCATGAGAGGCCGGGGTTTTCTTTTGCCCGAATGGCTGGTCCGGCGGCGTAAGGCGCCGCCGGGGCCGATCAGAATTTGAAGCGACCGGTGACGCCATAGGTGCGCGGCTGGCTGGGATAGCCCGACACACTGCCCGCCTGCGCGACGGCGTTGAAGATCGTCGTCAGATATTGCGCATTGGTCAGGTTGCGGCCCCACACGCCCAGTTCGAAGCCGTTGGTCAGCGCGACGGTGAACGACGCGTTGAGCTGGTTGACCTCGCGCTTCAGATTCTGCGCGACGCTGGCGGGGAAGCCCGACAGGCCGTCGACGATCTGCGTCGGGCTTTCATACTGATAGTCGACGTGCGCGATCGCCTTCGTCCCGCCCGCGAATTCATAGGTATAGGTACCGCCCATCGAAACCGACAGATCGGGGATGCCTGCGGGCTTCTTGCCCGACAGGTCGCCGAACGCCGAGGCGACGAAGCTGTCATACTTCGGATCGAGCCAGGTCACCGCCAGCGACAGGTTCAGCCCCTGCACCGGACGGACCGAACCGTCGAATTCGAGACCCCAGGTCGACTGCTTGCCCGCGTTGGCGAGCGCGAAGCCGGTGCCGGTGAAGACGTTCGACTGGAAGCCCTTGATCGACTGCTTGAACACCGCAAGGTTCAAGGCCGCGACCGACCACTGCGCCTTCAGCCCGGCTTCGTACACCGTCGATTCCTCGGGCGCCGCAAAGCGGGTACCCGACACCAGATTCGCGGTGCCGAGACCGCCTGCGATGATCGCCGGCAGGTCGCTGGCGAGCGGACGGCTGTCGCGCGACAGGTTGACCGAGCTTGCCTTGAAGCCCGTCGCATAGGTCGCATAGACGTTGACCGTGTCGGTCAGCTTATAGGCCAGACGCGCGCTGTAGCTGAAGTCGCCGTCGTTGGTCTTGCCAGGTTCGACGCTGTTCGGAACATTCAGGAAGGGCGGCAGGAACTGGAACGCCTTCAGCGGATTCAGCGGGTTCGCCGCCGGGTTGTTCTGGTTCGCGGTCGCGAAAGCCTGGAACTGCTGGAAGGTCGCCGCAGTCGCGGGGTTGGTCGCAAATGCGAGGACCGCCGCCGGATCGTTCGGATTGACGCCCGCCTGTTGCAGCGCGCCGCCGAGGATCAGCTGGTTGCGGAACGGCGCATAGGCCGGCGCATCGAGGTTGATGCCCGAAAAGACGTCAGTGCTCGTCACATCGGTCGTGAAGCGCTTCTTGTCCTTGGTGTAATTGCCACCGAGGGTCAGCGTCAGGCGATCGCTCACGTCGAAATCCACCGTGCCGAAGATCGACCAAGCCGTGTTTTTCATGCCGTAATATTCGTCCATGCCGTCACCGGCGCGGAAGAAGGTGCCGACATATTTGGCCGGGTCGCCTTCGAGCGTGCCAAGCGTCCCTTCAAGCACCGGAACGCTCAGCGCCCCGCCGCTTGCCGCCTGGATCAGCGCATTGCCATAGGCGCGGAAATCGTCGCCGAAATAGATCTGGCTGTGCTGCTTGATCTTCTCGTTGAAATAATAGCCGCCGATCAGGAAGTTGATCGGGCCGTCGAAATCCGAGGCCAGACGCAGTTCCTGCGTGAAGGTGTTGATCGCGGTATCGTCCGACTTCTGCCCGATCAGGTCGGCGCTGGTGAAGTCCGAATCCTGGTTGGTGTTAGAGCGAACCTCGCGATAGGCGGTGATCGAGGTCAGCGACATGTTGCCGAGATCATAGTCGATCTGGCCCGAACCGCCGTAATTCTTGATCAGGTTCGACGACAGGAAGTTGTTGTAGACGCGATACGAAAAAGGATTGTTCGCATCGACGCTGGGGCCGCCCGCGAGGGCATTGGTGATCGCGACCGTCGGGCCGGCGATGACGTTGCCGGCGATGCAGCAATTCTCGTCGATCTTGTCATAATCGCCGATCAGGCGGATCGTCAGCGCCTCGGTCGGTTCGAACAGCAGCTGGCCGCGCACGCCCCAGCGGTTGCGATCGTTGACGTCGGTGTCGAGGTTGACGTCGCGGGCATAGCCGTCGCGGCGGTTGTAGTTGCCGCCGAGCGAGAAGGCGATCTTGTCGCTGATCGGGCCGGTGATGTCGCCCTTGATGACGAAGGCGTCGTAATTGCCGTAGCTCGCCTCGACCGAACCGCCGAATTCATACTGCGGCTTCTGCGTGACGATGCTGATGACGCCCGCCGACGCATTCTTGCCGAACAAAGTCGACTGCGGACCGCGCAGCACTTCGATGCGCTCGACATTCGGAAGGTCGCCGATCTGGGCGGCCGAACGCGAACGATAGACGCCGTCGATGAAGACGCCGACCGAGGGCTCGATGCCCGGATTGTTCGCGCCGTTGCCGAAGCCGCGGATAATGAAGTTGGTGTTCGCGCTCGACTGGAGCTGCGACACGCGAAGGCTGGGGACCGCCGACTGCAGGTCGATAAGGTCGCGGATCTGCGCGTTCTGGATATCGGCGGCCGAGGTCACCGAAACGGCGATCGGCGTATCCTGAAGCGTCTGCGAGCGTTTGGTAGCGGTGACGATGATGTCATTGCCATAGTCGGTGTCGGTCGCGGGCGCCTCGGCGGTGTCCTGAGCGAAAGCGATGGCGGGGGTGGTCGCGGCGCACAGCATCGTGGCGCCCAACAAAATGTTGCGCAAAGTCATGATAGTCTCTCTCTCCATACCGCCAGAGGTGACCCATCGGGCCTAAGGAGGGGATGCACTGGCGGTGACTGGTCGCTGTAATACGGCGGCGGGCCGCGTCAACGCCATCGCGGTGACAATGGCGGATTTTCCCGAAATTCGTGACCAAAAAGCAACAGTTTACGCTACGGCGACCGTTTGAACGCTCGCGAGACCGGACAAGCCGCCAGCAAAATTTTCCGGTTGCGCCATCGGCGCCGCGCTCCCGCCGAAGGTACACGCCATAACCCCTAGCTATGGATTACTCGCCGATCGGCGATATTTTTCTCCATGGTCTGCGCCTAGAAACCTGTCGCAACCAAACAGGAGAGGATCATCATGTCGGGACCGCCGCTTTCCCCTGCCCGCTGCGCTGGGTCGCTCGTCTTCACATCCGGACAGCTCGCGCGCGGCGACGACGGCAAGATCGTCGCCGGAGGAATCGAAGCGCAGGCCGAGCAGGCGCTCGCCAATCTGATCGCCGTGCTCGCCGCCGAAGGCTGCACCGCCGCCGATGTCGTCAAGGTGACGGCTTGGCTGACCGACGCGCGGTTCGGCGCCGCGTTCAACGCGGCCTATCGCCGCCATTTCGGCGCGCCCTTCCCCGCGCGCTCCACTGTGGTCTCGGCGCTGCTCGCCGACGGTGCCCTCATCGAGGTCGAGGCGATCGCGCAGCGCGCATGAGCGTAAAGGGCACTGGACCCCAGCTTTTGCGGGAGTACAGTCGCGGCATGCGCTTTCGCCAAATCGAAGTCTTTCACGCCGTCTATACGCACGGGTCGATCAGCGCCGCCGCGCGCGCGCTTGGCGTGTCGCAGCCTTCGGTATCGAAGACGCTGCGTCACGCCGAGGACGGCCTGGGCTTTGCGCTGTTCCAGCTCGCCCGCGGCCGCCTCGTCCCGACCGACGAGGCGCATGCGCTGATGCACGAGGCGGGCGATATTTTCGACCGCATCACCTCGCTCCAGCATACGGCGCGCAATCTGTCGCAAGCGGGCGGCGGGCATATCCGGCTCGGCATCGTGCCCAGCCTGGCGCTCGACGTCGTACCGCAGGCGATGGCCCAGTTCCGCCGCGAATGGCCGCGCGTGACCTTCGAGGTGCATACACATCATCATGACGATCTGGTGCAATCGCTGATCGAGCGCGAAACCGACATCGCGATCGCCTATACGCCGCCGCGCCATCCGCGCCTGACGCGCTCGCTGCTGGCGGAAGGCGAGCTGGTCGTCTTCTTCCCCGACGGCGCCTTCGCCGATGCCGGCCCGCGCCTTGCACTCGACCAGCTGGCCGATCGCGACGTCATCGGAGTGGCGGCAACGGGGCCGATCGGCGACGTCCTCACCCGCGCGGCGCGCGATCGCGGCATTACCTATCGCGAATCGGTGTCGGTCCAGACCTTCTTCATTGCGGCGCGTCTGGCCCAGCTCGAGGGCGGCATGACGGTGATCGACGAATTCACCGCGCGCGCCTGGCAGTCGCCCGGCTATCGCTGGCTGCCGACCGACCCGCCGCTGGGGTTCACCGTCTCCTACGTCACGCTGGAGGACCGGCCGCCGTCGAAGATCGCGCGCCAGTTCCTGCGCACGCTCGAAGACACGCTCGAGGGGATCCGTGCCGACCACCCATAGCCTTTGGCTATGGATGTCACAAATGTTGCATATTTGCGCGGCGTGACCCTTCGATATTCTGCCCCGAGAGCAGGCGGCGGAATTTTCCCGTTCGCCCTGCCACAGGGGGATCGGGTTGATCGATGCGGGCCACGTTCGGACTGGACGAACCGCCGCAGACAAGGCGGCCGCAGGAGCTGATCGTGATCGGCGCCGGCGTCGTCGGCATGGCGACCGCGCTGACCCTTTCCGACCGCGGCCACCGCGTCACGCTCATCGACGCGGCCGAGGGCCCGGGCCTTGGCACCTCCTTCGCCAATGGCGCGCAGTTGAGCTACGCCTATACCGACGCTTTTGCGAGCCCGTCGACCGTGGCGCAATTGCCGCGGCTGCTGATGGGGCTGGACCCGGCCTTTCGCCTCTCGCCGTCGCTCGATCCCGATTTCCTGCGCTGGGGCATCGCCTTTCTGCGCAACGCCTCGGCGGGGCGGTTCCGCCGCAACACGCTGGCGGGCCTGATGCTGGCGATCGAATCACGCGCGGCGCTCGATCAGCTGACGCAGCGGCACGGCATCGAATTCGCGCGCAGCGCCCCCGGCAAGCTCATCCTCTATCGCAGCGCCAAAAGCTTTGCGGCGGCAGAGCGTGTCGCCGCGATGAAGGCCGAACATGGCGCGAAGCAGAGCCTGATCGACGCCGATCAGGCGGTGGCGATCGAACCCGCGCTCCGCGCGATCCGGCCGGAAATCGCCGGCGCCCTGTTCGACCGCGGCGAGGAAGTGGGCGATCCCTATCGCTTCTGCAACGGCGCACGGGCGGCCTTGGCGGCGCATGGACAAAGCGCGAGCTGGTTCCGCACCGACATTGCCGCGATCGAGCCCGACGCGCGGCGCCCCGCGATCGTCGCGCGGGACGGCCGGCGGTTCGCCGCCGACCGGATCCTATTATGTTCGGGCACGGGATCGCTCGCGCTGGCGCGGAGTTTCGGCGTCCGCCTGCCGATCGTGCCGATGAAGGGCTATTCGATCACCGCCGCGCCGGGCGAAGCGGCGCCGACGGTCAGCATCACCGACGCTGCGAACCGGGTCGTTTTTGCCCGGCTGGGCAATCGCATGCGGATTGCCGGCCTCGCCGACCTGGCGCAGCCCGACGCCGCGGTCGATCCGCGGCGGCTCGCCACGTTGATCGCCAGCGCCCGCGCCGCGCTGCCCGAGGCGGCGACCTATGACGCGATCGAATCGAGCTGGGCGGGACTGCGGCCGATGACCCCCGATTCGCTGCCGATCACGCGGCCGATCGCGCCGGGGGTGATCGCGAACACGGGACATGGGGCCTTGGGCTGGACCTATGCCGCCGGGTCGGCCGCGCGCGTCGCCGCGCTTATCGATCGAGAGGATTAATACAAAAATACAATCGCTTATCTGCCAAATCTCAGGGAAGGACCAATAGCATGAACAGGGGTCAAAAATTCATCAGCCTGATGGGCGGCATTTCGCTGCTCGCCAGTGCAACCGCCGCCATGGCGCAGGACCGCGCCGAACCCGAACCGCAAATCGCCGAGGATATCGAACAGGACTCGGGCGAAGCGATCGTGGTCACCGGATCGCAGATCAAGGGCGCCGACGTCGCGGGGGCGCTGCCGCTGACGTTGCTCAACGAACAGGATATCGACGCCATTGCGGCGACGAGCGGTGACGATCTGTTCCGCGCCATTCCGCAGGCGGGCGATGTCGCCTTCAACGAAAGCCGCGACGCCGGCGGCATCAACGACGCGCGCGGCGACGTCGCGTCGATCAACCTGCGCGCGCTGGGCACCGGCAACACGCTCGTCCTCCTCAACGGGCGCCGCATGGTGCTGCACCCCGGCACCCAGTCCGAAAATCTGGTTCCGGTGCAAAGCGTCAACACCAACACCATCCCCGTGACGGGGGTCCGCCGCGTCGAGGTTCTGCTCGACGGCGCCGCCGCCATCTATGGATCGGATGCGGTCGCCGGCGTCATCAACACCGTGCTCAAGGACAATTTCAAGGGGCTGCGCGTTACCGGCGAATATAGCCTGACCGACGACAGCGATCAGCGCGAATATGAACTGTCGTTCGAAGCGGGCCACACGTTCAATGACGGCCGCACCAACATTTCGCTGTTCGGGTCGTTCAACCACCGCGACCCGCTTTATGCGCGCGAACGCTACAACTCGCGCTCGTCGGACCTGCGCCCGCTGCTCGTCGGGACGGCGTTCGAGGGCGACACCGATTTCCGCAACACATCGGTCGATACCATCTGGGGCGAATTCCAGCGTCTGACGAACAGTTACGCCCCCTCGACCACGACGGCGCGCATCGACGGCGTCGCGCTGACGACCAGCGGCATCTTCCATGTCCAGCCCGACACCAACGACGGCTGCATCGCGCCGACCCAATATGCCGGCACCTGCTGGGACAACAGCTCGCTATCGACCATCTCGAGCGACGAAAATCTGCGGTACGACACCAACTATCTGCGCACGATTCTGGGACGCAACAATCGCTTCAACCTGTTCGGCTTCCTGAATCATGAATTTGATTCGGGGCTGGAATTCTATGCCGAGGCAGGCTGGTATCATTCGGATTATCGCGCCTACCGCGATACCGAAACCAACCTGTCGAGCCAGCGGCTGATCATCCCCGCAAACGGCTATTGGAACCCCTTCGGTCCGGTCGGCAGCCCGAACCGGATTCCGGGTCTGACCGGCGTGTCCGATGCCGGGGTGCCGATCGAACTGATCGACTATCGCCCGGTCGATGCTGGCCCGACGATCGTCAACGTCAAGAACGACACCACCCGCTTCCTCGGCGGGCTGCGCGGCAAGCTGCTCGGCTTCGATTTCGACACCGCGGCGCTTTATTCGCGCGCCCGGACCAAGGACAGCATGCACACGATTTCGATGACGCTGTTCGAAGAAGCGCTGAGCCGTACCGATGCGACCGCCTATAACCCGTTCAACGGCGGCGATCCGCTCAATCCCGGCACGCTCGATTCCTCGCCCAATCCGCAGGAGGTGATCGACAGCTTCATGGTCGATATCGGCCGCATCAGCACGACCGAGCTTTACCTCGCCGATTTCAAGCTCAGCAAGAACGACCTGTTCGAACTGCCGGGCGGCCGGGTCGGGATGGCCACCGGCGTCGAATTCCGTCACGAAACCTTTGCGGACGATCGCGACGACCGGCTCGACGGCACGATCTTCTATGTCGCGCCCGACGGCTCGTCGAACGGCAGCGACGCGATGGGCGCGAGCCCGACCCCCGACAGCAGCGGGTCGCGCGATGTGCTGTCGGCCTTCCTCGAATTTGCGGTGCCGCTGGTCTCGCCCGAGATGAATGTGCCGTTGGTCCATGCACTCGACCTTCAACTCGCCGGCCGCGCCGAATCCTATCAGGGCTTCGGATCGGTCGCGAAGCCGAAGATCGCCTTGTCCTGGTATCCGGTGCGCAACTTCCAGCTGCGCGGCAGCTGGTCCGAAAGCTTCCGCGCGCCGAACCTGCCGCAATTGTTCGAAAATGGTATCCAGCGGTCAAACACGCGCACCGACTGGATCCGCTGCGAGGCAGACCTGCGCGCGGCGCGCATCGCCAATTTCGACGAGTGCGGTCAGGCACAGGGCATCGTTAGCAACCGGTCGGGCAGCAAGGAGCTGAAACCCGAAACGGCTCAAAACCTGTCGGTCGGCGGAACTTTCCAGATGAATTTCGGCGCGGCAGGTCGTTTGACGCTAACCACCGACTATTGGGAAATCCGGCAAAAGCAGGTGATCGGCCTGTTTGGCGACTCCAATGCACTCATCCTCGACTATTTGCTCCGTTTGCAGGGTTCGTCGAACCCCAATGTTCAGCGGGCCGATCCGACCCCCGCCGATGTCGACGACTTCGACGGCACCGGCATCGCGCCAGTCGGCGACGTGATCCAGGTGATCGACAATTACACCAACCTCAGCCCGCGCCGCGTCCGCGGTATCGACTTCGGCCTCTATTATCAGGTGCGCAACACCGGCATCGGCGACATCAGCCTGCGCGTCAACGCGGCGCGCCTGCTCGAATTCTATCAGGTGCCGGGCGACATGCAGCAGATGCTGCTCGATGCCCAGACGTCGGGCGACATCGATCCGACGATCATCATCTCGGGCGCCGAAAGCCTTGTCGAACAGAATGGCCGTCCGAAGTGGCGCGGATCGGCCAGCCTGACCTGGCGCTACAAGGGCTGGGGCGCGGGGTGGTACGGCAGCTATGTCGGCCCGGTGAACGACACCTCGGCGGCGCTGGCCGACGGGACGCTGTTCCGCGTCAAGGATTACACGTCGCACAGCGTCTATGTGCAATATGAGGCCGAGAAGGGCCCGCTCAAGGATACGCGCTTCCGCATCGGGGTGCGCAACCTGTTCAACGAGCTCGCGCCGCTCGCCGATCAGAGCTTCGGCTATATCGGCGATCTGTACAGCAACCGCGGCCGTCAGTTCTACGCTTCGATCAGCAAGCGTTTCTGACCGCCGCCGGGTCGCCGGGACAGGCGGCGTGGGGGCTCCCCCTCCCGCGCCGTCTTCCCGACCGGCCGTCAGAGAATAAGAAAAGGGTCCGCCGATGATCTTCCGCCGCCTGATCGCCGCTTCACTCGCGCTGACGCTGACGCTTCCGGCGCCGCTCGCCGCGCAGAGCCGCCACCTCCTCGAATATCCGTCGATCCATTCGCCGACGGTGGGGACGCGCGGCATGGTGGTCAGCCAGAACGCCATCGCCAGCGAGGTCGGCGCGAAGATCCTGCGCGAAGGCGGCAATGCCGTCGATGCCGCGATCGCAGTCGGCTTTGCCCTGTCGGTTACGCTGCCGCGCGCGGGCAATATCGGCGGCGACGGCTATATGAGCGTCTATGACGCCGCCTCGGGCGAGGTGCGCGTGATCGATTTCCGCTCGGTCGCCCCACGCGCCGCGACCCCCGCCATGTTCGTCGACAATCGCGGCAAGGAGCGCGCGGTCGCGAGCTACGGCTATCTGGCGCCCGCGGTGCCGGGAACGGTCGCGGGTTTCGACTATGCCCATCGCAAATGGGGCAAGCTGTCGTGGGACAAGATTGTCGCTCCCGCCATCGCGCTGGCCGCCGACGGCGTCCGGCTGAGCGCCGACGAGGCTTTCGTTTTCAGCTGGGGCAAGGATCGGCTGTCGAAGAGCGCGGCGGGCAAGGCCGCCTTCTACAAGCCCGACGGCAGCCTGTATCAAAAGGACGAGGTTATGAAGCGCCCCGACCTCGCCTGGACGCTGGGCGAGATCGCGCAGCATGGCGCCGACGGCTTTTACAAGGGCGAAGTCGCGCGCCGGATCGCCGCCGACATGAGGGCGCATGGCGGGCTTATCACGCTCGACGACCTCGCCGCCTATCGCCCGCAGGAGCGCGCCCCGCTGGTCGGCAGCTACCGCGGTTACACCATCTACACCGCGCCGCCATCGAGCGCGGGCGGGGCAACGCTGCTCAATATCCTCAACCAGCTCGAACATTTCGACATCAAGGCGATGGGCGCCAATTCGGCGGCGTCGCTGCATGTGATGGCCGAGGCGATGAAGCTCGGCTATGTTGACCGCTACCGCGCGCTGGGCGATCCCGCCTTCGTCACCGCGCCGGTCGGCGGTTTCATTTCGAAAGCCTATGCCGCCGAGCGCGCGAAATTGATCGACCCTGCGCGCGCCAAGCCGATCGACGCCATACCTTTCGGCGATCCGCTCCGCTACGAAAGCCCCTCGACGACGCATTTCTCGGTCGCCGACAAGGACGGCAATGTCGTCTCGACGACCTTCACGCTCGGTTCGGACTTCGGATCGGGGGTGATGATCGCGGGAACGGGGATCCTCCTCAACAACGAGATGAACAATTTCAGTCACGAACAGGCCTGGGAGGCCCAGCGAACCGGGACACCGCCACCGCTCAACGCGATGGCGCCGGGCAAGCGAATGTTGTCGACGCAGATGCCGACGATCGTGATGAAGGACGGCACGCCGTGGATCGTCACCGGAACCCCCGGCGGCAGCACGATCATCACCTCGGTCGTGCAGGTTCTCGTCAACGTCATCGATCATGGCATGAACATCGCCGAAGCGACGCACCAACCGCGCATCTATCAGGGTGCGAGCGACACGCTGCGCGTCGAACCCAATTTCAACCCGGACACCGTCGCCGCGCTGAAGGCGATGGGCCATCCGATCACCAGCGATGAGACAATGGGCAGCGAACAATCGATCATGATCGAAAAGGGCCTGTTCCTCGGCGCCGCCGATCCGCGGCGCCCCGGCGCGCTGGCGGTGGAACCATGATGCGCCGCCGCCTGATCCTGCTCGCCGCCGGCCTGCTCGCGGCCTGCGCGCCGGTCGCGCCGCCGCAAACGGTCGCTCCGCCGCCCGCTCCTTCCTCTTCCGCCGACGAACAGGCGTTCGTCGCGGCCGCGCATCCACTCGCGGTCGAATCGGGGCTCGACGTGCTGCGTCGCGGCGGCAACGCCGTCGATGCAGCCGTCGCAGTCCAGGCGATGCTCGGGCTGGTCGAACCGCAAAGCTCGGGACTCGGCGGCGGGGCCTTCATGGTCTACTATGACGCCGCCACACGCGGCGTCACCGTCTATGACGGGCGCGAACCCGCACCCGCCGGTGCGACCCCGGACATGTTCCTCGATGCGGGCGGCAAACCGCTGCCCTTCCGGACCGCGGTGCTCAGCGGCCGCGCGACGGGAGTGCCGGGCGCGGTGGCGATGCTGGCAATGGCGCAGCACGACCGCGGAAAACTGGCTTGGCGCGACCTCTTCGGCAGCGCCGAGCGGACGGCACGCGAAGGCTTCACCGTCACCGCTCGCCTCGAACGCTTCGTTCATGGCCCCTATCCGCAGGCGAGCGCGCCCGATGTGGTGCGGTATTTCAGCGACGGACATGGCGGCAAGGTTCGCGCCGGCGACACGCTGCGCAATCCCGCCTATGCCGCATTCGTCCAGCGCCTTGCCGCCGAGGGCGCCGACGCCCTCTATCGCGGCGCCACTGCCGCGCGCATTGTCGCGCGTCTGCACGAAGGCGCCTTGCCGGGCAGCATGACCGCAACCGATCTTGCCGGCTATCGCCCCGTGGTCCGGCAGGCGCTGTGCAATGGCTATCGCGTCTATCTGCTCTGCGCGCCGCCGCCGCCGTCGAGCGGGGTGGGCTTGCTGCAGCTTATGGCGATGATCGAACATAGCGATATCGCGGCGCGCGGCCCCGACGATCCGGTCGCCTGGGTCGAATATGCCGAAGCGAGCCGGCTGATGTATGCCGACCGCGACGCCTATGTCGGCGATGTGCCGAACGTCCCCGTCAGGGGGCTGCTCGATCCCGCCTATGTCGCTGCCCGCGCCGCGCTCATCAAGGACCGGGCCGGGCCGCCGCCGTCTGCCGGAACCCCGCCCGGTGCAATCGTCGCGGCGGCAGACGCCACCGATGAAGTTCCGGGCACCTCGCACTTCGTGATCATCGACGGCGACGGCAATGCGGTGTCGATGACCACCACGGTCGAAAGCTATTTCGGGTCGGGGCGCATGGTCGACGGCTTTTTCCTGAACAACCAGATGACCGACTTTTCGTTCGTCCCCACTGGTCCCAATGCCATCGCGCCGGGCAAGCGGCCGCGGTCTTCGATGACCCCGCTCGTGATATTGCACCGCGACCGCAGCCTTGCCGGCGCGATCGGGTCGCCGGGCGGCAACGCGATCCTCGCCTATGTGTCGAAGGCGCTGGTCGGCGTAATCGATTGGGGACTACCGCTGCAAAAGGCGGTCGCGCTCCCCAATCTGGTCGCGCGCGGCGCAACCTTCGCGGGTGAGGAAAGCCGCTTTCCGCCCGCAATGCGCGCCGAAATGGCGCGGCGCGGCGTCGAAGTCCGTGCCGGATCGGGTGAGGATTCGGGACTCCACGGCGTCATGATCCGGGATGGCCGCTTCGATGGCGCCGCCGACCCGCGCCGCGACGGCGTTGCGCGAACGATCACGCTCGAAAGGAAATGACGATGATGCGTTTCATCCCGCTCGCGGCGCTTGCAGCCAGCATGATCCTCGCCGTTCCCGCGGCTGCGCAGCGCGTGTCGGTCGAAGCGGTCGAATTCCCCAGCCGCGACGGCAAGACGATGATCAAGGGCTATGTCTTCAAGGCGGACAATGCCCCCGCGCAATCGCCCGCCGTTGTGATGATGCACGGACGCGCCGGCGCCTATTCGTCGCTTGCCAAGGGGAAATATGATGCGGCGACCCTCGCATCGCGGCACCGGGCATGGGGGCGCCTGCTCGCGCGCAGCGGCTATGTGGCGCTGATGGTCGATGACTTCGGTCCGCTTGGTTATCCGACGGGCTTCCGCGCCGGCACCTACAAGGATCGCCCCGCCGAAGTGAACGAGGTCACCTACCGCCCGCTCCATGCCTATGGCGCCCTGCGCTATCTTCAGCAGCGCGCCGATGTGGCGGGTACGCGCGTCGCGCTGCTCGGCTGGTCGAACGGCGCGAGCGCGACGCTCGCCGCCATGGCCGACGACAAGCCCGGCGACATGCGCAAGATCGGCTTTCGCATCGGCATCGCCCTTTACCCCGGCTGCGGGCTCAAGCGCCGTTTCGACAAGCAGGGCTATCGCCCCTACGCGCCGGTGCGCGTTTTCATCGGCTCCGCCGACGAGGAGGTGTCGCCCGCCTCGTGCGAAAAGCTGGTCGCGCGCAGTCGCGACAAGGGCGGCGACATCACCCTGACCAGTTTCAAGGGCGCGACGCACGGCTATGACACCCCCACCGAATCGCGTCAGTCGGTTGCCGCCAATGCCGCAGCCAAGGCGGCGACGGAAAGCGACGTCCTCGCCTTTCTGGCGAAAAATTTGAAGGATGAGTGATATGGCTCAGCTTACGCCCTTTCATTTTGCCTTTCCCGTCGATGATCTCGACGCGGCGCGGCATTTCTATGGCACCGTCCTCGGTTGCCCCGAGGGGCGCAGCGACAGCGACTGGATCGACTTCAACCTCTATGGGCACCAGATCGTCGCGCACCGGGTCGCGCGGCGCGATGCGGTGGCGGGCCATAATCCGGTCGACGGCCATGATGTGCCGGTCCCGCATTTCGGCGTCGTCCTGCCGCCCGACGAATGGCGCGCGCTCGCGGCGCGGCTCCAGGATCAGGGCGTCCGCTTCGTCATCGAACCGCACACGCGCTTTCCCGGCCAGCCGGGCGAACAGTCGACGATGTTCTTCCATGATCCGGCGGGCAATGCCCTCGAGTTCAAGGCCTTTGCCGATCTCGACCAACTCTTCGCCAAATAAGGATTTGTGATGGCGCGACCGATGCGTTTCTGGGGACATTTGGGCGCCGCCGCCGCGCTCGCCGCGGGCGTGCCACTCACCGCACCTCTCGCCGCAGCCGCCGAAGCGCCCGCGTCGATCCGCGGCATCGACGGAACGGTCGCGGTCGTCGGGGGCACGGTCGATGTCCAGGCGATAGAAGCGCGCATCAATGGCCAGCCGGTGCCGATTGCGCGCGATGGCAGCCTTGCGGCATCGCTGCCCGACGCCGCCGATTACCGGATCAGCCTGCGCGGTCCGGCGATCTTCGACGCCGATTTCGCCTTCGCCGCCGCCGAACTGGGCGCGAAGGACGGCAAGCGCGTGCTGCCGCAGCTCGAAGTCGTGGCGCGCGCGCCGGGCCGCGTTGAATTCTTCTTCGGCGGCGATGTCATGATGGCGCGCCGCTATGAAAAGCCGATCTGGGGCGAACGCACATTGATCCATCCGGCGACCCGCGCCGCCGACATGGCGCGGCTGCTCGCACCGATGCGTCCCTATTTCGCGGGCGCCGACCTCGCCTCGGTCAATCTCGAGACGGTACTCGCGGCCGAGGATCTGGGCGACGCACCCGACAAGACGGTGGTCTTCTACACCCACCGCGATGCGGCGCAGGTGCTCGCCGATGCCGGGATCGATTATGTCACGCTCGGCAACAATCATGTCTATGACTATGTCGAACCGGGCCTTGCCTCGACACTGGCGGCGCTCGACAAGGCGAAACTCCCCTGGTCGGGTGCCGGCCGAAACGAAGCGGAAGCACTGAAGGCTGCCCGCATCGAGGTTGGTGGACAGCCCTATGCGATGCTCGGTTTCGTCGGCTGGAAGGGACGCGTCGAACCCAATCAGGTCGCCGAAGGCGCCAAGGGCGGGGCCGCCTTCGGCAGCGACGAGAATATCGAGACCGCCGTCACCCGCGAAGTCGCAGCCGGGCGCATGCCCATCGTCCAGTACCACGGCAGCAGCGAATATAGCGACCGCCCCACCGACATCAGCGAGCGGCGGATGAAGCTGGCGATCGACGAGGGCGCGGTGCTGGTCGTGTCGCATCACCCGCATGTGTCGCACGGGCTCGAACTCTATAAGGGGCGGCTGATCGCCTATTCGCTCGGCAATTTCGTCTTCGACCAATATTTCCCCGAAACGCAAGCGACCTATGCGCTGAAAGTCTGGATGGACGGCGGCACCTTGTTTCGCGCCGAAATTCTGCCGATCCAGCTCCTCGACTATCGTCCCGTTCCGGCGACGGGCGCGATCCGCCAGGCGGCGCTTCACCGCATCATCGACCTGTCGGCGGAGCGCGGTACGCGGATCGCCCTGTCCGGCGGACATGGCGTCATCACCCCGCAGCGGCAGCCCGCGCCGCCGCGCGAATGCGCCGCGACGTCGATTTTCGGGGTTATCGCCTACCGCTATGCGCTCGACCCGGCCGCCCCATGCGCCGCCGCCACCGGCGCGATGACCGGCCGCGACCTGATCCTGCGCGGCGATTTCGAGGCAGCGCGGTACGACGACGCCACCGACCGGAGCTGGACAAGCGAGAATGGCAGCATCGATTTCGTCGGCGGCGGCTTTGGCGGCGGGCACGCGCTCGCGCTGCGTCCCGACGCGGCGGCGTCATCGGCCACCGTTGCGCCGACGACATTCTTCCGCAACGGGAATGCGCGCCGCTACACGCTGGTCGGCCGCGCGCGCAGCGATAGCGCCGCGACGCTAGCGGCGTTCGTCCAGTTGCAACCGAAGGGCAGCGGCATGACCAAGGCGATCGAAAGCGCACCGCGGCAGCCGATCGGCACGGCCGCGCTGACCGGCGGCGCATGGACCGATTTCCGCTTCGACGTCGACCTTGCGCCGGGCGACGAGGAACTGCCCCTGCGTCCGCTGCTGCAAATCGACGGAAAGCCGGTACAGATCGACGATATCGCCTTCGTCGCATGGGACGAACCGGCGAACGGCGAACCGCCGGCGCCCGGCCGCTCCTACAGCCGCTAGATCAGCGCTTCGAGGAGGCCGATAAGCGGCTTGTCGGCGGGCGGCATATCGAGCGCGTAAAGCTCGACCGGCCGCACCCAGCGCAGCGCGGTCGCATGCTGCGCCACCGGGGTACCGCGCCATTTGCGGCAGACATAGAGCAGCAGCAGGAGATGCCGATCGCCGAGCATGTCGCTCGCAAAGCAAGCGGGCGCGAGGCAGCTATGATCGACGTCGATCGCCAGTTCCTCCGCAAGTTCGCGTACAAGCGCCTGCTCGGGGGTTTCGCCGACCTCGCGCTTGCCGCCTGGAAACTCCCACAGCCCCGCCATCGACGTGCCTTCGGGGCGCTGCTGAACCAGCAAGCGTCCGTCGCGATCCACCAGCGCCGCGGCGACCACCACGAGGCTGTCGGACGCGGTATTTCCGCCCTGCGATGCGGCCAAATTGTTAACCTTCCTGTGACACTTTCCCGATCCTCGGGAACTATAACTTCAGTCAGGGGCGGAACAATGAACAAGTTTCATGGGCTGCTGCGGTCGACCAGGGCCGCCACAGCCGTAGAATATGGCCTTATCCTTGCGCTGATCTTTCTGGCCGCGATCGTCACCATCACCGCCGTCGGCAAATCGACCAACGCGATGTGGACCAACGTGTCGGAAAAATCCGTCGCAGCGATGGATGGAACCTGATGTGCTGAAACGGGACTCCGGAAACAGCATTTCGGCGCGTCGGCATTAAGAAATTCAAAACCAATTGATCCTAATCTTGCTCCGTTGACCACGACCAGACCGTCAACAGGGTAAGTGACTTGTCAGGAGACCAGACATGAAATTCTTCAAGAAGCTCGTTCGCAACAATCAGGCTGCGACCGCCATCGAATACGGCCTGATCGCCGCTCTCATCGCCGTCGCGGGCATCACCGTGATGGGCAACGTCGGCACGAGCGTCAAGGGCACGTTCGAAAAGGTCGACAGCGGTCTGAAGAACGCCGGCACCTAATCGAGCCGACATCCACCGCTTCGGCGATGGAGATCAAACAGGAAAGGGCGGTGGCCAAGCCACCGCCCTTTTTTGCGTCGGATCGTCAGCGATTGGCGTAGACGACCAGCTTTACCTTTTGCCCCGGAGCGAGCCGGCTCGTGGCCGGCAGGCGGTTGAGCACCTGGAACCGCTCCGATTGATAATTGCTGTAGGCCATGCGCTTCGCCAGCGCCGCGACGCTGTCGCCGCTTTTCACCGTCACCACATCGACGCGTCGCGGCCGGATCGCAGCAGCCTCGCTTGCGCTCAACCGCCGGACGCTTCCGAACATCGGGTTGAAGACGCCCGACCCGCCGGCCTTGGCCAAGGTCACGAAGTGAAAGGCGCTGTTGGGTGCAAATTCATAGGCAAAGACGGTCACATCGACCTGTCCCGACTGGCTATTGGCGCGCGCCGACGAAAAATAGGCGGGGATGCCGTTCACCGTCGTGCGCTGAACGGTGCCGGGCGTGATCTTGGCGTCGCCCGCAACCGCCTTGAACACATTGGCAATATAGGCGGTCATGTCACCGCTATACGCCGCGGTCGAAAATTGCGCCTGCCCACCGTTGCCGCTGATCGACACCGCGCTGGTGCCGTTCTGCATTGCAAAGCCGTTCGGGACCGTGAAGCGCAGACGCAGGTCGGGATGCAGAAAGTCCCTGCCCTCGACCACGCCCTGCGCCGGGTCATCGCCATAGAGCACGCCATCAACCGACGCGAGGAAAGCGTCGGCGTTGCGCACGCCGCCGGTGCCGACCCGCGAGGCGAGCGTTTGCGCATTGCGCACGCGCGACGCCGGATCGGGATGGGTGCTCGCCCATTCGGGCAACGACCGCGCGTCGCCCCCCGACAGTCGCGCCTCGAGGTTGGTCTGGTTCGCAAGGCTCGCCAACATCGTCGACAGCGCCATCGGATCATAGCCCGCGCGCCTCAGATATTGGACGCCGAGTTGATCGGCCTCGAGTTCCTGTGAGCGCGAAAAGCCCAGCGTCGCAAGCTGCGCCACCTGCATCGCATTATTCTGCAACAGGCCGCCGAGCCCGCCGAGCAGCCCGCCATTGTCGCCGATCGCGCCGCCAAGCACCGACGCGAGGACGCCGAGGATGGTGTTGCGCGTCGCCGCCGACTGGCGCTTCTTGCTATGCTGCGCAGCGACATGGCCGACTTCGTGGCCGAGCACGCCGGCGAGTTCGGCCTCGTCGTTCATCAGCGCCATCAGCTGGCGCGTGACGTAAACATAGCCGCCGGGGATCGCGAAGGCGTTGTTCACCGGCGAATTGAGCAGCGTCACGGTGAAGTCGCTCGGGCTGCGCGACAGGCCCGATTGCACGGCGATATTCTGACCGATGCGGTTCACATAGGCGGCCTGCGGCCCTGCATAGGCACCGCCGAATTCGGCGAGCAGTTGCGGATGCGCCTCATCGCCCTGCTTGCGCTCGGCGGGCGAGATGCTGGTCGCGGTGCGGATTGCCTTGAGCTGTGCTTCGGCCACCCCGCCACCGACCAGCGCCGTTGCCGCCAGCAGCATCGTCAGCCGCGCCGTGATCCGTTTCGTCATCGATTTGCCTCCCTTTGGTCCGTTCTCGCCGGCTTATCCCGTCGCGGGATCAAGGCAAGCGGTCATGGGACGCCCGCCGGTCGGGAGTCGAACGCGAAGCAGGCGCGGGCGGTTCCGTTCAGGCGCGCCCCATCGCAAGGAATTTGTCTTCGCGGTCGGTACGCAGCCGCTCACGCGACTGGCCCTGCAAGCCGTCGAGTTCCTGCGCGAGCGCATCGCCGAGCGACTGGATCGCCACTTCGGGCGCCCGGTGCGCGCCGCCGACGGGCTCTGTCACGATACGATCGATGACCTTCAGCCCCAGCAGATCCTGCGCCGACATCTTCATCGCGGTTGCCGCATCGGGCGCCTTGTCGGCGGTGCGCCACAGGATCGACGCGCAGCCTTCGGGCGAGATCACCGAATAGACGGCATGTTCGAACATCAACACGCGGTTAGCGGCGGCAAGCGCGATGGCGCCGCCCGAACCGCCTTCGCCGACGATCGCCGCGACCATCGGCACGCCGAGCGCAAGGCATTGTTCGGTCGACCGCGCGATCGCTTCCGCCTGGCCGCGCTCTTCGGCCTGGATGCCGGGAAAGGCCCCCGACGTGTCGACCAGCGTTACCACCGGCAAGCCGAAACGATCGGCAAGCTGCATCAGGCGGATCGCCTTGCGATAGCCTTCGGGCTTCGCCATGCCGAAATTATGCTTCATGCGCGACGGAATATCGTCGCCCTTCTCATGCCCGATCACCATCACGCGCCGACCGCGAAAGCGAGCGAGGCCGCCCAGAATCGCCTGATCGTCGCCGAAGTTGCGATCGCCCGCGAGCGGCATCCAGTCGTCGAACAGACCCGCGACATAATGTTTGAAATGCGGCCGGTCGGGGTGACGCGCGACCTGCGTCTTTTGCCAGGGCGTCAGCTTGGCATAGATATCGCGCAGCATCTTCGAGGACTTGTCCTCCAGCCGGGCAATATCGCCGTCGATATTGAGCGACGGATCGTCCCCCATTTCGCGCAATTCGGCAATCTGGCGATCGAGCGCGGCGACCTGTTTTTCGAAATCGAGAAAGGCTGTCATAGGGGAGCGCTAGGCCGAAGGCGCCGCAACGTCAACGGCCCGCATCTGCGCCAGCGGATGGCGCCGGTTGACCAGCTCGACCAGCCGCCGGCTATCGACATGGGTGTAAATTTCGGTCGTCGCGATGTCGGCATGGCCCAGCATCATCTGCAACGCGCGCAGGTCGGCCCCGCCCTCCAGCAGATGGGTGGCGAAGGCGTGGCGCAGGACGTGCGGACTGACCCCCGCGGGATCGACCCCGGCGCGCGCCGCCAATTCGCGCAGCATCTGGAACAGCCGTACGCGCGAGACATGCGCCTTGCCCGACGGGAACAGCCAGGGTGTTCCATCGGCGAGCAGCGGCAGCCAGCGATCGAGCGCTTCGCGCGCCCGGTCGGACAGCGGCACCAGCCGTTCCTTGTCGCCCTTGCCGCGCACGATCAGAAATTGCCGCTCGCCGGCGACCGCGCGGCGCGGCAGCGACACCAGTTCGCTCGCGCGCAGTCCGGAGCCGTAGAGCAGTTCGAGCAGCAGCAGCATGCGCATGGCGTTCGCGGGCGCTGCCTCCCCCGCTGCCTCCTCGCTAGCCTGCGCGAACAGCCGGTCGACATCATCGTGCGACAGAATGCGCGGCAGCGGACGGCGCGTGGCGGGACGCGCGATGTCGAGCGCCGGATTGTCGGTGCGCTCGCCCTCATCCTCCAGAAAGGCGAAGAACTGACGCAGCGCCGACAATTTGCGTGCAGCGCTGCTCGCCGCCAGCGTCCGATATGCGGCCATCAATGCGCGCAGCGCGGCGGCGTCGGCGTCGCCGAGCGAACCGCGCACCAGTTCGGCCGCCTGTTCAAGGTCGCGGCGATAAGCGAGGATGGTGTTGCGCGATGCCCCCCGTTCGGCGGACATCATCTCGAGGAAGCGGTCGATCAGGCGCGCGTCAGACACGCACCAGCGCTTCGGCCGCGATCATCCGGGCTTCGGCGTCGAGCCCGACGTCGTGGAGCGCCCGGACGATATGATAGAGGTGATAGGGCGGTATCTTGCCCCATTCGCCCTGCATCCCGGCCGCGGCAAGCAGCGCAACCATGCCGGGTTCGCGCCGCTGGGCGGCTTCGGAAATCGCACGCGTCCATCGCGTCTGCTTGCCCAGATCGACCCCCAGATCGCTGGCCGCCGATGACGCCTGCCCGGCGTCGATGCGGCCGAGGCCCGCGAGACCCGCGAGCAAGAATTTCGACCGCAAGGTTTCGGCGCTGTCGTCGTCGCTGGCGAAGCTGCCGATCGACCCGGCGCCGACACCAGTCAGCGGGCGCGGCGACCCGACCGCCATGATGCCCCACCCGTGGCCGCCGACCGACAGTTTCGACACCCATTGCACCGCGCGATTGTCATATCCCGCGGTCAGCATCGATCCCAGCAACTGCCACGGATCGGCGCCGACATCGGCGCCGGTGGGCAGCGCGGCGGCGGCTCGCGCGGTTGCGACAAGCGCGGCATAGCGCGCCGTCGCACCGGTGCCCGCGGACCAATATTCCTCCATCGCGGTATAGCGATCGGAGGCATTGGCGCCGCTGAATGCGCTGCGCAGCAGATCGGTCTGCGCCGCGAGCGCTTCGGGGGGCTCCTCCTCGCTCGACGCGGCGCTGAGCAGCGAGACGTAGGCTTCGCTCGATAGCACGCCGCGCGATGCGGCATAGGGAGCGGCAGCGATGCGGTCGCCCATCGGGGTCATCGGCGCGAGCACCGTCCAGCTTCGGATCGAACCGGCCTCCGTGGCGCGCAGCGGTGCCGGAATGTCGATTCCCGTCGCGGTCGCCAGGCCAAAGCGCCAGCTGGTCAGGCGCCCGACGTTGTCCCATTCGATCGTTGTCGAACGGCGGCCGGCGCCCGTTGCGCCGAGTACGCGTTCGGCGAGCAGAATGTCGAAATTGCTAATCTTGCCGCTTGACCGTACCCGGCCGATCGCCCAGCCCGCGGGTCCGGCCTCGCCCGACATCCCGGCGCACATCGCCGCGGCGAGCCGCCAGCTTTGTTCGTCGCCATGGGCAAGCCCCGCGGGGACGTATGGACAAAGCCCCGACGGATCGGCATTCGCCAGATAGGTCTGCTGCGCGGTCGCGACGAGCCGCGGGGTCGCGCGGTCATAATCGACCGACTGCACGATCATCCGCGCGGTGGTCGATTCGCCGAGCCGCAAGAGCAGCCCCGCGCGGTCGGCGGCAAGGTCGGCGCCGTTGATCGTATCGGGCGTGTCGATCGCCGACGCGAGCGCGCGGCGCAGCAATATCTGGCCCCAGCGCGATGCGACCTGACCGCGCATGCTGCGCATGATCGCCGCCGCATATTGGCCGCGCACCCCGAAGGCATCGGGCGCCATCCCGCCGGTTTCGGGCGTCAGCGGCCCGACCCGCGTCAACAGCCGGCGCGCGCCGGGCGGCAGGTCGTATTTGAGCTGGCCCGACGTGCCTTCCTCGCCATCGCTGGCCTCATCGCCCGCGTCGGTGTCGCCGCCGTCGAGCGTCGCGACGGCTGGCGGCGCAAGGGGCGTCGCACCAGCGGGTTCGCCCTTCGGCGCTGCGGTCGAAGAGGGCGCCGGGGTCGGCGACGGCGTCGGCGCCGGGCGCGGTGCCGGCGTGTCGGCGGGCTTGCCAAAGCCTTCGGGCAAGAGCGATTCCTGCGCGACCGCCGGAAGCACGAGCGCAGCCGCGAGTGCGGTTCCCGACAATCCAAGGGTCAGCGCGAGCATTTTCTTTGTCATTGTGCCGCGCTTTCGGCAATCTTGTCGGTCACGTCCACCTCAATCATCTTCGCCTCGATCGGTCGTCCCAGCCAATAGAGGAACAGTCCGAACGCCAGCAGCAGCGCCAGGGCGAAAATCCCGGCGACCCAGCGCCCTTTTCCCGATCCTTGCGTTACGCGCAATATCCTGTGCCACCCGTGCCGGCTCGACCCAAATTTGCGCGGCGCAGCAAAATCATTGTTCCGCGCGCTTCCTGCGGTATAGCCGCGCGCACCATGTCGCGAAACCCGAAAAGCCCGGCCCCGGACATCGCGCCCGCAATTCGCGCGCGGCCGATCGTGCTCGTCGGATTGATGGGATCGGGCAAATCGACGATCGGCCGCCGCCTGGCGCAGCGCCTCGGCATGCGCTTCGCCGACGCCGACGACGAGATCGAACGCGCCGCCGGCATGACGATATCCGACATTTTCGCGCGCTTCGGCGAAGCGCATTTCCGCGACGGCGAACGCCGCGTGATCGCGCGCCTGCTCGCCGGTCGGCCGCTGGTGCTCGCGACGGGCGGCGGCGCCTTCATGAACGACGAGACGCGCGCACTGATCCTGGGCAAAAGCCTGTGCATCTGGCTCGATGCCGACGTTGCGACCCTGGTCGAGCGCGTCGGGCGCCGCAGCCATCGCCCGCTGCTCAAGAACCGCGACCCCGGTGAGGTGCTGCGCGAACTCGCCGCGGTCCGCAATCCCGTCTATGCCGAGGCGCATATCCGCGTCAGCTCGGCAAGCAATCCGCACGAACATACGGTGCGCGCGATCCTGGAGGCGCTGTCGCAATGGAAGCCGCAATGACCAGACTGACCGTCGAACTCGGCGCGCGCAGCTATCCGATCCTGATCGGCGAGGGGCTGCTCGACGAATTGGGCGCGCATGTCGCCCCGCTGCTAAAGCGTCCGCGCACGATGATCGTCACCGATACCCATGTCGCCGATGCCTATCTGGCCAAGGTCGGTGCCGCGCTGGGTGCAGAGGGCATTTCCTTTTCCTCGCTCGTCCTGCCCGCAGGCGAAACAACGAAAAGCTGGGAGGGTCTTGCGCGGCTGACCGAATGGCTGATCGGCGAAGGCGTCGAACGCAGCGACCATGTGATCGCACTCGGCGGCGGCGTGATCGGCGATCTCGTCGGCTTTGCGTGCAGCATCGTCAAGCGCGGCTGCGCCTTCATCCAGGTGCCGACGACGCTACTCGCGCAGGTCGACAGCAGCGTCGGCGGCAAGACCGCGATCAACGTCGCCGCGGGCAAGAATCTGATCGGCGCCTTTCACCAGCCGGCGCTGGTCGTGATCGACCCCGCGACTCTGACCACCCTCCCCCGCCGCGAACTCGGTGCGGGCTATGCCGAAGTCGTCAAATATGGCCTGATCGACGATGCGGACTTCTTTGCCTGGTGCGAGGCGAACGGCGCCGCGCTGCTGGCCGGCGATACCGCCGCGCGCGCTTATGCCATCGCGCACAGCGTCGCGGCGAAGGCCCGGATCGTCGCCGCCGACGAACGCGAGACGCAGGATATCCGCGCGCTGCTGAATCTGGGCCACAGCTTCGGCCACGCTCTCGAAGCCGAAACGGGCTATTCAGAGCGGCTGCTGCATGGCGAAGCGGTTGCGGCGGGCATGGTCCTCGCGCATCGGTTTTCGGCGGCGAAGGGCCTGTGCTCCGCTGCCGATGCCGAACGGGTGCGCGCGCATCTGGCGAGCGTCGACCTGCCGCACAGTCTCGCCAGCGCGGGTATCAATACCGGCGGCGCGGCGCTTGCGGCGCATATGGCGCACGACAAGAAGGTGCGCGGCGGCAAACTGCCGCTGATCCTGACGCGCGGCATCGGGCAGAGTTTCGTCACCGACGAATATGGGCTCGACAGCGTGGCGGAATTTCTCGACGCGCAGGCGGCTTAGGCGCCAGACGCCTCGGTTAGCAGACGCGTCACGCCGACTCGGGGTCGGCCGCCTGCATCGCTTCCTCGTCGCGCGCGGCGGCCTTTGCCTCCTGACGCCGCTGGCGTAATTTTTCCAGCACGCTTGCCGACTCGCGGCCGCCGCCGGGCTTGAAACGGTGATCCTTGCCCGCCGCGAGGTCGCCTTCGTCCATCTGCGCGGCGAGGCGCGTCGCGTCGAGCTGGCGCAGCGCCGCCTCGACATCTTCCATCTGGCGCGGATCGACGTCGAGCTTTTCGAGCGCCATGAGCCCCAACGCGATCGAGCTTTCGAAAACCTCGCGCACCGCGCCTGCAGTTCCCGCGCCCTCGATCGCCATCAACTGGCGCCGATCGAAAACGCGCGTCAGTATCTTGGCCTGCGGGAAGGCTTCGACGATCGGACGCAATACTTCGGTATCAACCGTGGCGTCGTCGATGCAATAGATGATGACCCGCGCCTCCTCCGCGCCCGCTCGACGAAGCAGGTCGAGCCGCAGCCCGTCACCGAAATAGACTTTGGTGTCGAACCGGCCGGACAATTCGATCTGGCTCGGCTTCTTGTCGATCAGCGTGACCGAACAATCGACCGCGTGGAGCATCTGCGCGACGATCTGGCCGAAGCGGCCATAGCCGATGACGAGCGCCGAGCCGCGCGGCGCATCGTCGGGTCCTTCGAGTTCGTCGCCATCGCGATCGGGCGAGAATTCGAGGTTGCGGGCGAACAGCATCAGGAAAGGCGTCGATACCATCGACAGTGTTACCACCGCGCTGAACAGGCTCGCCGCCTCGGGCGCGATAAGCAGCGCGTCGGCGGCCTGGGTAAAGAGCAGGAAACCGAACTCGCCGCCCTGGCTGAGCAACAGCGCGAGGCCGAGCGCGGTTTTCCACGATTTGCCGAACGCACGCACGAGCAGTGTCAGCACCATGACCTTGACCGCAACCAGACCCGCCGCGAGCAGCAGAACGCGCAGCGGATCGGCGAGGATCACATTGACGTCGAGCACCATGCCGACGGCCAGGAAGAACAGGCCGAGCAAGATCAGGCGGAACGGCTCGACATCGGCCTCGATCTCGTGGCGATATGGCGAATCGGCGAGCATCACCCCCGCGACGAAAGCACCCAGCGCCGTCGAGACATGGAGGCTGTGCATCAGCGCCGAACTCGCCAGCACCACGAGCAGGCCGACGACGACGAACAGTTCGCGCTCGCCATAGCGCGCGACGAGACGCAGCAGCGGATTGACGACGAACCGGCCGGCGAGGACCAGCCCCGCGATGGCGAGCAGCGTATAAAGCGCCAACAGCGTGCCCGGCGGCGCCGAAGGGTCGGCGGGCGCCCGCGACAGCGCGGCGATGATCGTGATCATCGGCACGATCGCCAGATCCTGAAAGAGCAGGATCGAAAAGGCCTTCTCGCCGAAAGGCGAGTTGATCCGGCCCGAGCTTTTGAGGCTCGGCAGCACCTGCGCCGTCGACGACAGCGCGAGCGGCAGGCCAAGCGCGAGCGCCGCTGCGGGGCTGAAGCCCAGCGTCACGAAGATCAGCCCGGTCAGGAGCAGCCCGGTGACGACAACCTGCGCCAGCCCGAGCCCGAAAATGGCGCGGCGCAGTTGCCAAAGCCGCCGCGGATGCAGTTCGAGGCCGACGAGGAACAAGAGGAAGGCGATGCCGATCTCGGCGATTTGCAGCTTCGACTCGCCGCCGCCGACGAGACCCAGACCGTGCGGCCCGACGAGCGCGCCGGCGATCAGATAGCCGAGCACCGCGCCGAGCCCCAAACGGCGGAATATCAAGACGAATAACGTCGCAACGCCCAGCAGCACCGCGCCTTCGAACAACAGCGTATCGGTCGGGGTGCGCGCCGCCACCTCGGTGACGGCGGGCGCCGTTGCCGCGAGGAGAAAAGTCATGCCGTCACCTCGTCATCCTCAAGCGCGGCGATGGCGGCATCGAAAGGCAGCAGTATAGCGCCCTGCCGCGCCGGATAGTCGCGCGCCGGCGCGAGCAGATCGAAGCCGGGCCAGTCGGGCATAGCGCCCTCGCCCGCGAACCAGGCGGCGATGGCGTCGCGCGCAGCGCGAATGTCACCGAGCGCGCGGCCGGGCGCGTGGCGTGCGACCAGCGCCGCCGACGCCTGCCCCAGCGCGCAGGCTTCGACGTGCAGGCCGACCTTCGTCACGCGTCCGCTCTCGTCGGCGTCGAGGTCGAGGATGATCGCGCTGCCGCACAGCGGCGCGCGCGCCGAGATATGATGGCGCGCCTCGGGCAGCGGCGGATAATCGGCATTGGCGACTGCCAGCGCCAATATGTCGCGGTTATACAGCGGCGCGCTCATTTCGCGGCCGCGTCGGGCGCGTCCTGCTTCACGGTCGTGCTTTCGGCGGCGCGCGCTTCGGCCCGCCGTTCGGCGACCACCTTGCTCAGCGCGGCGCTCGTCGCGTTGAGTGCGGGATAGGTGCGGCTCTGCTCCATCCATTCGGGACGCTGCGTATTGCCATAGCCGATGTCATAGAGAAGCGTAACGAGCATGAAGCCGATCGCGGCGATCAACAGACCCTTCACCGCCCCGAAACCCGCGCCGAGCCCACGGTCGATACCGCCGACGATCGAGGCGCGGCTGCGCTGCCCCATCGCGCGCGAACCCCATTTGGCGAGGCCGAAGACGATACCGAAGAGAAGAACGAAGGCGAGCATCGCCGCTCCGCCCGCGGTTCCGACCCAACGCGACACGAACTCGGTCACTGCCGGATGAAAGAAGCGCACCGCCGCGATCGCCAGCACCCAGGCGAGCAGGGTCGTCACCTCCTGCACCAGCCCGCGCGAAAAGCCGAGCGCTGCGCCGCCACCGACCAGCGTCAGCACGATGATATCCAGAGCCGTCAGACTTCCCATCTGCCGGTCGCTAGTCGCGCCCGAGCATCAGGTCAACGAGTTCGCCGAGCCGCGTGAAGCCGGTAACGCCGATGCCGTTCACAGCCTTCATCCCCTTCGGCCCCCAGCCCTTTGAAAAACCGAGCTTCGCGGCTTCGCGCAGGCGCAGCGCGTCGTGCGCGACAGGGCGAATTTCGCCCGACAGCGACAATTCGCCGAAGACGATCGCATCGGCAGGAACCGGCCGCTCGCTGAACGCCGAAATCAGCGCTGCAGCGACCGCCAGATCGGCGGCGGGATCGGTCAGGCGATAGCCGCCCGCGATGTTGAGATAGACTTCCGCGCCGCCCATCTGGAGCCCGCAGCGCGCTTCGAGCACCGCAAGCACCATAGCAAGGCGCCCGCTGTCCCAGCCGACGACGGCGCGCCGCGGCGTCGCGCCGCTCGCCAGCCGCACGGTCAGCGCCTGCACCTCGACCAGCACCGGGCGCGTCCCCTCCAGCGCCGGGAAGACGACCGATCCCGGCACGTCGCGGCTGCGGTCGGTCAGGAACAGGCTCGACGGGTTGCTGACCTCGCCCAGCCCTTCCTCGCCCATCGCGAAGACGCCGATTTCGTCGGTGCCGCCAAAGCGGTTCTTCACCGCGCGCAGGATGCGATACTGGTGGCTGCGCTCGCCCTCGAACGCCAGCACCGTATCGACCATATGTTCGAGGACGCGCGGACCTGCGATCGTGCCATCCTTGGTGACATGCCCGACGAGGACGATCGCGGCGCCGCCGTCCTTGGCATAGCGGATCAGTTCCTGCGCGCTCGCGCGGACCTGGCTCACCGTTCCCGGCGCGCTGTCGATGAGGTCGCTGTGCATCGTCTGGATCGAATCGATGACGACGAAATCGGCGTCGCGGCTGTCGAGCGTCGCCAATATGTCGCGCACCGACGTCGCGCTCGCCAGCGCGACCGGCGCGTCGCCGAGCCCCAACCGCTGCGCGCGCAGCCGCACCTGACCCGCCGCTTCCTCCCCGCTGATATAGACGACCGACTTGCCCGCCTTCGCGAGCCGCCCGGCCGCTTGCAACAACAAGGTCGACTTGCCGATCCCCGGATCGCCGCCGATCAGCGTTGCCGATCCGGCGACGAAGCCGCCGCCGAGCGCCCGGTCGAATTCGGCGATGCCGCACAGCATCCGCTCCGGCATCGGGCTATGCTCGCCCAGCGTCTCGAGCGCCAGCGAACGGCCGCCTTTCGACAGGTCGTGCTTGGCTGAAAAGACGGTTTCGCTCGCCTCTTCGACCAGGGTATTCCACTCGCCGCAATCGGCGCATTGCCCCTGCCACCGGTACGAGACTGACCCGCAATTCTGGCAGACATATTGACGCTTCGCTTTGGCCATGCGGATCGCATAATCGGAACAAAGATGGAACGCCAGCGCTTTCCTCTCGGTCGTTGCGAGGAGCGTAGCGACGCGGCAATCTCCCGCTCTCGACTTTGCGCAAGGCGATGGCTGGAGATTGCTTCGCTTCGCTCGCAATGACGATCAAACCGCTTTACGGCAGCTTCAAACCCGAATCACCTTCGCACAGGAAAGCTCCGCGCCATGAAATTCTTTGCCGACACCGCCGAAATCGCCGACATCAAGGAACTGGCCGCAACGGGGCTGCTCGATGGCGTCACCACCAACCCGTCGCTGATTGCCAAGTCGGGCCGCGACTTCAAGGAAGTGACGAAGGAAATCTGCGCACTCGTCGATGGCCCGGTCTCGGCAGAGGTCGTTGCGCTCGATCATGAAACGATGATGAAGGAGGCCGAAATCCTCCGCAAGATCGCCGACAATGTCTGCATCAAGGTGCCGCTGACGATCGACGGGCTCAAGACCTGCAAGGCGCTGACCGGCGACGGCACGATGGTCAATGTGACGCTCTGCTTCTCGGCGACGCAGGCGCTGCTCGCGGCGAAGGCGGGCGCGACCTTCGTCTCGCCCTTCGTCGGTCGCCACGACGACAATGGTTTCGACGGCATGCAATTGATCGCCGACATCCGGCTGATCTACGACAATTATGCCTTCGAGACCGAAATCCTGGTCGCGAGCGTGCGCCACGGCATCCATGTCCTCGAAGCCGCCAAGATCGGCGCCGATGTGATGACTGCGCCGCCGTCGGTCATCAAGGGATTGTTCAAGCATGTCCTGACCGAAAAGGGCATCGAAGGCTTCCTGGCCGACTGGGCCAAGACCGGGCAGTCGATCTGACCCCTACAAAACCCGAAACAGTCGTGTGTCCCCGCGAAGGCGGGGATCCATCTCCCGCCGGCTCAAAATGGCACCTTCCGGAGATGGGCTCCCGCCTTCGCGGGAGCACACCGTTATTTGGCTCAGCTTTCCAGTTGACGTAAACGTCAACCTCCCGCGATACTCGTCCGAAAGGGAGAGATTCGCGATGACCGACACCACCATTCTTACCGAACGCCGCGGCCATGTGCTGATCGTCACGATCAACCGCCCCGAGGCGCGCAACGCGGTCAACGCCGCGGTCCACGTCGGCATCGGCACCGCGCTCGAAACCGCCGAGAACGACCCCGAAATCCGCGCCGTCGTCATCACCGGCGCGGGCGACAAGAGCTTTTGCGCCGGCGCCGACCTCGTCGCCCTGTCGCGCGGCGAGAGCCTCGCGCCGTCGGACCCCGATCAGCTTGCATGGGGCTTCGCGGGCATGGTGTCGCACCCGATCTCGAAGCCGATCATTGCCGCGGTCAACGGCTTCGCTTTCGGCGGCGGCTGCGAGATCGCGCTGATGAGCGACATCATCGTCGCTGCCGAGCACGCCCAATTCGGCCTGCCCGAAGTCAAGGTCGGGCTGTTCGCCGCTGCGGGCGGTGCCTTCCGCCTTGCGCAGCAGATGCCGCGCAAGCTGGCGATGGAGCATATGCTGACCGGCGACCCGATCCCTGCCGCGCGCGCGGCGCAATTCGGCCTCGTCAACCATGTCGTCCCGCTCGCCGAGCTGATGCCGACCGCGCTTGCGCTCGCCGACAAGATTGCCGCCAACGCGCCGCTGTCGGTGCAGGCATCGAAGCGCGTCGCACTTGGCATCCAGGACGGCCGCATCGCCGCCGACGCGCCCTATTGGGAGCACAACACCCTGGAACGCAGCGCCTTGATGCGCAGCGAGGACGCGCGCGAAGGCCCGCGCGCCTTTGCCGAAAAGCGCAAACCCGAATGGAAAGCGCGCTGACATGGCCATGACCGATCCCGAGCGCATTCCCGTCATCATCGGCGTCGGGCAAGTCAACGACCGCCCCGCCGACCCCGACGAAGGGCTCGACTCGCTCGGGCTGATGGTCGCGGCGCTGCGGGTCGCCGCCGAAGACGCCGGCGTGCCGCTCGCCGAGATCGACAGCCTCGCGATCGTCGACCAGATCAGCTTTCACAGCCTTGGCAAGCTGCCCGAACCGCTGGCCGCCGCCATCGGCGCCAGCCCGGCGATCAACTATCAGTCGGCGGCGCCACACGGCGACACGCCGGTACGCCTGCTCAACGAAGCGGCGAACCGCATCGGCGCAGGCGAGGTAAAGCTCGCGGCCATCGTCGGCGCCGAAGCGCTGCGCACCGCCGCCGGCCGCGCCGCCAAGGCTGAGAGCGGCGAGGACAAGAGCTATAACGCGATCCGCAAGGTCGCGACGCGGCGCGAGCCCGATTATGCGCAAAAGCACGGCCTCGCCGCGCCGGTCGACGTCTATCCGCTGTATGAAAATGCGACGCGCGCCGCCTGGGGCCAGAGCCTTGCCGAAGCACAGGATGAAAGCGCCGAAATCTGGTCGCGCTTTTCAGAGGTTGCGGCGGCAAACGAAGGCGCCTGGATCCGCAAGCCCGCAACGCCTGCCGACATCCTGCGCGTCGACGAGCGCAACCGGCCGATCGCCTTTCCTTACTCCAAGCTGATGGTCGCCAATTCGTCGGTCAATCAGGGCGCGGGCCTCCTCGTCGCCAGCCTGGCCGAAGCGCGGCGGCGCGGCCTAGCGGAAGACCGGCTGATTTACGTGGGTATGGGCGCCGCGGCGAAGGAGCCGCCGAGCATCCTCGGCCGCGACCGCTATAACGGCAGCGTCAGCATGGAAACCTCGATCAACCGCACGCTCGCGCTCAATGGCATGACCGCGCAGGATTTCGATTTCGTCGAACTCTACAGCTGCTTCCCTTGCGTGCCGAAGATGGCACGCCGCACGCTCGGCTGGCCGGTCGACCGCCCCGCTACGGTGTTCGGCGGGCTGACCTTCGGCGGCGGCCCGATCGCCAATTATATGAGCCACGCCATCGTCTCGATGGTGGAGAAACTCCGCCGCGATGGCCGCTACGGCTTCCTCTTCGCCAATGGCGGCTTCGCCACCGACAATCATTGCATCGTGCTGGGCAAGGAGCCGATCGCCGCCGCCAGCTTCCCGCAGGATTTCGACTATCAGGCCGAAGCCGAGGCCAAGCGCGGACCGGTGCCCGATCTGGTCGAGGATTATGCGGGGCCGGCAACGATCGAGAGCTACACCATCTTCTACGGCCGTGACGGTGCGCCAAGGGCGGGCGTGGTGGTGGCACGGACTCCGGCAGGAGAGCGCACGCTCGCACATGTCGATGTGGAGGATGCGGCGATGCTGGCATTTCTGACCGACGGCAAGGCCGAACCGGTCGGTGCAGCGGGCCAGATCGTGGCGCTCGACGAAGGCTTCGGCTGGCGGGCAGGCTGACGAAACTTGTCATTGCGAGGAGGCGAGGCGACGCGGCAATCCCCAGCTATCGACCTTGGGCTAGCCGACAGCTGGAGATTGCTTCGCTTCGCTCGCAATGACGAGGATTGCTAACCCAGATCGAAACTGACACCCTGCGCCAGCGGAAGCGCGTCGGAATAGTTCACCGTGTTCGTCGCGCGGCGCATATATTGGCGCCACGCATCCGACCCGCTCTCGCGTCCGCCGCCGGTTTCCTTCTCGCCGCCGAACGCTCCGCCGATCTCGGCGCCCGATGTGCCGAGATTGACGTTGGCGATGCCGCAATCGCTCGCGGCCAGGAAGCGCTCGGCTTCGCGCAGGTCGGTGGTGAAGATCGCCGATGACAGTCCCGCCGCCACATCATTGTGTAGACGGATCGCGGTGTCGAGATCGTCGTAGCGCATGACGTAGAGGATCGGCGCGAACGTCTCCTCCAGCACCGGGCCGACCTGCCCGGGCATTTCCACGAGTGCGGGGCGAACATAATAGCTCGCGCCTTCGCCGACCCGATCGCCGCCATGCACGACGCCGCCCGCGGCCTTTGCCGCCGCCAGCGCTGCCTGCATCGCCTCATAGGCAGCGCGGTCAATGAGCGGGCCAACCAGCACGGTGCTCTCCAGCGGATTGCCGACGCCGACGCTGGCATAGGCCGCCTTCAACCTGGCGACGAAGCCGTCATGGATGATGTCGTGGACGAACAGCCGCCGCGTCGTCGTGCAGCGCTGCCCCGCGGTGCCCATTGCGCCGAACGCGACCCCGCGCAGCGCGAGATCGAGGTCGGCCGAGGGGGCGACGATCACGCCGTTATTGCCGCCGAGTTCGAGGATCGCGCGCGCGAACCGCTGCGCGAGGCGCGGCGCCACGGCGCGGCCCATGCGCGTCGATCCCGTCGCCGAGACGAGCGCGACGCGGGCATCATCGACAAGCGCCTCGCTTGTCTCGCGCCCGCCGATCAGCACTTGCGACAATCCCGCGGGCGCGTCGCCGAACCGCCGCAAGGCGCGCTCGAAAATCGCTTGCGTCGCCAAGGCGGTAAGCGGCGTCTTTTCGGAAGGCTTCCAAACCACGCTATTGCCGCAGACGAGCGCTAGCGCGGCATTCCATGCCCAGACGGCGACCGGAAAATTGAAGGCGGAGATGACGCCCACGACGCCCAGCGGGTGCCATATCTCCATCATCCGGTGCCCGGGTCGCTCGGTCGCGATGGTGAGGCCGTGAAGCTGGCGCGACAGGCCGACCGCAAAGTCGCAGATGTCGATCATCTCCTGCACCTCGCCCGCGCCTTCGGACGGAATCTTGCCGGCTTCGATCGTCACCAGCGTCGCAAGATCATCCTTGGCAGCGCGCAGTTCCTCGCCGAACAACCGCACCAGCTCGCCGCGGCGGGGGGCGGGCACGTCGCGCCACGCGCGGAACGCCGCACCGGCCGCGGCGAGCGCGGCGTCGGTGTCGGCGGCATCGGCGATCCGGACCGCCGCGATCTGCTCGCCGGTCAGCGGTGAATGGGACGGCATCGAACCCTGGGTGTATAAGGCGCGCTCCACGCCGAGCGTATCGAGCAGGCCTGCCGTCATTTTCTCGATCCCGGCCATCCTTCGTCCTTTCGTCCACGTCATCGGGCAGCCGCATAATACTCCTCCCCCGTTCGTGTCGAGCGAAGTCGAGACACCACGACGGCGCGCAAGGACGATAGGGCATCTCGACTTCGCTCGATGCGAACGGCTAAGGGGATAGCAAATAGAGGAGAGATGCAGTGTCCGAACTACCCCCCTCCGAACCCTTCGTCCCCGTGCCCGCCGATGCCGCCGCGAACACGCATTGCAGCGCGGCCGATTATGACCGGCTCTACGCCGCCAGCATCGAGGATCCCGACGGTTTCTGGGCCGATCAGGCGCAGCGCATCGACTGGATGATGCCGCCAACGAAGATCGCGGGCTGGTCCTACGATCCTGTCAGCATCAAATGGTATGAGGACGGCGTTCTCAACCTTTGCCACAATGCGCTCGACCGCCATGTCGCCGCGGGCCATGGGATGCGCACCGCGATCATCTTCGAACCCGACGCCCCCGATGGCGAGGTGCGGCACATCAGCTATGCCGCGCTGCTCGCCGACACGATCCGCATGGCGAACACGCTCAAGAAGATGGGCGTCCGCAAGGGCGACCGCGTCACCATCTATATGCCGATGATCCCCGAAGGCGCGATGGCGATGCTCGCCTGCGCGCGCATCGGCGCGATCCACAGCGTCATCTTCGGGGGCTTTTCGCCCGAGGCGATCCACGGGCGGATCGAGGATTGCGGCAGCGACTGGGTGATCTGCGCTGACGAAGGGCTGCGCGGCGGCAAGACGATCCCATTGAAGGCCAATGTCGACAAGGCGCTCGAGCGCGTCGACGTAAAGGGCGTACTCGTGATTGCGCACACCGGCGGCGACGTCGCGATGCGCGAAGGCCGCGACCATTGGTACGACGCGCTGTCGGCCGATGTCGGCGCCGACTGCCCGTGCGAGCCGATGGGCGCCGAAGACCCGCTGTTCATCCTCTACACCTCAGGCTCGACGGGCAAGCCGAAGGGCGTGCTGCACACCGTCGGCGGCTACAGCGTGTGGACCGCATCCACCTTCTGGTACGGGTTCGACTATCGGCCGGGTGAAATCTTCTGGTGCACCGCCGACATCGGCTGGGTCACGGGGCACAGCTATGTCGTCTACGGGCCGCTTCAGAATGGCGCGACGACGCTGATGTTCGAAGGCGTACCCAATTATCCGGATCACGACCGTTTCTGGCAGGTCGTCGACAAACACCGGGTCAACATCCTCTACACCGCACCGACCGCGATCCGCGCGCTGATGCGCGAAGGCGACGATTATGTGACGCGCCACGACCTCTCGACGCTCCGGCTGCTCGGCAGCGTCGGCGAACCGATCAATCCCGAGGCATGGCGCTGGTATCACCAGCTCGTCGGCAAGGGCCGCATCCCCGTCGTCGATACCTGGTGGCAGACCGAGACCGGCGGCATCATGATCACGACGCTTCCCGGCGCGCATCCGATGCAGCCGGGCAGCGCGGGGCGCCCCTTTTTCGGCGTTCGGCCGCAGCTCGTCGATGCCGATGGCGCGGTGCTTGCCGACGAACAGGTCGGCGGCGCGACCGAGGGCAATCTGTGCATCACGCACAGCTGGCCGGGGCAGGCGCGGACGGTCTATGGCGACCATGACCGCTTCATCCAGACCTATTTTTCGACCTACAAGGGCAAATATTTCACCGGCGACGGCTGCCGCCGCGATGCCGAGGGCTATTGGCGGATCACCGGGCGGGTCGACGATGTCATCAACGTCTCGGGCCACCGCATGGGCACCGCCGAGGTCGAAAGCGCGCTCGTGCTGCACGATCTCGTCGCCGAAGCCGCGGTCGTCGGCTTCCCGCACGACATCAAGGGTCAGGGCATCTACGCCTATGTCACACTCAACGCCGGGGTCGAGCCGACCGAAGAGATTGCCGCCGCGCTGCGGCAGCAGGTGCGCACGGAAATCGGCCCGATCGCGACGCCCGACCATATCCACTTGACCCCCGCCCTTCCCAAGACCCGGTCGGGCAAGATCATGCGGCGGATACTGCGCAAGATCGCGGAGAATGACTTCGGCTCGCTCGGCGACACGTCGACGCTGGCGGACCCGAGCCTGGTCGACGGGCTGATCGAAGGGCGGAAGAATAGGTAATCCAGCGCCCAATAGGCGACCATATGCAAAGACAATGAAATCAAAGAAAATTCAGATTATTCTACAAAGCACCCACCCTTCAAAGAAAGATATAGAAATCTTCCTAAAAATGAAGGGGGGCTAATCAAATTACGTCGTCGCCCGACAGTGAGATGCAGTATATTATTCTCGTATCGAAGATAATGTCAGTAAACTTCGTAGGATCCGGTGCCCCCCGGAATATAAGGAGGATTGGTTTGCGCTGAAGCAGGAAGAACAAATGTTACGGAAGCACAGATCGCGATCAAAATAATTTTTTTCATAACGGTCTCCTAGCTCTGTCTCAGGCGACCGCCACTTGTCTCATCCAAAATAATTTATGTCAACGAGACTTAGACTATTAATTATATTGCAAATATTAATGTCATTTGCGCTCGGACATCCTCGTCTCGGAAAGCCAGAATCTCCTGCGGAGCGCGGTCAAAAATGAAAGTCCGGCAGTTCGGCCAGCGCGATGCCCAGCGCTTCGGCCCAGCCGTGCGACACATTGTGGAAATAGGGATCGTCGCGTTCGAAACGGCGTTCGTGGACGCCGTGGAAATCGTCGCGTTCGTGGACCTTCAGGTCGATCGGCAGATCGACCCCGGCGTTGGCGCGGATCGTCGAATCGAACGAGACGCACAGCAGCTTGACCGCATCCTCAAACGACATAGCGGAATCGTAGGACCGCACGATGATCGGGCGGCCATATTTGGTTTCGCCGATCTGGAAGAAGGGATTATCCTCCCCCGCTTCGATGAAATTGCCCTCGGGATAGATCAGGAACAGGCGCGGTTCGGCGCCGGCAATCTGCCCGCCGACGATCAACGAGGCGCGAAAGATCGATTCGGCGGCCGGCCCTTCGGCGCCGTAGCGCAGCACGATCTGGCGCAGCGTTTCCCCGACGATCGTCGCAACCTGGAACATCGACGGCGCCTGCAGGATCGACGGCTGGCGTTCCTCGGGTGCCTTGGTGCGCTCGTCGAGCAGGCTGACGACCGCTTGCGTGGTCGCCAGATTGCCTGCCGACATCAGCGTGATCACACGCTCGCCCGGCACGTGCCAGCTGCGCATCTTGCGCACCTGCGATATGTCGTCGACGCCGGCGTTGGTGCGGGTGTCCGACATGAACACCAGCCCCTTGTTCAAACGCATGCCCACGCAATAGGTCATCGAATCCCCGTCCCGCCCCTGTGATGTCCCGATTATTGCTGCACCTGCAATTGGACAACCAGATTTTCTTGCGCCGCACCATAGCGCATGCCGCGAACCGGGGCGGCATCGCGATAATCGAGCCCCGTCGCGACGCGGATATAGCGCTCGTCGGGCGAATGGCCGTTGCTGACGTCGAAGCCGATCCAGCCGATATGGTCGAAATGCGCCTCGGCCCAGGCGTGGGTGGCATCCTGATGGGTGCGGTCGTCCATGCTGAGATAGCCCGAAACATAACGCGCCGGGTGGCCCAGATGGCGCATCGCGGCGATGAAGATATGGGCGTGATCCTGGCACACCCCGCCCTCGCCCCCCAGCGCCTGTTCGGCGGTCGTCTCGGCATCGGTGACGCCGATGCGATAGGCCAGCCGGTCGAGGATCGCCGCCGACAGCGCATGCGCGCGTTCGATATCGTTCGCGAAGTCGCGGCCCAATCCGGCGGTCAGCGCGCGCACGCCCCGTCCCGCACGCGTAAGCGGCGTCGGGCGGAGGAAGATCCACAGCGGCATCGCCCCGCGATGCGCCCCGATCACCCCGTCGGTGGTGAGCAGTTCGACCGCGCCGTGGCACCGGATGACAAGTTCGGCATCGCCGCCGTGCACCGCGATCAGATCGACGCCATTGCCGTGATGATCGACATAATGGAGCTGCTTTTCCCCGCCCTCGACCTCGATCGTCCAGTCGTGGATCCTCTGCTGGCCCGGCCGGTCCTTGGGGGTCAGGCGCAGTTGTTGCAGCGCATAGCCGACGGGAGCGTCATAGCGATAATGGGTGGTATGATCGACACGCAGGAACATCGTCACTCCACGAAACGGTAATCGCGCTCGATCTGCATCGCGAGCGCCGAATTGGCGGACAGGAAATCGGTCAGATATTCGTGCAGGCCACCATCGAAGATCGCCTGGATCGGCCCCGCGAGCTTTTGCCGGCACAGGGCATCGGCCATCCGCCCTGCCTCGGTCTCTTCGCCATAGCCGCGCTGGAGCCAGGCAAGATTGTCCTGCATCTTGGCGCAGCAAAAGGCGAGGCTGCGCGGCATCTGGCCATAGAGGATCAGGAATTCGGCGATCTTGAGCGCGCTGATCTCGGCCCCGTAAAGCCAGCGATAGGCGCGGTGCGCCGAGACCGACCGCAGGATCGTTTCCCACTGCACATTGTCGATCGAGGTGCCGATATGCGCGACCGAAGGCAGCAGCAGATAATATTTGACGTCGAGGATACGCGCCGTGTTGTCGGCGCGTTCGAGGAAAGTGCCCAGCCGCGCGAAATTATAACCATCGTTGCGCAGCATCGTGCCGGTCAGCGCACCCCGCACCTGCGCACTCTGCTGACGGATCGCGGCGAGCACGTCGGGCAGATCGTCTTCGCGCACCGGCCGCTTGAGCAGGTCGGCCAACGTCATCCAGCTCGTATTCACCGCCTCCCACACCTCGCGCGTCAGCGCGGTACGCGCGGTGCGCGCATTGTCGCGCGCGTGCTTGACGATCGACAGGATGCTCGACGGGTTGGCCGGGTCGCGCAGCAGGAAATCGACGACGCGCGCCGAGCTGTAATCATCGTGCGTCGCCAGGAATGCCTGATCGACCCCCGCGGTCTCCAATATCGAGCGCCATTCAGCGGGCGCCGTCTGCGACCGCGTGAGCGCGATGCGAAAGCCCGCGTCGATCAGCCGCGCATTATTCTCGCTTCGTTCAAGATAGCGCGCCATCCAGAAGAGGCTGCCTGCGGTTTTGCCTAGCATGGGCGCGCCTCCCTCCCCTCCCGCAAGCGGGAGGGGGTTGAAACCGATCCCCGTGCCAAGCGCCATCCCCATCAGTCCTCCAACACCCAGGTGTCCTTGGTGCCGCCACCCTGGCTGCTGTTCACGACCAGCGACCCCCTGGTCATCGCGACGCGCGTCAGGCCGCCGGGGGTGATGGTGATGCCCTGCGGCGACATCAGGACAAAGGGACGCAGATCGACATGTCGCGGCGCAAGGCCCTTTTTGGTGAAGATCGGCACCGTCGAAAGCGACAGGGTCGGCTGGGCGATATAATTGCCGGGGTTTGCCTCCAGCTTGGCGCGGAACGCGGCGATTTCCTTCCGGCTCGCGGTCGGCCCGACGAGCATTCCATAGCCGCCCGACCCGTGCACTTCCTTCACCACCAGTTCGGGAAGCCGGTCGAGCACCTCGCGCAGATGTTCGGGCTCGCTGCATCGCCACGTCGGCACGTTGGGTAACAGCGCCTTTTCGCCGGTGTAGAATTCGATGATGTCGGGCATGTAACTATAGAGCGCCTTGTCATCGGCGATCCCGGTCCCCGGCGCATTGGCAATCGTGATGCCGCCCGCGCGATAGACGTCCCATATCCCGGGCACCCCCAGCATCGAATCGGGACGGAAATTCAGCGGGTCGAGGAAATCATCGTCGACGCGGCGGTAAAGGACGTCGATCGCGCGATAGCCCTGCGTCGTGCGCATCGCGACCCGGCCATCGACGACGCGCAGGTCATGCCCTTCGACCAGTTCGGCGCCCATCTGATCGGCTAGGAAGCTGTGCTCGAAATAGGCGCTGTTGTGGATGCCCGGCGTCAGCACCGCGACGGTCGGCGTACCGCCGCACATCGGCGGCGCACAGGCCGACAGCGATTTCAGGAGGTTGATCGGATAGTCGCCGACCTCGCGCACCGGTACTTTCGCGAACAGCTCCGGAAACATCTGGAGCATCGTTTCGCGATTCTCGAGCATGTAGGACACCCCCGACGGAGTGCGGGCATTATCCTCCAGCACATAGAATTCGTCGGCGCCGGTGCGGACGATATCGATGCCGCTGATATGGGTATAGACGCCGCCGGGCGGATCCATGCCCATCATCATCGGCAGGAAGGCATCGTTGCGCGCGATCAACGCGGTCGGCACCCGGCCGGCGCGCAAAATCTCCTGCCGGTGATAGATATCGTAGAGAAAGGCGTTGAGCGCGCGCACCCGCTGCTCGATCCCGCGCGACAGGCGGCGCCATTCGCCCGCCGCGATGATCCGCGGCACGACGTCGAACGGGATCAGCCGCTCGTCGGCGTCGGCCTCGCCATAGACGTTGAAGGTAATGCCTGTGGTGCGAAAAAAGGCTTCGGCCTGCTGCGTCTTGCGCTGGATGCGCTGGGCATCCTCGGCGTCGAACCATTCGCAATATTCGCGAAAGGGCGGCCTGGTCCCGCCATCCCCGGTCATCATCTCGTCGAAGAAGGAAATGCTCCGACCCTTTCCACGCAACAGCCACGCCAACCGCGCACGATAAACGCGGCGCCCTGTTCCGACCTGCTACGTCGCCCGGCGGCTACGCGGCCACCAAGCTTATGGGAAAGATGCTAATCGCGCCGCCGCGCGATGGCAAGCGGCCTCATCACGGCGCGAAGGGCCGCGCGCATCGGCGCGCGGCCCCGCCGTCCTATGCCGTCAAAGCTGCCCGTGGCAGTGCTTGTACTTGCGGCCCGAACCACAGGGGCACGGCGCGTTGCGGCTGATCTCCAGCGCGGCATAGGGATTTTCGCCTTCGGGAAGATCGGGGCGCGGCACCTGCATCGGCGGCAGCGTGTCGGCGATCACGCCCAGCGAGCCGCCGTCGATATCGGCGCTGTTGTCCTCGCCCGTGAAGGGATCGATGTGCGTGGTCAGGAAGTCCGGCAGGTCGGGCAGCGGCATCGGTTCGGGTTCCTGGAACTGGAAATCGATCCGCGCCACGGTGCGCGTTACATCCTCGCGGATATTCTGCAGCATCCGTTCGAACAGCCCGAAAGCCTCGGCCTTATATTCGTTGATCGGCTGCTTTTGCGCATAGGCGCGCAGGAAGATCGCCTGCCGCAATGCGTCGAGCGTCGCGAGATGGTCCTTCCAATGATGGTCCAGCGTCTGGAGCAGGATGGACTTTTCGATACCGCGCCAGCTTTCCTGGTCGACCTGCGCCGCCTTTTCGGCCGCAGCCGCGTCGGCCATCTGCTGGATGCGCTCCTCGAAGATTTCGGCATCGACCGCATCTTCCTGCATCCATTCATCGAACGGCGGGCTGAGGTCGAGGATGTTCGCCACCCGCTCCTTCATCGCCTCGATGTCCCATTGCTCGGGATAGCTGCCCGGCGGGCACGCATCGGCGACGATCGCATTGACCGTTTCGGCACGCATCGCCGTCATCGCGTCATCGACCGTTTCGCTGTCGATGATCTCGCCGCGCTGTTCGTAGATCACCTTGCGCTGGTCGTTCATGACGTTGTCATATTCGACCACCTGCTTGCGGATGTCGTAGTTGCGCGCCTCGACCTTCTTCTGCGCGGTCTCGATCGCCTTCGACAGCCACTTCGATCCGATCGCTTCGCCATCCTCGAGATTCTTGTTCATCATCTTGGCGAACAGCGTGTCGGGACCGAAGATGCGAAGCAGATCGTCGTCGAGGCAGAGGTAGAATTTCGACAGGCCGGGGTCGCCCTGACGGCCCGAACGGCCACGCAGCTGGTTGTCGATGCGGCGGCTTTCGTGGCGCTCGGTGGCGAGCACGAACAACCCGCCGGCGGCCTTCACCGCCTCACGCTCGGCGGCGACTTCCTCGCGGATGCGCGCCTCGGCGGCGTCGCGTTCGGCGCCTTCGGGCATGTCCTTCAGCTCGTCCTCGATGCGGAATTCTTCGCTGCCGCCGAGTTTGATGTCGGTGCCGCGGCCCGCCATGTTCGTCGCGATCGTCACCGCGCCGGCGCGGCCGGCCTGCGCGACGATATGCGCTTCGCTTTCATGGAAGCGCGCGTTGAGGACGCTGTGCGGCACGCCTTCCTTTTCGAGATAGGAGGACAGAAGCTCGGACTTCTCGATCGACACCGTGCCGACCAGCACCGGCTGGCCGCGCTCGTTCGCCTCGCGGATCGTGCGTGCGATCGCGCCGAACTTGTCGGTGATATTCTTGTAGAATTCATCTTCCTCATCGATGCGCGCGATCGGGCGGTTCGTCGGGATGGTGACGACGTTCATCTTGTAGATTTCGAAGAATTCGGCCGCCTCGGTCGCCGCGGTGCCGGTCATCCCAGACAGCTTGGGATACATGCGGAAATAATTCTGGAAAGTGATCGAGGCGAGCGTCTGGTTTTCGGGCTCGATATTCACGCCCTCCTTCGCCTCGACCGCCTGGTGCAGGCCGTCGGACCAGCGGCGGCCATCCATCATGCGGCCGGTGAATTCGTCGATGATGACGACCTTGCCGTCCTTGACGATATAGTCGGTGTCGCGGCGGAACATCACGATGGCTTTCAGCGCCTGGTTGACGTGATGGACGACCTGCGTGTTCTCGATATCGTAGAGATTGCTGCCCTGGAGCAGCCCGGCGTTTTCGAGCAATCGCTCGACATGCTCGGTGCCTTCTTCGGTCAGGCTGATCGACTTCGCCTTTTCGTCCTTCTCATAATCCTCTTCGCCGAGCTGAAGGACCACGTCGTTGACGCGGATATAGAGTTCGGATTTGTCGTCGGTCGGGCCGGAGATGATCAGCGGCGTACGCGCTTCGTCGATCAGGATCGAATCGACTTCGTCGACGATGCCGAAATTGAACGGGCGGTGGACCATCTGGCCGCGGTCATATTTCATGTTGTCGCGCAGATAGTCGAAACCCAGCTCGTTGTTCGTCGCATAGGTGATGTCGCTGTTATAGGCGGCGCGGCGTTCGGTTTCGTTGAGGTTGGGAACGATGATCCCGGTGGTCAGCCCCAGAAAGCCATAAACGGTGCCCATCCATTCGGCGTCGCGGCGGGCCAGATAGTCGTTCACGGTGACGACGTGAACGCCCTTGCTCTCGAGCGCATTCAGATAGCAGGGCAAAGTCGCCATCAGCGTCTTGCCTTCGCCCGTCGCCATTTCGGCGATTTCGCCGCGGTGGAGGACGATGCCGCCAATCATCTGCACGTCGAAATGGCGCATGCCGAGCGTGCGCTTTGCCGCTTCGCGAACCGTCGCAAAGGCTTCGGGCAGGATGTCGTCGAGCGTTTCGCCGGCATCGAGCCGGGCGCGGAACTTCGGGGTCTGCGCCTTCAATTCCTCGTCGCTCTTCGCTTCCATTTCGGGCTCGAAGGCGTTGATCTTGGCGACGGTCTTGCGGATCGAATTGACGTAGCGGTCGTTGGACGAGCCGAACAGGCTCTTGGCAATGCTGCCGAACATGGCGGATTTCCTTGGATTATCGAAAAGGGTGGCGGACGCGCCGCACGAATATGCAGAAAAAGGCCCCGATCATTCGGAGCCTGGCCCGTCAGGGCATCGCCAAAAGGCTATTCGAGCGCGCGGTCGCTGCCGGTGAGGAGGCCGGGAAGATGCGGCGGGGCCGCCTTGCGCGGCTTGCCGCTGCCGCCGCTCGTCGTGCGGCGGGTCGGGGTAGCGGTGGTTGGTCGGCGTTCGCTATCGCTCGCCTCGGCCTTGTTCGCGCTTTCGGCGAGCAGGACCAGCGACCCCATTGCCACGGGCGTGGCAGGCGCCGCCATCGCCCGGTCCGCGGTCGCGAAGCCGGTGAGCAGCGCCAAAAGGGTCAGCAATAACCGCAAGAATCGCCCCTATTCCAATCCAACGCGCTGCATATAACGCGCTGCTGCATGAACATAGGGTGAAAAGGCGCGAAGGTCCAGAGGCGGCGTGACGGCCCGTGCCGCCTTCACGTGCCGCCCGAAGGACAGTCGGAGACCAGCGGCCCCTTTTGCTTCGCCTTCGTATCGATCGAATCGACACGCATCGTGATGTGGCTGGACCGGAAGAATTCGGGCGAGGTTTCGCAGAAGCCTATGACGAGGGCATCGGAAACCTGCTGCGGCGTTGCGTCGGCTCGCCATCCGTCGGGACCGGTTACGGTGATCACCAGCGTATTGTCCTCGGCATCCACGGCCTGAATCTGGATACCGCCCTCGAATACCGTTCCGATTGTCGTTCGCATGGCCGCGACATAGTCGCCGATCGTCGGCGCGGCATTCGGAGCCTGTGCGGTTGCGGCCGCCGGGATCGAAGCGACCGCCAGTGCGGCGCCCAAAAACAGCTTGTTCATCGTCTGATACTCCCCTGCGACCCCACCTGCTCCATATCGCCGCGCGCATCGCTGTCAAAGCCCGTTTGCGCCGGGCGCCGCGATTGCGCTTGACGGGCGCGTCAACTTCGCCTGTTCTCTACTGACAATCATGTCAGGGAGGACGGGATGGCACGGAAGGCGATATTCATCACCGGCGGCGGATCAGGCATCGGCCGCGCCACCGCGCAATATTTTGCGGCGCAGGGCTGGTTCGTCGGGATCGCCGACGTCAACAAGCAGGGCATCGACGAAACCGCCGCGCTGCTTCCCGACGGCGCCTCGTCGCGCCACGTCATGGACGTACGCGACCGCGACCAATGGAAAGCTGCCCTTGCCGAATTCGCAGCCGCGAGCGGCGGTCGCCTCGACGTCTTGTTCAACAACGCCGGTATCGGATCGGGCGGCCAGTTCCTCGACATGCCGCCCGAAGAGGCGGACCGGCTGATTGCGATCAATTTCGGCGGCGTCGTCAACGGCATCTACATGGCGATGCCGTTGCTGCGCGCGACCCCCGGATCGGCGATCCTCAACACCGGATCGGCCTCGGGCTTCTATGGCGTCGCCGGGCTTGCCGTCTATTCGGCGACGAAGTTCGCGGTGCGCGGGCTGACCGAGGGGCTGGAGATCGAGTTCGCCAAATACGGGATCAAGGTTCGCTCGCTGATGCCCGGCTTCATCGACACGCCTTTGCTCGACCAGGTCAGCGCCGACAGCAACGAGCCGGCCCGCGACCGCCTGTCGGCGAGCGGTTTCGAAATCTCGCCGGTGCAAGATGTCGCAAAGGCAGCGTGGGATGCCGTTCACGGCGACCGCGTGCATGTCCCCGTCGGCAAGATGGCGCGCCGCCTCGGCCGCCTCGCGCGCTTCTTCCCCGGCCTGATCGCCAAGCAATCGAAGAAGATCGACGGCCTCGGCGGCGCGGCGGCGCATTGACGCGCCGGTCGGGTGCGAAAGACGGTGTGCGCTACAGATTCAGAAACCTGCGCGAATTGCCGCTGAATATCTTGGCCTTCTGCGCGCCCGACAGACCGCTGTGATCGCGAACGAGCTGGCCGATGTCCTGTTCGCCGAGTGGGAACGGGTGGTCCGAACCGAGCAACACACGGTCTTCGCCCATCACTTCGACGAGCAGGGTCAGCGCGCGCGGGTCGAACACCGCTGAATCGACGAAAAAGCGATCGACATAGGTCGAGGGCGGGTTCGGGCAATCGACACGGACGATGTCGCGATATTTCCAGGCATTTTCGACGCGGCCGAGCAGAAAGGCGAAACTGCCGCCGCCGTGACCGAAACAGATGCGCAGGCTTTTCGGCAGGCGCTCGAACGCGCCCGACAGGATCAGCGACAGGATCGAAAGCTGCGTCTCGGCGGGCATCGCGACGAGCCAGGGCAGCATATATTTGGGCATGCGTTCGCGCGCCATCATGTCCCACGGATGGACGAGCACCGCCGCACCCACTTCGGCGCAGTGGGTGAGAAAGGTCAGGATGCCTTCATCGTCGAGGTTGCGCAGCCCCATATGATTGCCGATCTGGACGCCAAGATGGCCGCATTCCATCGCGCGGCTGACCTCGCCGCACGAGCGGTCGATATCCTGCAACGGCACCTGCGCCAGAGCCTTCATCCGATGCGGCGCGTGGCCGCAAAATTCGAGCGCAGCGTCATTGAAGCGCTGCGCACATTCGAGCGCCTGCCCGGCAGGGCGACTATAGCCGAACATGATCGGCGTCGCGCAGATGATTTGCAAGTCGATCCCCTGCTGGTCGAGCGCTTCGACGCGGCGCGCGGGATTCCACAATATATCGTCGACCGGGCGGAACATCTTGGCGCCCGACATGATGAAGCCGGTGCCGTCGCCGTCATCGCGCAGCCACGGCAGGCCGTCGGCTTCGGCGCGGGCGCGATAGGCGGCATCCATCGCCGGAAAGAAGTGGCTGTGCATGTCGATCACGGCCGCCCGTTGCGCTGGATTGTCCATCATGATTGTCGCCGCACCCTTGTCCTTCAAACACCCCGCGGGTCGCCGAAGCGCGCGGGCCATGCGGTTGAGTAACGGCGGGTAGCTATCAACAATAATCCCGAGACTTGCCCTCGCTATTACAAAATGGCTATATCCTGTCCGAACCGGGTGGGAGATACATCATGCCAAAATTTCACGAGAATTTCCTGCTCGGACGCCTGAAGCTGCGTCAGTTGCGGCTGCTGACCGCCATCGCCGACGAAGGCACGGTGCTCAAAGGCTCGCAGGCGCTCAACATCGCCCAGCCCGCGGCCACGAAGAGCATCAAGGAGTTGGAGGACGCCTTGGGCGTCCAGCTCTTCGAACGCTCTTCGCGCGGCGTCACCCCGACCGATTTCGGTGCGGTCATGATCAAGCATGGCAAGCTGATCCTTGCGCAGCTTCGCCATGCCGGCGAGGAACTGCAGTCGCTGGAAGAAGGTCTGTCGGGGCGCGTCCATGTCGGCACATTGCTTGCGGCATCGACATCGCTGCTACCGCGCGCGCTGGCGCGGCTGCGCGAGCGGCGTCCCGGGATCGCGGTGACGGTCGCCGAAGGCACGATCGACCGCTTGATGCCCGGCCTGCGCACCGGTGACATCGACGTCGTGCTCGGCCGCCTGCCCGAATATCGCGAGCGCGAGGGGTTGAAGCAGGATGTGCTGTACCTCGACACCGTATCGATCATGGTGCGCGCCGGCCATCCGCTGACGCAGCGTGACGCGCTGACGCTCGCCGACCTGGTCGATCAGGCGTGGGTGATGCCGCCGACGCAGACATCGCTGCGCCGCCAGATCGACCAGGCCTTTCGCCACGAAGATCTGGAACCGCCGCTCGACGTGATCGAATCGGTGTCTATCCTGACCAATCACGCCCTGCTGATGAGCACCGACATGGTGGCGGCGATGCCGCATCAGGTGGGGATCGGTCAGGCGGGTCTCGTCGCGCTGCCCGTGACACTCGAAGGCGCCAGTTCGCGGATCGGCGCCACGACGCATGCCAATGTCGAACTGTCGGCGGCCGCCGCCTATTTCATGGACGTCGTCCACGAGGTCGCCGCGGAAATCCGCAGCGAACTGGGGCAGGATCAGCCGGCTTCCGCCGAGGGCGACACGCGCCGCCAGACGAAATAGGCAGCAGCGATCAGCACCAGCCAGGGACCACCCGCAAAGACGGCGACCTGCCAGTCGGCATCGACCGCCATCGTCACACCGATCGCCCCCAGCAACGCCAGCCCCAGAAGCTGGGCATAAGGGAAGAAGGGCATCTGCACCGGCAAATCGGCGCCGCGATGGCGCCGCCGAAAACGCAGGTGACTGACGAGGATCGCACCCCAGACGAGCAAACCACCGAACAGCACGATCCCGAAAAGATAATTATAGGCGAGCGGGGTGAGGATCGACAGCGAGGCGGCGAGGAGGATGCCGACGCCGGTGACGATCGTTGCGCGCATCGGGACATGCTGCGCATTCAGCTCACCCAGCTTTCGCGGTGCATAGCCGCCGCGCGCGAGCGAAAAGAGCATGCGCGATCCCAGATAGATGCTGGTGTTCATCGCCGACAGCGCCGCGGTCGCGACAACGAAGTTCATCATGCCGGCGGCATAGGGGATCCCCGCGCTGGCAAACATCTTCACGAACGGGCTTTCGGTAACGACCTTCGCCCCCGACTCCGTCCACGGCAGGAAGGCGACGATGATGAACAGCGCGAGGATGTAGAAGAGGAACAGCCGCGCCGCCATCGTGCGCAGCGCCGCCGGTATCGCCTCTTTCGGGTCTTTCGCCTCGCTCGCGGTGCCGACGACGAACTCCAGCCCCATGAACGAAAACAGCGCCATCAGCACCGCCATCCAGACGCCCGAAAAGCCGTTGGGCAGGAAACCGCCAGCGAGCCCCGTGACATTGTGCAGCCCGACCGGATCGCCGACGATACCGAAGATGCGGCTCAGGCCCACGATGATGAAGCCGACGATCGCCGACACCTTGATGACGGTCAGCCAATATTCGACCGACCCGAAATTATGCACCGCGCGCGTATTGACCCAGACGACCGTCGCCGCGCTGCCCAGCGCCCACATCCACACCGGCGTGTCGGGCAACCACCATCCCATATAGATGCCGACCGCAACCGCCTCGCTGCCGATCAGCAGCACCTGCTGGATCCAGTAGGTATAGCGCACGATGAATCCCATCATCGGGCCAAGGTAGATTTCGGCATAGGTGCCGAACGAACCCGCCGCAGGATGGACGACCGCCATTTCCGACAGGCTGAAGACCATGATGACCGCGACCAGCGCCGCGATCAGATAGCTGATCAGGACGCCCGGCCCGGCGTAGCCGATCGCAATGCCCGATCCCATGAACAGGCCGGTGCCGATCGCCCCGCCAAGCCCGATCATGATGATCTGCGCCTTGCTGAGTCCGCGCTCGAGCCCCGCCTCGCGGTCGAGATAGGCCTGTTCATCCATCGTCATTCCCCCTGCCCCCGCGCTCAGGTCACCGCGTCGCGGATTTGATGCTCGGGTCTTTTCCATATCCCGCCATCCATTATCGTCACCAGCCGGTCGACCGCATCCCAGACATCGGCATAGCCGACATAGAGCGGCGTGAAGCCGAAACGCACCGTATCGGGCGCGCGGAAATCACCGATCACGCCCGCTGCGATCAGCGCGCGCATGATCGGATAACCATCGGCGTGCGCAAAGGACACCTGACTGCCGCGCGCCGCCGCCTCGCGCGGCGACGCAAGGGTGAAGCCATGGCCGGCGCAACGCTCCTCGACGAGCCGGATGAACAGGTCGGTCAGCGCCATCGACTTGGCGCGGATCACGTTCATGTCAGCGGCGCGATGGATGTCCAGACCGACTTCGACCAGCGCCATCGACAGGATCGGCTGCGTGCCGATCAGGAACTGGCGAATGTCGCGCTGCGGCCGATAGCCGGGCTCGAAAGCGAAGGGCGCGGCATGACCCCACCAGCCGGTCACGGGCTGCAGCGCCTGACCCTGGTGCCGTTTTGCCGCGAACAGGAAGGCGGGTGAGCCCGGACCGCCGTTCAGATATTTATAGGTACAGCCCACCGCGAAATCGACGCCCGCGCCACCCAGGTCGACCGGCATCGCGCCCGCGCTGTGGCACAAATCCCAGATCGCGAGCGCCCCCGCCGCCTGCGCGGACGCGGTGATCGCTGCCATATCGTGGATGTGCCCGGTCTTGTAATGGACGTGGGTGATCGCGACCGCGATCGTGTCCTCGTCGATCGCCCCCGCAATCTCGTCCTTTTCGCAGAGCCGCACCTCCACGCGCCCGCCAGTCGCGGCTGCGACGCCCTGGGCAATGTAATTATTGGTCGGGAAATTGCTGCCTTCGAGGATCAGCACCCGTCGCTCGGGGCGTAGCGCAACCGCTGCCGACAGCACCTTGAACAGATTCTGGCTTGTCGAATCGCAGACGATTACCTCGCCGTCCCCCGCACCGATCAGCGGGGCAAGCTTGTCGCCGAGGCGCACCGGCAGGTCGAACCAGCCCGCGCTGTTCCAGCTCTTGATCAGGTCGGCGCCCCATTCGCGGGTCACCACGTCGTGCGCGCGCGCCGCCGCGCCCTTCGGCATCGCGCCCAGCGAATTGCCGTCGAGATAGATCATCCCCGTCGGGATATCGAAGCGATCGCGCAAGGGGGCGAGCGGATCGGCGGCATCCATGGCGGCACAGGCGGCGCGATCGAGACTATCAAGCGTCATGGTAGCAAATCACCTTCGTCTGCGACATTTCGCGCGCCGCAAAGCGCACCCCCTCGCGCCCCATATTCCCGCGTCCGGCACCGCCGAACGGCATGGCATCGAGGCGGTAGTCGGTCGAATCGTTGATCATCACCCCCGCCGCACGCAGGCGCCGCGCCGCATGGCGGGCGGTGCGGTGCGATTCGGTGAAGATCGCCGCGTGTATCGCGTAGTCGGCGCCGTTCGCGGCGTCGATGGCTTCGTCCAGATCGGTGAAGCGAAACAGGCTCGCGATGGGACCGAAGGCTTCGTGACAGACCACCGGCGCGTCGCCCGGAACATCGGCAAGCAGCGTCGGCCGCACCAGCGCCCCGGCCCGCTCGCCGCCCGTAAGCAGGGTGGCGCCGCGCGCGACCGCTTCGTCGACCCAGGCGATGATGCGCGCCGCCTCGTCACCGCCGATCATCGGCCCGATGTCGGTTGCCGGGTCCAGCGGATCGCCGACGCGCAATGCTTCGGTCGCGGCGACGAGCGCGGCCTGAAAGACGTCATGGATCGCATCATGGACATAGATTCGCTGCACCCCGACGCAATTCTGCCCCGCCGCGCCGAAAGCGCCCGCCGCGCAGGCGGCCGCAGCCCTCCCGACATCGGCATCGTCCATCACGATCACCGGACCGTTGCCGCCAAGCTCCATCGCCAGCCGCTTGATCCCGGCCGCGCGGCAGATCGCCTGCGCCACCTTTGCCCCGCCGGTAAAGCTGACCATCGCGACGTGAGGATGGCCGGTCAGCGCGTCGCCAAAATCGCCGCCGCGCCCGGTGAGCAGGTTGAGCGCTTCGCCGGGCAGGCCAGCGGCGAGCAGCAGGCGCGCGAGCCGGATTGCGACGAGCGGCGCCTGCTCTGCGGGCTTGAGGACAACCGCGTTGCCCGCGGCGAAGGCGGGACCGAGCTTGTGACAGATAAGGTTGAGCGGATCGTTGAACGGCGTGATCGCGGCAATCACCCCGACCGGTTCCAGGACATAATGGCCCGACCGCGCTTCGCCGCCGGGAAAGCTGTCAAAGGCAAGCGTCTCGCCAGCGAGCCGCACCGCCTCCTCGCCCGACAATCGCAGCGTGTTGACCGCGCGCGCCACTTCGCGCCGCGCGGCACGGATCGGCTTGCCCGTTTCCGCCGTGATCGTGGCGGCGAAGCTTTCGGCTTCCGCCTCCAGCGCGGTCGCAGCGGCGTGGAGGATGCGCGACCGCGCTCCGCTCGACAGATCGCGCATCGCCTCGGCACCGCGCAGCGCGCTCGCCACCGCGCGCGCGACGTGCGACGGATCGGCGCAGGCGACCGCGCCGAGCGCTTCGCCCGACCAAGGGGCGAACACCGGCATCACCTGCTCCGCCGTTTCCCAGCGGCCGCCGATCAGCAGCGACCGTTCGCTGCCCAAGGCGGCGTGCATCATGGCTTATCCTTGCGCAGCACCAGATCGTCATATTCGCGGCTGTCGAGCAATGCCTCGACGATCACCGGGCCGTCCGCGGCAAAGCCCGCGTCGAGTGCCGCCCGAAATTCCGCCGGATCGCGCGCGACCGTTACCGGCACACCGAACAGCGACGGGCCGCCGATCGTTCCCTCGGCGCGCACCGGGGTGCCATAGATGGGATTGGATTTCTTTTCCTGCTTGATGCGGATCAGCGCGAGGTCGTTGTCGGTGAAGATCACGATCACCAGCGGCAGCTTTTCGCGCGCTGCGGTCGCCAGTTCGCCCGCGGTCATCAGGAAGCCGCCGTCGCCGAGCACGCAGCATACCGGCGTATCGGGGCGACAGAGCTTCGCAGCAATTGCTGCGGGAAGGCCGAATCCCATCGCCGACCAACCGTTGGTCATGATCTGCGTACCGGGTTTCGGCGTGCGCCAGTGCTGGCCGATCAGATGGGTGTGGGCGCCGACATCGCACGTCATGATGCCGTTGTCAGGCAGCACGTCGCGCAGCACGTCGAGGGCCGCGCAAGGCCCGAAGGCGCCGTCCCGCCCCGCAAGCTTCGCGAACATCGCAGCCTTCCGTGCCGCGAGCCCGGCGAGATCCCAGTCCTTGCTGGCAGCGGGCAGCGCCAGCAGCGCGTCGAGCGCCGGCGCGATCGCTCCGACGACCTCGGCGGCGACCGGATGCTTGTCGCGGTCGATATCGACGGGCGCGACGTCGACGCTGGCGAGCGCCAGCCCGTCCTTCATCCAGCTTTCGTAATTGAACTCGATCGGGTCGTAACCGATCGCGACGACCAGATCGGCCTCAGCATGGGTCTGTCCGACCATATCGGAGAGCGCATGGAAGAGCACCCCGGCGTAATTCGGATGATCCTCGGCGATCATGCCCTTCGCCATCGGGGTGAGCAGCACCGGCAGGCCGAAGCGCTCGGCGAGCGCGGCGATGCGGTCCTGCACCCCGGCATGAACGGCACCGAGACCGATTGCGAGGACAGGCTTTTCGGCGGCGGCAAAGGCGGCGACCAGCGCGTCGGTCGCGGCGAGGTCGGGCATCGGCAGCGGGTCGGCCTCGACCGCACCGATCGCCTGCGCTTCGACAGCTTGCGCGCTCATTCCCTGCGGCAGGCCGACGTGCACCGCGCCGGGGCGCCCCGACAGCGCGATACGCGCCGCTTCGGCCAGCGTGTCGGTCGCGCTGTCCGCCGCGATCCGCATCGTCGCCTTGGTCAGCGGCGCGAACAGCGCCTGATGGTCGATCCCCATCTGGACCGTGCGACCGCGCAGCGGCGCCGGCATCTCGTCGGTCAGCGCGATCATCGGCGATCGGTCGAGCGTCGCGCCGCCGACGCCGGTCGCAAGATTGGTCGCGCCGGGACCGAAGGTGCCGAAACACACTCCCGGAACGCCGGTCAGTCGCCCGCAGACGTCGGCCATGAAGCCCGCCCCGCCTTCGTGGCTGGCCAGCACGAAATCGATACCGTCGGTCGTGCGGATCGCTTCCATATAATCGACCCAGCCGCCGCTCGGCACGCCGAAGATATGGCGGACGCCCAGATCGCGCAGCCCCGTTACGACGTTGCGGGCGACTGTGGTCGATGTCATGTGCGATCCTTCATCCGAGAGCCAGTTTCGCGACCGGCCTAGGCGCCGAAGCCATACACAAAAAATACCGAATGGCCGTCATGATATATCGATGCGGTTATAGAAAGCGGTCGGCGATGGTCCCGATGCCGTCGACACCGCCTTCGACGACATCGCCTGCGACGATACGGCCTACCCCCGCGGGCGTGCCGGTGTAGATCAGGTCGCCGGGCCGGAGTTCGACATAGGCCGACAGTTCGGCAATGATGTCGGCTACCGGCCAGATCATGTCGGCGATGTCGCCCTCCTGCCGCGCCTCGCCATTGACCGACAGCCAGATCCGCGCGCTGGCCGGATGACCGACCGCGGCCACGGGGACGATCGGCGACAGCACGGCGCTGTGGTCGAAACCCTTCGCCATGTCCCACGGCCGGCCGCCCGCCTTGGCCTCGGCCTGAAGATCGCGGCGCGTCAGGTCGTTGCCGACGGCATAGCCGAAGATATGCGACAGAGCGTCGGCCGCCGCGATATTCGCACCGCCTTTGTCCAGCGCCACCACCAGCTCGATCTCGTGATGCAGATTGTCGGTGCGCGGCGGCATCGCGATGTCGGCGGTCGCTCCGACCAGCGCGTCGGCGGGCTTCGAAAAGAAGAAGGGTGGTTCACGCGTCGGATCGCCGCCCATTTCGCGCGCATGATCGGCGTAATTCTTGCCGACGCAAAAAATACGGCGAACCGGAAAGCGATCGGCGCTGCCGGCAATCTCGGCGGTGGGTGCGGCAACGGCAAATGGCAGAGTCATGAAGAGGCGTCCTCGATATCAGGAAGACGGATAGAGCGCCGCGCCACACGTGCCGAGGTCGGCGCCCGCAAGGCCGCCTTCCCTCACCGCATTCCACGGGCTGCCCATCTTGTCTTCGGGGCGATACCAGAAGCCATAGAGCTTGCCGTTCGCCGCGACCAGCGTCGCCGCGCCGATGCTGCCCTCTTCCTTCGAATACCAGGCAAGCCGCATGATGCGCCCGAATACCGTTCCGCGCAGCGTGCCGAGCCCGTCGTTGTAGCAACCGAATATCTCATTGCCCTGCTGCCGCAACAGAATCGGGCCATATTCGTGCGAATAGACGCCGCTCGCATCGGCATCGGGAGCCGCCGCGTCGCCGCGGCGATCGAGCGTACCGAGCACGGCAAGATCGGAAAGCCGCGTCGGCCCGCGGCCCTGCCAATTGCTGTCGATGCGCAGTCGGAGCCAGCGCGCCGATGCTGGCGTCGGCAATTTCACGACGGTTCGTGCGTCCGCTTTCGCTTCCCCCTCGACCAGCATTTCATAGGGTCCCTGCGGCCCCTTGTTCGAGCCGAGCAACGCGAAACGCCGGACCGGCGATCCTTCGGCGGTCTGCGACATCGATCCGTCCTCGCGCACCACCGGCTCGAACCGGTTGTCGAGGGCGACGGCATCGATCTTTGCGGTGCCAGCCAGCTCGAAATTCAGCGCGTGCGGAAGCGTGACGCCCTTGTCCGACAGCCAGCCATAGGCAGGCCCGCCGTCGACAAGGTTGATCGCCCAGTTCGACCAGTGGCGCTTCGCCTCATTCCCGTCGGCTTCGGCGATGCCGCCCCAACTGATATGCAGGATATTGTCGCCCGCGGGTTCGGCGGGAGCCTCCGGTGCCTGTTCACCGGGCGTGTTCGAGCATCCGGCAAGGAGCAAGGCCCCCGCCAGCCCCATCGTGGCTGTGCGCATCGGTTTGTCCTTCTAAAACATTTCTTCCGTCATCCCGGCGAAGGCCGGGATCCCGACCTCGCGTCTCACCGCCCCGGCGAGACCCCGGCCTTCGCCGGGGTGACGAACAACTTTCTATTTCCGCACGGGCCAGATATTCTTTGGCGCGCCGAGGTTCGGCTTGCCGAGCAGCGGGCTCGACAGCGCGTAGACGCCGTTCACCGAAAAGGCCCAGATGATGTTGCGGTCATATTCAGTGTAGACCGCAAACGTCGAATTGCCGAACGTATAGTCTGGCATTTCCTTTTCATTGGCGAAGCGCGGAACGAAATAGCCCGCGATCGCCGGCTTTGCCGGGTCCTTGACGTCAAAAATCTGGATGCCGGCGTTGTAAAAGGCATAGATGGCAAGGCCCTGCCGGCCGCGCTGGGGCTGGGTCAGCCCGCCCGACCGTTTCGGTCCGAAACTGCCGCGCCGCTGGCAAAAATCGGTAAAAGAGGCCTCGGGCGGCGGCGTCGGGCGCGGGAAAGTCGCCGCGACCTTCGGATGCGCGGGATCGCGCACGTCGATCGAATAGATCGGCTTGAACGGCTCGTAACAGCTTTCGTTCATCGGATAGCCGTTGGAAAAAACGAAGCCGGTGCGGTCATATTGGCTGACATCGACATTGTCGAACTCGGTCCCCGCATAGCTCGGCGGCACCGAAAGATGGCCGAGCGTCTTCGGGTTCGCCGGGTCGCTGAGATCGAAGCTGTAGAAACCGAGCCCTCCCATGCCGCCGAAGCCGATCTTGCCGCCCGCCTCGACCGGCTTCGACGTTACGATCGGATAGCGCGAACCCATCCAGCTCGTCCGGTTGCCCGCGCGCGGATTGGCGCGGTACGCAGCCTCGCTCTCGGGATCGCCGAGGCGCTGGCCGGGGACGGTGATCTGCGAAACGAACTTCGGATCGGCGGGGTCCTCCATGTCCCAGACCTGATAGCCGGGCGAATAGAGATAGTCGGGATATTCGGTGAGCGAATAGCTGTCGTCGGGCGCCGACGAGAGAAGCATATATTTGCCCCCGAACCATGTCGCCGCGTCGAGCGCGCCCGATCCCTGCTGTTCACCCACCGGCGCATCGGGATGTTTGTAGTCGGTAGTGCGCGTCGCGATCAGGTCCCATTTGTCGGGCGTCGGCCCGTTCATAACAAAAACTTTGAAACCCTTGAGCGAATTATAGTGCCGCTGCGCGGCGACCTTGGTGGGCTCGCGGCGCTTGTCCTCCATCAGGCCGAAACGACCGATCTCGTAGGAGGCGACCAGGACATTGCGTTGCAGCTTCTTGCTCCAAGCCACCGTGACGCCGCCGAAATAATCGGTGACCGCCGACGGATCCCACGCCTCGCTCGATCCCTTGGCGCTCCATATGCCGCCCTTCGACCAGACGATCTTCGCCTTGCGCGGATCGGTGACGTCAAGGATGCGCAGATAGTCGCGGTCGTGGGTGTAAAGATAGCGGCGGCCGGAAAAATCGACGACATTCGCCCACGCATGCCAGGGCGACGTTACCGTAGGATAGAAGGCGATGACCTTCACATTCTTGGCATAGCTGTTCTGGTCCCAATGATCGAGCTGCCCCGGAAAGGACGGCGGATCGTTAGTCAATCGGGTCGCGACCGGATGCCGGAAGCTGCCGTCGGGATTCATGCCATAATCGACGCCCGGCACCGGATCCTTCGGCGGGTTGTCTGGCGTCGCCGCGATCCAGGCTTTCAGCCAGGGATCGCGAACGTCGATCGGCGCGTCGGCATGACTGCCGCTCCAATCCGCCGCCATAGGCGCGGTCGCGCTGAGCAGAGCGGCGACTGCCAGACTGGTCCCCGCCATGATCTTGATACCGCGCTTCATTACGATTCCTCCTTCTCATTGACCCACATCGTCATTGCGAGCGAAGCGAAGCAATCCAGGGCGGCTCACGCGAACTCTGGATTGTCGCGTCGCTTCGCTCCTCGCAATGACGATCGTTGTTGTCCTCATCGCCCCTAGAAGCGGAACCGGGCCGTCACGCCATAGGTGCGCGGCGGGATGTAGGTCGAATAGATGGTTCCGAACAATTCGAGCTTGCTGGTGAAGTTGAGCTCGTTCGTGAGATTCTTCGCCCACGCCGTCACTTCCCATTTGTCGCCGGCATCGCGCAGGCCGATCCGTGCATTGAGCAGGATTTCGGAGTCGAACTTCAGGATTGGCGTGTTCGGATTGTCGAAGAAATTCGCGCCGGTATATTGGAAATCGCTACCCAGAACGAGCACCAGATTATCGGCGATCGGCTGGTCGAGGTTGGCGGCGACATTGAAGGCATGTTTGGGCGTGCGGCGGCAGGTGTTGCCGTCGAGATCGGTTCCCTCGTCGTCGATGATCAGTTCGCCGGTGAAGTTGCAGCGCGAATAGGCATAATTGCCCGACAGGGTGAAGGCGTCGGTGATACGGGCCTGGAAATCGAGTTCCAGGCCATAGGCACGCGTACCATTCTTCGCATTGAAGACGAAATTGTCAGGCGGCATTCCCGGCCCCGGTGACAGGAACTGGTTGGTCTGCAGATTGTCATAGTTGGTGTAATAGGCCGCCGCATTGATGAACAGGCGCCGGCCTGCCAGCGCGAGCTTTGCGCCGACCTCGAAGCTGTTGGCGGTTTCCGGGTCGAACGATACCAGCGCCTCTGCGGGCGTGTTTGCATCCTCGCCGGTCCAGCCGCCGGGCTTGTAGCCCTTGGCATAGCGGGCGTAGAGCGTGACATCGTTGCTCGGTTCGAAACGCAGCGTCGCACTCGGCAACCATGCATCCCAGCTGCGCGTTTCGCCGACCACGAAATTGACGGCCTCACCCTCGAACGACACGCCGGAGCGGTTGTTCGAATAGCGCTTGTGGTCATAGGCATAGCGCAGCCCGGCCTCGAAGGTCAGCTTGTCGGTGATGCTGTAGCTGAGCTCGCCGAAGACGCCGACATTATCGTTGCGCGAGGTGGTGACGGTGTGGTTCGATCCCGGTGACGGCGTCGCGGGCGTTCCGCCATAGGCCATGGCGAATGCGAATTCCTCGATCGCCTGATAGTCGGGAAAGAGGAAGTTCACATCCTCGGCGCGGCGGATATTCTCGTGCAGATAATAGGCGCCGCCCTCGACGCGCAGTGGACCGCCATTGTCCCAGCGCAGGCGCAGCTCCTGCGAGAATTGCGTCACATCCTCGCCCTTGCCACTGTCGAAATAGCTGTCGGGAACGGTGGCGAGATAAGTATCGAGCCCGGCGACCATCGCCGAGGTGATGTCGGGCGCATTGGTCGCGGGATCGATCGGGAAGTTGAAAAGCATCCCCGACCCGTCTTCGCGCGCCTTCAGCGAGCTGTCGCGATAGACGGTCTGCGAGGTCACGCTGAGCCCGCCGCCGGCTTGCCAGTCGATCGTGCCGCTGACCCCGTACATGTCGCTATTCTGGAAACCCGTGAAATTATGATTTCCCGACCGCGGATCGGCGCTCTTGAAGGGCGCGTTGCGGTCCGGCAGCACGAAGCCCGGCAGGCTGTCGATCGTCGGCGCATAATAGCCGAGATAGGTCACTTCCTCGCTGTCGCCCGGAATGAGGATATCGACCCAGCGCGCCCCGTCGCGGTGGCGGGTGTAGTCGGCAGCCAGATTGGCGTCGAGCGATGGCGTCGGTCGCCAGCGAAGCTGGGCACGCACCGACTGCATATTCTGGTCTTCCTCGTCGCCGCCGCGCAGATTCTTCGCATAACCGTCATGGCTGCGCGAACTGGCGACAAGACCCAGGCTCAACGTGTCGGACACCGGCCCGCGCACCGATCCGGCGACGTCGAGCCGGTTGTAATTGCCATAGGTCGCCTCGAACCGCCCTTCGAACGTATCGCCGGGCTTCTTGGTCACATAGTTGATCAGGCCGCCGACGACGCTCTTGCCGAAGCGCAACGCCTGCGGTCCCTTCAGCACCTCGACGCGTTCAAGGTCATAGAGGTCGAGCAGCGATCCCGTGCCGCGCGACAGATAGGCGCCGTCGACGAAGATACCGACCGCCGCATCGGCGCCCGCGCCCTGAATATCGGAGCCGATGCCGCGAATGAAGAGTTCGGTATCGACCGCGCGCTCGGCGCTGAGCTTCAGGCCCGGAACGCGGTAAGCGACTTCGGAGAAATCCTTGATTCCGGCGCGTTCGAGCGCCGCGCTGCTGAACGCCTGAACCGAGATCGGTACATCCTGCAGGCTCTCCTCGCGCTTGCGCGCCGTCACCACGATCTCGTCGCCCGGTGCCGCGGCCGCAGCCTCGTCGGGTGCCGATTGCGCAAATGCCGTGGCCGGCGTCAATTGTGCCGCGGCGGTTGCCAGAAGCGCCCAGCGCAGATTCCCCCTAGATCCCATTTTCTACCTCCCGAGCAGCCATGCGCCTTTGCCTTCAAATGCGGCACTGTCGACACTGGCCTTGTTGATCGCCGGGTATGGATAGGTCGCCACATTATATCGATATAATAGATTATGCACGCATCACTATTCCAAAATGGCCATATCGGGGATGCCGCTTGTTGCGCCGACCACCAGCCGCCGCCGCCGACACGACTGCCCGCGCCCGAAGATGCCATTTTTTGAAAGACATATGCGGATGCCGGCCATCCCGCCCGCATCGAAGCAACATGTCACGCGGCACAAACCCCTCGCGCCGGGACGCGCTCGATCGGGCTGACAGCGTAGAAATGAGCATGGAGCCATGGCTTGCCCGGCGTAGCAAAGACGAGCGATACCGTTTCGCTATCACTCGCCGATTGCGCCTCGCGTCCCATCTCCGCTACTTGGGCGTCTTAAATGGGGTGATGGGGTGGACGCCCCCGGCGGCATCGATGTGCCATAGTGGAGGTGTTATCACACCACTAGAGGAGGCGTCCGTGTTGGAAGTTAGCATAATCGGATTGGATATCGCGAAGAATGTTTTTCATGCGCACGGCGCGGATGCGAGCGGGCGAGCACTGTTCAGCCGCAAGATCGGCCGAGGGAAGCTGCTGGAGTTCTTTGCTGGGCACCAGCGTTGTACGGTCGCGCTGGAAGCCTGTGGGGGCGCGCACCATTGGGGCCGAGAGCTGACACGGCTGGGATACAAGGTGAAGCTGATCCCGCCCGCGTATGTGAAGCCGTTCGTGAAGCGGAACAAGAATGATGCGGCGGATGCGGAAGCGATTTGCGAGGCCGCCCAGCGCCCGAGCATGCGGTTCGTGGCGATCAAGAGCGAAGAGCAGCAGGCGTCAAGCCTGGTGTTCCGGACCCGTGACCTGCTGGTGCGGCAGCGCACCCAGCTGATCAATGCCATCCGAGGTCATCTTACCGAATATGGCTGGGTAGCGCCCAAGGGTCCCTCGCACGTCGCGATGCTCGGCGATCTGCATCCGCGCGCCGTGCA
>NZ_FYAT01000016.1:0-198390 GCF_900185685.1 Sphingopyxis sp. P1IMeth2
GCCCAAGCTCCCCAGCGGTCTCGAGAACCTAGGTGGCAACGGGCTCGCAGACGGCGCGGGAGGGTCCGCTAGCGGACCCTCCCGCAAACGCGCTTATGCATCATTATCAAGATACAAGGTGGCAGCCTGAAGGGCTGACGGAGGGGCGGCAACGTCGCGCCCCTCCACCATCCTTCGGATGGTCCCCCTCCCCATCGCGTCGCGACAGGGAGGACCGATATCATTTCACCGGAACCAGCCAGATGGCGACATTGGCGAACATGATCAGCGCCGCGACAACCATCAGCAGCGCGCGGCGGCGGTCGCCGCTGCGAAACACCATGACCCCACCGCCCAGCAGCGCGATTCCGCCCAACATGACGATAGAAAGCAATAGGTCGCCCATGCCCGGCGCTCTACGGGCGGCAGGCCGGCCGGTCAAACCCGCTTTGTGACAAAATAGCGGCGAAAAAGCCGCTGCCGCTTATGGCCAATCCGCGGCGCTTCGCTTAAAGCGCGCTCATCCGATTCCCTCAACGCCCCAGCGGGAGACGCGCCGTGCGCATCGCCATTGCATCCGACCATGCCGCCACCGACCTGAAGGCGCTGCTCGCCGACTGGCTGCGCGGCGAAGGGCATGAGGTTGCCGACCTCGGCACCCATGGTCCCGAGAGCGTCGATTACCCCGATTATGGCTACCGCCTCGCCGCTGCGGTCGCCAATGGCAGCGCCGATAAAGGCATTGCGCTGTGCGGGTCGGGCATTGGCATCTCGATCTCGGTCAACCGCAATCCGGCGTGCCGCTGCGCCCTGGTGTCCGAGCCGCTGTCGGCGAAGCTTGCCCGCGAACATAATGACGCGAACGTCATCGCGATGGGTGCGCGGCTGACGGGCATCGACATGGCCAAGGCCTGCGTCACCGCCTTCCTGACCACCGACTTCGCCGGCGACCGCCACGCGCGCCGCGTCGACAAGCTTTCCCACCCGCCCGTCCTGGAGAACAGCCAATGACCACCGACACGCTCGACAAGCCCATCAAATCGGCCGGCTATTTCACCGACGGCGTCGCCGCTACCGACCCTGCAGTCGCCGCAGCGATGAAGCATGAGCTGGAACGCGAACAATATCAGATCGAACTGATCGCCTCGGAAAACATCGTCTCCAAGGCGGTGCTCGAGGCGCAGGGGTCGGTCTTCACCAACAAATATGCCGAAGGCTATCCGGGGCGCCGCTATTATCAGGGCTGCGCGCCGTCGGATGAAGTCGAACAGCTCGCGATTGATCGCGCGAAGCAGCTTTTCGACTGCAACTTCGCGAACGTCCAGCCACACTCGGGCGCGCAGGCGAACGGGGCGGTGATGCTGGCGCTGACCAAGCCCGGCGCGACGATCCTCGGCATGAGCCTCGATGCCGGCGGCCACCTCACCCACGGTGCGGCGCCTGCCATGTCGGGTAAATGGTTCAACGCCGTCCAATATGGCGTGCGCGCCGACGATCATCTGGTCGATTTCGACCAGGTCGAGGCACTGGCGAAGGAACATCGCCCCGCGCTCATCATTGCGGGCGGCTCGGCCTATCCACGTACGCTCGACTTCGCGCGCTTCCGCGCCATCGCCGACGATGTCGGCGCGCTGCTGATGGTCGATATGGCGCATTTCGCGGGCCTCGTCGCCGGCGGCGCCCACCCTTCGCCGATGGAACATGCCCATGTCGTCACCACGACGACGCACAAGACGCTGCGCGGCCCGCGCGGCGGCATGATCCTGACCAATGACGAGGCGATTGCGAAGCGCATCAACTCGGCGGTGTTCCCCGGCCTGCAGGGCGGCCCGCTGATGCACGTCATCGCGGCCAAGGCGGTGGCATTCGGCGAGGCGCTGCGCCCCGAGTTCAAGGACTATGCGAAGGCGACGATCGCCAACGCGCAGGCGCTCGCCAATCGGCTCAAGGCGCGCGGCGCCGACGTCGTCGCGGGCGGCACCGACACGCACCTCGCCCTCATCGACCTGCGTCCGCTCGGCATCACCGGCCGCGACGCCGACGAGGCGCTCGAACGCTCGGCGATCACCTGCAACAAGAATGGCGTGCCCTTCGATCCGCTGCCGCCGGTCAAGACCAGCGGCATCCGCGTCGGATCGCCCGCGGGAACGACGCGCGGCTTCGGGATCGCCGAGTTCGAGGAAATCGGCGACATGGTCGCCGACGTGCTCGAAGCGCTGCGCGACAAGGGCGAGCATGGCGATGCCGATGTCGAAGCGAATGTCCGCGCCCGCGTCCGCACGCTGTGCGAACGCTTCCCCATCTATCAGGGATAACGGCGATGGCGCGGCAGCACCCCGAGGAACCGACGCTGGTCGAACTGACGATCGAAGAGGTCAAGGCGATGGGCAAGCAGGGGATCGACCATCCCTCGACGCGGCCGGTCATCACCGGCGGCGTCGTGGGTGCGATCGCGGGTGCGGTGCTGCCCGTCGTGACCTGGCCGGTCGGGTTGTTCGCGGGCGCAGCCATCGCACTCTATGCGCGGGTGAAGCGATAGCCCATGCGCTGCCCCTATTGCGGACATGAAGACAGCCAGGTGAAGGACAGCCGCCCGACCGAGGACGGCGCCGCCATTCGCCGCCGCCGCCAGTGCGAGGATTGCGGCGCGCGCTTCACCACCTTCGAGCGTATCCAGCTGCGCGAGGTCGCCGTACTCAAGGCCGACGGGCGGCGCGAACCCTTCGACCGCGAAAAGCTGATGCGCAGCGTCCAGATCGCGTGCCGCAAACGCCCGATTGACGGCGCGCGGATCGAACGACTGGTGTCGGGCATCCAGCGCCAACTCGAAACCTCGGGCGACAACGAGGTCCAGGCGACGCAGATCGGCGCGATGGTGATGGAGGCGCTCAAGGGCTTCGACAATGTCGCCTATATCCGCTTCGCCAGCGTCTATCGCGACTTTACCGAAGCCCGGGATTTCGAGGAATTCGCCTCGTCGATCACCGAGGCAGCGAAGCAGGGCTGACCGTGACGGATCTGGCCCCTCCCCCCGTCATTGTCCTCGTGCGCCCCCAACTTGGCGAGAATATCGGCAAGGCAGCGCGCGCGATGCTCAATTTCGGGTTGACCGAACTGCGCCTTGTCGCGCCGCGCGATGGCTGGCCGAACCCCGATGCGGGGCCCGCCGCATCGGGGGCCGACGTGGTGCTGGCCGAGGCGCAGGTATTCAATACGCTGGCCGATGCGGTCGCCGATTGCCAGACCATCTATGCGACCACCGTGCGCAAGCGCGGGGTTTCCAAGCCCGTGTTCACGCCCGAAGAGGCGGCAAGGCAGGTTCATGCCAGCGCCGGACGGTCGGCCTATATCTTCGGGCCCGAGCGCTCGGGACTGGAAACCGACGACGTCGCGTTGGCCCACAGCATCGTCACGGTGCCGATCAACCCCCAGTTCGGATCGCTCAATCTGGCGCAGGCGGTGATCCTGCTCGCCTATGAATGGTCGAAGCATGTCCCGAGCGGGGGCAAGGGAGGCATCGCGCTCGCCAGCCCGCCGGACGTCCCGCTCGATCCCCCCGCCCCGCACGGCGAGCTAGAGGAGTTGATCCAGCATTTCGTCCGCGACCTCGACAAGGCCGGCTATTTCTTTCCCGAGGAACGGACCGAGGCAACGCTGCGGACGCTGCGCACCGCGCTGACGAAGACCGGCTGGTCGCACAACGACATCCGGATGATGCACGGGATCGTGACCATATTGGGCCGCACGCCCCGCGCGCGGTAAGTCGTCCGCCGCAACGGAATTGACAATTTCTTCGCATCGTGCTGCGGTGCAGCATCGTTGGCCCGCCGCCGCAGAATTGCGACGCGGCTCTCCCCGGGAGTAGACTGAAGATGATGAGCCTGATGCTTTCGCTCGCCTTTGCAGCGGCGGGAACCGAAGCCCCTCCGCCGGCAAAGTCGGCCAAGCCGAAGAAGATTTGCGAAAAGGTCGAAAGCACCGGCAGCGCGGTGCCGAAGCGCATCTGCCGCACCGTCGTCGAATCGGCACCGCCAAAGGACGATGCCCACGCCGATGGCGACAAGCCCGGTACCGCCGCCACCAATTGAGCGACGGTTAGTCGGCGCGCAGGCGGTCCCAGCGGACGGCCTCATAGGCGATCGACTGTTCGACCAGTTCGTTCCACACCGCGCGGATACGCTGCGGATCGAGGCCCGCGCTTTCGGCTTCGCGCGCGACATTGTCGAGCACCTGCGCCTTGCGCGGCTCGTCGCGAACGGCGCTCCGCTCGGTCTTGATCCGCGCCGCCGCGTCCATATAGCCGAACCGGCGCACCAGCAGCGCGACAAGCTCGCGGTCGACCTGATCGACGCCGGCGCGCACGTCGGCCATGGTTTCGCATTGGTCTGGAAGTTTGGCAGAGGTCATGCGCGCTGCCTTTAGCGCCTTTTTGCGCGCCGTCCAGCGTCCGGCACGACTTGACTCGGCCGCGCCTACGGTCTAACCGCGCGCCTTCGCAAATTGACCCCGCACCCCGGTGAAGCGGCGGTCGCACAGGACAGCGGACCTGTGGTGCGATCCGGGATCCGCCGAAATCCTTCGGCACACAGCAAATTGGAGACGACATATGTCGAAGCGCCAGAGCGCCAAGTACAAACTCGACCGCCGGATGGGCGAAAACATCTGGGGTCGCCCGAAGAGCCCGGTCAACCGCCGCGAATATGGCCCCGGCCAGCACGGTCAGCGCCGCAAGGGCAAGATGTCGGACTTCGGCATCCAGCTCCGCGCCAAGCAGAAGCTCAAGGGCTATTACGGCGACATCACCGAAAAGCAGTTCAAGAAGAACTATATCGAAGCCGCGCGCATGAAGGGCGACACCGGCCAGAATCTGATCGGCCTGCTCGAACGCCGCCTCGACGCGCTTGTCTATCGCGCCAAGTTCGCGCCGACGATCTTCTCGGCGCGCCAGCTCGTCAGCCATGGTCACGTCTATGTGAACGGCGTGAAGTGCAACATCGCGAGCCGCCTCGTGAAGCCGGGCGACGAAGTCACCCTCGGCAAGAAGGCGCAGGAAATGGCGCTGGTTGCCGAAGCGCAGAGCCTGCCCGAGCGCGACCTGCCCGAATATCTGGCGCTCGACGGCACCAAGGCGACTTTCGTCCGCGTGCCGACGCTCGACGAAGTACCCTATCCGGTGAAGATGGAACCCAATCTGGTCGTCGAATTCTATTCGCGCTGATCCGGTTTCCACCGAAGCGACATCAAGGGGGCGGTCCGAAAGGGCCGCCCTTCTTGCATCGGGGCGGCCCGGCTGGCAAAAGCCTCCCGTCAAACACGAAAACCCAAGGAAATTCCATGCTTCGCTTCCCCCGAACCACCGCAGCTCTTGCGGTTCTGCTCGGCGTTGCCGGGTGCAATGCCGATGCGCCGACGACCGGGGCCACGGCGGCCGACGCTGTTGCCGTGCTGCCCGATGTCCAGTTCCCCGAGTTGTCGCTCCAGACTTTGCAGGATGTGACCAAGGAATTGTCATCGGACGCCTATGAGGGCCGCGCACCCGGGACGAAGGGCGAAGAAAAGACGATCGCTTATCTGACGAGCCAGTTCGCGGCGGCAGGGCTGAAGCCCGGCAACAACGGCCAGTGGACGCAGGAAGTCCCGCTTGTCGAGATCACAGCGAAGAATGCGACGCCGCTGCACTTCACCGGCGGCAAGGCGCCGGTCACGCTGCAATATGCGAAGGATTATGTCGCCTTCAGCTACCGCGTGCAGCCGAAGACCGAAATCAAGGACAGCGACGTCGTCTTCGTAGGCTATGGCATCAACGCGCCTGAAAAGGGCTGGAACGATTATGCCGGGCTCAATGTGAAGGGCAAGACGGTGGTCATCCTCGTCAACGACCCCGACTGGCAAACCCCGGAAACCAAAGGCGAATTCAACGGCCGCGCGATGACCTATTACGGCCGCTGGAGCTATAAATATGAAGAAGCGGCGCGCCAGGGCGCCGCCGCCGCGCTGATCGTCCACGACACCGAACCCGCCGCCTATGGCTGGAACGTCGTGGAAAGCAGCAACACCGGCACCCAATATCTCGCCGAAAAGAAGGATGGCGGCGCCGATCAGACTGCGGCGAACGGCTGGATACAGCTCGACAAGGCGAAGGAATTGTTCGCAAGCGCCGGGCAGGATTTCGACGCGCTGCGCGAAGCGGCGGGCAAGAGGGGTTTCAAGGCCGTCCCGCTCACCGGCGTCAAGGCCTCGCTCAGCTTCGACAATCAGATTTCCAAGAAGCTGTCGCATAACATCATCGGCATTCTGCCTGGCAAGAAGCGGCCCGACGAATATGTGCTCTATACCGCGCATTGGGACCATCTTGGCCGCTGCACGCCGGTGAACGGCGACGACATCTGCAACGGCGCCGTCGATAATGCGACCGGCACCGCCGCCTTGGTGACGCTGGCGCAGGCCTATCAGAAGGCGGGCGCGCCCGACCGCAGCATCGTGTTCCTGGCGGTGACGGCGGAGGAATCGGGTCTGCTCGGATCGGAATATTATGCCGCGAACCCGGTGTTTCCGCTCGCGCAAACGGTTGGCGGCGTGAATATGGACGCGCTCAACCCCAATGGGCCCGCGAAGGACATCGTCGTCGTCGGCCGCGGCAAGTCGCAGCTCGACGCCTATCTGGAGAAGATCGCCAAGGCGGCGAAGGTGACGATTGTCGATGAACCGACCCCCGAAAAGGGCTTCTACTATCGCTCGGATCACTTCAGCTTCGCCAAGCGCGGCGTGCCCTTCTTCAACTTCGGCGCCGGCGAGGATCTGTTCGCGGGCGGCAAGGACGCCGGCAAGAAAGCCGCCGAGGATTATGAGAAGAACCGTTACCACGCGCCCGGCGACGAATATGCTGCGATAAAGAATTGGGACGGCATGCTCGCCGATCTCCGCCTCTATTATGCCGCCGGCCGGATGCTCGCATCGACCGATAGCTGGCCCAACTGGAACGAAGGCGACGAGTTCCGCGCCGCGCGCGACAAATCGCGCGAAGGCAAATAAGCGAGGCGGCGCCCATGACGCTCCATATGCCCGCCGAATGGGCGCCGCACGCCGCAGTGTGGATCGGCTTTCCGCACCTCGATGACGAGTGGGCGGGGCAAATCGATGCGGCGCGTGCCGATGTCGCTGCTTTTGCCAACGTTGTCCACGACGGCGGCCGCGGCGAGGAGGTGCGGCTAGTGGTCAATGACGAGCGGCAGGCGCAGATTGCTGCGGCTCTCGTCGACCACGGGGTGCGCATCCTGGTGCAGCCGCTCGGCGACATCTGGCTGCGCGACACGGGACCGATCATCGTGGGAGCGGGCCTGAAAAGGCGCGCGCGCAACTTTCGTTTCAACTGGTGGGGCGAGAAATTCGTCATGCCGGGCGATCAGGAAGTCGGCGCCGCGCTGGCGACCGAAAGCGGCCTGCCCTTCGATGAGCAGGATTGGGTGCTCGAAGGCGGCGGGATCGACGTCGACGGCACCGGACTTTGCGTCACGACCGAGGAATGTCTGCTCAACATCAACCGCAACCCGTCTCTGACGCGCGCGGACATTGCCGTAAGGCTGCACCAGTCCCTCGGTATCGACCGCCTGCTGTGGCTCGGCAAGGGGCTGGTCGGCGACCATACCGACGGCCATGTCGACAATCTCGCCCGCTTCGTGGGCGAGGGGCGGCTTGCCTTGCCCGTGGCGGCGGGCAGCGACGACCCCAACGCCGATATTTACGAGGATGCGCGCGTGCGCGCCGCGGCGTTCGGTGGCATCGAGATCGTCGACCTCCCCTCGCCCGGCCGGGTCGAGATGGACGGCGAGATCGTCGCGGCGAGCTATATGAACTTCTACATCGGCAACACGGTTGTTGTCGTCCCGACCTATGGCGTCGCCAACGATGCTGCTGCAGTCGAGGCACTCGCGGTGCTGTTCCCCGATCGCCGCGCCGTCGGCGTTCCAGCGCGCGGAATCATCGCCGGCGGCGGCAGCTTCCATTGCTCGAGCCAGCAGGTGCCGGCGTGAGGCGACGCGTGGGCACGGATGGTGGTGCAAGCGTCGGTGTTGGGGTAGGAAACCGACGAAAGCGCGAATAGGTTTTGGCGCGGAGGACGAATACCGGGCCCACACGACAAGATCATTGCCAACGCCGCAACAGCGGCGCTGAGGCCCTTAGGCTTTCAGCGCAAAGGGCAATCGCGCTTATGGTTCTTCGATCATTCTTGGTGGCTCACTGTTGTCGAGTTCCAGCCAAGCTCTTGGAGCAAGGGCAGCTATCTTAACGTCGGAGCACACTGGCTTGGGATGGACGTTGCGCCGATCAGCTTCGACTTCGGCGGACGCTTGGAAGGCTTCGAGGAATACTTATCGGACGAACAATTTGCGGTGGCAGTCGCGCGCCTCGCCGACAGAGCGGCCGATGGAGCACGGCGACTTGCGGCAATGTTTAGTTCCCTACCCGATACGGCCGAGATTCTCCTGGAACAGGGACGGACCGAAGCGCGACAGGCACCGGCGCACCCAAGTTGGATGCTCTACAACGCCGGGGTCGCAGCAGGGCTAGTCGGGCGTAACGATGAAGCAGCCGAAATGTTCGGGCGTGTGTTGAATGGCCCCGGGGATCGAACATCGGTGCTTCGTCTAAAGGCCGAGCGCATGTCCAACCTCGCATCGGACGCGGCGACGTTAAGGCAGGAAGCGGCTTCGACGATCGTGCAACAAAGAGAACCTTTACGGCTGTCGCCGTGGGACGCGTCACAGCTTTGATGGCCCAATGACCGCCATCGGTCGCTAGCCGACGCCCCCGATCCTAACAACGCCAACCGCTCATCCGCTTTTGCGGTGGCAAGATGCGCTGGCTTGCTTATATCCGCCTCATGACCCGTACCATCACCGTCGCCGCGCTCCAGCTCCCCCTTCCCGGACCCGTGCAACCCAATATCGACGCGGTCACGGCGCTCGTCGAGGAGGCGGCGGCCAAGGGCGCGCAGGTCATCCTGCCGCCCGAGCTGTTTGAAGGCCCCTATTTCTGCCAGGTCGAAGAAGAGGCGCTGTTCGCTAGCGCCCACCCGACCGCCGAGCATCCGAGCGTCAAGGCGATGCAGGCGCTCGCCGCGAAGCTGAAGGTCGCGATCCCGACCAGCTTCTTCGAGAAGGACGGGCCGCATTATTACAACACGCTCGCAATGATCGGCCCCGATGGCGCGATCATGGGTATCTATCGCAAAAGCCACATCCCCGATGGGCCGGGCTATGAAGAGAAATATTATTTCCGCCCCGGCAACACGGGGTTCAAGGTGTGGGACGTCTTTGGCACCCGCATCGGCGTCGGGGTGTGTTGGGACCAATGGTATCCCGAATGCGCGCGTGCGATGGCGCTGATGGGCGCCGAACTGCTTTTCTACCCGACCGCGATCGGCAGCGAGCCCTATGACGCCGACCTCGACACCCGCCACATGTGGCGCCGCGCGATGCAGGGTCATGCGGTGTCGAACTGCATGCCGGTGATCGCCGCCAACCGCATCGGCGCAGAGGGTGACGCGAATTTCTATGGCCACAGCTTCATAACCGACGAATGGGGCGATCTGACGCAGGCGTTCGGCGCCGCCGAAACGGGGGTGCTGGTCGAAACGATCGATCTCGACCGCGCGGCGAAGCATCGTGCGGGCATGGGCTTTTTCCGCGACCGCCGGCCCCAGCTTTACGGACGGCTGGCCGAGGACATCTGACCGCGCGGATTGGGGGGATAACGCATGGACGTGCCGAACGACATCTTCACCGAGCCCGAGAATGTCGATCCCGACACGCTCGCCAATCTCGGCCCGCTGCGCCACTTCGCCGGTATCTGGGAAGGAAAGCGCGGCGTCGATGTCAATCCGAAGGCCGACGGCCCCGAAACCCGCAACTATTACGAACGGGTCGAAATGCAGCCGATCGACCCGCAAGCGAACGGGCCGCAGCTATTCTATGGCCTGCGCTACCATCTGCACATCAACACGCCCGAAGAGGATATCACCTTCCATGACCAGGTCGGTTACTGGCTCTACGAACCGGCGACCGGGCTGATCCTGCAGACGCTGGCGATCCCGCGCGGCCAGATCGCGATTGCGGCGGGGCACGCGGTGCCCGATGCGCGCAAGCTGTCGGTCCGCGCCGAGCGCGGCCAGACCGAATATGGCATCTGCTCGACCGCGTTTCTGGAAGCGGCGTTCCGTACCGACAGCTATCAGCTCGACGTCGAATTCCATGCTGACGGATCGTGGAGCTATGTCTCCGACACGATGCTGATGGTGCATGGCCGCGACGAGCCTTTCCGGCACCGCGACCACAACCGGCTGGTCAAGGTTGCCGAAGCCGATCTCAACCCTTGGGCGAAGATCGTCCGCGACGGCACGGCAAAGGCGATCGCCTGAACGGTTCAGCCCTCGAAGCGGCGAATGCTTTCCAGATCGACGCGGTTCAGCGGTTCGGTAAACCAGAGTCCCCCGCGGCCGCCGCGCGCCCATCGCACGATCGCCTTGCGCTCCAGCCCGTCGGCCAGCGTCAGGTGCAGATGGCGCCCGACCTCAAGATGTCCACCATGGACGAAGCCCGCGCCGCTTTGCGACATGTCGACAAGCTCGATGATGCTTTCGACCCCATCGACCTGCGCCTTGGCGCGCGAGTGGAGCGGGATGCGCGGGGCGCGATAGCCATAAGCGCGCTGTTCGGCAGCAAGCTGTTTGAGCACGCCGGCGCCGTCGATCTCCTCGTGAAAGGCGACGCCGCAGCGGCCACCGTCGGCCCATACGATCTTGCCCTTCAGCACGACACTGTCGGACAGATAGATGTCCAGATTTTCGTCGACATGGACGGGAACGTCGGCCGCAAGCTGCATGCCGCGGTCGGAAATATTGCGCACGCGCCACAGCCCGACATCATTGTCGCGCACGACTTTTGCGATCCGCCAGACCGTCCGGTAACGGTCCCCCCCACGACGATCGCCATCGGTCGCGGCCCTGGGTTCGTGCGCCGTGCCCGAAAAGCGGGGTTCGATCATTCCATCCTCCTGATCCACAATGCCATCCCGATGGAAGGAAATGGCATCGAACTAACGGAGAATATTCACGCCTAGTCGGGCAAGAATATCCGAATTCTGCAAAATATTCAAACATGTCCCGAGTAAGGTTAACCTGCTTTCAACAAGTTGACCGAACCACCCGATAAGCATGCATCCCGATTATGAATAATTTGCACATTTTCTCCATTTTAACGGTGCCAGAATTGCAACATTAAATGGCTAAGCATCGTTATTTTGCGGGCCTCGAAAGCGGGAGGATCGCAGCGCCGATGCGGGGTCAGATCGCGGGCAGCGCCTGCCGCGCAAATCCCCATCCCTTCAGCGTGGGGCTCGCGGCGCGATCGAGCAAGGCGCGGGCGTCTGCGATGGTCCAGTGACGCGCGCTGTCGATGGCGGCCAGCCCGTCCCAATCGATGGGAACCGCCACCGGCGCCCCCGCCCGCGCGCGCGCCGAATAGGGCATGATTGCGGTGCTGCCGCGCTGGTTGCGCAGCCAGTCGATGAAGATCTTTCCCTTGCGCTTTGCCTTGCTCATCGTCGCGACGAAGCGCTCGGGTTCGGCAAGGCTCATCGCCTCGGCAAAGCGTTTCGAGAAATCCTTATGCGCGTCCCAGCTGTGCCCCGGATCGAGCGGCACGACGACATGGACGCCCTTGCCGCCCGAGAGCATCGCGAAGCTGACGAGGCCGATGTCGGCGAGTTGGCGCTTCAAATTCGCCGCGGCCTTTTTGACGTCGGCGAAGTCGAGCCCTTCGTCGGGGTCGAGGTCGAAGACCATACGGTCGGGCTGTTCGAGCGTATCGACGTGGCTGCCCCAGCCGTGAAATTCGATCGTCCCCATCTGGACGCAGGCGAGGATGCCGTCCGCATCCTCGACATAGAGATAATCCTCGACGGCGCCGTCCTTCTCTTCGATCGGGACGTGGTGGACGTGCGGGCCGAAGCTGCCCGAGTCATGCTTCTGGAAAAAACATTGCTTCGCGCGCCCCTGCGGGCAGCGGACGAGGCTGACCGGGCGGCGCGCGAGGTGGGGGAGCATGACCGGCGCCACCGCGGCATAATAGTCGGCGAGGTCGCCCTTCGTCGCCTTTGCCTCGGGGAAGATGACGCGCTCGCGGCTGCTGATCTTCACGTCGCTGACCGGGCCGGGAGCCTTGGCCTTGGTTTCGGGTTTCACGTCCTTCGCCTCCTTGTCGGCGCGCAGCCCGACGAAGCTCGCGTGGCGGACCGAGCCGCCGGCGGTATATTCGGCGAAGGCGATCTCGGCGACAAGGTCGGGCTTTACCCAATGGACCTTGCGCGCCGCCACCTTGTCGACCTCGACCGGCGCAGTCTTGCGCGCGCGGCCCGCGAATTTCGCCGCGAGCATCGCCATCGTATCGGCATCGAAGCCGGTGCCGACATTGCCCTTATAGACGAGTTCCCCCTTTTCGCGCTGCGCAAGGAGCAGCGAAGCGAAGGGGCGTGCCTTCGTCGAACTCTCCTTCCAGCCGACGATGACGAATTCCTGGCGACGGGTGCATTTGACCTTCACCCAGTTTTTCGACCGGCGGCCGGCATAGGGTGCATCGGCGCGCTTGGCGATGATGCCTTCCTGCCCCGCGCCGCACATCGCCGCATAGAGCTTTTCGCCCGCGCCGATGACATGATCGGCGACCGCAATGGGCGGCGCTGCATCGCAGAGCAGCGCCTCGAGACGTTCCTTGCGTTCGAGATTGCCGAGCGCGGTGAGCGATTTTCCGTTCTCTTCGAGCAGGTCGAAGGCGAAGAAGTGGAGGTCGGTCGCCTCGTCCTGCGCGCCGTGGCCGCGTTTCAGGACCGCCTGGAGCGAGGAGAAGTCGGGATTGCCGTCCTTGCCATAGGCGACGATCTCACCGTCGATCAGGCACGGCGGCAGGTCGAGCGCGGCGATGTGGCGCGCGAGCGGCGCAAACTTGTCGGTCCAGTCGAGCCCGCTGCGCGTATAGACGACGACCCGCTCGCCCGCCGCGGCGACGAGCGCGCGATAGCCGTCGAACTTGATCTCGTGGAACCAGTTGTTGCCCGCCGGCACGCTGTCGACGAGCGTCGCCAGCTGCAGCTTGCGGAATTTGGGCGGCTTGGCGCCGGCTTTTGAGCCTTTGGCGACCTTGCGATTGTGCGCCGCCGCTGCCGCCATCTTCTTCGCGAAGGCTTCACCCTTTGCGTCCTTCAGCGATTGCTCGCCGTCTTCGTCGCCCGCAATCTCGGCCATCGGGCGGTCGGTGAGGACGCTGGTGAGGTATCGGCCGGTCAAGTCGTCGCTGCCGCCCGCATAAGCGTCGTCGATCTTGCGGAGCAGCCAGTTTTCGCGCTTTTCACCGGCGCGGGGCTTCATGCGGACGAGCAGCCATTCGCCCTTCATCCGCTCGCCGTCGAGGGTGAAGTGAAGATGGCCCTTTTCCAGGTCCTTCGCGCTCTTCCCCGCGACCGGCGCCCAGGTGCCGCGATCCCACAGCATCACCGAACCGCCGCCATATTCGCCCTTGGGGATCGCCCCCTCGAAATCGGCATAGGCCATCGGATGATCTTCGGTGCGCACCGCGAGCCGCTTGTCGTCGGGGTTCGCGCTCGGGCCCTTGGTGACCGCCCAGCTTTTCAGCACACCATCGACTTCGAGCCGGAAGTCGTAATGGAGGCGCGTCGCGTCGTGTTTCTGGACGATGAAGCGATTGCCGCCCCCCTTCGCAACCTTGCCCGCGGGTTCGGGGGTCAGCTTGAAATCGCGCTTCTTGTTATATTGGGCGAGAGGGTCGGCACGGGTCATCGCGTTCCACCTTGTCTGCGCCCCTGCGAAGGCAGGGGCCCATCACCGAAGCGGGCGATGCGAGCCGAACCGTAGGAAAATGGCGCGAGGCCGGATGATGGCCCCCTGCCTTCGCATGGGCACACAATAGCCGAGGGCAATCCGGCGCTCACGAGACTATGCCCGCTTTTTCGCCGGCGCCTTTTTGGCGGGCGCCTTCTTCTTCGTCGCAGCGGCGACCTTTTTCTTGCCGTCGACCGACGCCTTGAGCGCTGCCATCAGATCAATGACATTCGATCCTTCGCGCACGTCGGCGGGTTCCCCGACATCCTCGAGCACGCGCTTGCCCTTGGCTTTCGCTTTCTTGGAAATGACGCGCTTCAGCGCATCGACGTAGTGATTGTGATAGTCGGCGGCGTCGAACTTGCCGCTCTTCTTGTCGATCAGCGTTTCGGCGAGATCGAGCAGGTCGGCGTCGGGCTTGCTCGCGGGGACGTCGCGGAAATAGCTGGCCGCCTTGTTCACTTCCTCGGCATAGCGCAGCACTTCGAGCACCAGCCCCTTGCCGCAGGGACGCAGCCCGACGAGCTGTTCCTGACCGCGCAGCGCAAGCTGTCCCAGCCCCACCTTCTTCGTTCGCCGCAGCGCTTCGCGCAGGACGATATAGGCTTCCTCGGCCAGATCGTCGGCGGGGACGACATAATAGGGCTTTTCATAATAGAGGATGTCGATGTCGCTCGCATCGACGAATTGGACCAGCTCGAGCGTCCGCTTGCTCTCCAGCTTGACCGCCTCGATCTCTTCTTCGTCGAGCAGGACATACTGGCCCTTCGACACCTCATAGCCCTTGACGATATCATCGGTATCGATGGCGCCGATGCCGGGCACGACCTTTTCATATTTGACCGGTTTGCCGCTCGGTTCGTGGATCTGGCGGAAGCTGACGCTCGCCCCCGATTTGGTCGCCGGATAGATTTCGACCGGGATCGACACCAGTGCGAGGCGGATCTGACCCTTCCAATAGGCGCGTTGCACCATCTGCAAACCTCCATAGCGGAATGCGAGTGCAATGCGCGGCCTGCCATGCGGGTTCCGCCGGGGCCGTTACGCGCCTGAAGGTCGATGATCGGTTATGGTGCCCCTGGCCGGACTCGAACCAGCACTCCTTGCGGAACTCGATTTTGAGTCGAGCGCGTCTACCAATTTCACCACAGGGGCCTGCCACGGGCGCATCGCCCGAAAGCGCGGCGCTCCCCCTAGGGCGAAGCGCCGCCGCTTGCCAAGCTATTTCTTCAATTCCTTCGCCAGCGTCTTGGCGGTCGCTTTGCCATAGGGCGGCTTGAAGCCGGCGAGCCCGGCGACGTCGAGCTTGGGCTGGCGATAAACGGCGCGCGCGTGGCTGAAGGTGCGGAAGCCGTCCAGCCCATGATAATTGCCCATTCCCGACGGCCCGACCCCACCGAAGGGCAGGTCTTCCATCGCATTATGAAACAGCACGTCGTTGACCGTGACACCGCCCGAAATCGTCCGCGTCAGCACGCGGTCCTCCTCGCTTTTGTCCTGCCCGAAATAATAAAGGCCGAGCGGACGGTCGTGCGCATTCACATAATCGATCGCCTCGTCGATCGTCTTGTAGGTCTTGACCGGCAGGATCGGGCCGAAGATTTCCTCCTGCATCACCTTCATATCGTCGGTCGCGCCGCGCACGATATGAAGCGGCATCTTGTGGCCGTTGGCGCTCGCGAAATCCTCGTTCGCGGGATTGACCTCGATCACCTCGGCGCCCTTTTCGCGCGCGTCGGCCAGATAGCCCTGCAGGCGGTCGAAATTGCGGCCGTTGACGACCGACGTATAGTCGTCATTCTTGAGCAGCGTCGGATAGAGCGACGCGACGCCCTTGCTCACACTGTCGATCACCTCGCCCTCCTGATCTTCAGCGACGAGCAGATAGTCGGGCGCCAGGCAGATCTGCCCCGCGTTCATCATCTTGCCGAGCGCGACGCGCTGCCCAACAAGATCCTTGTTCGCGCTGCGCCCGATGAAGGTCGGCGACTTGCCACCCAGCTCGAGCGTCACGGGCACGAGATTATCCGCCGCCGCGCGCATGATATGCCTGCCGACGCTGGTCGCCCCGGTGAAGATCAGATGGTCGAAAGCCAGCTTCGAGAAAGCGACGCCAACGTCGGCCCCGCCCGTGAACACCGCCATTTCGCTCTCGTCAAAATAGTCGGGGACGAGGCGCGCCATCAGGTCGGAGACATTCTCGGTAAACTCGCTCGGCTTGATCATCGCGCGGTTGCCCGCCGCCAATATCCCCGCCATCGGCACGAAGACCATGCCGACCGGGAAATTCCACGGAGCGACCACACCGACGACGCCCTTCGGCTGATAGACAACCTCGGCTTTCGCGCCCAGCAGGCCGAGCGGAAAGGTGGGCTTGCGCTTTTCGCCGCGCGACCAGGCCGCCATATGCTTCTTGGCATGTTTGAGGGCGCTGACCGACGGCATGATGTCGGTCATCAACGTCTGTTCGCGGCTGCGATGGCCGAAATCTTCGCTCACCGCCTTGGCGAAATCCTCGGCATGATCGACCAGCAGCGCGATCGCGCGGTCGATGCGGTCGGTACGGACCGACAGGCTTTCGGGCATCGCGGCGGTAAAGCTGGCGCGCTGCGTTTCGAGCACGCGCTGCATCCGCGCGCTTTCGCTGGCGATATCTTCCTTGATGGCAGTGGCCATGACCCGTCTCCCCATGTGATTGCGCCTGTTTGACCACGCTCTGCAGCGGGTTTCAAGTTGAAACGCGCATCGTTTAGGGCGATCCCCCTACCCCACCCCCTTTCGCAAGTGCAGCAAAGGCGCTAATCGAGCCACCGATGACCTTTCCCCTACGGAGTCTTTTGCCATGACCGCCACCGATCCCGTCGTTTTCCTCTCCTATGCCCGCACCCCGATGGGCGGCATGCAGGGCGTGTTGTCGGACGCGAGCGCGACCGATCTCGGCGCGACCGCGGTGAAGGCGGCGGTCGAGCGCGCAGGCGTTGCCGGCGACGATGTCGAACGCATCTATATGGGCTGCGTGCTGCCCGCCGGGCTCGGCCAGGCGCCGGCGCGCCAGGCCGCGATCAAGGCAGGCCTGCCCAAGTCGGTGCAGGCCACCACCGTCAACAAGGTGTGCGGTTCGGGCATGCAGACCGTTATCATGGGTGCCGAGGCGCTCGCCGCGGGCAGCATCGACCTCGTCGTTGCAGGCGGCATGGAGTCGATGACCAACGCCCCCTATCTGCTCAAGAAGCATCGTTCGGGCGCGCGCATCGGCCATGACACCGCCTATGACCATATGTTCCTCGACGGGCTGGAGGACGCGTATGACGCCGGCCGCGCCATGGGCACTTTCGCGCAGGACACCGCCGACGCCTATCAGCTCAGCCGCCAGGCGCAGGACGATTATTCGATCGAATCGCTGAAGCGCGCCCAGGCGGCGATCGCCGACGGCGCCTTCGCCGCCGAAATCACGCCCGTCACGCTGACCACCCGCAAGGGCGAGGTTGTCGTCGACACCGACGAACAGCCCGGCAAGGGCAACCCCGACAAGATCCCGACGCTGCGTCCTGCCTTCGCCAAGGACGGCACGATCACCGCGGCGACCAGCTCGTCGATCTCCGACGGCGCTGCCGCGGTCGTACTGACGCGCCAGTCGGTCGCCGAAGCAAAGGGCAAGAAGCCGATCGCCAGGCTCGTCGCGCATGCCGCGCACGCACAGGAACCCAAGGATTTCACGGTCGCTCCCGTCGGCGCGATCAACAAGGTGCTGGCGAAGGCCGGCTGGTGGATCGGCGACGTCGACCTGTTCGAAGTCAACGAAGCCTTCGCCTGCGTCGCGATGTTCGCGATGCACGACCTTGGCATTTCGCACGACAAGATCAACGTCCACGGCGGCGCGACCGCGCTCGGCCATCCGATCGGCGCCAGCGGCACGCGCATCATCACCACGCTGATCGCCGCGCTTCAGCGCCACGGCAAGAAGCGCGGTATCGCCAGCCTGTGCATCGGCGGCGGCGAAGCCACCGCGGTCGCGGTAGAGCTGGTTTAGGCCAGCTTGATGCTGTCATTGCGAACCCGGCGAAAGCCGGGTGAAGCAATCCAGAGCGGTTTATGCCGGCTCTGGACTGCCGCGCGGCTCCGCCGTTCGCAATGACGAAGCATGGCGACGATCGCGCCGCGGCCATTTTCAACCCGCGCGACACTTTGCGACACTAATGTCCTCAAAATAAACGCGGCATTCCGGCTCCGTTCAAATCGACTCGCCTAATCCTTTCCCTGTCATCGGGCAGATCCCCTCCCCCTGACGGCAAGACAAGGAATGGCATTATGAAGAGCAAAATTCTCACCGCCGGCCTGATCGCCGCGATGATGGTACCCGCCATGGCGCAGGCCCAGACCCGCGAGCTCGCCCGCGACCGGCAGGATATTCGCCAGGAACAGCGCGACCTCAACCATGCGAAACGCTATGGCGATCGCCATGATGTGCGCGATGCCCACCGCGACGTGCGCGACGCGAAGCGCGAATATCGCGAGGACAAGCGCGACTGGCGCCGCGACAATCGCTACCAGAACTGGCGTGCGCCGTTCAGCTATCACCGCTTCGCGGTCGGCAATTCGCTGCATTCGACCTATTACGCCCCGACCTATCGCCTGAACTATGATGCGCGCTGGGGTGTGCCGAAGGCGGGCCGCAACCTGGCCTATGTCCGCCACTATAACGACCTGCTGCTGGTCAATGTGCGCACGGGCAAGGTCGTTCGCGTCTATTACAACCACTTCCGCTGGCGCTAAACGCCAACGGTGACGAGAGAAGGGGCCGGCGGGCGACTGCCGGCCCCTTTTGTCATGCGTTGCGGGGTCATGCGTTGCGGGCGATCAATCGCCCCAGATATGGTCGGTTTTGATCCAGCCCTTGCGGCCCTTCACGTTAAACAGGCACCAGCCGTCCTTGCAGTCGGTGATGCGGCCGACCACACCGGCCTCGGCGCGAAAGGCGATCGCCGCGGCGGCGTCGGGCTTTTCGCGCATCGGACGGATGCCGCCGGTGACGATCGCGGTGCGCGTGCGGCTGAGCAGCCGCGCCGCCATCCACCCCTGCGTCCCGTCGGGATCCTCGATCTTGCGCCATATATCGTGGCGCGCGACCACTTTGACGGGCAGATCCTTGCGCCGATATTCCCACACGACGGGCACATCGGGCGACGGCCCCTTGCGCATCCGCGCCTCGTCGACGCTGATCGACGCCCAATAGGGCAGTTCAGGGTCGCTTTGCGCCGCGGCGGGTCCGGTCGCCACGGCCAGCGTCAGGAGGGCGAATATCGTGCGGCTGGTCATTCGCCTGCCTTGTCAAAATCGGGGGCGCTTTTCAACCGTTCGCCGCAGCCTTCGCCCCGTTCGTCCACAGCGGCTTTCGCGTCGGCGCACGCTTGGCCCTCTTGACCCCCACGCGCCGCCGCGCTCTATCGGCGCCATGCCCGATTCATCCCGCCCCAAACGCCCGCGCGTCATCGTCACCCGCCAGTTGATGCCGGCGGTCGAGGCGCGCATGGCCGAATTGTTCGATGTCGCCCTGTCGGCGCACGATCACGCCTTTACCAAGGACGAGCTCAAGGCCGCGGTCGCCGACTGCGACGTGCTGGTGCCGACCGTGACCGACGAGATCGATGCCGAGATCATCGGCGCCGCGGGCGATCGGCTCAAGCTGATCGCCAATTTCGGGGCCGGGGTCGACCATATCGACCTCGCCGCGGCGCGCGCGAAAGGCATCATGGTCGCCAACACCCCCGGCGTCTTTACCGAGGACACCGCCGACATGACCATGGCGCTGATCCTGTCGGTCCCGCGCCGGCTGGCCGAGGGCGAAAAGCTGATGCGCTCGGGCAAATGGCAGGGTTGGGCGCCGAGCGCGATGCTGGGTCACCGCGTCGGCGGCAAATTGCTCGGCATCGTCGGCATGGGACGCATCGGCCTCGCCGTCGCGCGGCGCGCCCGCGCCTTCGGCCTGTCGATCCACTATCACAACCGACGTCGCCTGCCCGAAACGATCGAAGAGGAATTGGGCGCGAGCTATCATGCGAGCGTCGACACGCTGCTGCGGATCAGCGACGTGGTCACGATCCACTGTCCGCACACCGCCGAAACCCATGAGATGGTCAGCGCGGCGCGTATCGGTGCGATGAAGCCGACCGCCTATCTGATCAACACCGCGCGCGGCGAAATCATCGACGAAAAGGCGCTGATCGCGGCGCTCAAGACCGGCCGCATCGCGGGCGCGGGGCTCGACGTCTATACGCACGAACCCGCGGTCGACCCCGACCTGCTCGCGCTCGACAATGTCGTGCTGCTGCCGCACCTCGGCTCGGCGACGATCGAGGGCCGCGAGGCATCGGGCGAAAAGGTCATCGCCAATATCCGTGCCTGGTGCGACGGGCACCGACCGCCCGATCAGGTGCTGGAGGGGTGGGCTTAGCCTGAGCTACGATAACCGTTCGCCATACCGCTCTGGATTGCTTCGCTTCGCTCGCAATGACGTAGCATAATAGCGCTTCGTCATTGCGAGGAGCGCAGCGACGAAGCAATCCAGAGCGTCATTCGCTGCCGTCAATGATTTGAAACCACAAGTCCTGCCAAAGCGGATTGTCGGCTTCGATCAGTCCCAGCTTCTTGTTCCGATTTCCGGCCTTGATCTGCTTTTCGCGGGCGATGGCGGTTTCCATAGCCACGTGCATTTCGAACCATACCAACATCTTGCAATCGTAACGATTGGAGAAACCACCATGGCCATCGCGATGCTGCGCCACCCGCTGAAGCAAGTTCGACGTTACGCCCGTATAAAGCGTCCCGTTGCGCCGGTTGGCCATGATGTAGACCGCCGGTTGGCGTTCGCGCATGGCTCCATCCTCTCAAACCGCATCATTGCAACCCCCGCGAAAGCCTGAGGAAAAAATCCAGGGCAGTTTACGCTACTCTGGATTGCTTCGTCGCTGCGTTCCTCGCAATGACGGGGTCTATCAATCCCCCGTCAGAATCCGGTCGACCAGTTCCTTCACCGTCGGGGTGAAGTTGTTCGAATAAAAGGGATCGGTCTTGAAGTTGAACGCGGCATGGCCCGCGAACATCAGATTCTGGTCGACGTCGCCGCCGTGCGCGATGTCCTGCAGCGTTTTCTGGATGCAGAAGCTGCGCGGATCGGCGAGGTAGCCGGTCGAATAATCGTCATGGTCCTTCCACGCCGAAAAGCCGCAGTGCGACAGGCAGCCCATGCAATCGGCCTGATCCTTTCGGATCACCGTCCTATCCTCTTCGGTGACGAAGACGACCGTATTGTCGGGCGTCTTGAGCGCGGTGGTATAGCCTTCGGCCACCCAGTCGCGCGCGCGGTCGCGGTCGTGCGGGGTCACCCAGAAATTGCGGCCCTTCACGCCGACGTCGAGCTGCGCGACATGGTCACCCGCTTCCTGCTTCGAATAGGGAATCTGCCGCTCCGACCGCGCTTCGAGATCGCGCAGGAAAGGATTGCGCACCGCGCTCGAATAAAAGCCGGTGGGCGAGAAGCGGTGGAGCAGCACATCGCCCTCGTCGAGCGTGCGCAGCCGGTCCTTCCACTCCTGCGGGATCGGGCTTTCCTGCGTCAGCAGCGGCCGCGTGCCATATTGAAAGGCGATCGAGCCCAATTCGGGATTGTCGATCCAGTCGTTCCAGTCGCGCAGATACCAGACGCCGCCCGCCATCACGATCGGCACCTCGTCCGAAATCCCCTCGGCGCGCATCGTGTCGCGCAGCGCCTTGACGCGCGGATAGGGATCTTCGGGCTTGAGCGGGTCTTCGGCGTTCGACAGGCCGTTGTGCCCGCCCGCGAGCCACGGATCTTCATAGACGACCGCCGCCATCAGATGCGCGACCTTGTGATAGGCGCGCTTCCAGAGCGCGCGAAACGCGCGCGCCGACGAAATGATCGGCAGATAATGAACATTGTGCCGCGCCGCGATTTCGCTGAGCTTGTACGGCATGCCCGCGCCGCAGGTGACGCCGGTGATCAGCCCCTTGGTGCGTTCGAGCACGCCTTCCAATACCTGCTGCGCTCCGCCCATTTCCCACAGGACGTTGATGTTGATCGCGCCCTTGCCGCTGGCGAGATCATAGGCGCGCTTCACCTGTTCGACCGCGCCGTCGATGGCGTAGCGGACCAGTTCTTCGTGCCGTTCGCGGCGCGTCGCAGCGCGATAGACCTGCGGCACGATCTTGCCTTCGGCGTCGTAGCTGTCGGCGTTGACCGCCGAAACGGTGCCGATCCCGCCGGCCGCGGCCCAGGCGCCGCTCGACATATGGTTGGTCGCCGACACGCCCTTCCCGCCCTCGACCAGCGGCCAGACTTCGCGTCCGCCGTAAAGGATGGGCTTCAAACCTTTGAACACTATAAACCTCTTTCTCTCCGCCGGCTGCGCAGCCGCGCGCCAGCCCCCATTTGCCGTTTCCGTAAGCGGAACCTGGCCGCCTTTGTCAATCGAAGGCGGGGTCGAAACCCAGGAAACGCCCCGTAAAAACGTCATAACCTTCCATCGCACGAGCATAGAGGCTTTGATAGCCCGCGACCATCCCGGATTCGGTGAAGCGCTCGGCGGCAACGCGCCGATTCTCCGCGCCGAGCGCTGCGCGCAACGCCGCATCGCTCGTGAGGCGCGCCAGCGCGGCGCGAAAACCCGCCTCATCCGCCGCAATGAACGGGCGGTTCGCCTCGCCCGCCATCGCCGCCACGTCGCCGACCGCCGGGCTGACAAAGGGCAGCCCCGCCGCCATCGCCTCGATCACCGCAATCGGCGCCTGTTCGCTCCGCGACGAGAGCGCGAGCAGGTCGAAATGACCGATCCAGCGCGCCGGTTCGGGCATGAACCCCGCAAGCACCAGCCGGTCGGCCATACCGCACGCCGCCGCCTCGGCGGCGATCGCCGCGCGCTCAGGCCCCTCCCCCACGATTACCAGTCGCACATGCGGCGGCAGCGCCGCAACGGCGCGCACGAGGCGCGGCAGGTCCTTGACCTTGCGCAGCCCCGCTACCGTCCCGATCACCACCTCGCCCGGCCGGCGGACGAAGCCCGGGATGGGCACCGATGGCGCGGCGGCATAGGCCGCGACGTCGATTCCGTTGCGAATCAGATGGATGCGATCGGGAGGCAGTTTCCACTCGTCCACCGCAATCCCGGCGAGCAGCGTTGAAGGCACGACGACCCCCGCGGCGTTTCGCAGCGCATAGCGGCGATAGAGGTTGCGCTTCCAGTTGCGCCGGACGCTTTCGTCCTCGTTGAACCCATCCTCGTGATGAATCAGGCATGGCGGCATCTGATACCACCAGCGATGCCAGTAGAGCCGGTGCGCCATCGCCCCGTCCATCGCGCCCCAATTATAGCTGAGCGCCAGGTCGAACCGGTAGATATAGGCAGCAAGATCGCGGAAACGCGCCCGCGACGGCCGCCCGGCCAACGGCGGCGCATCGGTCGGAAAGCTGACGTCGATCCCCGGATCGATCGCATCGCGCGCGCCGAGCGCATCGGGGACCGCCGACAGGATCGTGTGCTGCGCCCGGTCGCCCATCAGGTTCATCAGGCGAACCGACCGCGCCTCCTTGCCGCCGAGCGAAAAGCTCGAGTGAAGGTGAAGGATGCGGACCGGATGCTCCCGCTCCTCGATCGCGCCGACTTCGGTCACGCGGCGGGAAGCGCCGCGATCCAGGCGTCGATCGCCGCGCGCGCCGCGGGCTCGTCCATCGTCGGCGCATGACCGACACCCGGAACCTCGACCAGCGTCGCGTGGGGCAGCGTGGCCTGCATTTTTGCGGCAGCCGTTCCGGCGAGAATGTCCGACAGCGCGCCGCGCAGGATCAGCACCGGTGCATCGCCAAGCGCGCGATAGGCGGGCCACAGGTCGATACCCTCCTGATCGCCGGCAAGGCGCAGCGGCGCCGCAATCTGCTTGTCGTAATCGGTGACGATGCGTCCTTCGGGGGTCAGCCGGTGGGTGCGCTTGGTGATGCGCAGCCAGTCGTGAATGTCATAGTCCGGATAAACCGCGGCGTTGAGCTCGGCATAGGCGCGCGCCGCGTGCATCCAGGTCGGCTGGCTGCCGCCGGCCCCGATATAGTCGCGGATGCGATCGAGTCCTGCCGCCTCGAGTTCGGGACCGACATCGTTGAGCACGGCGCCGACGAGCCGACCCGGCAGGCTGGCGGCAAGGAACATCGCCACCAGCCCGCCGAGCGACGTGCCGACCGTCGCGAAACGCGCGATCGCCAACTCGTCGAGCAGCGCGACGACATCCTGGACATAGGTCAGCGGGACATAGGTCATCGGATCCTTGGCATAGGCGCTCTCGCCCCGCCCGCGGAACTCGATCACGATCACGCGTCGCTGCGCCGCCATATGCGGTGCGAGCGCCTCGAAATCGCGGGCGTTGCGCGCCAAGCCGGGCATGCACAGGATCGGCGGCGCCTCCGCCGCGGTCGGGGGTCCGTCATAGATGCGCGCGTGCAGGCGAACGCCATCGGCCGACCACCAATAATGATCGCTCCATTCGCGCCGTGCATCCTGTCGCGCCAAAATCGCCCGTCCCCTTAAGCCGATACTCACCGCCTCTATCGCGAACCGCGCGCGCCGGTGCAAGCCACCGTGTCGCGCCCGTGACAATCGGCCCGATTTCCCTGTTGCCGGGCCTATCGCGGTTGCCGCCGTACGCTTTCGCAGATAAGAGGGCGACAATGCTTTTGCCGCCCCCCAATGATCGAGCGCACCGGCGCCTTTGTGGGCCCAAATCGACGGGGGAACGGGGATGAGCGAAGACCTTCTGTCCTTCGAGCCGGCAACCGGCGCCGAATTATGGCGCGGCCGTATCAGTGACATCGACGCCGAAGTTGCAACCGCGCGCGCCGCCTGGCCCGCTTGGGCCGCGAAGCCCGTCACCTTCCGCACCGAAACGCTGCGCCGCTTTGCCGACCGGGTGAAGGCCGATGGCGAACAGCTCGCCGATCTGATCGCGCGCGAGACCGGCAAACCTTTGTGGGAAGCGCGGACCGAGGTCGAATCGGTCGCGAACAAGGTCGATATCTCGATCAAGGCCTATGCCGAACGCACCCCCAACCGCCGGATCGAAGGCGCGATGGGGCTGCGCAACGCGGTGCGCCACAAGCCGCACGGCGCGCTTGCCGTCCTCGGCCCCTATAATTTCCCCGCGCATCTGCCGAACGGCCATATCGTGCCGGCGCTGATCGCCGGCAATTCGGTGCTGTTCAAACCGTCTGAAAAAACCCCTGCCGTTGGCGCGCGGCTTGTCGAACTGCTCCACGGCGCCGGCGTTCCCGAAGAGGTCGTGCGGCTCGTCATCGGCGGACCCGACGCGGGCAAGGCTCTGGCCGCGCATCCCGGCATCGACGGATTGCTGTTCACAGGGTCGGCGCGCACCGGGGTCGCGATCAACCGCCAGTTCGCCGATCAGCCGGGGAAGATCGTCGCGCTCGAAATGGGTGGCAACAATCCGATCGTCGTCTGGGACACCGCCGACATCGCGACCGCGGCAACGATCGTTGTCCAGTCCGCCTTCCTGAGCGCGGGCCAGCGGTGCAGCAATGCCCGGCGGCTGATCGTCAAACAGGATATGGCCGACCAACTGCTCGCCGAGGTCAAGACGCTCGCGGGACGGCTGATCGTCGGTCATCCCCACGCCGACCCTGCGCCCTATATGGGGCCGGTAATCGATAACGAGGCCGCCGACGGCCTGACCGAGAGCTTTCTGATCCTGATGTCGAACGGCGGCCAGGTGATCCGGCACATGACGCGGCCCGATGCGAACCGCCCCTTCCTTACCCCCGGTATCATCGACGTCACCGCGATGCCCGAACGCCCCGATATCGAGCTGTTCGGACCGCTGCTCCAGGTGATCCGCGTCGACAGTTTCCAAGCCGCGATTGCCGAAGCAAACAACACCGCCTTTGGCCTCTCGGCGGCGCTGATCGGCGGGACGCCCCAGCTTTACGACCAGTTCTGGGCCAATGCCCGCGCCGGCGTCATCAACTGGAACCGGCCGACCAACGGCGCCTCGTCGGCCGCACCCTTTGGCGGCGTCGGCCTGTCGGGCAACCACCGGCCGAGCGCTTTTTACGCCGCCGACTATTGCGCCTATCCGGTTGCCAGTTCCGAAAGCGATGCGCTGCGCGCCTCGATCGGGGTCGGCCTGCGCGATGACGACACGCCGAAGCTGGTGACGAAGAAATATCTCTGACCGCCAAGTCGGAGGCAATTTTAGCTTCACCCTCGCCAACAAAGCCTGCTTTGCGATTCCGGCGCCCCCCGACCAATTAGGGTGGCATGGAAAAGCAACCTTCTTTGGCGGGCAAGCTGTGGCTCGTCGGCGCCGGGCCGGGCGATCCCGACTTGCTGACGCTACGCGCCGCGCGGCTGTTGGCAAGCGCCGACCTTGTCGTTCATGACGGGCTGGTCGGGGCGGGCGTGCTCGCGCTGATCCCGCCGCATGTCGAACGGATCAGCGTCGCCAAGCAGCGCAGCCGCCACACGATGAAGCAGAACCTGATCAACGCGCTGATCGTCCGCGAGACGCAGAGCGGCAAGCAGGTCGTTCGGCTGAAGGGCGGCGATCCCTTCATTTTCGGCCGCGGCGGCGAAGAGCTTGACGCCGCGCGCGGGGCGGGCATCGCGGTCGAGGTCGTTCCCGGCATCACCGCCGCGGCGGGTTGCGCCGCGCAGGCGGGCCTCCCGCTCACCCACCGCGAGGATGCGAGCGCGGTGAGCTTCGTTGCAGGCCAGTGCAAGGACCTCTCGGATCAGGACTGGTCGGGCCTTGCCGGCCACGGCCGTACCCTCGTCATCTACATGGGCCTCGCGACCGCGCATGCGATTGCCGACAAGCTGATCGCCGACGGCGTTTCACCGGGCCTGCCCGTCGCGGTGATCGAACGCGGCACCACCGCCGATGCGCGCGTCCTGCGCACCCTCCTCACCGACCTTGGCGACCTTGTGGCGCGCGAGGCGGTGCAAAGCCCGGCGCTGATCGTCGTGGGCAAGGTCGCGGCGCGCGCCGACGCGCTCGATTGCCTCGGCGCGCCGGGGATCGCCGAACAGATAAGGGACTTCACATGAAATTGCTCACGGGCAACGACCTGAAAACAGGATTTGTCACCTGGTGGACCGGCGCGGACTGGTCGCTCCATATCGAGGACGCCGCCGATGTCGGCGAGCATGGGGAGGCAATCCTCGCTGCCGAAGAAGGCGCGCGCCGTGTCAATGCGCCCTATATCATCGCGGGCGAAGCGACGCCCGAAGGTCCGCGCCCCGCGCATATCAAGGACCGCATCCGCGCGCTCGGCCCGACCGTGCGCCCCGACCTGACGCTGAAACCGGCCGATCCCAATGCCGGCGACTGGGTGATCTGACATGTATAAATATGACCAATATGACCAGGCAATGGTCGATGCCCGCGTTGCCGAATTTTCGGATCAGGTGAAGCGCCGCCTTGCCGGCGAGATCACCGAGGACCAGTTCAAGCCGCTGCGCCTGATGAACGGCCTCTATCTCCAGCTCCACGCCTATATGCTGCGCGTTGCGGTGCCTTACGGGACGCTCGACAGCCGCCAGATGCGGATGCTCGCGCATATCGCGCGCAAATATGACCGTGATTACGGCCATTTCACCACGCGTCAAAATATCCAGTATAACTGGATCAAGCTGGAGGATGCGCCCGCGATCCTCGAAGACCTCGCGTCGGTCGAGATGCATGCGATCCAGACGAGCGGCAACTGCATCCGCAACATCAGCTCGGACCAATGGGCCGGTGCCGCCGCCGACGAGATCACCGACCCGCGTCCGTGGGCCGAGCTGCTGCGCCAATGGTCGAGCTTCCACCCCGAATTCAGCTATCTACCTCGCAAGTTCAAGATCGCCGTCATCGCCGCCGAGGAAGATCGCGCCGCGATGCGGCTGCACGACATCGGCATCCAGATCGTCGAGCGGGACGGCGTCCACGGCGCCGCCTTCTACGTCGGTGGCGGCATGGGCCGCACGCCGATGATCGCGCCGCTGATCAAGGATTTCGTGCCGCTCGAGGACATGCTGAGCTATGCCGAGGCGTGCCTGCGCGTCTACAACCGCTACGGCCGCCGCGACAATATCTACAAGGCGCGGATCAAAATCCTGATCCACGAACTTGGCGCCGACGAATATCGCCGTCAGGTCGAGGAAGAATTCGCGCATGTGAAGTCGCTGGGCATCGATCCGCCGAAGGCCGAGTTCGATCGCATCGCCAAGCAGTTCGCGCCGCCTGCGCTCGATGCGTCGGCGCCCGGCGAAATCGACCGCAGCGACCCCGACTTCGCGGTCTGGGTCGACCAGAATGTCGCCGCGCACAAGGTGCCGGGCCATGCGATCGTCAACATCAGCCTGAAGCCCGTCGGCGGCATCCCGGGTGACGCCAGCTCGGCGCAGATCGACCTGATGGCCGATCTCGCCGAGAAATACAGCCACGACGAATTGCGCGTCACCCACGCGCAGAACATCGTGCTGCCGCACGTCCGCAAGGCCGATCTCTATGCGATCTGGCAAAAGCTCGACGCAGCGGGGCTCGCGACGCCGAACCTCGACCTGATCAGCGACATTATCGCCTGCCCCGGCCTCGATTATTGCAGCCTCGCCAACGCACGCTCGATCCCGGTCGCGCAGAAGATTGCGGCGCGCTTCTCGGACCTTGGCCGCCAGAAGGAACTCGGCGAGCTCAAGCTCAAGATTTCGGGCTGCATCAACGCCTGCGGGCACCACCACGCCGGCCACATCGGTATCCTGGGTGTCGACCGCAAGGGTACCGAAAACTACCAGCTTTTGCTCGGAGGATCGGGCGCGGAGGACGTCAGCCTCGGCACGATCACCGGCCCCGGCTTCGACGAGGATGGCATCGTCGATGCGATCGAGCGCGTCACCGACAAATATCTGGCCGAACGGAGCGAGGGCGAAAGATTCGTCGACACCTTCCGCCGTGTCGGCATGGCCCCCTTCAAGGAGGCGATCTATGGTTGAACGCGCCGATAATCAGTCCCTTCCGCAAGCGGAAGGGTGGCATACCGACGGCGAAGAGCCCTGCGTCACGCTCGATGCCTTCCTGTCGCAATCGAACGCGACCGCGGTGCGGCTGGAACCCGACGAGGATGCGCGTGCGCTGATCCCGCACCTCGACCGGTTGACGCTGATCGAGATTGCATTCCCGAAGTTCCGCGACGGCCGCGGCTATTCGTCGGCGCGCATTCTTCGCGAGGCGGGCTATGCCGGCGAGCTGCGCGCGCAGGGCGACGTTCTGGTCGATCAAATCGCTTATATGAAGCGCTGCGGCTTCGACAGCTTCGCGCCCGAAAAGCCGCTCAACAATGCCGATGTCGAGGCGGCGCTGACCCGCTGGCCCGAACATTATCAGGGAGCAGCCGACGGCGCCGTGCCGATCTGGAAGCTGCGGCATGGCTGAGGTGAAGGCTGAACCCCGCACCCGCGACCGGATCGACGTCGCGCCGCGTTTCACGCAGGCCGATGTCATCCGTCTCAACAACCTGTTCCGCGGCCAGGACGCGGGCGAGGCGGTTGCAAGCGTGATCGGCGCGGGGCTGATCGGCGACACTGCGATCGTATCGAGCTTCGGCGCCGAAAGCGCGGTGCTGCTCCATCTCGTGACGCGCGTCGCGCCCGACATGCCGGTGCTGTTCCTCGACACGGGCAAGCATTTCCCCGAAACGCTGGCCTATCGCGACGAACTTGCCGCGCGGCTCGGTCTCAATCTCGTCAATCTCACGCCCGATGCCGCCGAACTCGCCGAAAAGGACGCGACCGAACTGCGCTGGTCGTATGATCCCGACGGCTGCTGCGAAATCCGCAAGGTCAAACCGCTCGAAAAGGCGCTCGCCGATTTCGACACGTCGATCACCGGCCGCAAGGGCTTCCAATCGTCGACGCGCACCGGCCTGCCGCGCTTCGAGCTCGACGGCAACACCGGCCGCCTGAAATTCAACCCGCTCGCCAACTGGACGCGCGAAATGCTCGACGATTATTTCGCCGAGCACGACCTGCCGCGCCATCCTCTCGAGGCCGAGGGCTATCCCTCGATCGGCTGCTCGCCCTGCACCTCGAAGGTCAAACCGGGCGAAGACCCGCGCGCGGGCCGCTGGCGCGGCTGGGACAAGACCGAATGCGGCATCCACGAAGCCGTGACGCCGATCGACGACAATCCGGCGAACGATCCAGCGTTCTGAGAACAGACCCGCGTGCCCCTGCGAAGGCAGGGGCCCATCTCCTGCCCCTTCGTCAGACGCAGGCTTTTGATTGCAAAACCTCGTGATGGGCCCCTGCCTTCGCAGGGGCACAGGGCGCGGCTATCTACTCATAATCCGCATAGGCCATGCTCTCGTCCGCCAGATCCTGGAATTTCGTCGTCTTGGCGTCGAAGTGGAGGCGCACCTTGCCGGTCGAGCCGTGACGCGACTTGGCGACGATCAGTTCGGCGAGGCCGAAGACACGTTCCATTTCGGCGGCCCATTCCTCATGCGCCGCGTGAATCTTGATATCGTCGCCCTCGACCGGGCGCTTGGGCTCGCGCGCCGCGACATAATAATCCTCGCGGAACACAAAGAGCACCATGTCGGCGTCCTGCTCGATCGAGCCCGATTCGCGAAGGTCGGAGAGCTGCGGCCGTTTGTCCTCGCGGCTTTCGACCTGACGGCTGAGCTGCGACAGCGCCATCACCGGAACGTGAAGTTCCTTTGCCAAGGTCTTCAATCCGCGTGAAATTTCCGAAATTTCCTGCACGCGATTGTCGCCGCTCTTCGACGAGCCCTGCAGCAGCTGCAAATAGTCGACGACGATGAAACCGATGCCGTGGCGGCGCTGCAGGCGGCGCGCGCGGGTGCGCAGGCTGGCGATCGTCAGGCCGGGGGTGTCGTCGATGAACAGCGGCAGCGTTTGCAGCGCCTGCGCGGCGCGCGACAATTGCTGGAACTGCTCCTTGCTGATCTTGCCCATGCGCAGCGCTTCGCCCGATACCCCCGACTGTTCGGCCAGCACGCGCGTCGCGAGCTGGTCGGCGGACATTTCGAGGCTGAAGAAGGCGACCTTGGCGCCCATATTCTTTTCGGGCGGAATCCCGTCCTCCTCGTCGCGCCGCCAGCGTTCGGCGGCGTTATAGGCGATGTTGGTCGCAAGTGAGGTCTTGCCCATCCCCGGACGCCCGGCGAGGATCATCAGGTCCGAATTGTGCATGCCGCCGATCTTGGCGTTGACGCTCGAAATGCCGGTGGTGATCCCCGACAGATGGCCGCCCGAATTGAGCGCGCGCTCGGCGGCCTGCAAGGCGGTGAGGCTCGCGGTGCTGAAGCTCTTGACCGACCCCATTTCGGCCTCGCCGCCTGCGACGCGGTAAAGCGCGGTTTCGGCTTCCTCGATCTGCGCGTGCGGGTCGACGCTTTCGCTGGTGTCGAGCGCACCCTCGACCAATCCGCGCCCGACGCCGACCAGTTCGCGCAGCAGCGCCAGGTCGAAAATCTGCCGGGCGAAGTCGCGCGCGCCGATGAGGCCCGCGCCGCTGCCAGTCAGCTGCGCCAGATAGCCGACCCCGCCGACCGCCTTCATCGCCTCGTCATTTTCGAAAAAGGGCTTCAGCGTCACCGGCGTCGCGATGCTGTTGCGCTCGATCAGCGCCATCGCCTGCCCATAGATGCGGCCGTGCAGCGGTTCGAAGAAATGCGCCGCGGTCAATTGCACCGGCAGATCCTCGACGACTCGGTTGTCGATCAGGATCGCGCCCAGAAAGGCGGCCTCAGCCTCGATATTGCGGGGCAATTGGCGTTCGTTCCCGGTCGAGACCGGGGCAGGAAAAAGGGCAAGCTCGGGCATGACAGCTTTCATGCGTCGAAGGCGGGCACAGCGCAATCGACGATATCGATCAACCTATCATAACTGTGGAATGCTGTGAATAAGTCGCCCTTGCCCTTCGCGCCCGGCCAAGTAGAAGCACGGACAGCATGACCGACGCCGACCCATCGAAACAGCGCATCATTTCGGTAGAGCTCGACGAGGGCTCGATCGTCTGGCGCAACCCCGATGTCGAACAGGAGCGGCGCGTCGCAATCTTCGATCTGATCGAGGACAACAAGTTCGTGCCGCAGCGCGGCCACCCCGATGGCTATGCCGGCCCCTATCGCCTGATGCTCCGCGTCGAGGACGGCCGCCTGATCTTCGAGATCAGCCGCGAGGACGGCTCGCCGCTCGAAGCGGTGATCCTCGGCCTCGGGCGCTTCCGCCGTCCGATCCGCGACTATTTCGCGATCTGCGACAGCTATTATCAGGCGATCAAGACCTCGACCGCGCAGCAGATCGAGACTGTCGACATGGCGCGCCGCGCGCTGCACAACGAGGCCGCCGAAATGCTGATGGACCGGCTCGACGGCAAGATCGCGGTCGATTTCGACACCGCGCGCCGTCTATTCACGCTGATCTGCGTGCTTCACATCAAGGGATGACGATGCGCGCGGGGGCAAAAACGAAGGGCAAAACCGCAACGAAAGGCCTGTCCGACTGGCGGGCACGCGCCGCCCGGCTGGCGCGCCGGATCGGCGGCGGGTTCGTCCTTGTCCTGCTGTTCGCGGGTCTCGCGCTGTGGTGGGCGGCGCGTTGGACGCCCGACCGCGCGCTCTATCCGATTCAGGGCGTCACCATTTCCGCCGACAATGGCAAGGTCCATTGGGGCTCGATCAAGGCGGCGGGCGCCGATTTCGCCTATGTCATGGCGACCGACGGCGCCGACGGCATCGATCCGCAATATGCCCGCAACGCCGCGCAGGCGCGCGTCGTCGGGGTGCAGGTCGGCGCGATCCATCGCTACAGCCTGTGCAAGCTGGCAACCGACCAGGCGGCCAATTTCATCCGCCACGTCGCGCGCCGCGCCGATGCGCTGCCGCCGGTGGTATGGCTCGACTATGACGACCGCTGCCCCGACCGGCCGACGCGCGCGCTGCTGCTCAGCGAACTCGCGACCTTCCTCGCCCAGATCGAAGCGCATACGGGCAAGCGCAGCGTGATCGCGCCCGGCCCCGCCTTCGAGGCCGATTATCGCGTCACCGCTGGAATTGCCCGCACGACCTGGCTCCGCCGCGACTTTTTCGAACCCGATTATGGCGCCCACCCCTGGGCGATGTGGCAGGCGAACGACTATGTCCGGCTGACCGGCGCCGGCGGAACGGTGGGCTGGAACGTGCTGCGACCCGAAGGACAGGAACAATGACTGACACCCGCGATGCCCTGATCGATGCGGCGCGCGATGCCGCGCGCCGCGCTTATGCCCCCTATTCGGGCTTCCATGTCGGCGCTGCGCTGCTGCTGAAAAACGGCGATGTCGTGACCGGTGCCAATGTCGAAAACGCGAGCTACGGTCTGACGCTCTGCGCCGAAACGACCGCCATCGCCAAGATCGCCAACGAAGGCTGGATCGGCGAACTCGCCGAGGTCGCCATCATCGGCGGGCGTCCCGAAGGTGATGCGCTGATCGGCAGCGATCCGGTCAACCCCTGCGGCCGCTGCCGCCAGATATTGAACGAAGCCGCCGAACGGTCGAAAACCGATATCCTCGTCCACTGCGCATCGGGCGACGGCAGCGCGGTCGCCACCTATCGCCTGAGCGAACTGCTCCCCGCCGCCTTCGGGCCGAAGGATCTGGGGATGATCCCCGACTGACCGCTTGCGCAAGCCGCCGAGGACCGACAAGACAGCGGCATGAGCATTCTTTCCGATAAATGGATTCGCGAAGCCGCCCGGACGCAGGGCATGATCGAACCCTTCGTGGAGGCGCAGCGGCGTGACGGCTGCATCAGCTACGGCCTGTCCTCCTACGGTTATGACGCGCGCGTCGCGCCCGAATTCAAGATTTTCACCAATGTCGACAGCGCGGTCGTCGATCCCAAGGATTTCGCGGCGAACAGCTTCGTCGACCGCGAAACCGACGTCTGCATCATCCCGCCGAACAGCTTCGCGCTCGCCCGGACGGTCGAATATTTCCGCATCCCCCGCGACATCCTCGTCATCTGCCTCGGCAAATCGACCTATGCGCGCTGCGGCATCATCGTCAACGTCACCCCGCTCGAACCCGGTTGGGAGGGCCATGTGACGCTGGAGTTTTCCAACACCACCCCGCTGCCCGCCAAAATCTATGCCAACGAAGGCGCCTGCCAGTTCCTGTTCCTGCAGGGGAACGAGCCGTGCGAGACGAGCTACGCCGACCGCGCCGGCAAATATATGGGGCAACAGGGCGTGACGCTGCCCAAGCTGTAGATCGCTCGAGCGTACCAGCTGGCGCGGGCGCTGCGTGCGCCCGCGCCGCCGGGATCATTCGGCTTCGCGGGTTTCCGCCGCAGGGCCGTTCTTCTTGATCGACTCGATGGCGTTCTTCGCCGATGCCTTGCTGCTATAGCCTTCGGTCCAGAAGATCGTTTCGCTGTTATATTTGAAATAGGCGACGAACTCGCCAGCCTTGTTCTTCTTGATCTCGAAATAATGGGCCACGGGTACCTCCACTGGTCAGCCGCGCCACGGGCGACGCGGCTCCCGCATCCTAAACCCCTGATTTGCGCGCGCAAGCGCCGAGTGTCAGCGCGCGCCGAACCGGCCCGGCGCATAGGCGGCGGCATCGACCGCACCGATCGCTCCGCCCGGCGCCGGCGCGCCGAGCTGTTCGGCAAGCAGCGCGCCGATTGCGGGCGACGTCTGGATGCCGAAACCGCCCTGCCCCGCGCACCAGATGAAAGCGGGCTCCGCCGGGTCGGCGCCGAAGACCGGCAGGCGATCGGGGGCGAAGCTGCGCAGCCCGGCCCATTTGCGCTCGACCGCGGCGACGGGCCAGTCGACCACCGACTGCATCCGTTCGATCGCAACCGCCACGTCCCACTCCTCGGGCGCGGCATCGCACGGCTCGGACGGCGTCTCGTCGTGCGGGCTCAGCCAGACGCGCCCCTCTCCGGCGCCCTTGAAATAAAAGTCGCCGCCGACGTGGACGATCAGCGGCAAGTCAGCGGTGATGGGCACGCCCAGGCGAAGCTGCGCCACCGTCCGGCGATAGGGCTGGATGCCGACCGGCGCGATCCCGCAGCGCGCGGCGACCATATCGGCCCACGCCCCCGCCGCATCGACGATCAGCTCGGCGCGCAGCGTTTCGCCTCCGACGCTCACCTCCCAGCCGCCGGCGACCCGGCGCGCCCCATCGAAGCGCGCGCGCGGCGCCAGCACCGCGCCGCCGCGCTTCGCCGCGCGCAGATAGGCCGCGTGCAACGCACCGACGTCGATGTCGCTGCACGCCGCTTCATAGGCGGCGGCGGTCCATTCGGGTCGCAGACCGGGCACCAGCCCCGCCATCGCGTCGAACCCCATGCGGTCGACCGCCACCCCCTTGGCGCGAAATTCGGCGACGAAGGCATCGACCGCCGCGGTCTCCGCACCGCCGCGACCGATGGTCAGCGCGGTGCGCGGCGTCAGGAAAGGCTTGTCGGAAAAATCGGGGGCGGGCCGCGCCAGCGCCTCGAACGACGCGGCGGACAGCGGTTGCACGCCGGGGCCGCCATAGCTTTCGTGCCAGAAGGCCGCCGACCGGCCTGTCGCATGATAGCCGGGCACCTCCTCGGCCTCGACCATCAGCACGCGGCGGTGCGGCGCCAGCGCGGCGGCCAGGCTTGCACCGGCTATGCCCGCGCCGACGATCAGCACGTCGGTGGAGGATGGGCGCGGGTCGGACATGCGACGCCGCATATCCGCTGGCCCGCGGAATGCAACCCGGCGGGCGCACGCTCATGGTTACTATTTGATAAGCCATAGTCGCTACAGCGGCGGGATGGACCAGAAAATCATCGCATTGGGCCTGATGGCGCTGCTCGCCTTGTTGATGATCGCCGCGGCGGTCAGCGACCTGCGCTCGCGCACTATCTCGAACGGCCTCAATGCGACCATCGCCCTCTTCGCTATCCCCTTCTGGATCGTGTCGGGCATGGCTTTCTGGCCCGACATGCCGATGCAGTTCGGTGCCGCTTTTGCTGTCTTCGCGGTGTTCGCCGGTCTCTTCGCTCTGGGAGCGATGGGCGGCGGCGACGTGAAGATGATCGGCGCCGTGATGCTCTGGATTCCACTTTATTTGTACTTTCCCATGCTGACCATCATGGCGATCGGGGGCGGAATCCTGTCGGCTGTGATGCTGATTCAGTCCAAAATTCGTCCTACGGACAAAGCGATAGAGGTTCCCTACGGGCTTGCGATCGCCGTCGGGGGCCTTTGGGCGCTTCACCAACACTATCTTAACCAGTTTCAGTTTATCGGATCGACCTGAGGGCAAGCATCCCCGCGTCCGGTGGGTGTAGGAGGCGAAAAACCGTCATGGATACGCGAAAGATTATGCTGATCGTCGGCGCGTTGATCATTGCGATCGGCGCGGCGTTCGGGGTCAACCAGATGATGCGGGGTTCCTCCGCACCGACGGCGCGCGCAGCAGCGGCGCCCGAAATCAACGGCCCCATGATCCTCGTCGCGACGCGGCAGCTGCCGACGGGCACGATCATCGGCCCCGACAGCTTCCGCTATCAGCCGTGGCCGAAGGAGTTGGTCGAGAAGGCCTACTTCCTGAAGGACAAGACCGACGTGAATACGCTGGTGGGCACCGTCGTGCGCTACCCGATCACCGCCGGCCAGCCGCTGACCCAGGGCTCGCTCGTCCATCCCGATGACCGTGGCTTCCTCGCCGCCGCTCTCGCACCGGGCATGCGCGCCGTCACGGTCAAGGTTTCGCAGGAACAGGGCGTTGCCGGCTTCGTCTTCCCGGGCGACCGCGTCGACGTGCTGCTCGCCCAGACCATCGCGGTCAAGGAAGGCAGTTCCTATCCCGACGACCAGCTCTACACCGCCGAAACCATCGTGCGGAACGTCCGCGTCCTCGCAACAGACCAGCGCTACGACGCCGAAGACGAAACCGGCAAGACGCCGGTGCGCACCTTCGGCTCGGTGACGCTGGAAGCAACGCCCGACATCGCCGAACGCATCGCGGTCGCCGAAAATATGGGCAAGCTATCGCTTGCGCTGCGTCCGCTCGCCGAGAACACCGGCGAACTCGAAGCGGCGATCGCGTCGGGCGCAGTGAATGTGCCGACCAAGGGCGGCAGCGCGGCCGAGCGCCGGATGATGGCCGATGCGGCCGGTCGTCCGACCGCGTCGCGCACCGCGACCACGGGCGGCGACGTATCGCGCTTCTGGGTTCCGGTCAGCGGCCGCGTCTCGGCGCCGCGTCCGCCCGCCGGCATGCCGATCGCAGCCGGCAGCCCGCAGGCCGCCGCCGTGCCGATCGGCCCGGTGGTCCGCGTGACCCGTGGCGATAAAGTGACCGCAGTTCCGGTTGGGGGTAAGTAAGATGCACAGCAAAGCCAATTTCAAGGCGGCGGCCCTCGCCCGCACCCTGGCCGTCGGCCTGGTTGCAGCGACGCTGATCTCCGCCCCCGCGCAGCAAGCCGTTGCGCAGGCCATTCAGAACGCCAGCAGCAGCATCGACCTGTCGGTCGGCCGCGGCCGCCTGGTCAGCCTGCCGGCCGCGATGTCGGACGTCTTCGTCGCCAACGACCAGGTTGCCGACGTTCAGGTCCGCTCGGCGCGCCAGCTCTACATCTTCGGCAAGGCGCCGGGTGAAACGAGCATCTATGCGACCGACGGCAACGGCCGCGTTGTCTATTCGACCGTTGCGCGCGTCGGCAACAATATCGAAACGATCGACCAGATGCTCGCGCTCGCAATGCCTGACGCGAAGATCCAGTCGAACACGATGAACGGCTTCGTCCTGCTGACCGGCACCGTCCAGTCGCCCGACGATGCGGCCGAGGCCGAACGCCTCGTCCAGGCGTTTGTCGGTGAACAGACGAAGGTGCTTTCGCGCCTGCGCACCGCGACGCCGCTGCAGGTCAACCTGCAGGTCCGCATCGCCGAGGTAAACCGCACGCTCGTCAAGGAAATCAGCGGCAACGTGCTGTCGCGCGATCGCGACGGGGCGATGGGCAACGGCTTCCTCGGCAGCATCGTGCGCGGCCGCTCGCCGGGCTCGATCCTATATCCCGGCGAAGGCGAACCGCCGGTTGCGCCTGGCACGACCGCCTATAATTTCAATGTTCCCGCTGGCACCAACAGCTTTGGGGCCGCCGGCCGCCTGTTCGGCATGGACCTGATGGCTTCGCTGGATCTCGGCGAACGCTCGGGCATGGTGGTGACGCTGGCACAGCCGAACCTCACGGCCATTTCGGGTGAAACCGCCGACTTCCTGGCGGGCGGCGAATTCCCGATCCCGATCCCCGGCAACTTCGCCGGCACGACGATCGAATATCGCAAATATGGCGTCAGCCTGGCCTACACGCCGACGGTGCTGTCGAACGGCCGCATCAGCCTGCGCGTCCGTCCCGAAGTGTCGGAACTGTCGACCGAAGGCGCGATCGAAATGGATGGCTTCCAGATCCCCGCGCTGACCATCCGCCGCGCCGAAACGACGGTCGAACTCGGTTCGGGCGAAAGCTTCATGATCGCGGGCCTGATGAACAACCGTTCGATCGGCGCCATCGACAAGGTGCCGGGCCTCGGCGACGTGCCGATCCTGGGCATGCTGTTCAAATCGGACAGCTTCCGCCGCGGTGAAACCGAACTGGTGATCGTGGTGACGCCCTATCTCGTCAAGCCGGTGTCGGCGAACGAGATCAAGCTGCCGACCGATGGCTATCAGGATGCAAGCGACCTTCAGCGCCTGCTGCTCAATCAGCAGACCGATGGCGTGACGGGCGGCGATCGTCCCAAACCGCGCCTCGACACCTCGGTGAACGATGCCGACCGGCCGCGCGCGGGCTCGCCCGATGCGGCGCCCGGCTTCAACCTGAAGAAGTGATGCTGGCAAACAGGAGCAACGTGATGAAGAAAATCGCAACTTGGACCGTCCTGGCGCTGGCAACCACTCTCGCCGGCTGCGCAGGCGCCGCGAACAGCAATCGCAGCCTTGAATCGGTACATCAGCCGGTCGTGCGCAACGACATCTACCAGTTCGACGTCGCGGCGGCTGGCGGTGACCTCGCCCCCAGCGAGCAAGGCCGTCTGCAGGGCTGGCTCGATGCCATGAACGTCCGTTACGGCGACCGTATCGCGATCGAGGACCCGTCGGCCTATGGCAGCAGCGGCGCGAAGGAAACGATCCGCGAGATGGTCGAACGCCGCGGCCTGCTGCTCAGCGGCGATGTGCCGGTGACGACGGGCGCGGTCGCGCCGGGCTATGTTCGCGTGATCGTGACGCGCGCTTCGGCCTCGGTGCCGAGCTGCCCCAACTGGTCGAGCCGTTCGGCGATCAACGTCAACAACGCGACCTCGGCCAACTATGGCTGCGCGACGAACAGCAATCTGGCCGCGATGGTCGCCGATCCCAACGATCTGATCAAGGGCACCAGCGAGCGCGACAATGATCCGACGACCGCCACCCGAGCGATCAAGACCTATCGCGACAAACCGCCGACGGGCGCAGGCGACCTGCGCGGACAGGCGACCAGCAACAGCGGAGGAAGCCAGTGAACGCGCCTTTCAAAGCAGCCGGGCTGCGTGACCCGTTCAACGCCTTTGTGTGCGACGACGATACGCTGGAGCTGATCCGCGTCGCCGCCGCCGACATGGGCTGGCCCATCGAGAAGTGCAACAAGGGCGGCCTGCGCAACGCGGTGCAGTCGCTGTCGGTCTCGGCGAGCCCGAACATCCTGTTCGTCGACATGTCCGAGTCGGGCGATCCGATCAACGACATCAACGCGCTGGCAGAGGTCTGCGAACCCGGCACCGTCGTCATCGCGGCGGGCCAGGTCAACGACGTTCGCCTCTATCGCGATCTCTTGTCGAGCGGCATTCAGGATTACCTCCTGAAACCGCTGTCGCTCGATCAGGTCCGCGACGCGCTGACCAATGCGCAGGCGATCCTTTCGGCCCCCAAGCATGCCGACATGCATGACGACAAGCCGCACCACATGATGGCGGTCGTCGGCGTGCGCGGCGGCGTCGGCGCCTCGATGGTGTCGACCTCGCTCGCCTGGGCAATCAGCGAACAGGCCGACCGTCAGACCGCGCTGCTCGACCTCGACGTGCATTTCGGCACCGGTGCGCTGACGCTCGATCTCGAACCCGGCCGCGGGCTGATCGACGCGATCGACAATCCCAGCCGTATCGACGGGCTGTTCATCGAACGCGCCATGGTGCGCGCCTCGGACAAGCTCAGCCTGCTGTCGGCCGAAGCGCCGATCCACCAGCCGGTGATGACCGACGGTTCGGCCTTCTATCAGCTCGAGGAAGAGCTGCGGAACGCGTTCGAGATGACGATCGTCGATATTCCGCGTCAGGTTCTCATCCCCTTCCCGCACCTCGTGTCGGAATGCGGGACGATCCTGCTCGTCACCGACGTCACGCTGGCTTCGGCGCGCGATACGATCCGTCTTCTGTCGTGGTTCAAGCAAAATGTGCCGGGCGCGCGCGTCGTGCTCGTCGCGAATAAGTTCCAGACCACGATCGGCGAATTGTCGCGCAAGGAGTTCGAATCGTCGATCGAGCGCGCGATCGATATCGTGGTCCCCTTCGACCCCAAGCTTGTCGCGCAAGCGGCCAAGCTCGGCAAATCCTATGCCGAGGTGTGCAAGGGAACCAAGGCCGGCCAGGTCTGGGCCAATCTGACGCGCGTCGTCCTCGACGGCGCCGATGCCGAAGCCGAAGAGGTGGCACCGGCGAAAGCAAAATCGGGCGGCTCGCTGCTCGGCAAGCTGGGCGGTCTGGGTACGCTCGTCAAAAAAGGCGCGAAATAAGCACGTGACGGGGGCCGGCGCAGGCCGGCCGCCGCCGCGACCACAGCGGGAACGGGGCAAAGGGCGATCATGAACCTGCCAATCATCCTAACATTCGGCGCCGCGTTGCTGGCGGTCGGCATGCTGGCGCTGGCTTTTGCCGGACCTTCTGCCGGCAAGGCCAAGAGCCGCCGCCTGTCGTCGGTGAAGGATCGCCACGCGGCCTCGACCGAGGCGGTCGTCGCAGCGCAGATGCGCAAGACGATCGCTGCCGCTGGCAATAGCGGCAACGCCAGCATCAGCAGCCTGATGCCGCGGCGCGAATTGATGGAACTGCGCCTTCGCCGGACCGGCAAGGGCTGGACGCTCAGCAAATATATGTTTGCGTCGATGGCGTTGTTCGTCGTCGTTGCGGGCGGAATGCTGTCCGTGCGTGCGCCTTTCATGCTGGCGCTGATGTTCGGGCTGCTCGCCGGTGTCGGACTTCCGCATATGGTGGTCGGGCGGATCATCAAAAAGCGCGTCCTCAAATTCAATGCGCGTTTTCCCGACGCGATCGACCTGCTCGTTCGCGGCCTGAAATCGGGGCTTCCCGTGACCGAAACCTTTCAGGTGGTGAGCCAGGAACTGCCCGGCCCCGTCGGCGAGGAGTTTCGCGGGATCGTCGAACGCATCCGCATCGGCAACACGATGGAACAGGCGTTGCAGGAATCGGCAGAAATGCTGGGCACGCCCGAATTCCAGTTCTTCTGCATCACCATTGCGATCCAGCGCGAAACGGGCGGCAATCTTGCCGAAACGCTGGCCAATCTGTCGGACGTGCTGCGCAAGCGCGCGCAGATGAAGCTGAAGATCAAGGCGATGTCTTCGGAAGCCAAGGCTTCGGCCTATATCGTCGGCGCCCTGCCGTTCTTCGTCTTCGGCGTCGTCTGGTCGATGAACCCCGGCTATCTGCAGGGCTTCTTCTTCGAACAGCGGCTGATCGTCGCTGGCCTGGGCGGTTTGGTGTGGATGAGCATCGGCGCCTTCATCATGTCGCGCATGATCTCGTTCGAAATCTGAGGAAGGACGCAGCATGAACAGCACCCTCCTCCTCACCGCCTTCTCCGGAGCGCAGCAGGGCCCGACGCTATTGGGCGTCGACGTCGTCTGGGCCTCGACCATGCTCGTTGCGGTCGGCATCTTCGCGGTCATGGTGGCCATTTACGGCGCGTTGACCGTTCGCGACCCGATGGCGAAGCGCGTGAAGGCGCTCAACGATCGCCGCGAACAGCTGAAGGCGGGGATCACCGCCTCGACCGCCAAGCGCCGCGCGCGCCTCGTCCGCAAGAACCATACCGCCGACAAGATGCGCACCTTCCTCGGCAAGCTGCAGGTGCTGCAGGACAGCCAGATCAAGGAAGTGCAGCAAAAGCTGGCGCAGGCCGGCATCCGGTCGAAGGATCTGGCCGTCGCGGTCATTTTCGGCCGCCTCGTCCTGCCGATCGTCTTCGGCGGTATCGCGGCACTGCTGATCTATTGGGTCGACTTGTGGCCCGACCTGACGCCGTTCAAGCGTTCGGGCGCGACGATGGCCATGCTCATCCTCGGTTACAAGGCGCCCGACCTGTTCATCCAGAACAAGCGGCAAAAGCGCACCGACGCGATCCGCAAGGGCCTTCCCGACGCGCTCGACCTGCTGGTCATCTGCGCCGAAGCGGATCTGACCGTCGACTCGGCCTTTTCCCGCGTGTCGAAGGAACTCGGCCGTGCCTATCCCGAACTGGGCGAGGAATTCGCGCTGACCTCGATCGAACTCGGCTTCCTGACCGAACGGCGGCAAGCGTTCGAAAATCTGGCGTATCGCGTGAACCTCGAATCGGTGAAGGGCGTGGTCACCACCATGATCCAGACCGAGAAATACGGGACGCCGCTTGCCAGCGCGCTGCGTGTCCTGTCGGCGGAATTCCGCAACGAACGCATGATGCGCGCCGAAGAAAAGGCCGCGCGCCTGCCCGCGATCATGACGGTACCGCTGATCCTGTTCATCCTGCCGGTGCTGTTCATCGTTATCCTGGGCCCGGCGGCCTGCTCGCTCAGCGATGCAATGTCGGGCGGCAGCCTCGGCGGCGGCAAGCCCTGACGAACGCCGCATCGCAAACCCAACAAAAAAGGGGCGGGATCATTCCCGCCCCTTTTTTGCTGCCGGCGCGTCAGGCGACCGTCTGTTCGATCGCGCCGAAGATGCTGTGGTGGCGCTCGTCATCCATCCAGATCCGCACCGTATCGCCCGCCTGCATGAAGGGCGTTTTCGCCTCGCCGTCGCGGATCGTCTCGACCGTCCGCACTTCGGCAAGGCAGCTGTAGCCGAGCCCGCCCTCGCCGATCGGTTTGCCGGGTCCGCCATCGGCGTCGCGGTTCGACACCGTCCCCGATCCGATGATCGTCCCCGCGCGCAGGTCGCGCGTTTTCGCGGCATGGGCGATCAGCTGGCCGAAGTCGAAGGTCATGTCGACGCCGGCATCGGCGCGGCCGAGCGGCTGGCCGTTGAGGTCGACGCACAGCGTGCCGTGCAGCTTGCCGTCCTGCCACCGGTCGCCGAGCGCGTCGGGTGTAACGAACACCGGCGACATCGCACTCGACGGCTTCGACTGGAAAAAGCCGAAGCCTTTGGCCAGTTCGCCGGGGATCAGCCCGCGCAGCGACACGTCGTTGGTCAGGCCGACGAGCAGAATGTGGCTCCGCGCCGTTTCGGCATCGACGCCCATCGGCACGTCGCCGGTGACGACCACCACCTCGGCCTCCATGTCGCAGCCCCACGCCGGATCGCCGAGCGGGATCGGATCGCGCGGCGCCAGAAAGGCATCGCTGCCGCCCTGATACATCAGCGGATCGTGCCAGAAACTTTCGGGCATTTCGGCGCCGCGCGCCTGCCGCACCAGCGCGACATGGTTCACATAGGCGCTGCCATCGGCCCATTGATAGGCGCGCGGCAGCGGCGAAGCGGCGTCGCGCTCGTGAAAGCGCTCGCGCGGGATCGCCTCGTGATTGATGTCTTCGGCAAGCGCCTTCAGCCGCGGCGCCGTTTCCGCCCAGTCGTCAAGCGCCGCCTGCAGCGTCGGCGCGATATGGGTCGCATAGGCATACCAGGCGAGGTCGTCCGAAACGACGACGAGCCGGCCGTCGCGCCCGGCTTTCAGCGAAGCTAGTTTCACATCTGTCCCTTTGTCTGCGATGCCGGCGAACCATCATCGCAAAGGGGGAAGCGACGATCAGCGCGGCATCTGGATGGATGCGAAACAGGTAAAGCCGCTCTGCCCCGCCTGCAAGCGCCGGATATATTGCAGATAGGCCTGCGACTGGTTGTAGCTGGTGCCTGGCAGCGTCTGGCCGCGAAAGGCGCGCTTGACTTCCTCGCCGGTGAACGGCCGCGGTGCGCCCGGAAACGCCCCCTGCGTCCCCGGCGGGACAAGCTTGCCCGCCGCGTCGATGTAGCGGCCGGCGGCCGACGCGTCGGGCACCGGAATCTGGCAGTTCATCACCGATACCGCGGTCTGTGCAAAGGCGGGGCGGATGGTCAGCGCCGCCGACACGCCGACCGCGCCGAGCGCGAGCATCTTGCGCCGCGAGGGAACGGCTTCGTCGCCGGTCGCGGGCGCTTCGTTCGGGATGTCGCTGTTTTCCATGGCCGCGCATTAAACCAGTGAAGCCTTTAGGAAAAGCAAAAGACCGGCCGCCTCCCGCGCCCTTCCCGCTTTGGGACAGGCTGCGCCGCGATGGTAACCCGATGCACCGCCCCGCGAAGCGCCTTGCGCGCCGCGCCGCTTCGTGCGAGGCGCAGCGTCGATGTTCGACCGCCTGTCCAGCCTGGTTGCGGCGCTGACGCTTGTCGCCGTCGCGGCGATTTTCGCGGCGCTTGTCGGCGGCGACCTCGCCTCGATCGCGATCCTGGCACTCGCAGGGGCGCTCGGCGCGGTCCTTGTTTATGGCGCACAGCCGCCGCCCGCCGCGGCGCCGCCTGTCGCCGCCTCTCCGGTCCCCGTCGAACCGCCGCTGCTGCTGCGCCATCCCGATTTCACCCGCTGGGCCGATCAGGAGCGCGAACCGGTGCTGGGGGTAATCGACAATGTCGTCGCCATCGCCAACGATGCAGCGGTCCGCCTGCTCGGACGCCACATCGTCGGCGCCGACATCCGCACCGCGATCCGCCATCCGGTGGCGGCCGAATGGCTGTCGGCTGGCGACGTCGACACGGGCGCGATGACCGTCGATCTCGCCGACTATCCGCGGCCCGGCCAGCGCTGGACGATGCGGATCGCGACGCTGTCGCACGGCGGCCGCATCATCTTTCTATCCGACCGCTCGGCGATCGATGCCGCCGACCGCATGCGGTCCGATTTCGTCGCCAACGCCAGTCACGAACTGCGCACGCCGCTTGCCGCGATCCTCGGCTATGTCGAGACATTGCAGGACATGAACGACGAGGCCGATGCCCCGACGCGCAACCGTTTCCTCGCGATCATCGAGCGCGAGGCGCGGCGGATGCAGCAGCTCGTCATCGACCTGCTGTCGATCTCGCGGGTCGAAGCCGATCGCTTCCGCCGCCCGACCACCCCGGTCGATTTCGCCGCCATCGTCCGCCATACGCTTGCGCAGATGAAGGACAGTGCAGAGGCGCGGCCGCAGGACATTGTCGATCGCCTCGGCGACGCTGCGCAGCCGGTGCTGGGCGACGCGGCGCAGCTCGGCCAACTCGTCCACAATATCGTCTCCAACGCGATGAAATACGGCCGCCCCGGCACCCCGGTGACGGTCGAACTGACGCGCGAGGGCCGCCGCGTCCGTTTGGCGGTCCAGGACGAAGGCGAAGGCATCGCGCCCGATCACCTCCCGCGCCTCACCGAACGCTTCTACCGCGTAGACGAAGCACGCAGCCGCTCGGTCGGCGGCACCGGGCTGGGGCTGGCGATCGTCAAGCACATCAGCGAACGGCATAACGGCCAGCTCGATATTCAAAGCGAAGTCGGTAAGGGCACACGCGTGTCCGTGTCCTTTCCGCTGTCCGAAGCGCACTGACAAAGGACCGCATCGATGACGAACCGACCAACACATCTCGACGAAAGCGGCGCGGCGCATATGGTCGATGTCGGCGCGAAGGCCGCGACCGGTCGGCGCGCCGTCGCCAGCGGTCGCATCGCGATGGCGCCCGAAGCGCTCGCCGCGATCCGCGCCGGCGACGCGCCCAAGGGCGACGTGCTGTCGACCGCGCGCATCGCCGGGATCATGGCGGCCAAGCGCACCGCCGAGCTGATCCCGCTCTGCCACCCGCTGGCGTTGACCAGCGTCGCGGTCGAATTCGACTGGGAAGCCGACGGCATTTCGGTCCGCGCGACCGCCGCGACGACCGGGCCGACGGGGGTCGAGATGGAGGCGCTAACCGCCGCGTCCGTCGCATTGCTGACGCTCTACGACATGGCGAAGGCGCTCGACCGCGCGATGGTGCTCGGCGATATCCGCCTGCTCGAAAAGAGCGGCGGCCGGTCGGGCGACTGGCGCGCCGCATGAGCGCGCTGCTCGCGGTCGAAGAGGCCCAGGCGCGGCTGCTGGCGCTGAAGCCGCCGCTCGGCGCCGACAATATCGGCGTGGCGCAATGCGCCGGACGCTATCTTGCGCAGGACGTCGTCGCCGGGCGCGACCAGCCCGCGGCGGCGCTGTCGGCGATGGACGGCTATGCGATCCACTTTGCCGATATGCCCGGCCCGTGGACGATCGCCGGCGAAGTCGCCGCCGGCACCGCGCCCGCCCACGCGCTCGGCCCGGGCGAAGCGATCCGCATCTTCACCGGCGCGATGCTGCCGGCCAATGCCGATACCGTGGTGGTGCAAGAGGATGTCATCGCCGATGGCGCGCGCCTGACGCTCACCGGCGATGGCCCCGCGTCGCGTGGACGCCATGTCCGCGCCCGGGCAAGCGATTTTGCAGCGGGAGCGCATTTGCTCACGGCGGGATGTCGCCTCTCTCCCGGCGCGCTCGCCGCCGCCATCATGGGCGGTGCGGGCGACCTGATCGTCGGGGGACGCCCGCGCGTCGCGATCCTGACGACAGGCGACGAACTGGTCGCGCCCGGGCGTGCGCTCGCGCCCGGTCAGATACCCGACAGCAACGGCACGATGCTCGCCGCGATGCTCGCCGCCGAACCCGCCGACGTCACGCTGCCGCTGCGCGCGCGCGACGATCGCGGCGTTCTCGCCAATATATTGGGCGATATGGCGCGGCGGCACGATGTCATCGTTACCGTTGGCGGCGCGTCGGTGGGCGATCACGACCATGTCCGCGGCGCGCTCGACGATGCGGGCGGGCAGCTCGATTTCTGGAAGATCGCGATGCGCCCCGGCAAGCCGCTGATCGCCGGCCGGATCGGCGACGCGATCCTGCTCGGCCTGCCGGGTAATCCGTCGTCGGCGTTCGTAACCGCGACGCTCTTTCTGCTACCGCTCGTCCGCTACCTTGCCGGGGCGGCCGCGCCGTTGCCGGAGGTCAGCCAGGCCCCCCTCGCGGTTCCACTCGGCCCCGGCGGGGCAAGGCGCGATTATTTGCGCGCGCGCCTCGACAAGGGGCTGCTCACCCCCTGCGACGGACAGGACAGCGGCCAGACGCAACCGCTGATCTCCGCCAACGCGCTGATCGTCCGCGATATCGGCGCGGCACCCCGCGCGGCGGGGGAGCTTGCAAGCTATATCGCGATCGCTTGACAAGTTCCGGTCTGTTCCACTATCGTTCCCCTTATGTCCGGAAACGCCATCATGGAGAACGACCGATGTTGACCGCGAAGCAGCATGAACTGCTCCACTTCATCCAGGAACGGCTCGACGCCAGCGGCATCTCGCCGTCGTTCGAGGAAATGAAGGAGGCGCTGGGCCTCAAGTCGAAATCGGGCATCCACCGGCTGATCAGCGCGCTCGAGGAACGCGGCTTCCTGCGCCGCCTGCCCAATCGTGCGCGTGCGCTCGAAGTGTTGAAGCTGCCCGATGCGGCCAAGCCCAAAACGCGGAGCGACAGCGACAATGTGGTGCCGCTGCGCAAGCCCGCACCGGCGCTGAAGCCCATCGCCGCGAACGACATTATCGAAGTGCCGCTGCACGGCAAGATTGCCGCCGGCGTCCCGATCGAGGCGTTCGAAGATTATAACCGGCTCGCCGTTCCCGCCGCGTTGCTCGGCGCGGGCGAACATTATGCGCTCGAGGTGTCGGGCGACTCGATGGTCGAGGCGGGGATTTTCGACGGCGACTACGCGCTGATCCAGAAGGCGAGCACCGCGCGCGAGGGCGATATCGTCGTCGCGCTCGTCGACGGACAGGACGCAACGCTCAAATATTTCCATCGCGAAGGCCGGATGGTGCGCCTCGATCCCGCCAACAGCGCCTATGAACCGCAGCGTTACGAAGCCGATCGCGTCATGGTGCAAGGTCGGCTGTCGGGACTGCTTCGTCGTTACCACTAAGCTGGTGCGGGCGGCGCCAAGGATGCGCATCGCCCGCGCGCAGCGCCGAAACGAGCCGCGGCTTTGTACCCAGATAGAGCGCAAGGCCGCCGCTTTCTTCCAGCGTATCGCGGTCGATCGTCAGCCAGCGCGCGACGCATTCGCGCGGTAGCCAGCGTTCGCTGATGACCACATCGGCGGCTGCGCAGGCGGCCGCCATCTCCTCACCGGCGATCCGGTCGCGCCCATGCGCGGCAAGGATGACGCGCGGCGCATCGCCCCTGCCCTGTGTCCAACGGCAGAAATCGCGATTGCAATCGACATGGTCGAGATCGCCAAGCGCGACGAGCGGCGTGTCGATCCCCGCCGCTTCGGCCATCGCGTCGCGTACGAAATCGCCGGCACGATCGCGCAGCATGGCATAGCCGCCGCCCGGCACGGCGGCTGCGATATGCCGACCGTCGCCGGTCACGAGCAGGTCGGGGCGCGGCTGAGCGAGCAGCACCGCCATCCCCGCCACCAGCGGCACGGCGCCCGCCCAGCGCCACCCACTGCGCCACAGCAATATCCAAAGCCCGCCCGCCATTGCGACCCCGAAGGCCCATGGCGGGAACACAGGCAAGGTGGTGACGGCGCCAGGCGCCGCGGCGACATGATGCGCGAGCCCGATGAGCAAGCGCAGCGCATGATCGGCGACCCACCAGAAGGGCGCCCCCACCCCCACCGCGTCGAACAGCAGCGCCAAAGCCTCCGCCGGCATGATGACGAAGGTGGTGAGCGGGATCGCGACGACATTGGCGAGCGCGCCATAAAGCCCGGCCTTGTGAAAATGGAACAGCGCAATCGGCGACAAGGCGACCTCGACGACGATGCCGGTGATCAGCAAGCCGGCGACGCCACGCCCGAAGCGGAAGGCAAATGGCTCCTCGCGCCGCGCGACGAAGCGCTGCATCGCCCTGCTTTCGTGGAGCGCGACGATCGCGGTTACCGCCGCGAAGCTGAGCTGGAAACTCGGCCCGACCAGCGCCTCGGGCCGCCACAGTAGCACGAGCAGCGCGCCGGCGGCGACGAGCCGCAAGGTAATCGCCTCGCGCCCCAGCAGGATCGCCGCCAGCACCAGCAACGCCGCGATCAACGACCGCAGCGTCGGCACCTCGGCGCCAGCCAACCACGTATAGCCGCCCCCAGCGAGCGCCCCGGCGGCGGCAGCAAGCGGCAACACATAGCCCGCGAGCGCGAGCCGCGGGCTGAGCGCCAGCAACCGCATGGCGAGCAGCATCGCGAAGCCGACCACGGCGGTGACGTGCAGTCCGCTGATCGACAGGAGATGCGCCAGCCCGCTGCGCCGCATCGCCTCCTCGTCCTCGGGCGTGATCGCGCCGCGATCGCCCGTCACCAGCGCCGACGCGACGCCGCCCGGCGACCCCGCAACCTGGCGATGGATATGCTCGCTCAGCCGCGCGCGCAGCGGCTGGCGCGCATGCTCGGCGCCCGGCGGCAGTATGACATCGCCAAGCACTGTTCCGACCGCGCCGATGCGGTCGAACCACGCGCGCTGCGCAAAGTCGTAGCCGCCGGGCAGGCTCGCGGTTGGCGGCGGCATCAGCCGCGCGCGCACGCCGATCATCGTCCCCGGCACAATTAGGCGCCGCTGGTCGCCGCGCAGCGTCAGCCGCAGGCGCGGTGGCAGATCGGGACGCGCGAGCGGCCGCACGACAAGCCGCAATTGCTCGCGCGCGGGCAAGGGCTCGGCGGCTTCGACCCGCGCCGAAAATTCGGTCGTTACCGGCCGCGCAAGCACCGGCGCCTCGACCCACAGCGCGCGGCCCCAGATCAGCAGCAGCCCTGCCGCCGCAACCCCGCAACCGATGGTCAGCGCGCGGCCAACGCGGGTCTGCCAGCCGATTGCCAGGCCGAAGGCCATGCCCCCCGCCATGGCGCAAAGAAGTCCGATCCATTGCGCCGCGGTCGGCAAAGCGAACCACAGCGCGATCCCCGCGCCGAAGGCCACGGGAAGCCAGAGCGGCAGCCGCTCGCGCTCGATCTCCAGGCGCCTCTCGAGCGCCGCCGGAAACGCGCCGAACCATGAAAGCGTCCGCGCGGCAATGGGCGTTTGAAGCGTGCTTGTCGCCATGCTAGGGGCAGCCCCGAAATCCGCCGCGGTCCCTGTTCCGCGGCCGGCAGCCTGAGTGAAAGAGGCCAGAGTGGCAACCGAAAACAAAACCGAATTGGCAGAAGCGACCCCCGAAGCGACGGGCACCGCCGTCGTCACCCGCTTCGCCCCCTCCCCCACCGGATATCTGCACATCGGCGGCGCGCGGACCGCGCTGTTCAACTGGCTTTTTGCGCGCCATCACGGCGGCAAGTTCCTGCTGCGGATCGAGGATACCGACCGCGCACGCTCGACCGACGCCGCGATCGACGCGATTCTCGACGGGATGCAATGGCTCGACCTCGATTGGGACGGCGAGACCGTCTATCAGTTCGCGCGCGCGGCACGCCATGCCGAGGTTGCACACGAGCTGCTCGCCAAAGGCGCGGCCTATCGCTGCTATCTGACGCAGGATGAACTCGCCGCGATGCGCGCCGAAGCGCAGGAAAAGCGCATCCCCTTCCGCGTCCGCAGCCCGTGGCGCGACCGGGACGACGGCGATCCCGCCGCGCCGCATGTCATCCGCCTGCGCGCGCCGCAGGACGGCGCGGTGACGATCCACGACCGCGTGCAGGGCGAGGTGACGGTCCAGAATGCCGAGCTCGACGATTTCATCCTGCTGCGCAGCGACGGCACCCCGACCTATATGCTCAGCGTCGTCGTCGACGATAACGACATGGGGATCACCCATGTCATCCGCGGCGACGATCACCTGAACAACGCCTTCCGCCAACTCGCGCTGATCCGCGCGATGGCATGGCGCGAACCGGTTTATGCGCACGTCCCGCTGATCCATGGCGCCGATGGCGCAAAGCTGTCGAAGCGGCATGGCGCGCTCGGCGTCGATGCCTATCGCGACGAGCTTGGCTATCTGCCCGAGGCGGTGAACAATTATCTGCTCCGCCTCGGCTGGGGGCATGGCGATGCCGAAATCATCAGCCGCGAGCAGGCGGTCGAATGGTTCGATCTTGCCAATGTCGGCCGCTCGCCGTCGCGCTTCGATTTCAAGAAGCTCGAGAATCTGAACGGTCATTATATCCGCGAGGCCGACGATGCCCGGCTTGCCGGCCTGGTGGCGCCGCGCATCGAGGCGCTGGTCGGCCGCGCGCTCGACAGCGACGACCGCGCCTTGCTGGCGCGCGCGATGGACGTGCTCAAGCCGCGCGCGAAGACATTGGACGAGATTGCCGAGGGCGCCGTCTTCCTGTTTGCGGTGCGTCCGCTGGCGGTCGAAGAGAAAGCGGCCGCGCTGATCGCCGAAGCCCCGGAAGGCTTGCTGGCGAATGTGAGCGACCGCCTCCGCGCGCTCGGCGACTGGTCGCACGATGCCATCGAGGCGGCGGTGCGCGAGACGAGCGAGTCGGCCGGAGTCGGCCTTGGCAAGCTGGCTCAACCGCTGCGCGCCGCGCTGACCGGCCGCACCGTTTCTCCGGGCATTTTCGACGTCTTGCTGCTATTGGGGCGCGACGAGAGCCTGGCGCGACTTGACGCAGCGCACAATTATCCGGCAGGGGCGTAGCCACTCACTCTCCCGCCCGCAGATCAGGGGAAAAAATATGACCGACCAGACCGCGAAAATCACCCTGGGCGACAAGATTGTCGAGAGTCCGGTGCTGAAGGGCACCGTCGGCCCCGACGTCGTCGACATTCGCAAATTCTACGGCCAGACCGGCGCCTTCACCTATGATCCGGGCTTCACCTCGACCGCGAGCTGCGAGTCGAAGCTGACCTATATCGACGGCGACGAAGGCGTCCTGCTCCACCGCGGTTATGCGATCGGCGATCTTGCCGAGCATTCGACCTTCATGGAGGTCGCCTATCTGCTCCTGAATGGCGAATTGCCGAGCGGCGACGAACTGGCGAAGTTCGATACCACGATCACGCGCCACACGATGCTGCACGAACAGCTTGCGACCTTCTATCGCGGCTTCCGGCGCGACGCGCACCCGATGGCGATCATGTGCGGCGTGGTTGGCGCACTGTCCGCTTTCTATCATGATTCGACCGAAATCCACGATCCGCACCAGCGCATGATCGCGAGCCACCGCCTGATCGCCAAGATGCCGACGATCGCGGCGATGGCGTATAAATATTCGGTGGGTCAGCCCTTCATCTATCCGCAGAACGACCTCAGCTACACGCATAATTTCCTGCGCATGACCTTCGGCGTTCCGGCCGAGGAATATGAGGTTGATCCGGCGGTCGTCCGCGCGCTCGACCGCATCTTCATCCTGCATGCCGACCATGAGCAGAATGCGTCGACCTCGACCGTTCGCCTTGCGGGTTCGTCGGGCGCCAATCCCTTCGCGTGCATCGCGGCGGGCATCGCCTGCCTGTGGGGTCCGGCGCATGGCGGGGCCAACGAAGCCGCGCTCAACATGCTGCGCGAAATCGGCCGTCCCGAACGCATCCCCGAATATATCGCGCGTGCGAAGGACAAGGATGATCCGTTCCGCCTGATGGGCTTCGGCCACCGCGTGTACAAGAATTACGACCCGCGTGCGACGGTGATGCAGAAAACCGTGCGCGAGGTGTTCACCGCGCTCAAGGTCAACGACCCGGTCTTCGACGTCGCGCTGCAGCTTGAGGAAATGGCGCTCAACGACGATTATTTCGTCGAAAAGAAGCTCTTTCCCAATGTCGACTTCTATTCGGGCGTCATCCTGTCGGCGATCGGCTTCCCGACCACGATGTTCACCGCGCTCTTCGCGCTCGCCCGTACCGTCGGCTGGGTCGCGCAGTGGAACGAGATGATCTCGGACCCCGCGCAGAAGATCGGCCGCCCGCGCCAGCTCTACACCGGCCCGACGCAGCGCGCCTACGTCCCCGTCGACAAGCGCTGAGGACGGACCGGGAGCCTGTCCCGGTTCAGAACCGGTTGCAGAAAGGGGCCGCATATGCGGCCCCTTTTTTGTGCGCCCACCAGAGAGAGGCCGTCAATCGATGCGCTCCAGAAGCTCGGCAAGCTTGCCGAACATCGCGTCGATCTCCGCCTTTTCGACGATCAGCGGCGGCGACAGCGCGATGATGTCGCCCGTCGCGCGGACCAGAAGCCCATTGTCGAAGGCGGCGTGGAATAGCTCCATCGCCCGCGCCGTCGGAGCGCCGGGTCGCGGCTCGAGCTCAATGCCGGCGACAAGCCCGATCGTGCGGATATCGATGATGTGGCGCCGCCCCTTCAGGTTGTGCGCCGCATCCTCCCAATAGCCGGCGAGTTCGTTCGCCCGTTCGAACAGCCCCTCGCGCGCATAAAGATCGAGCGTCGCGAGCCCCGCCGCGCTCGCAAGCGGATGGCCCGAATAGGTATAGCCGTGGAACAGTTCGATCCCGCTCTGCACGCTTTCGATCACCGCGTCGTGGAGATCGCGCTTCACCGCGACCGCGCCCATCGGCACCGCCGCGTTGGTCAGCCCTTTCGCCATGGTGATGATATCGGGCGTCACCCCCCACGCCTCGGCAGCGGTCGCCGCGCCGACGCGGCCGAAGGCGGTAATCACCTCGTCGAAGATCAGGATGATGCCGTGCCGGTCGCAAATCTCGCGCAGCCGCTGGAGATAACCGGCCGGGGGAATCAGCACGCCGGTGGATCCCGCCATCGGCTCGACGATCACCGCCGCGATCGTTTCGGCGCCATGCAGGTCGACGAGCCGCTGAAGGTCGTCGGCGAGTTCGGCGCCGTGCGCCGGGAAACCGCGCGTGAAGGCATTGCGCGCCAGATCGTGCGTGTGCCGCAGATGATCGGTTCCGGGCAGCCCCGGCCAGGTGCGGCGATTGCTGACGATCCCGCCGACGCTGATTCCGCCGAAACCGACGCCATGATAGCCGCGCTCGCGCCCGATCAGCCGGGTGCGCGTCCCCTGCCCCTTCGCGCGCTGCACCGCGAGCGCGATCTTGAGCGCGGTATCGACCGATTCAGAACCGCTGTTGGTAAAGAATATCCGGTCGAGCCCTTCGGGCATCAGCGCCGCGAGACGCTGCGCCAGCTCGAAGGGCAGCGGGTGCCCCAACTGGAACGTCGGCGCGAAATCGAGCGTTGTCGCCGCCTCGGCGATGGCTTCGGCAATTTCGGGGCGGCAGTGGCCGGCATTGCTGCACCACAGGCCCGAGGTGCCGTCGAGGATCCGGCGCCCGTCGCCCGACTGATAATACATCCCGCTCGCCGCGACGAGCTGGCGCGGATGGGCCTTGTAGGAACGGTTCGCGGTGAAGGGCATCCAGAAGCTTGCCAGCTGGTCGTTGTCACCCTGCATCGTCATGTTCCTCTTCCCAAGAATCGTCATCGCGAGGAGCCGAAGGCGACGCGGCAATCCGTTCGCAATGACGATGCGTAATCTGGGCGCAATCTGGCGAGCTACCGTGCGACTGGCAATGCCCGAAATGACCGATAACGGCCCCTCTGGCGCTCCGGCGGACTTCGCTATACGCTGCACCTTCCACAAACGGGCCGGCTCCTCGGCCCAATCGGGGGCGCATGTCAGTCAATCTGGAACAATGGATCAGCGACCATAATATCGACGAAGTCGAATGTATCGTTCCCGACATCAACGGGGTCCAGCGCGGCAAGGTTCTGCCCGCCAAGAAATTCCTCGCTTCGGTCAAGGACAAGTCGCTGCGTATCCCCGGCAGCGTCTTCATCTGCACGATCGACGGCCATTATCCCGAGGATATCGACGATATCTGGGACAAGGATCCCGACAAGATCCTGCTTGCCGATCCCGATACCATCTGCGTCGCGCCGGGCTTCACCTCGCCGACGGCCTTCGTCATTGCCGATGCCTACAACGGCGACGGGACCGAGGTCGACATCGCGCCGCGAACGATCCTGAAAAAGGTGCTTGGCCTTTACCAGGACAAGGGATGGAAACCGATCATCGCACCCGAGGTCGAATTCTATCTCGTCTCGCAGAACACCGACCCCGACTTTCCGTTGACGCCGCCGACCGGCCAGTCGGGCCGGGCGGAAACCGCGAGCCAGCCCTATGGCCTTGAAGCCATGAACGAATATGAGGATATCATCGATCATATCTATGACGATTGCGAGCTGATGGGACTCGATATCGACACGATGATCCACGAAATGGGCGCCGCACAGCTCGAGGTGAATTTCATGCACGGCGATCCGCTGCGGCTCGCCGACGAGGTGTTTCTCTTCAAACGCGTCGTCCGCAACGTCGCGAAACAGCACAGCGTCTATGCGACCTTCATGGCGAACCCGATGGCCGGTCAGCCGGGAAGCGCGATGCACATTCACCAATCGGTCGTCGATGCCGAAACGGGGCGCAACCTGTTCGCGACCGCCAACGGCCGCGACAGCGCGGCCTTTCGATCCTATGTCGCGGGGCTGATCCGCTTCATGCCGCAAATCTCGCCCATGTGGGCGCCCAATGTGAACAGCTTTCGCCGGATGCGTCCCGACAGCGCGGCGCCGATCAACGTCCAGTGGGGCGTCGACAACCGGTCATGCGGTTTTCGCATCCCCGTGTCGGACAAGAATAACCGCCGCGTCGAAAACCGCCTGCCCGGCGCCGACAGCAATCCCTATCTGGCGATCGCAGCCTCGCTCGTCTGCGGCTATATCGGCATGATCGACCGCATGGTTCCGCCCAAGCCGATCACCGGCAGCGCCTATAACCGCGCCCGCACCCTGCCGCGCACGCTGGAAGCCGCGCTCGACCGGTTCAGCTCGTGCAAGAAGGTCCGCAACCTGCTCGGCGACGATTTTTTCGAAATCTTCTACGCCGTGAAGGATTATGAGCTGTTCAACTATCAGTCGGTGGTGTCGAGCTGGGAGCGCGAACATCTGCTGATGCGGGTTTGACGCGCGCAACGCCATGACCGACCCGCTGAACCACAGCTATTATGCCGCGACGGCGAATCCGTGGCGGCCGCTTCGTTCAACGGCGGACGATCTGGAGTGCGACGTCGCTGTGATCGGCGGCGGCTTCACAGGCCTTTCGGCCGCTTTGGCCTGCGCGGAGCGCGGCTTTTCGGTGATCCTAATCGAGCGCGAGCATGTCGGCTTCGGGGCATCGGGGCGCAACGGCGGGCAGCTGATACCGGGATTGCGCTGGACTACATCCGAGTTGGAGGAAGAGTTCGGCCGCGAGCGCGCCGATGCACTGTTCGACCTGTGCTGGCGCAACAATCGCGTCAAAGCGCGGATCGAAAACCATGGCATCGATTGCGACCTAAAAGCAGGCCATCTGGAGGCAGCGTGGACGCCGAAAGACTTCGACGCCATGCGACGCGAAGCCGCCTTTCTCGACACGCGCTTCAGTTATACAACCGAAGTCGTCGCAAAATCCGCGATGGGCGCGCATATCTCGAGCCCCTTATATCATGGTGGAATCCATGATCCGCAGGGCGGCCATTTCCACCCCCTTAATTATGCCATCGGCCTAGCGAAAGCGGCGGAGGCTATGGGGGTGCGCATCCTGGAGAATGAACGCGTCGAACAAATTGTAAACTTAAGCGACGGATCGAGCGGGCTGTTCACAACACGGGACATCATCGAAGCTCGTTACGTCATCGACGCCACCGATAGCTGGATCGGTGAGGTCGAGCCCGACCTCGGGCGCTACACGGTACCGATCATGAACTATAATATCGCGACGGCGCCGCTCGCGAACGCCGATGCACTGCTGCCCAGCGACGCCGCGGTCGCCGACAGCCGTTTCGTGCTCAACTATTTCCGCCTCTCGGCCGACAAGCGCCTGATCTTCGGCGGCGGCGAGCGTTATTCGCAGACGCCGCCGCGCGACATCGCCGCGTTCGTGCGTCCGTTCATGGCCGAGGTGTTTCCGCAGATCGCCAATGCCGAAATCGACTATGGCTGGGGCGGTGCGGTCGCGGTGACGATGAACCGGCTGCCGCATATCGGACGGCGCGGGAATGTCTTTTTCGCGCACGGATTTTCGGGGCATGGCGCGCTGATCACGACGACCGCCGGCGAGTTGATCGCCGAGGCGCTGGCGGGGACCGCCGAACGCTTCGACGTGCTCGCGAGTCTGCCCTCGCACCCCTTCCCCGGCGGCAAATGGCTGCGCCGCCCGCTCGCGACGCTGGGCCTTCTCTATTACGCACTGAAAGACAGGCTGGGATGATCGCCGACGCCGCCATCGCCCGCGTCGCCGCGCGCGAGGCCGAACGCTTCCGCGCGGACAACCCGCGCGCTTTCGCGCATCAGGCCGCGGCGACCGGCTGGTTCCAGTCGGTGCCCTTCCACTGGATGAAGGATTGGCCCAGCCCGGCCCCGATCGTCGCCGCCTCGGCCAAGGACGCGACGCTGACCAGCATCGACGGGCGGACCTATGACGATTTCTGCCTTGGCGACACGGCCAGCCTGTTCGGCCATTCGCCGCGCGCGCTCGCCGCCGCGCTCGCACGGCAGGCGACCGAGGGGCTGAGCTATATGCTGCCCACCGCCCGCGGCGCCGCGCTGTCCGCCAAGCTTTCGGCCATGTTCGGCTTTCCGCAATGGCAGGTGACGACCACGGCGAGCGAAGCCAATCGCGCCGTCATCCGCTGGTGCCGCGGGATCAGCGGGCGCCCGAAAATCCTTACCTTCAACGGCGCCTATCACGGCGCCGTCGATGATGCGTTCGTCGATCTGAAAGACGGCGCGCCGGTGATGCGCGCCAGCCTGATCGGCCAGGTCCACGATCTTCGCGGCACGACGACGGTGATCGAATTCAACGACGCGGGCGCGCTTGCCGCCGCGCTGCGCGGCGGCGATATCGCCTGCGTCCTCGCCGAACCCGTCATGACCAACGTCGGCATGGTGCAGGACGCGCCGGGCTTCCTCGAAACGCTGCGCAGCCTGTGCGACGAGACGGGCACGCTGCTGGTTTTCGACGAAACGCACAGCATCTCTTCGGGCTATGGCGGCCATGCGCGCACGCACGGCCCGATCGCGGATCTGATGGTCGTCGGAAAGTCGATCGGCGGCGGCGTGCCGTGCGCCGTCTATGGTTTCAGCGCCGCGGTCGCGGATCGCATGGCGGCGCTCAACCGGGCGCGCCCGCCGGGGCATAGCGGCATCGGCACGACGCTCTCCGCCAACGCGCTTGCGATCACCGCGATGGACGTCATGCTCGGCGAGGTCATCACCCCCACCGCCTATGAGGCCATGCTGCGCGGCGCGGCGCGGCTGGTCACGGGGCTGGAGCGCGAAATCGCCGCTGCGTCGCTCGACTGGCACGTCACGCAGGTCGGCGCCCGCGTCGAGTTTCTGACCTGTCCCGCCCCGCCCCGCAGCGGCGGCGAGGCGAAGGCGGCGATGCACCCCGCGCTGGAGGCCGCGATCCATATTTTCCTCGCCAACCGGGGAATTTTGCTGGCGCCATTTCATAATATGATGTTGGTGAGCCCGGTGACCGGCGGCGACCAGATCGACCGGCTGGTCGGCGGCTTCGCCGACTGCATCAAGGCGCTGAAGGAGTAGTGGGGCAATGGCGAAGTCGTCGGGCGTGATCGCGCCGCGGTCGGAGGCCGAGGAATTCTTCCGGGCCAATCCCGACATCGATTCGATCGAGATGATCTATACCGACATGGGCGGCGTCCCGCGCGGCAAGCGGCTTCGCCAGCATGAGGTGCTCGCTGTCTATGAAAGCGGACGCATGTTCCCCGGCTCAATCACCGTCGTCGACATCACTGGGCAGGACACCGTCGAAACGGGCTTGGTCTGGGAAGATGGCGACGCTGACCGATCGATGAAGCCGATCCCCGGCACCCTTGTCCGCACGCCGTGGGGCGGCGATCAGGCCGCGCAGTTCCTCGTCGATTTCTATGAACTCGATGGCACGCCGCACGACCTCGATCCCCGCCATGTGCTCGGCCGCGTGATCGACCGCTACACCGCCGACGGCCTGACCCCGGTGCTTGCAGTCGAGCTGGAATTCTACCTGCTCGACCCGCGCCGCGCGCGCGACGGGTCGGTGCGCCCCGCCCGCCCCGGCTACAGCCGCGACACGCCGCGCAATGTCGAAGTCTATGGCCTGCGTGAACTCGACGACTTTCGTCCTTTCTTCGACGCCCTCTATGCGGCGACCGACGTGCAGGGCCTGCCGCTCGAAAGCGCGATCAGCGAATTTGCACCGGGCCAGTTCGAGCTGACGCTGCGCCACAAACCCGACGCGCTGCGCGCCTGCGACGACGCCATCATGTACAAGCGGCTGGTCAAGGCGATCGCGCAGCAACATGGGCTCGAAGCGACCTTCATGGCCAAGCCTTTCGCCGAACAGGCGGGGAGCGGGATGCATATCCACGTCTCGGTCAACGATGGCGCGGGCGGCAATATCTTCGCGAGCGACGATCCCGAGGGCACCGATGCGCTGCGCCACGCGATCGGCGGCATGATCGGCAGCGTCGGCGACGGCTTTGCGCTCTTTGCCCCGCACGCCAACAGCTATCGACGGTTCAAGGCGAACAGCTACGCCCCCGTAGCGCCGACGTGGGGGGTCAACAATCGCACCGTGTCCTTCCGCATCCCGGCCGGGCCGCCGCCAAGCCGGCATGTCGAGCATCGCGCCTGCGGCGCCGATGCCAATCCCTATCTCGCGGTAGCCGCCGTACTCGCCGGCATGCATCACGGAATGACAAGCCGGACCGACCCGGGTCCGGCGGTCGTCGGCAACGGCTATGATCGCGACGCCTCGGGCGACGACAAGCCGCCGTCGAACTGGTTCGCGGCCGTCGACCGCTTCCACGCCTCGGCGCTGATGCGCGATTATCTCGGCGACCGCTTCGTCGACATGTTCAGCATCGTGAAGCGGGTCGAACAGGATCGCTATTTCGGGACGGTGCCGACGATCGACTACGACTGGTATCTGCGCAACGCATAGCGACCAGCCTGGGCCGCGACGCACGAAAATATCAGGGATTCGTGTTGCGGTGCAAAAAAGCCTCTTTTCAAGCCGACATTAATGAGTCAGCTTGCGGTCACAATCAGGGAGGCCAGCCATGGATTTGAACGAACTGCTCGCGCAGGGCCGCAATCGCCGCTCGCTGCTTCAGGCGATGGGCGTCGCCGCAATCGGGATCAGCTTCGGCGGCCTCGCCGCGTGCAGCAAGGGCAGCGACAAGAAGCTTGCCAACGGCGAAGAGGCCAAGCTCAACTTCTACAACTGGGACACCTATATCGGCGAAACGACGCTCGACGATTTCAAGGCGGTGACGGGCGTCGATGTCACGATGGACCTGTTCGACAGCAACGACACGCTGTTCGCGAAGTTCAAGGCGGGCAATCCCGGCTATGACGTCATCGTGCCGTCGAACGACTTTGTCGAACGCATGGCGCGCGCCGACATGCTGATGCCGCTCGATCATGCGCAGATCCCGAACATGAAGAATATCGACCCCAGCTTCCTGAACGTCGATTATGATCCGGGCCGCAAATTCTCGATGCCTTACACCTGGCTGGTTCTGGGCATCGGCTATCGCAAGTCGAAGGTGAAGACCGCGCCGGACAGCTGGAAGGTCCTGTTCGACAGCGACGAATATAAGGGCCGCATGGCCTGGCTGTCGGAGGCCGGCGACATGTTCCGCCTCTATGGCAAATATCTCGGCAAATCGGTCAATTCGCTGACGCCGGAGGATATTCAGGCCATCTCGGCGATGATGATCAAGCAAAAGCCCTATGTGAAGAAATTCCACGAGGATGACGGGCAGGATCTGCTGCTCAAGGGCGACGTCGATGTCGTGCTCGAATATAATGGCGACATCGCACAGGCGATGACCGAGGATCCCGATCTCGATTTCGTCGTGCCGAAAGAAGGCAGCCAGCTCAATTCGGATACGCTGTGCATTCCGAAGGGCGCGCCGCACCCGAAGAACGCCCACGCTTTCATCAACTATATGCTCGATGCCGAGGTCGACAAGAAGATCACCGAAACAATCCTCTACCCGACCCCCAACGCCGCCGCGAAGGCGCTGATGCCCGACAGCTACAAGGACAACCCGGTCATCTTCCCGCCCGCGGACGTGCTCGCCAAGTGCGAATATGCGAAGTTCAACGAAAAGCTTCAGCCACTCTACGAGGAAGCCTTTACGAAGGTGCGGGCGTCGTAACGGTCTGAAAGGGGCATCGGGGGGATGGCCGAGCAGGACTGGAAAACAAACAAGCGGGTCTTCGCGGCGGTGTCGGTTCCGACCCTGCTGTGGACCCTCCTGTTCTTCGTCATCCCGATGGCGATCGTCTGGTTCTACAGCTTCGGCGAGAACCGCGGCCTGACCGAGATCGAATTTTCGGGAACGCTCGAAAATTACAAGCGCGCGACCGAGTTTCTCTATCTGTCGATCTTCGGCAAAAGCTTCGCGGTCGCGGCGCTCGTTACGCTGATCTGCCTGATCGTCGGCTTTCCCGTGGCGATGGCGATCACCTTCGCGAGCGAGAAATGGCGGCCATGGCTGCTGCTCGGCATCATGCTGCCCTTCTGGACCAATTTGCTGATCCGCACCTATGCGCTGATGATGCTGCTCGGCACCCAGGGCTTCGCCAACAAGGGGCTCGGCGCGCTGTGGGACGGCGCGAGCTGGCTCAAGACGCTTGTCGGGATGCAGCCGCTTCCGACATGGGAGCCGGTGCAACTGCTCTTCAACAATTTCGCAGTCGTCTTCGGGCTGGTCTACGTCCACCTGCCCTTCATGGTGCTGCCGCTCTATGCCGCGCTCGACCGGCTCGACCGCAGCCTGATCGAGGCGAGCCTCGACCTTGGCGCCGGGCATTTCCGCACCATCATGCGCATCGTCGTGCCGCTCGCCGCGCCGGGCATCGTCGCCGGCGTGATGATCACGCTGATCCCCGCGCTCGGCGCCTATCTCACGCCGGACCTGATGGGCGGGACCGACAGCCAGATGATCGCAAACGTTATCGAACGGCAGTTCAAGAAGGCGAACGACTGGCCGTTCGGCGCCGCGCTCTCCTTCATCCTCATCTATGCGATGTTCATCCTCATCGCGTTGCAATCGATGCGGCGCAAGGTGCCGGAGGCGCGCTGATGGCGATCTTTTCCCGCACCCCGCGCGCGCCGCTGGAATATAGCCGCACCCTGTGGATGCGGCTGTGGGTCGGCGCGGTCATGGTCTTTCTCTACGCGCCGCTGGTCGTGCTGATGATCTTCAGCTTCAACGACAGCAAGCGCAACGTCGTCTGGCGCGGCTTCACCTTCAAATATTATGACAAGGCGCTGGGCAACGACGTGCTGGTCGAAGCGCTCGTCAACTCGCTCACCATCGCGGCGCTCGCGACGCTTATCAGCCTGATCCTCGGCGCGGTCGCGGCGGTGATGCTCTGGCGCTTCCGCTTCCCGTTGAAGGGCGCGGTCGACGGAACGATTTCGCTGCCGATCATCGTTCCCGAAATCTGCATGGGCGTCGCCTTCCTGATCTTTTTCGCCAAATGGCTCGAATGGCCGACCGACCTGATCTGGCCCTTCAATCTCGGCGCGATCATCATTGCCCACATCACCTTCTGCTTTCCGTTCGTGACGATGGTGGTGCGATCGCGCCTCGCCACCTTCAACCGCGAGCAGGAGGAAGCGGCAAAGGATCTCGGCGCCGGCGAATGGGCGGTGTTCCGCGATGTGCTGATCCCGCACATGCGCCCGGCGCTGATCGCGGGCGCGCTGCTGTCCTTCACGCTCAGCCTCGACGATTTCGTCATCACCTATTTCACCAGCGGCCCCGACACGATCACCTTCCCAGTGAAGGTCTATTCGATGGTCCGCTTCTCGGTGACGCCCGAAGTCAATGCGGCATCGACGCTGCTCATCCTCCTCACCATCCTGCTCACCGCCGTCGCGCTGAAACTTCAGGGCGTCAAAGCCATTGCGGAAACCCACTGACCATGACCGACGCGCCCAAGCCGATCATCCAGATCCAGAATGTCTCCAAACGCTTCGGCAAGGTGACCGCGGTCGATAACGTCAGCCTCGACATCATGGCGGGCGAGTTCTTCGTGCTGCTCGGCCCGTCGGGCTGCGGCAAGACGACGCTGCTGCGCATGATCGCCGGCTTCGAATTGCCGACGGAAGGCCATATCCTGATCGACGGGCAGGACATGGCCGGTATCCCGCCGAACAAGCGGCCGGTGAACATGGTGTTCCAGAGCTATGCCGTCTTTCCGCACATGAGCGTCGCCGACAATGTCGCCTACGGCCTCAAGATCGCGGGCGTGCGCGGCGGCGAAGTCAAGGACCGCGTTGCCGAAGCGCTCGAGCTGGTAAAGCTCGGCGGCTTCGAAGACCGCATGCCCGACCAGATGTCGGGCGGCCAGCGGCAGCGCGTCGCGCTGGCGCGCAGCCTCATCATGCGGCCGAAGGTGCTGCTCCTCGACGAACCGCTGTCGGCGCTCGACGCCAAATTGCGCGCGCAGATGCAGTTCGAGCTCGCCGACCTGCAGGACCAGGTCGGCATCACCTTCGTCACCGTGACGCACGACCAGGACGAAGCGCTGTCGATGGCGAGCCGCATTGCGGTGATCAACAAGGGCGACGTGGCGCAGCTCGCCGGGCCTTCGGACCTGTACGAATATCCCGCCAACCGCTTCGTCGCCGATTTCGTCGGTTCGGTGAACATCTTCGAAGGCAAGCTGACGCTCGACGAACCCGATCGCGCCGCGGTCGATTGCCCCGGATTGGGGCGCGTCTATCTGAACCATGGCGTGACCGGCCCGCATGGCGCCGACGTCTGGGTCGCGCTGCGGCCCGAGAAAATCTATCTGCACGTTCCGGGCGAAGGCAAAGCGGTGCGCGCCGCGGCGCAGGACGCCCCCGAGGGGCATAATTTTGCGCGCGGCACGATCAAGGGCATGAGCTATCTCGGCGATATCACCCTTTACGACATCGAACTCGAATCGGGCGCGCGGCTACGCGTGTCGCGCCCCAATCTGTCGCGCCACGACCAGGAGGATTTCACCTGGGACGACAAGGTCAGCATGCACTGGCGCGCCGACAGTCCGGTGGTGTTGCTGGGATAGATTTCTTCGTCATTGCGAGGAGCCGAAGGCGACGCGGCAATCCAGCGCGTGCGCAAACCGCTCTGGATTGCTTCGCTTCGCTCGCAATGACGATGCGATTTAATGTGCCGACTTCTTGCCCGGAAGGAAGTGCAGCACCCCGACGATCAGCCCACCGAGCAGCAATCCGAAGATACCGTCGCCGGTCGCCTTGATGAGCCACGTCCAAAGCCCTTCGAGCGGAAGTCCGCCCGCGACCGAATGAGCCAGCGATTCGAGCGCTTCGGCGATGCCGCCGATATGATATTCGTGCAGGCCGTGCAGCACGATCTGCCCGCCGACCCACAGCATTGCTGCGGTGCCGATGGTCGCGAGCGCCGCCAGCAGACTGGGCATGAGGTTGACCAGCGCGCGCCCGATCGCCTGCCGCGCCGCCGATCCGCGCTTGGCCATGTGCAGGCCAATGTCGTCCATTTTCACGATCAACCCGACCACGCCATAGACCGCGATGGTAATCAGCACCGCAACCAGCGCAAGCGTGGCGCCGCGCATCACGAGATGTTCGTCCAGCACTTCGTTGAGCGCGATCACCATGATTTCGGCCGACAGGATGAGGTCGGTGCGCACCGCCCCCTTCACCATCGTCTCTTCATGATCCTTGTCGGCCACGATCTCGGCGTCCTCGGCAAGGCTCGTCTTGTCCTTCTGCAGTGCGTGGATGACCTTCTCCGCACCCTCGAAGCAAAGATAGGCGCCGCCCATCATCAACAGCGGCGTGATCGCCCAGGGCAGGAACGTCGACAGCAGCAGCAGCGCCGGCAGGATCAGCACCAGCTTGTTGAACAGCGATCCCTTGGTGATCCGCCAGATGATCGGCAATTCGCGATCGGGCGTGAAGCCGGTGACGTAGCGCGGCGTCACCGCGGTATCGTCGACCACTACCCCTGCGGCCTTGACCCCGGCCTTCGACGCCGCGGCGCCGACGTCGTCTATGCTCGCCGCCGCAACCTTGGCGATGGTGGCAACGTCATCGAGCAGCGCAAAAAGGCCGGATGGCATGGGGGTCGATCCTTATACTGGATATAGGCCCTCAACCCGCTCGTCCTGAGCGTGTCGAAGGACCGGTCTTCTCTTCACGTCTAAAGAAGAAAACAGTGCTTCGACAAGCTCAGCACGAACGGGAATGGAAAGAAATCGCTAGAGCGCCCGCAGCTTCGGCATCACCGCGTCGAGCGATTTGCGGATGATCGCCACCATCTCGTCGATCTGTTCGGTGGTGATGACCAGCGGCGGGCACATGACCAGGCTGTCGCGGATACCGCGCACCATGAGCCCGTTCGCGATGCACGCGTCGCGCGCCATCGGGCCGGCGGTCCCTTCGGCACCGCCGAACCGCGCGCGCGTTTCCTTGTCAGCGACGATCTCGACCGCGCCGAGCAAGCCGATCGAGCGCGTTTCGCCGACGAGCGGATGATCGTCCAGCGTCGCAAGCGCTTTCGCCAGATGCGGACCCGTCACGCTGCCGGTGCGTTCGACCAGCCCTTCGCGTTCGATGATCTCGATATTCTTGAGCGCGACCGCCGCAGCGACCGGATGGCCCGAATAGGTAAAGCCGTGGACGAAATCGCCGCCGGTCTTGAGCACGTCGACGACATGGCTCGCCACCGCTGTCGCCGAGATCGGAAGGTAGCCCGACGAAAGCCCCTTCGCCATCGGCATCAGGTCGGGCGTGAAACCCATGGTTTCATGCCCCCACATCTTCCCGGTGCGCCCGAAGCCGCAGATGACTTCGTCGGCCACGAGCAGCAGGCCATATTTGCGCACCACCGCCTCGACCTTCGGCCAATAGCCCTTGGGCGGAATGATGACCCCACCGGCGCCCTGAACCGGCTCGCCGATGAAGGCGGCGCAATTTTCGGGACCGACTTCCAGGATCTTGTCCTCGATCGCAGCCACGCAGGCATCGCAGAATTCCTCCTCGGTCATCCCCTGCCCTTCGCCGTAGAAATAGGGCTGGCGGACATGTTCGACACCGGGGATCGGCAGGTCGCCCTGCGCGTGCATGGCCTTCATCCCGCCGAGCGATACGCCCGCGACGGTCGAACCATGATAGGCATTCCAGCGGCTGATGAAGACGGTCCGTTTGGGCTCGCCCTTCAGCTTCCAATAATGGCGCACCATGCGGAACACCGTGTCGTTCGCCTCGCTGCCCGAGGCGTTGAAAAAGATGTGCGGCAGGCGCCCGCCGGTAAGCTCGGCGATCTTCGCCGCGAGCGTCACCGTCGGCGGCGTCGCGGTCTTGAAAAAGGTATTATAGAAAGGCAGTTCGCGCATCTGCGCTGCCGCAGCCTCGACCAGTTCCTCGCGGCCATAGCCGACATTGACGCACCAAAGGCCCGCCATGCCGTCGAGGATACGGTGGCCGTCGCCATCGACGATCGTGCAGCCTTCGGCATGGGTGATGATGCGGCTGCCGCCGAGCTTTTCGATTTCGGCCCAGTCGGCCTGCGCGGGAAGATGGTGCGCGACGTCGAGGCGGCGCAGTTCGGCGATGTCGTGATTACGGGGCATGTTTCTGATCCTGAAATTCCCCTCCCGCAGGCGGGAGGGGTTAGGGGTGGGCGCGCACGAAGCGCGCTCCGAAGGACGAGAGGATGGACGTTCGCCTGTGGCTCACCCCACCCCCGCCCCCTCCCGCCAGCGGGAGGGGAGTTCTTCAATCAGGGCGAAAAGCTGATCCGCGCGAGATAGCGATCATATCGGGTGACGCGGCGGTTCATAGTTCGCCTCTTAACGCGCGGCCGAGAAGGTGGAAATAGGTCTGGCTCTCATCATTGCCGTCGGTGGCCCATTCGGGGTGCCATTGCACCGCGAGCAGCGGCGCTCCGTTCGGCCGCGCGCTATAGGCTTCGACCAGTCCGTCGGGTGCACGCGCCTCGACCGCCAAACTGTCGGCAAGCGCACCGATGCCTTGATAATGAACCGAATTGACCTCCAGCGAGGGCGCGGCATAGGCCGACGCAAGCAGGCCGCCTTCGACGAGATCGACCTTGTGCCGATGGTCAAACATCGCATCGAAAGCGGCATCGTCAGGGGCGTGATGGTGCAGCAGTTCGTCGCTCGCCGACGTATCGCGGCGCAGCGTTCCGCCCAGCGCCACGTTGATCTCCTGAAAACCGCGGCAGATCCCGAACAGCGGGCGCTGTGCGGCGATCGTCGCTTCGACAAGCTCGATCATCATCCGGTCGCGATCGGGGTCGAACGGCCCCTCGCCTTCCGCCGGATCGCCATAGAGCGCCGGCGCGACATTCGACGGCGTTCCGGTGAGCAGCACGCCGTCGAGCCGCCCGACTATCTCGCGCGCGTGCATATGATCGGGAAGCGACGGGATGATGAGCGCCGCGCAATCGGCGTAGCGCATCGCGGCGGTCGCATAGCGGTTGATCACCGTTTGCGCGACCTCTGTCCCGACGGTGCGGTTGCAGGCGATAATACCGAGGACGGGGCGCGCGGTCATGCCCCCTTGCTGCCGCCTTTTGCGTCCTCGCGCCAGCGGATTTTTTTCAGCGATGCTGGCGCGCGAATGCTGCGGCGGCGCCGAAAAGGCCGGGCTGCGGGTGGGTGATCAATTTGACCGGGATCGCCGCCATGAAATTCTCGAACCGCCCCTTGGCGACGAAGCGTTCGGGGAAACCCGACCGGACGAGCTGGTCGCGGATACGCAGGCCAAGCCCCCCCGCGATCACGACGCCGCTGGCACCCTGCGCAAGCGCAAGGTCGCCTGCAACGCTACCGAGTGAGAGGCAGAAGCGATCCGCGGCCGCAGCCGCCAGCGCATCCTCGCCGCCTATCGCCCGGCCCCATATCGTCCTGTCGTCGAGCGGCGCGATCGGCCGCCCTTCCATCGCCGCCAGTGTTTCATAAATATCGACGATGCCGGGACCGGATACGATACGCTCTACCGACACGCGGCGATGGCGTTTGCGCAGCCGCGCGAGGATGGCGTCCTCGATGCTGTCGAGCGGCGCGAAATCGACATGTCCGCCTTCGGTCGCCTGGACGCGATAGTCGGTCCCGTCGCGCCATACATGCGCGACGCCGAGCCCGGTCCCGGGGCCGATAACGCTGACCGTTCCCTTCGCGGGAAGTGGCTCGTCAGGGCCTGTCAGCCGCTCGAAATACCCCGCATCCGCCTGCGCGACCGCATGACCGACAGCCTCGAAATCATTGACCAGCGTATAGCGGTCGACATTCAGCTTCTCGCCGATCAACGCCGGGCGAATGATCCAGGGATTGTTGGTGAAGCGAATGATCTCGCCGCGCGTCGGCCCCGCGATCGCAATGGCGACGGCGCGCGGGAGCGCACCGCCCTGCTGCCGCTCGAAATCCTGCCAGGCGGTCTGAAAGCTGGCGTGGTCTTTTGTATGCAGCGTCGTCTCGGGCCCGAGCGAGACAACGCGGCCGGCCGCCACCTCGGCGATCGCGAAACGTGCGTGCGTGCCGCCGATATCGACCGTGACGATGGCTTCGCTCATGACTCTCCCTTGCCGGTCCATCATGGCCGGATCGCGTCCGGAATGTCGCAGGCCCGGCAGCGATGCAACAGGGCATAGCTATGCACGGTCGCGCCCGCGAAGCCTGAATTTCGATGTCGAAAGGAAATGGCGCACCCGGAACGATTCGAACGTCCGACCCTCAGATTCGTAGTCTGATGCTCTATCCAGCTGAGCTACGGGTGCGTGGAGCGGTGCCTTTAGGAGCAGTCGGCGGGGCGTGCAACCCCCTATTTCGACTTTGTGACGGTTCGGCAGGTCGATTGACGGCGAATTGCGTCGAGCGACCCGATTTCCGCAGGATCCTTCAGCAGCAGGCGAATCAGCGCAATCCCGCGATCGTGGCCGACGCGCACCACCTCGGCACCCGGCGGCACCGCCTGCCCGTCGCGCGCGACGATGATTCGATAGGGTTTTCCGCCCGCTTCGACGTCATTGCGCACGAAGGCGACGTCGGTCGCGGCATCGAAGATGCTGAGCGAAGAATAGCGCCCCGGGACCGGCACGACCATAACCTCGAGCGGCCCCGCCGCGAGGTCGAACGGACAGCTGGAGTAGGCAAGATCGGGGCTCGGCCGCACGACAGGCTGGCGCGCGGGCGTCGCGAGCGGTCCCTGCGACATCTGATTGATGCCGCCGCGGCCAAGCCGGTCCATCGCGATCTTCATCATGCCATAGGGGATGGCGGCGATGGCCGCATAGCCGGCCGCGAGCGCGACGATCAGCCCAAAAGCGAGCGGTCCGATCCAGCTGCGCATGTCAGCACCCCTCCTTGACGATCGCGGGCAGCGCAGCCGCCGATGGCGCAGCGCGGAAGCCCGCGCCCGGATTGTACATGCGCAGCGTCAGGTCGAACGGCTGCCCCTTGATCCCGGGAAGCCAGGCGCCATCGGCGGGCCGGTCGGGCGCTATGGTGACGTGCCATTCGCCCTTGTCGTCGAGCGGGACACTGGCGCCATTGACCGACCAGATATTCGCGGGATTGGCGACCAAATAGCCTTTGGCATCATAAACGGTCACGCTCCACCAGCGCGCATCGAGCGGCTTTCCCGACAGACGGTAACGGCAATTGCCGTCAAGCCGCGCGCCCGAGGCGTCGGTGCGCGCCATCCAGTAGAGCGTCTCCTTTGCCGGCAGCGCGAGCAGCCCCGACCGCGCGACCATCGCGCGCGTCAGCGGATCGGTCGCCTTCGTCCCATAGCCGAGCGAGGTCGTCCACGGGCCGTTGCGGATCGCGCCATCGCCGAGCCCGCCACGGGTCAGACCCCAGGCGCCGCCAAGCCCCACCGCTATCCCGCCCACCAGGGTGATCGCATAGCGGTGCCAGCTCTTCATGGCTTTATCCCCTCTTCAGTGCCGCCTGTGCCGCTGCGAGACGTGCGATGGGCACACGGTAGGGCGAGGCGCTGACATAGTCGAGCCCGGTCTGCTCGCAGAAGTGGATGCTCGGCGCATCACCGCCATGCTCGCCGCAAATGCCCATCTTGATCCCGGCGCGGGCACCACGGCCGCGCTCGGCGGCGATCTCGATCAGTTGTCCGACGCCTTCAACGTCAAGGCTGACGAACGGATCGGTCAGGAAGATGCCCTTGTCGACATATTGCGTCAGGAAGCGGCCGGCGTCGTCGCGGCTGATGCCGATCGTCGTCTGGGTCAGGTCGTTGGTGCCGAAGCTGAAGAATTCGGCCGTTTCGGCGATTTCGCCCGCCATCAGCGCGGCGCGCGGCAGCTCGATCATCGTGCCGACAAGATAGGCGATCTCGCGCCCCTTTTCGGCGAACACCGCCTTCGCCTGCGCATCGACGACCGCCTTCATCAGATCGAATTCGCGGCGCGTCGCGACCAGCGGGATCATCACCTCGGGGATCGGCGCCGCGCCGGTTTCGGCGGCGACGTCGCACGCCGCCTCGAAGATCGCCCGCGCCTGCATCTCGTAGATTTCGGGGTAAGTGACGCCAAGGCGGCAACCGCGGTGACCGAGCATCGGGTTGAATTCATGGAGTTCGTTCGCCCGCGCCTTCAGCGCCTCGACCCCCACCCCTGCCGCGGCGGCGACATCGGCAAAATCTTCCTCGCGCGTCGGCAGGAATTCGTGCAGCGGCGGGTCGAGCAGCCGGATCGTGACCGGCAGCCCCGCCATCACGCCGAAGATCGCGGCAAAGTCGCCGCGCTGTTCGGGCAGCAGCTTGGCGAGCGCGGCGCGGCGGCCGTCCTCGCTGTCGGCCAGGATCATCTCGCGCACCGCGGTGATCCGCGCAGCGTCGAAGAACATATGCTCGGTGCGGCAAAGCCCGATACCCTCGGCGCCGAAATCGCGCGCGACCTGCGCGTCGGCGGGGGTTTCGGCGTTGGTGCGCACCTTCATGCGGCGCACCTTGTCAGCCCAGCCCATCAGCGTGCCGAAATCGCCGACCAGCTCGGGCTGGAGCGTCGGAACCTCGCCCGCCATCACTTCGCCGGTCGACCCGTCGAGCGTGATGACATCGCCTTCGCGAAGCTCGCGCCCGGCGACGCGCAGCACGCGCGCATTGCCGTCGATCGCCAGCCCGCCGGCGCCCGAGACGCAGGGGCGCCCCATGCCGCGCGCAACCACCGCCGCGTGGCTCGTCATCCCGCCGCGCGCGGTCAGGACGCCCTTGGCGGCATGCATGCCGTGGATATCCTCGGGGCTCGTCTCGACGCGGACGAGGATCACCGCCTCGCCCATGCCAGCGGCCTTTTCGGCGCTGTCGGCGTCGAACATGATCTTGCCCGACGCGGCGCCGGGGCTGGCCGGCAGCCCCTTGGTCAGAACGTCGCGCGGCGCCTTGGGGTCGAGCGTCGGGTGGAGCAGCTGGTCGAGCGCACCCGGATCGACGCGGCCGACCGCTTCCTCTTCGGAGATCAGTCCTTCGGCCGCCATTTCGACGGCGATGCGCAGCGCCGCCTTGGCGGTGCGCTTGCCGCTGCGGGTCTGGAGCATCCACAGCGTTCCGCGTTCGACGGTGAATTCGATATCCTGCATGTCGCGGTAATGCGTTTCGAGCGTGTCGAAGACGCGGCCCAGTTCCCCGAAGGTTTCGGGCATCGCCTCTTCCATCGACAGCGGCTTGGCCCCAGCCTTTTCGCGCGCGATTTTCGTAAGATACTGCGGGGTGCGGATGCCGGCGACGACGTCCTCGCCCTGCGCGTTGATCAGCCATTCGCCGTACCAGGCGCGCTCGCCCGTCGCGGGGTCGCGGGTGAAGGCAACGCCGGTCGCCGAGGTGTCGCCCATATTGCCGAACACCATCGCCTGCACATTGACCGCGGTGCCCCATTCGCCGGGAATGCTGTTCAGGCGGCGATAGACTTTCGCCCGGTCGCTTTCCCAGCTGGCGAAGACGGCGCCGATCGCGCCCCACAGCTGGTCTTTCGGTTCCTGCGGAAAGGGTGCGCCGGTCTCGCGCTCGACGATCGCCTGATATTCCTTGACCAGCGCCTGCCAGTCTTCAGCCGACATCTCCGTATCGAGGAAAAAGCCCTTGTCTTCCTTGGCGATTTCCAGGGCCTCCTCGAACTCGGCATGGTCGAGGCCCATGACGACGTCGGCGTACATCTGGATGAAGCGGCGATAGCTGTCCCACGCGAAACGCGGGTCGCCCGAGGCTTCGGAAAGCCCCGCGACGGTCGCATCGTTGAGCCCGAGGTTGAGGACGGTGTCCATCATCCCCGGCATCGACACGCGCGCGCCCGACCGGACCGAGACGAGCAACGGGTTCGCCGCGTCGCCGAAACGCTTGCCGGTGATCCCCTCGATATGCGCGATGCCACTTTCGACGTCGGCGGTCAGACCGTCGGGAAACGCTTCGCCATTGGCGTAATAGGCGGTGCAGACGTCGGTGGTGATCGTAAAGCCCGGCGGGACCGGCAGGCCGATCGAGGCCATTTCGGCAAGGTTCGAACCCTTGCCGCCCAGCAATTCCTTCGAACGCTCGGCCGTGGTGGCCGCGCCGCCGAACAAATGCACCATCTTCGTCATGTCTTACTCCTGCTGCCCCGGGGAGGAGGTCGCGGCTGGATAGGTATGCAATCGCGGTTGGTCGATTCAGTTTTACTTCGTTCGTTATAAGCTCTGGCGGATAGCCGGCGCGTCAGCCCTCGATCTTCGAGAAATCGGCAACGCCATGCACCGCGCCGGTAAAGCGCGACAGCAGGCCGAGGCGATAGGCGCGCACCGCTTCGTCGGGATCGTTGACCATCACGCCGTCGAAAAAAGCGTCGATCGGCGCGCGCAGGCTGGCGAGCGCCGCCATGGCGTCGGTAAAGCGTTCGTCAGCGACCGCCGCGGACGCCGCAGGCTCAGCCGCATCGAGCGCGGCGAGCAGCGCCTTGTCCACATCCGTCGCCCCCGCGAAGGCGGGGGCCGTTATCGTGGAAGCAGTGGTGCCCGCGGTCCCCGCCTGCGCGGGGACGACGTCTTTTTCGGCCTGCTTCAATATATTCGCCGCGCGCTTGTAGCCCGCAAGCAGATTGGCGCCGTCCTCGGTCGCCATAAACGCCTGCAACGCTTTCACACGCGCGAGCAGGCGAACGAGATCGTCCTCGCCGCCGAGCGCGAACACCGCGTCAATCAGGTCGTGACGGACACCGGCCTCGCGTTGCTGGACCTTTAGGCGGTCGGCGAAGAAATTAAGCAAATCTAATGACGCCGACTTAGCCTTAATCGAAAACCAAGCAGCTGCTTCATTGGCCTGCTTTGTGCCTGCCTCAATCAACGGATTGAACATATCTTGCCAACCTAGAGTGGTCTTCAGCTTGGCAAGTTGATCCACGGTCGGCCAGATTCGTTCCAACGGAGACCGTTGGTGACGAAACGTAACCTCGCCGGCCGCAATGAAACAAGCATCAAGCAGGGGCATTCTGACACCATTTTCGAGAACAGTGGCAATCACACCCAATGCTGCACGCCTCAAGGCGAAGGGATCGCGGCTGCCACTTGGTGGCATTTCTTCAGCGAAGAACCCAGCTAGCGTATCCAGCTTGTCCGCCAGCGCCACGGCCACCGTCACCGGCGCGGTCGGCACATCATCGCCCTGCCCGACCGGCTTGTAATGATCGCGGATCGCGTCGGCGACCGCGTCGGGCAAGCCTTCGGCGCGGGCGTAATAACCGCCCATCAAGCCCTGCAATTCGGGGAATTCGCCGACCATCTCGGTGACGAGATCGGCCTTCGCCAGCCGCGCGGCGAGTTCGGCCTGGTCGGCCAATTCAGCCGTCGCCCCCGCGGAGGCGGGGGCCGTTGCGTTTGGCGCATTACCTCCAGCGACCCCCGCCTTCGCGGGGGCGACGATTCTTTCCTCGACCAGCCAGCGGGCCAGCTTTGCGACGCGTTCGACCTTGTCGGCAACGGTGCCCAGCTTCTCGTGAAAGGTGATATTCGCCAGCTTCTCGGCGTGCTGCGCGAGCGTCTTCTTCTGATCCTGCTCCCAGAAGAAGCGCGCGTCCGACAGCCGCGCCGCCAGCACCTTGCGATTGCCCGCGACGATCTCGGCGCCGCCGTCTTTGGCGTCGATGTTCGCGGTGCAGACGAAGCCGTTGGCAAGCTTGCCGTCGGCGCCGTTCACGACGAAATATTTCTGGTTCACGCGCGCGGTAAGCTGGATCACCTCGGGCGGCACCTCCAGGAAGGCTTCGTCGAAGCGCCCGAGCAAGGGCACCGGCCATTCGGTGAGCCCCGCATTCTCGATCACCAGCCCCTCGTCCTCGACGAGGCTCAGCCCGGCATCAGCCGCGGCCTTGGCGGCGCCGTCGCGGATGATCGCCTGCCGCTCCTCATGGTCGACGATAACGTGGCACGCGCGCAGCTTTTCGGCATAGTCGGCGGCCGATCCGATGGTGATTTCGCCGGGGCAGTGGAAACGATGACCCCGCGTGGTTCGTCCGGTTGTCAATCCTGTCGGAACGCCCGGAACAATAGCGATTTCGCCGGTCCTGTTCGCATACACGCTTGCCATGTCGAGCGTCGTCTCGATAACTTCGTCGCCGAAGATCGCGACGATCCCCGACAGCGGGCGCACCCAGCGCAGGCTTTCGCTGCTCGCACTTTCGCGGCCCCAGCGCATCGACTTGGGCCACGAAAAGCCGCGGACGATTGCGGGGATCGCCTCGGCGAGCACCTCGGCCGTCGCACGGCCGGGCTTGTCGATCACGGCGAAGTAAACGCCATCGCGATCTTCGAGCTGATCCTGCGTCAGTCCGGTCTTGCGGAGGAAGCCTTCGAGCGCCTGCGGCGGCGCGCTTCTGCGCGGCCCTTTGATTTCCTCGCTGACCGCAGCGGTCGCTTGCGGAAGCCCCTTTGCGATCAGCGCGAGGCGGCGCGGGGTCGACCAGATGGTCAGATCGCCGACGTCGATGCCCGCCGCCGCCATCTGCGCGCGGAACAGCTTTTCCAGCTCGGCGCGCGCGCCCGCTTGCATCCGCGCGGGGATTTCCTCGCTGCGCAGTTCGAGAAGAAAGTCGGTCACAGCACCCACCCCGGATATTTTTCGGTCCAGCGTTCGGACTGGCTGTCGATCCACGCCTTGCAGCTTCCCTTCGCGAGGTCGCGGACGCGCGCCATGTAATTGGCGCGTTCCTGCACACTGATCACGCCGCGCGCCTGCAAAAGGTTGAAAAGGTGGCTCGCCTCGATCGCCTGGTCGTACGCAGCAAGCGGCACATTCGCCGCGATTGCGCGCTTGCATTCGTCTTCGGCCGCCTTGAACCCCGCGAACAGCGTATCGGTGTCGGCAACCTCGAAATTCCATTTCGAGAATTGGCGCTCGTTTTCGAGGAAGACATCGCCATAGCTCAAACCCGGCACGTCGCCGACGGGGTCGGAAAACCTGAGGTCGTACACATTGTCGACATTCTGGATATACATGGCGAGGCGTTCGAGCCCGTAGGTCAGCTCGCCCGCTACGGGTTTGCAGTCGAAGCCGCCCATCTGCTGAAAATAAGTGAACTGGGTGACTTCCATCCCGTCGCACCAGACTTCCCAGCCCAGCCCCCATGCGCCGAGCGTCGGCGATTCCCAGTCATCCTCGACGAACCGGATGTCGTGGAGCAGCGGATCGATGCCGATCGCGGCCAGGCTGCCGAGATATTGCTCCTGCAGGTCGGCGGGCGACGGCTTCAGGATCACCTGATATTGATAATAATGCTGAAGGCGGTTCGGGTTCTCGCCATAGCGGCCGTCGGTCGGGCGGCGGCTTGGCTGGACATAGGCGACATTCCACGGCTCCGGCCCCAGGCTGCGCAGCGTCGTCGCCGGGTGAAACGTCCCCGCGCCCACCCGCATGTCATAGGGCTGCAGGATCGCACAGCCCCGCGCGCTCCAATAATCGTGAAGCGTCAGGATCATGTCCTGAAAGCTGAGTGGTTTCTTTTCTGCCGTATCGGCCACGAGTCCACATCTTTCGCAGGTGCAACAATCGCCGCCGCCCTTGGCGCAGCGGGCGCGCAGGGTCAAGGCTCGCCGCCATCTGCACACCGATCAAATCACGCCGCGTGTCACGGTCACAAAACTTTTTGTCACGTGTTGTTGACATAGTCAGCGAATCACGACATATAGTCATGCATACCTGACATGAAGACAGGTTGGCGTGACCAAGACATCATTCAAGGAGACCCATCATGATCGCTCGCACCACCATCCTCGCCCTCTCGCTCGCTCTGGCCGGCACGCCGGCACTCGCCGCGACCGCCGATGAAGCGCCCACCGCCACCATCCGCATCGACGACCTCAAGCTCACGAGCGCCAAGGGGCGCGAGCGGCTGGAGGCACGCGTTCACAGCGCCGCGCGCCAGATTTGCGCCACGTCGGCCCGCGGTCTCGCCGCGCGCCAATCGGAAAATGCCTGCATGGCGTCGGCCCTCGCCGCGGCGAAGCCCCAGATGGAACGCGCCATTGCCCGCGCCGACGGCGGCACCCGGCTGGCGCTGCTGATGATCAAGCCCGGCCGCTGATCCCTCTCCCTCGGGCTTCGTCCGCGTCGATGCTCCCCGGTGTCGGCAGGCGACTTGAGCTGGAGCGTGGCCCGACGCGGCGGCGCTCCAGCCTCTTGATCCCGAAAATCCCGGCGGGCCAAGCATCGCGTTTCGATCGGCTGACAAAAGGATATCGATTGTGACTATATGCAGGTCCGAAGGGATCCTATTGGCGAGGCGCCGATGAACAACAAACTGAAAGTCCTCCGCGCAATGCGCAATTGGAGCCAGGCCGAACTGGCCGACCGGCTCGACGTGTCGCGGCAGGCAGTAAATGCAATCGAGACAGGGAAATACGACCCGTCTTTACCGCTCGCTTTCAAGCTGGCCCGACTATTCGAAATGCCGATCGAAGAGATTTTCGACGACGGTTTTGCAGGACAGGAATGATGACGAACATGCCGAAGGAACGCCGCGCCGGTCCCGGTTATCTGTGGCCGGTTGCCATCATCATGATCGCAGGAGCCGTTGCTGGCGCTTTCGCCGGCTATAGCGACGGCGTGGCCGAAACCGGCGGCCAGCCGTTGCCGACATGGGCGGGCCCGGTAGCGGCGCTCATACTCGCACTGGCCGGTATGGCGCTCTATATCCGCCTCAACCGTGAAGCCTGGGCCGGCTGGTCTCCGCGCAAGCGCCTCTATTGGGTGACGATGGTCGCGTCGATGAGCCTCGGCGCGGGGGTCGCGCTGACCCTCCAGGTTGCGCAGGGGTCGGGCGATCTGGCGAGCAATGCGCCCTTGACCCCCGCAACCGCGATCATCGTCTCGGCGATCTGGGTCGTCGGGATGAGCGTCGCCAGCCTCTTCTATTTCCGCGCAGTCGACGATCATGAACGCCACGCCTATTATCTGGGGAGCGTCGCCGGCTTCCATGCCTTTGTGATCGCCTGCCCCGTGTGGTGGGTCGCCGCCCGCGCGAGCCTGGCGCCGCCGGTCGATGCCATGGCGCTCTTTGTCCTGACGCTCGCCGTCAACCTGATCGTCTATCTCTGGTTCAAATATCGTTGATTATCAGCGAACCTCTTGCCCCTCCCCTTTTTAAACGAAAGCAGGCCCGATGACCTCCTTCTTCCGCAAACTTGCGCTCAGCTGCGCGATCATTCCCCTCGCCCAATGCGCGGTCGTGCCGGGATACACCAGCGCCGCGGCGCAGGAAGCTGCCGCGCCCGCGGCGGCAACGACGACCGCGATCAAACCCGCGCTGTGGGCGGTGAAGGACGACGACACCACCGTCTATCTGTTCGGCACCGTGCACGTGCTGAAGCCCGGACTGAGCTGGTTCGACGGCGCCGTCAAAGACGCGTTCGACAAATCGGACGAACTCAAGCTCGAACTTGTACTGCCCGAAGACCAGAATGAAGTGGCGAAGGAAACGATGGCGCTGGCATTGGACCAGAGCGGAACGGCGCTTTCGTCGCGGCTCGATCCGGCAGCGCTTGCAGCCTATCAGGCGGCGATGACCAGCCTGGGCCTGCCGCCCGCCAGCTTCGACGGCTTCAAGCCGTGGTTTGCGGGGATCACCCTGTCGGTGCTGCCGCTGACCAAAATGGGCTACAACCCCGAAGAAGGCGCCGAAAAGCAGTTGAGCAATGCAGCGAAGGCGGCCGCCAAGCCGATCTCCGGGTTCGAAACGCTCGGCGAACAGCTCGGCTTTTTCGATGCGCTGCCCATGTCCAGCCAGATCGCCTTCCTCAACGTCATGGTCAAGGATCTCGACAAGCTGGGGCCGCAGCTCGACACGATGGTCGGGCAATGGGGGGCCGGCGATCCGGCTGCGCTCGCCGAAACGATGAACGAGGGGCTTGCCGAAACGCCCGACGTCGCCAAGACGTTGCTGTGGGATCGCAACGCGCGCTGGGCCGAACAGATCGAGGCGCGCATGGCGCAGCCGGGCACCGTTTTCGTCGCGGTCGGCGCGGGCCATCTGGCGGGCGCAAAGAGCGTGCAGGATTATCTAAAGGGGCGCGGGTTGAAGGTAACGCGTATCCAGTGAGGCATCGGGGCGCCCTTGCCCTTCGGCCCTGGGGTCGCCGCGCCGCGGCGGCCCTGTTGCCGTTGCTGCTGCTTGCCTGCAAACCCGCAGCGCCGATAACCGAAGCGCATCCGGCGATGTGGCTGGTCGAAGACGCCGACACGCGCATCTTCCTGCTCGGTTCGATGCACGCGCTTCCCCCCGGCACGCGCTGGGACGGCGGGAAGGTCGGCGCGGCGATTGCGGCGGCCGACGAATTGATTCTTGAGCTAGCGCCCGATCAGCTTGCGGCTGCGGGCGACGTGTTCCGCGAACTCGCACCGCGCAGCGCGCCGCTGGCGATGGAGCGCCGGCTCGATCCGGCGGCGCTTGCCGCCTATCGCAAGATAGAAGCCGCCGGCAGCGGTTTCGGCGGCGATGCGCTCGACGACTGGGCAATCCTGGTGCTGATGGGCCAGCGCGTCGCGCAGCAGGCCGATCTGTCGCCCGAAGATGGCGTCGAAGCCCGGCTGACGCAGCGCTTTTCCGACGCCGGAAAGCCGATCGGCGGGCTGGAGACGGCGCGGGCGCAGTTGACGCTGTTCGAAACGCTCGACGCCGCAACGCAGCGCCGCCTGTTGACGCGCGCGCTCGCCAATTCGGCAAGCGGCGTTGCCGACGTCAAGGCGATGAACGCTGCCTGGGCGCGCGGCGACGTCGCCGCTCTCGAAAAGGTGGTGAACGAGGATGTCGACGCGGTCCCGGCCGCGCGCGCCGCGATCATCACCGATCGCAACCAGCGCTGGACCAAGTGGGTGGAGCAGCGCATGGCGAAACCCGGCACGGTGCTGGTCGCGGTCGGTGCGGGACATCTGGTGGGCGCTGACGGCGTTCCCGCCGCCCTGGAAGCGGCCGGATACCGGGTGGCGCGGGTGCAATAGCCGGGCGGCAAGACGAGATGCGATACCGACATCCCCCTTTTCGCCGACCCGATCCCCTTTTCCCGCATCGCGCTTGCCTTTCCGCCGGTTCCCGGCTATGCGCCCGCGCTTCCGTCATGGTCATCCCTGGAGGCGTGGCGGATATGTGCAACTGTTTCTCGGAGAAATGATATGAGCGATCAGCTGACGCTGACGGCCGAGACGCGCGAACGTGCAGGCAAGGGAGCCTCGCGTGACCTGCGTCGCAATGGCCGCGTCCCCGCCGTCGTCTATGGCGGCAACGAAGAACCCCTGATGATCCACGTCGAAGAAAAGCTGCTGATGAAGCAGCTGATGACGGGTCACTTCATGAACTCGGTCGTGATGATCGAAGTGGGCGGCAAGACCGTCCGCACCCTGCCCAAGGACGTCGCCTTTCATCCCGTCAAGGATCGCCCGATCCACGCGGACTTCCTGCGCATCTCGAAGGACGCCAAGGTCCATGTCGAAGTGCCGGTGGTGTTCGCCAACGAAGAAGCCTCGCCCGGCCTGAAGCGTGGCGGCGTGCTGAACATCGTTCGTCACGAGCTGGAACTCGTCTGCGAAGCGGACAAGATCCCCGACGAAATCAGCATCGACGTCACCGGCTTCGACGTCGGCGATTCGATCCACATCAGCAACGTCGCCCTGCCCAAGGGCGTCGAAAGCGCGATCAGCGATCGCGACTTCACGATTGCGACCATCGTCGCTCCGTCGGCGCTCAAGTCGAGCGATGGCGACACGACGAAGGACGAAGGCGAAGCCGCCGAAGGCGAAGCCTAACGCTTACCGGATGCGCCCCTCCCCGGCGGGAGGGGCGTTTCCATCGGACCCGGGAAAGGCACCACAATGCAGCTCTGGGTCGGCCTCGGCAATCCCGGGCCTCAATATGCGATGAACCGGCATAATGTCGGCTTCATGGCGATCGACGTAATCGCCGACACCCATCAATTCGCGCCGCCCGCCAAGAAATTTCAGGGCTGGCTGCAGGACGGCCGCATCGGCCGGACCCGCATTTTGCTGCTCAAGCCCGGCACCTTCATGAACGAAAGCGGCCGCAGCGTGCGCGCCGCGATGGATTTCTACAAGCTCGCGCCGCAGGACGTGACCGCCTTTTATGACGAACTCGACCTTGCGCCGATGAAGGTGAAGGTCAAACAGGGCGGCGGCGCGGCCGGACATAACGGCATCCGCAGCATGATCCAGCATATCGGCGACGATTTCCGCCGCGTCCGCATCGGCATCGGTCATCCGGGGCACAAGGACCGCGTGACGGGTCATGTCCTTGGCAATTACCACAAGACCGAGATCGAACCGCTGACCGACTTGCTCGGTGCGATCGCCGCCGAAGCGAGCTGGCTTGCGGAGGGCGACGACGTGCGGTTCCAGAACGATCTGGCGCTGCGGCTGCAACCGTGACAATGATCCGCGCCGCGACGCCCGCCGATCGCGACGCCGCGGTCGCCCTGTGGCAAAGCTGCGACCTGACCCGGCCCTGGAACGACCCGTACGCCGACTTCGATCGCGCGCTCGGCCACGACGCCGCGACGATCCTGCTCGCCGAAGCCGGACGCGCGATTGCCGGCACGATCATGGTCGGCTTCGACGGTCACCGCGGCTGGGTCTATTATCTGGGCGTCCAGCCCGACCGGCGCGGCAGCGGGATCGCGCGCGATCTGCTCGATGCCGGCTGCGACTGGCTGCGGTCGCGGGGCTGTCCGAAGGTGGAATTGATGGTTCGGGATGGAAATCCCGCCGCGGGGCTCTATGAGCGCCTCGACTGGGATTTGCAGCCGGTGCGCGTCTTTGCCCGCCGGCTTGATTAAAAGGGTAGGAAAATGGGTTTCAAATGCGGGATCGTCGGGCTGCCGAACGTCGGCAAGTCGACGCTGTTCAACGCGCTGACCGAGACGCAGGCGGCGCAGGCGGCGAATTATCCCTTCTGCACGATCGAACCGAATATCGGCAATGTCGCGGTGCCCGACGCACGGCTCGACAAGCTTGCGGCGATCGCGGGCAGTCAGAAGATCATTCCGACGCAGCTCGCCTTCGTCGATATCGCCGGCCTCGTGCGCGGCGCGTCGAAGGGCGAAGGGCTCGGCAACCAGTTCCTCGGCAACATCCGCGAAGTCGACGCGATCATCCACGTCCTGCGCTGTTTCGAGGATGACGACATCCAGCATGTCGAGAACAAGGTCGATCCGGTCGCCGACGCCGAGACGGTCGAGACCGAGCTTCTGCTTTCCGATCTCGAGAGCCTGGAGAAGCGCGTCCCCGCTTTCACGAAGAAGGCGGCGCAGGGCGACAAGGAAGCCAAGGCCGCAGCATCGGTGCTCGGCCAGGCGCTTGATCTGCTGCGCGACGGCAAGCCCGCGCGTCTGACCGATCCGAAGGACGCCGATGAAGAGCGCATCCTCCGGCAGGCGCAGCTGCTGACCAGCAAACCCGTCCTCTATGTCTGCAATGTCGAAGAAGCGAACGCCGCGACCGGCAACGCGCACAGCGAAGCCGTCTTCGCGCGCGCCAAGGCCGAGGGCGCACAGGCGGTGATCGTCTCGGCAGCGATCGAAAGCGAACTCGTCGGCATGGACGGCGAAGAACGCATGATGTTCCTCGAGGAGATGGGGCTGCACGAAACCGGCCTCGCGCGCGTGATCCGCGCAGGATATGAGCTGCTCCACCTGCTGACCTTCTTCACCGTCGGCCCGAAGGAGGCGCGCGCCTGGACCGTCCATACCGGCGCGACCGCGCCGGAGGCCGCGGGCGAAATCCACAGTGATTTCCAGAAGGGCTTCATTCGCGCCGAAACCATCGCCTATGACGATTATGTCGCGCTGGGCGGTGAAGCCAAGGCGCGCGAAGCCGGCAAGCTGCGCGCCGAAGGCAAGGCCTATGTCGTGCACGACGGCGACGTCATGCACTTCCTGCATAGCTAGGCCGCGCTGCGCCCAGAAACTTCGTCATTGCGAGCGAAGCGAGGCAATATCCAGCCATCGACCTTGCGTACGGACGACAGCGGGAGATTGCGTCGTCGCCGCGCTCCTCGCAACGACGTCAGGGCTCGAACGCCGCGAGTATGGGGCAAGGGCCCTTGTCGGTTGCGGCGCACTGGTCCGCCAGCCGCGCGAGCGCGGCGCGGGTTTCGCTCATCTGGGCAATCTTGGCGTCGAGCACCGCGATGCGCTGGCGGGCGAGGCTGCGGACCCGCGCACGATCGTCGCTCTGTTCAAGTTCGAGCAGCTCGGCGATTTCCTCGAGCGTGAAGCCCGACGCCTGCGCCGACCGGATGAATTGTAGCCGGCGGACATCGTCGGCATCATAGCGACGGATGCCGGCGCCCCACCCCTCGCCGCCGCTGCGCGCGGGCGTCGTCATCAACCCGCGGCGCTGATAATAACGGACCGTTTCGACCCCAACGCCGCCCGCTTCGGCCAGTTTTCCGATCGAAAGCTGCATCGCTTGACTCCGTACCATGGTACGGAGGTTATACAGGCGGCATGACACAGACAGCAACCCTCTACCGCATGGTCATGCCGGAGCATATCTGTCCCTATGGCCTGAAAGCGAAGCACCTCCTCGAACGAAAGGGCTTCACCGTCGACGATCATTGGCTGGGGACGCGCGCGCAAACCGACGCGTTCAAGGCCGAACATGACGTCAAGACGACACCGCAAACCTTTATCGATGGCCGCCGGATCGGCGGCTATGACGATCTGCGCCGCCATTTCGGCCTTGCGGTCCGCGATCCGGGTGCGACGAGCTATACGCCCGTGATCGCACTGTTCGCGATGACCGCGCTGATGGCCCTCGCCGCGAGCTTCGCCACCTACGGCAGCCCCTTCACCCTGCGCGCCGCCGAATGGTTCATCTCTTTCAGCATGATCGTTCTGGCGCTGCTCAAGCTGCAGGACGTCGAAAGCTTCTCGACGATGTTCCTCAACTATGACCTGCTCGCGCGGCGCTGGGTTCCCTATTCCTATGTCTACCCCTTTGCCGAGGGGCTGGCCGGGGTTCTGATGACCGCCCACGCCCTCCCCTGGCTGTCGATCCCGGTCGCGCTGTTCATCGCCATCATCGGCGCGGTGTCGGTCTTCAAGGCGGTCTATATCAACCGCCGCGACATCAAATGCGCCTGCGTCGGTGGCAGCAGCAAGGTACCGCTGGGCTTCGTATCGCTGACCGAAAATCTGATGATGATCGCGATGGCGCTCTGGATGCTGCGCGGAGCCATCGCATGAGCGGCGCGATCGGCCGCCGTTCGCTGTTGGCGGCAGGCGGCGCGGCGGCGCTTGTCCCATGGCTCCCCGCCTGGGCACAGCCGATCGCGTCGGGGCTGCCGACGGTCGGCGGCACCGATATCCGCCTGACCATCGCGCACCGGATGCTGACCGCCGACGGCAAGGCCAGCCATGCGATCGGCATTAACGGGACGATCCCGGGCCCGCTGGTGCGCCTGAAAGAAGGCACGACGGCGCGGCTGCATGTCACCAACGCCCTGCCCGACGAGGATAGCTCGATCCACTGGCATGGGCTGATCCTGCCCTTTCATATGGACGGCGTGCCGGGCATCAGCTTTCCCGGAATCGCACCGGGCGCGACCTTCACCTATGAATTTCCGGTGCGGCAGTCGGGCACCTATTGGTATCACAGCCATTCGGGGCTGCAGGAACAGATGGGCCATTACGGCCCGATCGTCATCGACCCCGCCGATCCCGATCCCGTCGCCTATGACCGCGAGCATGTGATCGTCCTGTCCGACCACAGCGCGCTGCACCCGCACGCGATCTTCAAAAAGCTCAAGCAAATGGGCGGCTATTTCAACCACAACAAGCAGACGCTCGCGGGGTTGATCGCGGGCCGCGACCAGCCGCTGGCCGACCGGGTCGCGTGGGGCGCGATGCGGATGGACCCGACCGACATCAGCGATGTGACCGCGGCGGCCTATACCTATCTCGTCAACGGTCACGGTTCCGCCGACAATTGGACCGGGCTGTTCGCTGCGGGCGAACGCGTCCGGCTGCGGGTCATCAACGCATCGGCGATGACGACCTTCAACATCCGCGTGCCCGATCTTGCGATCACCGTGGTGCAGGCGGACGGCCTGAACGTCCGTCCCGTGAAAGTGGGCGAATTTCAGATCGGGGTCGCCGAAACCTATGACGTGATCGTCGAGCCCGAAGACCGCGCCTACAGCATCATCGCCGAGAACAGCGACCGATCGGGCATGGCGCGCGCAACGCTCGCCCCGCGCCCCGGCATGACCGCGCCGGTTCCGCCGCTGCGCGCCCGTCCGCTCGCGACGATGCGCGATATGGGCATGGGCGATATGGGCATGGACGGCATGGACCATGGCGCGATGGGACACGGCTCGGCCGCGCCGGGCGAACCGATGCGGCACGGCATGCGCGACATGAAAGGCGCGCCGAGCGTCAAGGACACGCCCGCTGTCCAGTCGATCTCGCCGATGCCGGTCGATCGCACCGGTGAGCCCGGACAGGGGCTGGAGGATGTCGCGGACGCCTTGACCTATCGCGATCTCGTCGCGCTCGATCGCAACCCCGATACCCGCGTCCCGTCGCGCGAGATGCAGATCCATCTGACCGGCAACATGGAACGCTATATGTGGGCGTTCGACGGGGTGAAGATGAACGAGGTCACCGCACCCATTCCCTTCACGCTGGGCGAGCGCGTGCGCGTGACGCTGGTCAACGACACGATGATGACGCACCCCATCCACCTGCACGGTCATTTCTTCGAACTGGTCACGGGCAAGGGCGACCATGCCCCGCGCAAGCATACTGTGAATGTCCAGCCGGGCGGCAAGGTGACCTTCGACCTGACCGCCGATGCGCCGGGCGACTGGGCCTTTCATTGTCACCTCCTCTATCACATGCACGCGGGGATGATGCAGGTCGTGACGGTGCGCGCCGCGGAGGATGCGGCATGATCCCGATGGCGCTCCTGTTGCTGGCCGCACAGCCGGACGCGATGGCGCATCCCGCCCCCGCGCCCGGCTGTACCGCCGACCATGCCGCCATGGGCCATTGCACGATGCCCGTAGTGGCGCCCCCGCCGCCGCCACCGTCCTGTTCGCCCGAACATGCGGCGATGGGACATTGCGCCATGCCTGCGCCGCCCCCGCCCCCCGGCTGTCCGCCCGAACACGCCGCCATGGGGCACTGCACCCCCGGCGAGCCCACGACAGCCCCACCCCCCTCGCCGCCCGTCGGCAATGCCCCGCCGCCGCCCGCGCCGCGCGTCGATGCCGCCGATGCGATCTTCGGCGCCGACGCGATGGCACCCGTCCGCGCCCGCCTATACGCCGAGCATGGCGGCGGCAGCACTTCCAGGATCATGCTCGATCACGCCGAAGTCCGCGTCGGCTCCGGCGAAACCACCTATAGCTGGGACGGCGAAGGCCGCTTCGGTGGCGACATCGACAAGCTCGTCATCAAAAGCGAGGGCGAAGGCGCCTTCGGCGGCGCGTTCGACCGCGGCGAGGGGCAGCTATTGTGGGGCCATGCCATCGGCCCCTATTTCGATCTCCAGACCGGGCTGCGTCAGGATGTCGGCCCCGGCCCCTCGCCCACTTACGCCGTTGTCGGCGTCGAAGGACTCGCGCCCTATTGGTTCGACGTCGAAGCGGCGCTGTTCCTGTCGGACAAGGGCGATGTCACCGCCCGTGTCGAAGGGAGCTACGACCAGCGCATCACCCAGCGCCTGATCCTGCAGCCGTCGGCGGAACTGAACGTCGCGCTTCAGGACGTGCGCGAACAGGGTATCGGCGCCGGGCTGTCGAGTGCCGAACTGGGCCTGCGCCTGCGCTATGAGCTTGCCCGCGAATTCGCGCCCTATCTGGGCTATGTCTGGGAAGGCAAGATCGGCCGCTCTGCGCAGTTCGCGCGCGCCGTCGGCAACGACCCGTCGCGGTCCAGCGTCGTTGCCGGGATCCGCATCTGGTTCTGACCCCGCCGCCAAGATCATTGATGTGACGCATGACTAGTCTATCTGGGGAGCACGATTCGTTTCTCCCCGGAGTCCCGCCATGTTCTCGCGCCGCAATTTCCTTGCCACCGCCACGCTTGCCGGCTTGTCCGCCCCGGCCATATTGCGCGCCGAGGCCGGCTTCTTTCGCGATTTCCCGTTCAGCCTCGGCGTCGCCGCCGGCGATCCCGCGAGCGACGGTTTCGTCATCTGGACCCGCCTCGCGCCCGACCCGATGGCGCCGCACGGCGGCATGCCGCTGGTCCCGGTTCCGGTCGAATGGGAAGTCGCCGAGGACGGCGGCTTCCGCAAGGTCGTCGCGAACGGCACCGAACTGGCGCGCCCCGAGCTTGGCCATAGCGTCCATGTCGAGGTCGCCGGGCTGCAGCCCAGCCGCCCCTATTATTACCGCTTCACCGCTGGCGGCGAACGCAGCCTGCGCGGCCGCGCCCGCACGCTGCCCGCGGCCGGCGCGCGCACCGATCAGGTCAAGTTCGGGGTTTGCGGCTGCCAGCATTATGAATCGGGCTTCTATGGCGCCTATCGCCACCTTGCGCGCGAAGAGCTGGATTTCGTCTACCATTATGGCGACTTCATCTACGAATATCAGCAGGACTATCTATACGACAGTGGCCTGCCGATCCGGCCGGTGCGCAAATATACGCTCCGCGGGCTTCAGGATTTGAGCGATTTCCGCACCGCCTATACCCAGACGCTACTCGACATCGACATGCAGGCGGCGCGTTCGGCGCATGGCTTCATCTCGACCTTCGATGATCATGAAATCCGCAACGACTGGGTGTCGGTCTATGACGACTGGAAGATGGGGCTCGACGGCAACGATCCCGACGCCCCGCCGCCCGAAGTCTTCATGCTGCGCCGGCAGGCCGCGTTCCAGGCGTGGTACGAACATATGCCGGTGCGCAAGGCGCTGCTGCCGCGCGGCGGCTTCATCGCCGCGAACCGCGAATTCCGCTATGGCGACCTGATGGCGATGCAGGTGCTCGACACCCGCCAGTATCGCGACAATCAGCCGTGCGGCGACGGGTTCAAACCCGCCTGTCCTGATGTCTTTGCAAAGAATGCGCAAATTCTCGGCAAGGCGCAGGAAGAGTGGCTCGCCAAAAATCTCGCGCAGGGCGGCGCGACGTGGAACGCGATCGCGCAGCAGGTGACGATGATGTCGCTCGACCGGCGGCGCAAGGCCGACGAGCCCCAAAAGATCGTCAACCTCGACAGCTGGGCGGGCTATGAGGCGCCGCGCGAACGCATCCTGTCGCGCTTCGCCGGTCTCAAGAACTGCGTCGTGCTGACGGGCGACGAGCATCAGAATTTCTGCGGCGATCTGGTGCTCAAGGACAAGGTCGTCGGCGCAGAATTCGTCGCCACCTCGATCAGCAGCGGCGGCGACGGCAGCGATCTGCGCGCCGGCACCGACCAGTTTCTGAAGCTCAATCCCGAACTCAAATTCGCCAACGACCAGCGCGGCTATGTCGTGTGCGACGTGAACCGCGACGCGTGGCAGACGCACTTCATGGTCGTCGACAAGGTGACGGTGCCGCTGGGCACGCTGTCGAAGCGCGCGACAGGCGTCGTCGACAACGGCATCGCCGGGATCAAGATGGCCTGACCCCGGCGGATACCATCGTTTAGTCGTTGGGATCCTTGTATTTGAACGGATTATAGGGCGTCGGCTGCGTCGGCACCGGGAAGCGCGGCAGCGTCTTGTCGCTGTTCGCCGCCGTGACCAGCATCCCCGCCATCACGACCGAAGCCTGGCGCAAATCGTCGCCTTTCAGATGGTCGAAGGTGTCGGCGCTGCTGTGGTGCGTGCGCGATCCATAATCGAGCGGGTCCTGGATGAACTGGAACCCCGGCACCCCGACCGACTGCATATAGACATGATCGGTGCCGCCCGTCGGCCCCGCAACGACCTTGCCCGCGCCCATGCTCGCAAAGGGTGCAAGCCAGGATTGCAGGATCGGAACCGCGCCGACATTGCCCTCGGCATAGATGCCGCGCAGCTTGCCCGAGCCATTGTCCATGTTGAAATAGGCTTTTAGGTCGCCATAACCGGGCTTTGGCGTGATCGGGTAACGGCTCGGCCAGCCATAATAGAGCGCGTTGCCGTCCTCGCCCTCGGTCGGGCCGGGGCGCGCCGCGAGATATTTGTCGACATAGGCGAGCGACCCGAGCAGCCCCTGCTCCTCCGCGCTCCACAGAACGAAGCGGATCGTGCGTTTCGGCCGGATGCCGAGCTCGCGAATGATGCGCGCGGCCTCCATCACGACGGCGCTGCCAGCGCCATTGTCAGTCGCGCCGTCGCCCGCCACCCAGCTGTCGAAATGCGCGCCGGCCATGACATAGCCAGCCTTTGGATCGGTCCCCGGAATTTCGGCGATGATATTATAGGCGCGCGTATCGCTGTCGTCGTAACGGACGTTGGAATCGATCTCGAGCTGCGGCGGCGCCCCGCTTTTCGCGAGCCGTGCCAGGCGCCGATAATCCTCTGCGGCCAGTTCGATGCCGGGCAGCTTCGGCGAATGCCCGACGCGGTAATTATAGCCCTCGCCATGCACCAGCTTGCCGTCGCGATAGGATTGCCGAACCATCGCCAGCGCGCCTTCGGATTTCAGAAAGGCATCGAGCTTTTCGGCAAACGTCACCCGCTCCAACCGGCGATTGAGCGCATCGGGATCATATTTGGGCTGGCGAAATTCGTCGAGCTTGCCGATGTCGTCGCCGCTCAGGCGGCGAAAGGCCGGCTTGTCGGGTTCGTCGCCATCGCCCGGCAGCGAGACGAGCACGATCTTGCCGGCGAGTTTGCCCTTCCATTCGGCGAAATGTTCTTCCTTCGACATCGGCGCGACGATGATCGGAGCGGTCACCGGTCCGTTGGTCGGCGGCGTCCAGGCAATCGGGATGGCGGTCAGCGCGAGCGAGCGCGGCGCGACCATGCGCGCGCTGACCGACAGGATTTCCCATCCGCGGCCGAATTCGAAGCCGTCGCGGCGGACATTGGACAGGCCCCAGCCTTCGAACTTTCCGATCGCCCAGGCTTCGGCCCGGCGCATGGCGGGCGAATTGGTCAGGCGCGGACCGATGCCGTCGGTCATTTCCTGTGCCGTCTGCATCACCTGGCTGCGGTTATAGCCTTCATCGATGATGCGATTGGTGTCGTCGCCGCTCTGTCCGGTCGCCGGCACAGCCAGACATGCTGCGCCGACCAGCAGCGCCGCCATCAAACCCCTGTTCATGAACGCGTCCCCTTCATTTCGTCCGTGGTTTCGGTTGAAACCGGGTGCACCATGGCAAGGGTGCGATTGCAAGCATGATATGGCCGAACCGCCTCGCCGACGCGCAATGACCTTGTCGCGCGGTTGTCACGCCGCCATCCTAGCGCGATGACCATGACTCGCCTGATGATCCTGATCGCCGCGCTTTGCTCGCTGGCCTCGCCCCATGTCCGTGCTACGGAAGCGAACGCCGAACCGCGCGCGCCCGTCACCATCCTGATTTCGATCGACGGCTTCCGCGCCGACTATCTTGACCGCGGAATCACCCCCAATTTGTCGAAACTCGCCGCCGAGGGCGCGCGGGGCGCGCTCCGCCCTTCTTTCCCCACCAAGACCTTCCCCAACCATTATGCGATCGTCACGGGCAAACGCCCCGACACCAACGGCATCGTCGGCAACAACATGATCGACCCGCGGCGTCCCGCCGAACGCTTCAGCCTGGGCAATGCGAAGCAGGCGCTCGACCCCTTCTGGTGGGACGAGGCCGAACCCGCGTGGGTGACGGCGCAAAAGGCCGGGGTGCGAACGGCCACGATGTTCTGGCCGGGCAGCGAGGTCGCGATCCACGAGGTGCGTCCCGCCGATTGGCAGCGCTACGATGAAAATGTCAGCAATGTGCAGCGCGTCAACGCGGTCCTCGATTGGCTGCGCCGCCCGCGCGCGACCCGCCCGGCCTTCGTGACGCTCTATTTCGACGCCGTCGATACTGCCGGGCATCATTTCGGCCCGGACTCGGCGGAACTCAATGCCGCGATGACCGAGGTGGATACCCGCATCGGCGACCTGCTGTCGGGGCTGAAAGACCTCGACCAGCCCGTTCGGCTTCTGGTCGTGGCCGATCATGGCATGCGCGCGATCAGCGATGCGCGGATCGTCGACCTTGCCGACCTGATCGATTTGCCGAGCATTATCGCGGTGGAGACCGGCCCCTATGCCGCGATCGAACCCGCCGCCGGAACCGACGACCGGGTCTATGACGCGCTGCTCAAGCCGCACGACCATATGACCTGCCGCCGCCGCGAGGATCTGCCGGAACGCCTTCACTATGGGCACAATCCGCGCGTCGCGGCGATCATCTGCATCGCGGAGAACGGCTGGACGATCGTCGCGGGCAAGCCGGCCTATCCGGTGATGGGCGGAGCGCATGGTTATGACAATGACGACCCCGACATGCGCGCCTTGTTCATCGCCTATGGCAGCGGCCTGCGCGGCGACGTCGGGCTGGTCGACAATATCGAGGTCTATCCGCTTCTGATGCGCCTGATCGGCGTCAAGCCGCTGCCGAGCGATGCGCGCGGCACACTGCTCGAAAGTCTTGCGCCGCAACGCTGACCCGCGAAACGCGATCGGAACGGCGCGCGCCAGCTCCGCTATGCCCGATCAGTCGCGCAACACCGCCATCGCGCGGATCGACAATTCGGGTGCGTTGACGATCTGGACGAGGTAGCGGCCCGGCGTCACGTCATATTCGACCATCTTGCGGATGCCCGAGCAGGCGGGGCCATGGCCGTGCGCCGCCGCCGGCTGCGCCTTGCCGTCGCGCACCAGATCGATCCAGGCCCCTGCGTCGAGCGCAATCACGAGCCGGCCGGCCCGTTTCACCTCGACCGGGATCATGCCGCCGAATTTGAACACATCCTGCCGCCGCTCGGGCGCGATCCAGTAGCGCAGGCTTTCGGCCTTATGGAGCAACAGCCCCGTGCGCGCCGCGCCGAGCGACGGCCAGTCGGCGGCGCGCGCCTCGCCATAGGCATAGATGGTCTTGGCCGAACTCATCCGCCCCCAATCGGCCAGATCGGGCGGCAGCGCGGGGTCGGCGGGACAATCGGCCACCGCCTTGACCTTGCGCGGCGCCTTGCCCGTCGCGGGCATCGCCACAACCATCGCGGCGCCCAGCGCCGCACCTGCAAAGACCCGAAACCGCATCGCTCACCCTCCCGCGCCGGAATAGCTGTCGGCGGCAATCTATACCGGTGCGGTCGTTTTGTGGATGCCGGAAATAGCAGGCGCGCCGGACCGTCACGCGATCAGTCGAAGCGTCCGCTCCGCCCTGCCCCGTCGACAAAGCGCGCCGCCCCCTTCCGGGCTTCGGCGCGCAATGGCGCGGCGCCTTCGCGCCCCTCGAAGCGGAGCGCGTCGGCAAGGTCGAAATCCCATTGGCGATAGGCCGACATGCGGTCGGTACGCATGCACAGCGCCGGAAAATGCGCGATTTCGGCGGCAAGCGCCTGCGCGGTCGCCAGCGCCTCCCCTTCCTCCACCACCCGGTTGGCAAGCCCGATTGCGAGCGCTTCGGCCGCATCGACCGGCCGCCCGGTAAGGATCATGTCGAGCGCGCGTCCCTGCCCCACGATGCGCGGCAGGCGAACCGTCCCGCCATCGATCAGCGGCACGCCCCACCGGCGGCAGAAAACGCCGAACACCGCGCTGGCGGACGCGACGCGCAGGTCGCACCACAGCGCGAGTTCAAGGCCGCCGGCAACCGCATAGCCCTCGACCGCTGCGATCACCGGCTTGGAAAGCAACATGCGCGACGGCCCCATCGGCCCGACGCCTTCGGGTTGGTAACGCTCGTTGCCCGCCCCCACTGCCTTCAGGTCGAAGCCTGCGCAAAAATGGCCCGACGCGCCGGTCAGCACCGCGATCGCGGCGCTGTCGTCGACTTCGAAGTCGGCGAACGCCTGCCGCAACAGGTCGGCGGTGGCCGGGTCGACCGCGTTGCGGCAGTCGGGGCGGTCGATGGTGACGGTGCGCACCGCGCCGTCGTTGGTGATCCGCACGCTCATGCCGCGGGCATCGCGCGGTCGACGATGGTGCGCGCATCGACGGTTGCATCGAACGCGCCATAGGCGCTGCCACGCGCACTCAGGCGAAGGCGGCAGAAGGCCTCGGCAATCGGACTATCCTGTCCGATCAGGATCGCGGCCTGCGCCGCAAGCGCCAGCCGCTCGACGAGCAGCCGTGCGCTACTCTCGTCGGCGCGCGTCAGATCGATGTCCTCGACCCAGCGATCATAAAGGGCGTCGCGTCCGCGCTGCGCCGCCAGAAAATCCTGAAGCGCCGCCACCCCTTCTGGTTCGCGCGCGATGGCGCGTAGCACGTCGAGCGCAATGACATTGCCCGATCCTTCCCATATCGCGTTGAGCGGCGATTGGCGGAACAGCCGCGGCATCGGCCCCGCCTCGACATAGCCGGCGCCGCCATGCGCCTCCATCGCTTCGTAGATCAGACCCGGTGCGCGTTTGCACACCCAATATTTGGCGATCGGCGTCAGCAGCCGCGTCAGCGCATCCTCTTCGTCGAACGCCTGCGCCAGCCGGAAGCCGAGCGCCGTCGCCGCCTCGCTTTCGACGGCAAGGTCGGCCAGCACCGCCGCCATCGCGGGCTGGTCGATTAGCCGCTTCTGAAAGGCCGACCGATGCGCGGTGTGCCATAGCGCCTGCGCAAGCGCGCCGCGCATCTGCTGCGCCGAACCGATCACGCAGTCTAGGCGCGTATGCTGGACCATCTGGATGATCGTAGCGACGCCGCGCCCTTCGGCGCCCAGCCTTTGGGCCAGCGCACCATGATATTCGATTTCGGACGAGGCGTTCGACCGGTCGCCCATCTTGTCCTTCAGGCGCATGACGCGGAACCCCGAGTTGCGGGTGCCGTCGGGCAGCCAGCGCGGGACAAGGAAGCAGGTCAGTCCGCTTGTCGCATAGGCCAGCGTCAGGAAGGCGTCGCACATCGGCGCCGAACAAAACCATTTATGCCCCGTCAGGCTGTACCAGCCCGCCTCGCCGGTCGGCACCGCGCGCGTCGTGTTGGCGCGCACATCGCTGCCGCCCTGCTTCTCGGTCATCGCCATGCCGATCGTGACGCCCGCTTTCTCGGCCGCCGGGCGGAAGGCCGGATCGTAGCGGCCCGCCGCGATGCGCGGCACCCAGACGTCGGCAACCGCCTGCTCGGCTCGCAGCGTAGGCACGGCGGCATAGGTCATGGTCATCGGGCAGCTTGTGCCCGAATCAGCCTGCCCGGTCAGGAAGAGGATCGCCGCGTGGAGCGTATGGCCGCGTGCGCTGCCGTCCCACGCCGCAGCGGCAAAGCCGCTATCGAGCCCCAGCCGCATCAGGTCGTGATAGGCGGGATGAAAGCGCACCTCGTCGACGCGGTGTCCATAGCGGTCATAGGTTTCGAGCACGGGGGGCTGGCGGTTTGCCTCGACGCCCCATTCGATCACCTCGGCCGAGCCACAGCGCTGCCCAAGCGCGGCGAGGCGGGCGCCATGTTCGCCCGCGCCCGCGCAGTTCACCGCATCGACCAGCGCGCGGTCGCCGGTAAACAGGTTCCTGTTTTCGAACGGCGGCACCTGGTTGAACACGTCATGCGTGTCGAGCCGGTCGATCGGCTGAAGTGCGGTCATGCTTCGTCTCCTCAATCGTCGGCGGGCAGGCGCTTCGACACCTGGCTTGCGATCGGATCGCCGCTGTCGCGTTCGGCAACCGCCTGCTTGAAGCCGACCTCCTGCGCGCGGTCGCGGAACCATATGCCTTCGGGCGAATGGCGCGATACCCCGTCGAACAGCGTCGCGAACATCTGGGTATTGTTGAGCCCCATATTGTCATAGGCCTGATTGACCACCGTCTTGGTCATCATCAGCTGGTTGCGCGGAACCCCGCGCAGCCGCCCGACGAGCCGCTCGACCGCATCGTCGAGTTCGGCCTCGGGCACCGCTTCGAGCGCCAGCCCGATCCGTTCGGCCTCGCGCCCGTCGATCAGGTCGCCCGTCATCATCATGCGCTTCGCCATCTGCGGCCCCAGACGATAGACCCACATCGCCGGGGTCGGCACGCCCCAGACGCGCGCCGGCGGATAACCGATGCGCGCATCGTCGGCCATGATCAGAAAGTCGCAGCACAGCGCGATGTCGGACCCGCCGGCAACCGCGGCGCCATGAACGCGCGCGATCGTCGGCTTGGTCGCGCGCCATAGTGCCATGAAGTCCTGCGTATTGCGCCACATCATCTGGAAATCGAGCGTCGGATCCCACGGCATATCCTGCGATCCGCTGATCTCGCCCTTGCGTTCGGCATAATGTTTAAGATCGTATCCGCCGCAAAAACCCGGCCCCGCGCCGCGCACGACGATGACATGGACGTCCGCATCGGCTTCCGCCCGCTCGACTACGGCGCGGATCTCGCGCGGCATGCCGTGGGCGATCGCGTTGAAATGTTCGGGACGGTTGAGCGTGATCGTCGCCACCCGGTTTTCGGCGGCATAGGACAGGGTCTGATAGGTTGTCATAAGGTCTCCTCGGGCGCGCAAGCGGCGCCTTCTGCGATGGCGGTTTCGATCTCTTCGGGGGTGAGGCCGGCCGCGGCGAGTACCGCCCGGCTATGCTCGCCGACACGCGGCGCATGCGCCTCGAAGCCCGGCCGCGCGCCGTCGAAGCGCGCCACGGGCCGGGTCCGGCGCACCGCACCGGCCTGCGGGTGGTCGGTCAGCGCGACGAAGCCGTCATGAACGATCTGGGCGTGACCGGGGAGCGCCGCCGAGCGGTTGGCGACGCCGCACGGCACGCTCGCGTCGGCCAGCCGGGCCACCGCCTCGCGCGTGCTCAGCGCGGCAATGCGCGGCGCCGAGATCGCGCGCAGATCGTCCCAGTTGAGGAATCGCGTCGTCATGTCGGCAAAGCGCGGATCGGCAAGCAGCTCGGGCGCCTCGATCGCGCGCGCCCAGCCTTCGAATTCGGACTGCGACAGCATGACAACGACGATCCAGCCGTCGCCTGTCGCCCACGGGCGATAGACGGCGGCGATGTCGGGCATGCGCGAGGTGGCATCGGGAAAGGCCTGCGCCCCGTGGAGGTCGATCCAGCCATAAGCGACGGCGGCCTCCAGCATCGAAATATCGACGACCGCCCCCTTTCCGCTGCGCGCCCGTGCGACGAGCGCGGCGGTCGCCGCCTGCGCCGCGTACAGCCCGGCGGTCTTGTCGCAAATCCATTGCGGGGCGAGCAGCGGGCCTTCGGCGGTCCAGCTGACCATCCCCGATTCGGCCTGCACAATCGGATCATAGGCGCGCCCGCCCGCCATCGGCCCGTCCTGACCGAAGCCGCTGATCCGCGCGATGACGAGATCGGGGCGCAGCGCATGCAGCACATCGGTGCCAAGTCCCAGCCGCTCCATTACCCCGGGCCGGAAATTGTGGATGAGGAGGTCGGCGTGCGGCACCATGCGGCGCAGCAGCGCCTGCCCATCGGCACGCGCAAGGTCGATCGCGACCGAGTGCTTGTCGACGTTGAGCGCGACATGCGCCGAGCTGAACCCCGGCGCCGCGACCGCGCCCAGCAAACGCGCGCGGTCGCCTTCGGGCGGCTCGACCTTCCATACCCGGGCGCCCTGCTGCGCCATGATCTGCGTCGCCAGCGGCCCCGCGACAACGCTGGTAAGATCGATTACGGTCACGCCATCGAGGGGCAGCATCTTCCTCTCCCATCTTATTTGTTGCATATATTGTCGGATATGGACACAGAACGCAATATAGTAAACTCGGCCGATGCCGGAGGGATGAGCGCGCGGATGCTCATTCTCGATCTGCTCGACACCGGCGCTCCGCCGGCGTTCACGGTCGCCGAACTGGTGCGCGCCGGCGCAGCCTTCGGGATCGAGGCGCCGGGCATCCGGACGGCGTTGACGCGCCTCAAGTCGGAAGGTCGGGTTCAGGCGATCGCGCGCGGCCGCTATACGATCGGCGCGAATGCAGAGGTGTTGAAGCAGCGGATCCTCGGCTGGCGCACCCGGCTTGAGCGGCGGCAGCCCTGGGAGGGACGCTGGCTCGTCGCGGTCGCGGGGCCGCAGGAGCGCGCCGACCGCACCACCTGGCGCCGGACTCTGCGCGCGCTGGATCTTGAAGGATTTGCCGAGGCCGACGCCAATATCTGGGTGCGCCCCGACAATCTGGCGCGTGGGGCCGCGGGGATGCGGCAAGATTTGATCGAACTCGACGCCGCGCCATCGCTGTTCGTCGTCGAGGCGAGCGGGCTGGACGCCGCCCGCGACGCCCGCTTCCGCACCTTGTGGCAGGGCGAAGCCCTGCGCGCGTCGCACCAGCGGCTCGCCGCCCGCCTCGACGAGAGCGCGGCGGGCATCGATGAAAGCCGGCTTCCCGCGGCGGCGGCCGAAACGCTGCTCTTGGGGCGACAAGCCATCCGCGCCATCATGCGCGATCCGCTGCTACCCGAAAGGCTTTGTCCAAGCGATGCGCTCGCCGCGCTGATTGCGGCGATGACGCGCTACGACAGCTTGGGTAAGCGCATTTGGGCGCGCTATCTCGAAAGCTGACCGGTCGCGGCGCGGAAAACGAACGCCGGCGGATGCGGGGCGAGCGGCGCTCCGGCGCCGCTCGCCCCGCCCTTCGGCGGCTTAGTGGCGCGCGAGTTCGTCGCGGCCCACGACCATATAGTGAACCTCGTCGGGACCGTCGGCGAAGCGCAGATGGCGCACGTCGGCATAAAGCTCGGCGAGCGGCGTCCAATGCGAGATGCCGGTCGCGCCGTGGATCTGGATCGCCTGATCGATGATCTGGCACACGCGCTCGGGGATCATCGCCTTCGCCATGCTTACCCACACGCGCGCTTCGCGATTGCCGAGCAGGTCCATCGCCTTCGCGGCCTTGAGCACGATCAGGCGCATCGCCTCGATATCGCAGCGCGCCCGCGCGATGACTTCGAGATTCTTGCCGAGCTGCGACAGCGGCCGGCCGAAGGCGGTCCGCGAATTGCCGCGCTTGACCATCAGGTCGAGTGCAACCTCGGCCTTGCCGATGGTGCGCATGCAGTGGTGAATGCGGCCCGGCCCGAGGCGCATCTGCGAAATCTCGAACCCGCGCCCCTCGCCGAGCAGGATGTTGTCGCGCGGCACGCGGACATTTTCGAACCGCATATGCATATGCCCCTGCGGCGCATGGTCGGCGCCGAACACCCGCATCGGCCCGAGCACCTGCACGCCGGGCGTGTCCATCGGCACCAGAATTTGCGAATGCTGCGCCTTGCGCGGCGCCTCCGGGTTGGTCTTGACCATGCAGATCAGGATCTTGCAGCGCGGATCGCCGGCGCCGCTGATGAAATATTTCTCGCCATTGATGACCCACTCGTCGCCCTCGAGCGTCGCGCTGGTTTCCAGATTGCTCGCGTCCGACGAGGCAACGCCGGGTTCGGTCATCACATAGGCGGAGCGGATTTCGCCGTTGAGGAGCGGCTTCAGCCAGCGATCCTTCTGTTCGGGCGTGCCGACCATTTCCAGCACTTCCATATTGCCGGTGTCGGGCGCCGAACAGTTGAGCGATTCGGATGCCAGCGGCGATTTGCCGAGTTCGGCCGCGATATAGGCATAGTCGAGGTTGGTGAGCGGGGTTCCCGTATCGCCGTGGGGCAGGAAGAAATTCCACAGCCCTGCCGCCTTCGCCTTGGCCTTCGCGCCTTCAAGCAGCTCAAGCTGCCCCGGCGCCCAGCTCCAGCGGTCGGCGCGCCCTTCGCCCAAGCGGAAAAACTCCTCGGTGATCGGATCGACATTTTCGGCGATGTGGCGCTTCACCGCATCGAACAGCGGCTGCGCCTCTTTTGACATTCTGAGGTCGTTGAGTTCGGCTTCGAGTTCGATCGGCGTCATCGCTATTCTCCTTGGTTGGGGCCAAGGCTAGTGCCCCTGCGGCATCAGGAAAAATGATAACTTCGAATAAAGTCTATTCGCCTGAGGAATAGACGCCTATTCTTCGCGCATCACCTCGAGGATGATCGCGCGCAGCCAAGCGAGGCCGGCATCCGCCTGAACCGCGCGATGCCAATAGAGATAGCTGCTGCTCTGTGCGACCGCGATCGGCAGGTCGAACAACTGCATCGGCCAGATGTCCTGCAACATGCGAACATGGCTGCGCGGAAGCGTGCAGAGCATGTCGGTCTTCGCCACGATCTGCCAGGCGGTGATCGCATGCTGGCAGCGCACCGCGACGCGGCGCTGCAAGCCGAGCCGCGCCAGCGCGATATCCTCGATCCCCGGCCCGTGCGGACGCGGCGTCGCGAACACATGATCGAGCGCGAGATAGCGGTCGAGGTCGAGCGTCCCGGCGATGCGGTCATTGCCGATCCGCGCCGCCACCAGCAGCGGCTCGACACCGAGCGGCTCGCGGCACAGCCGGTCCTCGACGGGCAGGTCGACGTCGATCGCGACGTCGAGATCGCCGTTGGCCAGCGCGGCGACCAGATCGCGGCGCCGAAAGGCGGTCGATATCAGGCGGACGTGCGGTGCCTCCGCAAGCACGCGCGAGGCCAGCGCCGGAAAGCGCGACATCTCGCCCGCCAGCCGGATTCCGATGCGAAACTCGCGCGTCGATTGCGCGGGATCGAAGCTCCCAGCCCCGTCGAGCGCCGCGACCAGTTCGCGCAGCGCCGCATGGATCGGCTCGGCAACCGCCCGCGCGGTCCCGGTGGGGACGAGGCGGTTGCCCTGGCGGATGAACAAGGGATCGTCCAGCATCGCGCGCAGCTTGGCCAGCGCATGGCTGATCGCGGGCTGCGACAGATTGAGGTGCGACGCGGCAGCCGACACGCCGCCCTTGGTATAGATGGCGTCGAATATCTGGAGCAGGTTGAGGTCGAGCCGCGGCAGGCGCTTCATATCATGTTCCTATCGGCCTTGCCTCGGCGGCGCCAGGCGGTCAGGCCGGTGCCAGTGCCGTGCGGACGAAATCGACCGAACCCGACGGCGCCGCCAGCCGTTCGGCGCCGAGCAAGCGGTTCCAATAGCTTTCCGATCCGTCGGCGAGCCGCCAGGCCTGCAGCCGGCGCGTATAGAGCTGAAGATCATATTCTTCGCTGATACCGATGGCACCATGCACCGCATGCGCGATCGCCGCGACCCGCGCGGCGGCGCTGCTCGCAACCGATTTGGCGGTCGCCGCCGCCGCGAGCGCAGGCGGGAAAGAACCCGCGCCGCCGATATGCGCCGCAATGCGCGCCGCGACCATATCCTCCGCCATCACGGCAAGCTGCTGTTGCAGCGCCTGCTGCTTGCCGATCGGCTTGCCGAACTGGATACGCTCGTTCGCGTAGTCTGCCGTCATCGTGGTCAGCCGGTCGGCGGCGCCCGCGATCAGCGCGGCGCGTAGCACCGCCGCGGCGCGGCGCAATCCGCCGGCGACAATCGGTCCCACCGGCGTTGCGGTTTCGCTATCCCAGCGCACCGATGCCGCGAGTTCCCCCGCGCCGCCATCCGCTTCGCCCGCCACGGCGGCAAGATAGAGATTGCCCTCCCATTCGACGAGCAGATGTCGCGCCAGCGCGGCGCCGATCACCCGCCCGGCTGCGCCCGGCGCCTGCGCGGCGATCGCGATCGGTCCATCGGGCGCGGCCCTCCCCGCTTGCGCCAGCAGCGCGCGCGCAATCATCGTTTCGCCGACCGGACAGGGTACCGCATGGCGGCCAAGCACCAGCCACAGCGGGACGATATCGGCAAAGGACAGCCCCGCGCCGCCCGCGTCTTCAGGAACCAGCGCGTCGAGAAAACCCGAGGCCGCGAGCTCCGACCATGCCCTGTCGTCTGCCTCGCCGCGCTCCGCCGCGCGCACCGCGGCGGGGCTAAAAAGCGCGGCGATCATCCGTTCGAAAGGGTCGAGGAAATCGGTCATCTATGGCTCCTCACCGAAGGCCCATGCCGCGGGCGATGATGCCGCGCAATATTTCGCGCGTACCGCCGCGCAGCGAAAAGCTGGGCGCGACATGCGTGACATAGGTCAGCGTGCGGTAAAGCTCGTCCGAGACGGGTTCATCGGGATGCGCGGCAAGGTCGTCGCCGATCGCGACCGGAAGCTGCTGCTCGAACGCCGTCCCCAGATCCTTGACCAGCGATGCCTCGACCACCGGGCTTTCGCCCGCCGCAAGCCGGGCGGTGCAGGCGATCGACATCGCGCGCAGCGTCGCGAGCCGCGCGGTGAAATCCCCCACCAGCGCGCGCACCGCCGCGTCGTCGCGCCCGATATGCTGCAAATGCCGCACCCAGGCATCCAGAAGCACGACGCTCGAATAGATACGCTCGGGGCCGCTGCGCTCGAAGGCGAGTTCGGCGGTGACCTGCTTCCACCCCTCGCCCTCTGCACCGATCAGCGCGTCGGCGGGCAGATCGACATCTTCGAAGAATATTTCGCAGAAATGCGCGTCGCCGGTCAGATCGACGATCGGACGGATGGTGATCCCCGGCGCCTTCAGGTCGATGATAAGCTGCGACAGCCCGGCATGACGATCCTCGGCGCTTCCCGAGGTGCGGAGCAGCGCGATCATATAGTCGCAGTGCATCGCGCCGGTCGTCCATATCTTCTGCCCGTTGACCCGCCAGCGGCCCGCGGTGCGCTCGGCGCGGGTGCGAACGCTCGCAAGGTCCGATCCCGATCCCGGCTCGCTCATCCCGATGCAGAAGAACAATTCGCCGCGGCAAATGCGCGGCAAATAAAATTGGCGCTGCGCCTCGGTCCCGTAATTCAGGATCAGCGGCGCGCTTTGCCGGTCGGCGATCCAGTGCGCCGCCACCGGCGCGCCGGCCGACAGCAATTCCTCGACGACGACGAACCGCGCGAACGGGCCGCGCTCGCCGCCGCCATAGGCTTTGGGAAGCGTCAGGCCGAGCAGCCCTGCAGCGCCGAGCTTGCGGCTGAAATCGGCGTCGAACCCTTGCCACGACCGGGCGCGGACGTCGGCGGACCGCGCCGCCGTCGCCGCCTCGGCGAGCGCACGGACGCGGCTGCGCAGCGCCTCATCCTCGGGCGGCAGGCTGCTCAGCTCCAGCGTGTCGAACACAATAGTCTCTCCCGCGGCGACTCTGCAAAATCGCGTAGCCGCCCTCTCCTGCCGCGAAAATCGCGGCGCGTCACCTGCAGCAATTGATGGGGCGCCCGATCAGAGCGAGAGGCCGCCGTCGACGATCAGCGTATGACCGGTGACATAGGAGGCAAGCGGCGAGGCAAGAAAGATCGCCGCCCCCGCCATGTCCTCGGGCGTTCCCATCCGTCGCTGCGGGATATGCGCGAGTGCCCCCTCCAGCCGGTCGGGATGCTGCGTCGTCACCTTGGTCAGCTTGGTATCGACCAGACCCGGCGCGAGGCCGTTTACGCGGATACCGTCGGCGGCGAAGGCCTGCCCCAGCGTCTTGGTGAGGCTGATCGCACCGGCCTTCGACGCGGCATAGGCCGGATTGCCGATATTGGCCTTCAGCCCCGAAATCGAACTGACGATGATGATCGATCCGGCGTTTTGCGACAGCTGCAGCCGGAACTTGCGCGATATATGCATCAGGCTGTCGAGGTTCACCGCCATCACCCGGTCCCAGCCTTCGCGCTCGAACTCGCCGCGCCGATAGACGACCGTGCCCTGGCACAGGATCAGCACATCGAGCCGGTCGAACGGCATCGCCGCCGCCTCGATCGCGTCGGGGTCGCCGACATCGACGCAGCTATAGCCGAGCCCCGCAAGATCGGACCCATCGTCCGGGTCGTAATCCGCCGCCCGCGCGCGCGTCCCCCAGACATGGACCGCCGCGCCGCGCGTGCGAAAGCCATGGGCGATGCCGTTGCCGATCCCGCTCGATCCGCCAACCACCAGCACCGCCTTTCCGGCGAAGTCGGTATCGTCCTTCATGCTGACCCTAGGCGGCTCGCGGGATCGCCGGATCGCCCGCGCCGGCCGGCGCCGCGTCCCGCCCGCGCCGCACGAGCCGGCCGGGCAGCGTGCCCGTCGGCTGCCCGTCGCGATAGGTGACCGCGCCCGATACGATCGTCGCGACATAGCCGTCGGCGGCCTGATGCATCCGCTTCCCGCCCGCGGGCAGATCGTAACGGATCGTCGGAACATGCAGGCGCAGCGCGTTGAAATCGATGATGTTGAGGTCCGCCTTCATCCCCTCGGCGATCCGGCCGCGGTCGGTCATGCCGACGGTCGCGGCGGGACGCGCGGTCAGCTCGGCAATGGCGTCGGCGAGCGCGATCCGGTCGCCGGGATCGGCATCGCGGACCCAGCGCTGGAGAAAATAGGTCGGAAAGCTCGCGTCGCAGATCAGGCCGTAATGCGCGCCGCCGTCGGCGAGCGCCATCACGGTATCGGGATGGCCCAGCATTTCGCGCACCGCGTTCAGATTGCCCTCCGAATAATTGGCGGCAGGCAGATAGAAGAGCCGCCGCCCCTCATCCTTCAGCAGCAGCTCATAGGCGAATTCGGCGACCGACTGGCCTTCAGCCGCGGCGCGCGCCTCGATCCGCGTCTCGCGCTGCGGTTCATAGTCGGGACCGTCGGTCCATTCATGCACGGCGCGGAACGCATCGATCAGTGCCAGCGTCACCGGATTGCTGTCCTCGGCCGTCTCGGCGAGCAGGCGCGCGCGGAAGGCCGGATCGCGCATCGCCGCCACGCGCTCGGCCAGCGGGCGGTCGGCGATCGCCTTGTAGCTCGGGTGCGAGCTGAACGGATGGAGGCTGAGGTCGAGGCCGAAGAACATGCCCACCGGACGCGGTGCGACCTGTCCGCGCATCTGCAGCCCGTCGCGGCGCGCCTGTTCGAGCCCCGCGAGCATCGATCGCCACCCCGCCCCCGGCTGGTTGGGCACGTCGAGCAGGGTGAAGGACAAGGGGCGCCGGCCATGTTCGGCAAGCGCGCGCAGCAAGGCGAATTCGCTCTCGGCATCATTGGCCGGCGCCGGGATGATCTGGAACACCCCTGCATCGGCATCGCCAAGGCCGTCCATCAGCGCGCGCAGCTCGTCGGCTTCGGAATAGAGGCTCGGCGCCAGTTCGCCCGCCTTGGTCCGGTGCATCATGTTGCGCGACGTCGTGACCCCGAAGGCACCGGCGGCGACGGCATCGGCGACCAGCGCGCGCATCTGCGCCAGATCGTCGGCGGTCGGGGCCTCATGTCGCGCGCCGCGCTCGCCCATCACGAAGATGCGCAGCGCCGAATGCGGCACCTGCGCCGCGATATCGATGTCGAGTTCGCGCGCATCGAGCGCGTCGAGATAATCGGGGAAACTCTCCCAATTCCATGGCAGCCCGTCGACCATCACGACCTCGGGAATATCCTCGACCCCCTCCATCAGCTTGACGAGCATGTCGCGCTGGTGCGGCCGGCACGGCGCGAAGCCGACGCCGCAATTGCCCATCAGCACCGTCGTCACGCCATGATTCGAGGAGGGCGCCATGCGTGTCTCCCACGTCGCCTGTCCGTCATAATGGGTGTGAATGTCGATGAAGCCGGGGGTGACGATGCGGTCGCTGGCGTCGATCTCCTCGACCCCGCGGCCCGCTATCTGCCCGATTGCGGCGATTTTTCCATCGCGAAGGCCGATGTCGCCGACGAAGGGAGCGGTGCCGCTCCCGTCGAAAACCAGCCCGCCGCGCACGACCAGATCGAAGTCCATAAGCCTCTCCTCGAAGCGCGCCGGCCTCGTCCGGGCGGGTCGTCGCTTGCCTTGCCGCTTTCAGCCATCCGCGAAACCGCACCCGATTGCAAGCGAGGGCGGGCGAACACCGCCCGCGATTTGCGTGGCAAGGCGGGGGCGGTTCGTGTTAGCCTTCGCCGCGACGGGAGGGACCACCATGTCGAACATCCGGATGCTGTTGGGTTTGTCACTGGCCGCGCTGCCGCTTGCCGGTCCGGCGCAGAGCGCGGCGCAGGGTACGGCGCAGCCGCGCCTGACCAGGGAACAGAGCATCCAGTTGTTCGAAGCTGCGGGCTTCCGGGTCGAAAACGGGCGCGCGATCAATCGCTGCGGCGGCGCGTCGAACCCGCGCGTCGCCTTTGCCGATCTCAACGGCGACGGACGGGCGGAGGCGCATGTCGCCGACGTCGATCCCAAATGCTATGGCAAGCCCGGCGCCTATTTCGCAGTGCTGATGCTCGGCACCGACGGGCGCTGGCGCCGTCTGATCGCCGAGGATGGCATCGTCGGCTTCGCCAAGACGCGCACCGGCGGCTGGCGCGACCTGACGCTCGAGGCGCGCTATTCGGCCTGCCCCGGCACGCGCCATTTCGCGGGCGGCAGCTACGGCGCGCCGACGGCGTGCAGCCAGGACGGGAAGGCCGCTGCCACCCCGGCAAGCGCCGCGCCGCCGCGTAGCGGCGCGATGCCGATTTCGCGCGACTATCTGTTCGATTGGGACGGCTCGCAAACTCCCGAAGCCAAGGCGATCCCGGCGACCGAGCGCCTCGCGCTGTTTCGCGCCGCCGAAATCAAGCCGGTCAAGGGCGGCCGCTGGACAGCCTGCACCGACGACGACAGCGGCCATTCGGAGGCGCAGGTCGATTTTATCGGCGACGTCAACGGCGACGGCCGACCCGAAGCGATGATCCACGACAATGGCATCTTCTGCAACGGATCGGCCGGCGTCAATTCGATCGTCCTGACCAAGACGCCGGCGGGAAGCTGGAAGGTGATGCTGACCACGCAGGGCTTTGCAAACTTCCTCAAAAGCCACGGCGTCGACAATTATCCCGATATCCAGGTCGGCCTTCCCGGCTTCTGTTTCCCCTATCTGCGCTGGAACGGCCGCGAATATGATCTCGCCGCCCGGTTCGACGACAACGGCAAGCCCTGCAAGCCGTTCTGATCGCGGCGCTCAGCCTGCGCCGAACAGTCCCGCGGTCTGCGCCAGAACCCAAAGGCCGATGACCAGGAACAGCGCCGCGGCGACCATCCGGACCTTGTTCAGATCGACGCGCTTGAGCAGTTCGTGGCCAAGGAAGATTGCGGGCACATTGGCGATCATCATCCCCAGCGTCGTACCCGCCGTCACGGTGAAGACATCGTGGAAGCGCGCGCCGAGCGCGATCGTCGCTACCTGCGTCTTGTCGCCCATCTCGACGAGGAAGAAGGCGACGAGCGTCGTCATGAACGCGCCCGCATGCGATTTGGGCGCATCATCATCCTCGAACTTGTCGGGGATCAGCGTCCACGCCGCCATCGCGACGAACGAGGCGCCAATGACATAGCGGAAGATATCGCTGTCGAGGAAGGCGGCCGCCTGCGCCCCCAGCAGCGCGGCGAGCGCATGATTGGCGAGCGTTGCGACCAAAATGCCAAGGATGATCGGAAGCGGCCGTTTGAAGCGCGTCGCGAGCAGAATCGCGAGGAGCTGCGTCTTGTCGCCGATCTCGGCGAGCGCGACGACCGCGGTCGAGGTGAACAAGGCTTCCATGAAATACTCCGGGGCCGAGCGGCAAGCGAACTCCAACAGCGATCGCGCCCGCCGCCCGGCCCGGACGAAGGTGCGACGCCATTGGTCTCGCCCAAACGCTTTCGCGCTTCCGCGGCGCCACGGCCTCTCGACCGAGTATGTTGACGCTGCGGCCCGTCCGGCAGGACGGCTGGCTACTCCCCAGATGACGGGGGTGCGTTAGACGCGGTCGAGGCGGCTGGCAAGCCCTTCGTCTGCGAACCATTGCCCGGTGCGGCCGCGGCGGCGGCCTTGTCCGCTTCAGAAATATCGGCGTCCATCGCCCGCGCGCGCGCCTCGATGTCGGAGGCCGCCTTGTCGTACCGCTGGTCGAAATCGGGCGGCTGCTTGCACGCCGCCAGCGCGAACAGCGGCAAGAGCATCAGCGCGCGGCGCATCAATAATCCTTGCGGTAGCGGACGGAGAAGTTCGATTGTCCCGAACCGCCCGCCTGGCTCAGGATCGACAGCGCGCGCGTCAGACTGATCTCGAGCTGGGTCGCGGTATAGCCGCGCGCGTCGGTAATGACCTCCAGATAGATGTCCTTCGAGATATATTGCCCTGCCGCGAGCGCGGTGCCGCGTCCGGTCGTATCGTCGGGGCCCAGAATGCGCAGCCGGTCGATCCCCGCCGCCGACTGGAGCGCGCCGAGCGGGCTAAGCCCGCCGCCCCCGCCGCGCAACGTGTTGAGCGACGCCGCCAGTTGTACCGCCTGGAGCGGCGACAGCGAGGTGATCGAATCGCCGAACAGGATACGCGAGACGATTTCGTCCTGCGGCAGTCCGGGCACGCTCGAAAAGGCGACCTGCGGGTTGCTCGCCCGCCCGGTCACCGCGACATTGACGGTCACATTGTCGAAAGTGTCGGTGGCGAGGAGGTTGATCGCGGGATCATAGGCATCGCCGGTGGGGAAGGTCACCTTGCCCTGTTCGAGGTTAAACGAGCGCCCCGCGAAATCGAGCGTGCCGCGCACCAGTTCGATCTCGCCGGTCACGCGCGGCGCGACGGTCGTGCCCTTCAAAGTGACGTCGGCCTGCCATTCGGATTCGAGCCCCATGCCCGTCACATAAATCTGTTCCCCGGCGCGCAGGCGGATGTCGAGCCGGATCAGGTCGAACAGGCTGCCGCCCACCGCCGCCAGCCCGTCGCCGCTGATCCGGCGGCGTCCGCTCGGCGGCTTGCGGCGCACCCCGGTAAGCACGGGAACGCTCGCAGCGCCCTCGCGCACGATGCGATAGCGCGTTTCGGGCAGGCGCAGGTCGCCCGACAGCAGCGCTGCCTCTCCCGCTGCTTTTGTGAGCGTCAGCGTGCCGGTCGCGCGCGCGCCGATATTCTCGCTGCGCGCCAGCCGCGCATTGTCGAGCGTGGCGACGATGTTCATCGGATAACCATCGGCCGACGACAGGCTTACATAGCCCTTCGCCGCGACGCTTCCCGTGCCGGCCTTGGCGGTAAGCTGATCGATTTCGAGCCGGTTTCCGGTGAAGCGGCCGCTGACCACCATGTCGGTCAGCTTGGTGCCATAGGTCTGGTTCTCATAGGTCATGCCATTGCCCTTGAGCACACCCTGCAGACAGGGATCGGCAAGCTGGCAACTAAAGTCGGCCGCCACCGCGACCGGGCCCGCGAGTCCCTGATTGGCGGGACCGACGAAGGAATAGAGCGTGTCGGCGGGACCATTATAGCGCAGCCCGCCGCCGAGCGGTGCGGCGCGCAGGCGCGTCATCCAGTCGCCGGCCCCCGGCCCGAGCGGGCGCAGCGACGCCTGCAGCCGTCCGATCACGCTGCCGCGCTTGCGCACCACGGCGCGCAATTCGCCCCCGTCGGCGAGCAGCTTACCCGCGAAATTGACATCGACCGGCTGGCTCACCGCCGCCGCGGTCGTGCGCGTGAAATCGTTGATCGTCAGCCGCGCGTCGGCACGCGGGAAAGCGTCGGAATTTTCCTGCGCGAAGTCGAGACTGCCGGTCGCGCGCCCGCCGAGGCCCAGCCCCGGATAGACGGCGTTGAGGATCGTCATATTGGCGCGCTCAAGGCGGCTCTGGACGACGATACCCTCGCCGAAGCGCCCCGCGAGGCGCGCGCTGCTGCCGCGGCCGAGGTCGATGGTCGTCGGCAGCAGTTCATAATCGTCGGTATGCGGCACGATGCGCGCCGGTGACGCGGTGCGGAAGTTGATCCCGCTCGCCCGGCCCTGCACCGATGCGCGCCACAGCTCGGGGGTCAGGTCGGCGTTGGCGGCGATGCGGAACGGCACGCCGCTCGTCCCCTCGACCAGCGCCTGCGCCTTGCCGCGCCCGTCGCGATAGTCGATCTTCACGCGCCCGACCGCAATGTCATAATCGCGGATGCGCGTGTCGGCGAGCTGGATGTCGGCGATGATCCGCGGCTTGTCGTAAAGGATCATGTCGGCATCGACGATCGCGCTGCCGACCGCGAGCCGCGCGGCACCCGGCAGCACGACATTGTTCGCGCGGATATTCGCCGCAACCGCCTGATAGGGCCCGTCGGCGCTCAGCCGCACGATCCCGCCCAGCCCCTGCCCCGATGCGTCGAGCCGGCCGACGAAGGGCCCCGCCGCGCTTTGCTGGAGCCGTCCCTTGAAGCCGATCCCCGACAGGTCGGCACGCTCGACATCGATGGTCAGCGGGCCGGCGGCGGTCAACAGCACGACATCGGCGGTCAGCGGGCCGTAATCCGTCTCCCCCTTCGCCGCGAGCCGGTAGCCGTTGGGGGCGCCCGTCAGCCGCGCCTCCAGATTGGCGAGGCCGATACCGAGGCCGGGGCGTTCGGCGCGCAGCGTCGCGCGCGGGTCGCTGATCGTCCCCGCCACCTCGACACCAAGCGGACCGTAATCGACCGAATTGGCGCGCACGACGAGCTGGAGCTGGCCGCCCGGCGCATAGCTGCCCTGCCCGCTCGTCACCCGCAGCCGCGGCGCGGTGAGGCGCAGATTGGCGAAACGCACGACGCCGTCGGTGCCATAGCGAATGTCGCTCGTCGCCACGGCATTGCCGCCGAGCAGGTCGCGAACCCCCGAATTGAACAATCGGGTCGATCGCGCGCGAATGCGGCCGGCAATCTCGAACCCGTCGGCACCGACGCGCTTCAGGTCGACGTCGGTGCCGATATCGAAGATTCCGACGCTTTCGATGCGGTAATCATTGACCCGTCCGTCGATGGCGCCGGTGTAGAAGCCGCGGTTGAGGTCGGCGACGATGATCGCCTTGGCGTCGATGCGCGGCGACCGCAGGCGAAGGTTGTCGCTGAGCAGCCGCCCATTCTTGTAAGCAAGATCGCCATCGAGCCGCACCGCGACGAGCGTTCCGCCCGCCACGGGATCGAGCCCGCGGATGCGCGCCGCGCGCCCCTCCACCGGGATGACGATCTGGTCGGCATCGACGCGCGCCTTGCCCGACAGGTTCAGCGCCTCGACGACGATATCATTGACCGCAAGGCTCGCCGCATCGACGCTATACGCGACCGTCGGCGTCGCGAAGGCGCCATCGAGCCGCGCCGACGCCCGGCCGCCGCTCGCCCGGAGCGCCGGCGCGATCGCGGCGGGGCGCAGCAGCACGAAGGCCATTTGCAGGCCATCGTAACGATTGGCGCCGAGATCGAGACCGCCGCTGATCCCGAGCCGCATCGCATCAGACGACAGCCGCCCGTCAAGATCGGCCTTGCGCTGGGCGAGCCGCGCGGTGACATCGACGGCCGTCTCGCGGCCGAGCAGCGCCGCCGGCGTTCCCGCAAACAGGCGCGTCGCCTGCGCCGTGCCCTTGACCGCGAACGTGCCGTCGCGCGCGCTGAGCGCCAGCCCGGCGAGCGGCGCCGCGCCCAGCGTGGCGTCGAGGCGCCCGTCCCAGCGCGTCCAGTCACCGCGGCCCGCGAGCTTGGCCGTCAGCGGCTCCTTGAACCCGCCGAGCGCCGCCAGCAGCCCGTCCGCGGGGGCATTGACGTCGAGCGTCAGCGCCAGGCGATTCTTTTCGGGCACCGCGTCGAGCAGCAGCGCGAGCCGGTCGCCCTTCGCCTTGCCACCGATGGTCTCGGCCTTCGCCGTCACCTGCGCGCGCCGGTCGGCGATCGCGACCTTGCCGTCGATGCGGAGTTCCTGCCGCGCTCCTGTCACCGCAGGCTCGACGACGAACCGGTCGACGCGCAGCCGCCCGATATCGATATCGAGGTCGGGAAGCAGAGGTTCACCGGTGTCGGGCGTCGGACGGAATGCGGGCAGCCGTTGCAGCACGATCGTCGAGGCGGTCGCCGAACGGACATCGACATGGTTATTGAGATAGGCAAAGGGCCGCCAGTCGACCCTGACCTCGGGCGAGCGCAGGAACACGCCCTTCGGATCCGAAAGCGTGAAATCGCGCACCACCATCGCGCCATAGAGCGATCCGTCGAGCCGGCCGATGCCGATTTTCATCCCGTTCGAAAATTCATATTTTTCGATCTGGGTGACGACAAAGCGGCGCCCGGCGTCGCTGTTGAGACCGACGACGAACAGTGCGATCAGCGCGAGCAGCCCGCCGAAGGCGATTCCCGCCCAGCGCAGCACGCGGCGCGGCCATGGATTGCTCCGCTGCGGCGGCGTGTCCTGCATCGGCTCGGCTGCGCCCCCGGCCATCAGAAAGCCTGCCCGATCGAGACATAGACGCTGATCCGCGATTCACCCGGCTTGCGGTCGATCGGCGTCGCGACGTCGAGCCGCATCGGGCCGAAATTGGTGTAAAAGCGGCCGCCGATGCCGGCGCCGAAGCGCAGGTTCGAAAAATCGGGGGTCGATCCGGTATAGACCTGCCCTGCATCGACGAAGCCGACGATCCCGAAATTGCCGAAGCGATAGCGCGCCTCGAACGCCGCTTCGTTGACGCTGCGGCCACCGATCGGGTCTTTGTTGGGATCCTTGGGACCAAGCTGTTGATAGCCGAAGCCGCGCACCGAACCGCCGCCGCCGGCATAGAAGCGCCGCGACGGCGCCAGCCGCTCGCGCGCGGCGCCGAGGATCGAACCGACGCGCACGCGGCCCGCGAGCACGATATTCTCGGCCACCGGATAATAGCCGCTGACATCGACGCGCGCGCGCGCATAGGGCGAGAAGCGCCCGCTCATCGACCCTTCGGGCTCGATCAGCGTGGTGACGCGAAATCCCTTGGTCGGATCGAGCAGGCTGTTGGTGCGATCGATCCCGATCTGTCCGGTCAGGCCGACGATATAATATAGGTCGCGTTCGCGATCGGCGAGCAGGAAGCTGTAATCATCCTCGCTCGTCGCGATAAGCTGCACGCCATAGGCATAGGTCAGCTTTTTCTGCCAGATCGGCGTCGAATCATAGCTGACCCGCGCCGCAATGCGCCCCGTCAGCGCCTCGAACGCGTTATAATTGCTCCGCGTCGCCTCTCCGACCAGTTCAAAGGTCCGATCCCGCCGCCCCGCGTTCGACCGGCGGAAGGTGACCCCTAGCCCCTGTTCCTGCGTCCCCGCGACGCCGCGCACGATCAACGCGCCTTCGGGCGGAAAAAGATTGCGGTGCGTCCAGCTTCCTTCGACGCGGATCCCCTCGCCGGTACCATAGCCGGCGCTGGCGGCGAGCGTGCGCGGCGGTCCCGCCTGCTGGTTGACCAGCATCGTCACATATTCGGTGTCGTCGCCCGCGCTTTCGCCCGTCGCCTGCGGCTCGACCGACACGGTCGCGAGCAGGCCGGTGGCGACCAGCGCCTGCCGCAGATCGTCGACCTTTCGGCTGTCGTAGAGGTCGCCGCGCTTGAACCGCGCCATGATCTCCACATGCTCGGCGTCGAAGGCCTCTTCCCCCGTGCTCGCAAAACCGCCGAAACGGGCGCGCGGGCCGATGTCGATCGGCAGCGTATAGACGCCGGTCGCCTTGTCGCCATCGAGCAGGATGTCGCGCTGGCCGACCTTGGCAAAGGGATAGCCTTCCTCGGGAAGCTTGAGCGAGATCGCCGCTTCGGCGCCCTGCACCCGCTCGGCGACGATCGGCTCGCCGATGGCGAGCGGGAAATTGTCGGCGATCAGCCCCGGCGGCACCGTCGGCTTGGCATCGAGGATGATGTCCGAAAAGCTGTAACGCGGCCCCGGCTTCACATCGATCACCGCGGCAACCGGCTGCCCGCGCTCGCGGCCGGCGCGGTCGATACGCGTATCGACGGCGCCGTCATAATAGCCTTCGGACGACAAGATGCGCTGCATCAGCTCGGCATCATTGCTCAGTCGGGCGCGCAGCATCGCAAAATTGTCGGCCCTGCCGTCGCCGTCGTAGAGCGCCGACAGGTCGCCGAACAACCCCGAAAGGTCGGCATCGGTGCTGTCGTCGGCTGCGGCAAGACCATTGACCTGCACCGAATAGGCGACCTGGCGGTTCTCGCCCTCGGGCTCGGCATCGACGAACTGGACGGGCTGAACGTCGAAGCTTTCGAGCGGCGGCAGCGGCGCGGCGAGCTCGGCGTCGGTTATCGGCGCATCGCCGATCGGCTCGATCGTCTGCCCGTCGGCGAGTGCGGGAACGGGCACGCCATCGACCTGCGGCACGGCTTCGGCGGTACCGTTCGTCTTCTGCTTCGCCGCGTCGGCGACCCGCTTTTCGAAATCGGCAATCGATTCGAGCGGCTTGTCGAGTTCGGGATCGTCCTCCGCGCTGATCGGGGGGATCGCCTTTTTGAACTCATCATCGGGAATGATCGGCGCCACCTCGGGCAAGACGACCCCTTCGGGCGGCGGCGACGGGCTCGCGATCGGGGTATCATCGTCAGGCGGAGGCGCATCGGCCGCAGCGGGCTCCGCGGTCGCAGCCTCTGCCGTCGGCGGCGCGGCCGGTTCGCGCTCCTGCGCCGCGACCACATTGGCGCCGGCGAGCGCGAGCAGCGACGCGGACAATAGTCCCCACCGCCGCCGAGCATCGACGCCAAAGCCGTTCAATTCGTGACGCTTTTTTTCGCTGGCCATCTGTCCACAACCGATGCGCACTTGTGGCTTGCCCGCCGCACGCACGCAACCCGGTTTTCGGGGAAACCGGCTCGGTCCGTCGAAAAGGCGGCCCCGTGGCAACCGCTCAGCTATCGGCGCCGAACAGATCGCGGCTGTAGACCTTGTCGGCCACATCGGCGAGTTCGTCGGCAACCCGATTGGCAATGATCACATCGGCCTCGGCCTTGAAGGCATCAAGATCGCGCACGACGCGCGAGTTGAACAGCCGATCTTCCTCGATCAGCGGTTCATAGACGATAACCTCGATCCCCTTGGCCTTGACGCGCTTCATCACGCCCAGGATGCTGCTCGCGCGGAAATTGTCGGATCCCGCCTTCATCGCGAGCCGATGGATGCCGACGACGCGCGGCTTGCGGCGAACGACCTCGGCGGCGATGAAATCCTTGCGCGTGGTGTTCGATGCCACGATCGCCTGGATCAGATTCTGCGGCACGTCCTGATAATTGGCAAGCAGCTGCTTGGTATCCTTGGGCAGGCAATAGCCGCCATAGCCGAAGGAGGGATTATTGTAGAATTGCCCGATCCTGGGATCGAGCCCGACCCCGTCGATCACCTGCCGGCTGTCGATTCCGTGCATCGCGGCATAGGTGTCGAGTTCGTTGAAGAAGGCGACGCGCATCGCAAGATAGGTGTTTGCGAACAGCTTGATCGCCTCGGCCTCGGTATTGCCCGTTTGCAGCACATCGGTCTTGTCCTTGAGCGACGCCTGCTCGAGCAGCCGCGCGAAATCGGCGGCGCGCGGGTTCGTGTCGCCGACGATGATCCGCGAGGGATAGAGATTGTCGTAAAGCGCGCGTCCTTCGCGCAGGAATTCGGGCGAGAAGACGATATTGTCGCTGCCGAATTCGGCGCGCATGCGGTCGGTAAAGCCGACCGGAATCGTCGATTTGATGACGATCAGCGCGCGCGGCGCGAGCGCCAGCGCATCGGCGATGACCGCTTCGACCGTGCTCGTGTTGAAATAATTATTGTCCGGGTCATAGTCGGTGGGCGTCGCGACGATCACGAAATCGCTGTCGCGATAGGCGTCCTGCTTGTCGGTCGTCGCAACCAGGTCGAGCGGCCGGTTCGCCAGATATTCCTCTATCTCCGGATCGGCGATCGGCGAAGTCCGGGCGTTGATGAGATCGACCTTCTGCTGATCGATATCGAGCGCGACGACGCGGTTGCGCTGCGCGAGCAGCACCGCGTTCGAAATGCCGACATAGCCGGTACCGACCACGGTGATTTTGGGCGAGCTGGTCGCCGCCGATTCAGTCTGGGACAAAGATGCGATCCTCGATTGGGTTGGCGGCCGCTCTAGCAAGTGCCGGACGCCCGCTCAACAGCGCCGGACACGCCCGTCAGGTTCCGCAGAAAGTCGTATAGGGTCCGAAGCCTTCGGGCGGCGGGCCGGCAAACGCCTCCCATTCGCTGCGCGGCACGAAAGGCTGGCGCACGACATCGAGCAGTTCGCGCCACGCCGTCATATCGCCCGCCTCGGCATCGGCCAGCGCCGCCTCGACCAGATGATTGCGCGGGATATAGAGCGGGTTGACCCCGTCCATCGCGTCAGCGCATTCGAGCGGCCCTGCCGGCTCGCGCTCGATCAGCGCCCACCATTCGGCGATCCACGGCGCCATGGCATCGGGCGCGGGAAGCAGCGCCTGCAGCATATCGCCCTCGCCGCGGAGCAGCATCGCGAGCGCACGGAAGAACAGCGTGAAATCGACCTGATGCGCCTCAAGCTGATCGAACAAGCCGTCGATCAACTCGGCATCGCTCTCGCCCGGCTGCGTCAGCCCGAGCTTCGCGCGCATCCGTGCGAACCAGGCCGTGCGAAAGCGTTCGGGAATGGCGTTGGCAAGCGCCTTCGCCTCTTCGACATCGCCGGGTTCGACCGCATGGATCGCCGGAAGCAGCGCCTCGGCGAAGCGCGCCATGTTCCAGTGCAAGATTTGCGGCTGGCGGCCGTAGGAATAGCGTCCGTTCGCGTCGATCGAGCTGAAGACCGTGTTCACCGCGAAGCGGTCCATGAAGGCGCAAGGGCCATAATCGATCGTCTCGCCGCTGATCGCGACATTGTCGGTGTTCATCACCCCGTGGATGAAGCCGACGCCAAGCCAGCTTGCGACGAGATCGCACTGCAGGCCGATCACCCGGTCGAGCAGCGCCAGATGCGGATTGGCCGCCTCGGCAAGCTCGGGAAAATGGCGGCGCACGGCATAGTCCGACAGTTGAACGACATGGTCGGCGCCGAAATGCGCGGCGAAGAATTGGAAGGTGCCGACGCGGATATGGCTGCTCGCGATGCGCGTCAGCACGGCGCCGGGGTGCGCCTGCTCGCGCTGGACGCGATCGCCGGTGGCCACCGCGGCGAGCGCGCGCGTCGTCGCTATGCCCATCGCCGCCATCGCCTCGGACACGAGGAACTCGCGCAGCACGGGGCCGATCGCGGCCTTGCCGTCGCCGTTGCGCGAAAAAGGCGTCGGCCCCGACCCTTTGAGCTGCACGTCGAACCTCGCCCCGTCGGGCGCGACGATCTCGCCGAGCAGCAGCGCGCGGCCGTCGCCCAGTTGCGGCGAGAAATGCCCGAATTGATGCCCGGCATAGGCGAGCGCCAACGGGTTGGCGCCGCCGGGCATTTCCTCGCCCGAAAAGATCCGGGCGAGCTGTGCATCGCTCGCGCCCGCCGCATCGATCCCCAACCGGTCGGCAAGCGCATGGTTGAAGATCAACAGCGTCGGCGCCGACGGCTTCGCCGCCTCCGCGGGCGCGTAAAAGCCCGGCATGGCGTCGTGAAAACTATTGTCGAACGCAAAATCCATGCCCGGCTCCCTAAGGCAGCAATGTCGGTCGAAGCGCCAACGATTGCAACCCACAGCAAGTCAAGGTTAGCGTCATTATCCGCGCTGCGATCGATATATCGCGAAGCGGCGTCCACTCGTCGCGCAGCGGATTTCAATCTTCGCAGGGCATGGCAAAAGCAACGCCAGCGATCGCAAAAAAGATAGTATATTGAAACGGAATTCATTTCCGCATGAGGGCAAGCGATGCTGAATCCTCGTCCATCGACGAATGCACAATAGCATCCAATTTAGCTCAAAATAAATTATCGTTCGTTGACAAATATTTGTAGCGGTGAAAAAGCTCATGGCAGATTGAGTTTTGGACAAGGGCCGGGCACCTCCAGTGGATAGGATTGCACCAGCCTCGAAGGCCCCGCCGGACGGCGGGGCCTTCAACTTTTCCGCCAATGCGCGCAAGCTCGACGCATACAAGCGAGGTTCAGGCAGCGCGCGGCAAGGGGCGGCCGCCCGATTCGAAATTCCGCGCATTTTGAAAGAGATCAATGCAAATTCTGCAGCAAGCCGCCGCCGATTATCACGGCCTCATTCTCGATATCGGGGCGACGACGGGCCTCCCCGATGCGATGCTGCACCTGCATGCGGGGATGCTCATCTTCCTCGCGACCGCGCTCGTGATGCGCCGGGGCCTCGATGACATATTGCCGCTCGGCATCGTCATCATCGCCGCCTGCGGCAACGAAGTGCTCGACCGGATCAATCTCGGCAACTGGAACTGGCCCGACACGCGTATGGACCTGTTCAACACGATCATCTGGCCGCTCACGACCCTCCTCGTCGCCCGGGCCGTTCGCGCCGCCCGTTCAGCCGCCGCCGACAGGAAAGTCCCGGCCGAGCCCGCCACCGAGCCGGCCGCGGCCAACCCCGACTTCACCTGAAACACGGCGCGCCGGTCCAACCCTGGCCTGCGAATTGGCGATTGCAGCGCGGTCGCGCATTTGCTAGCGGCCCGCACCGTGACCTCGGGTTGCCCGGTGACGGGCATGAAAAGGGAAGACCGGTCGATCCGGCGCTGCCCCCGCAACTGTAGTCCGGCGAGGTGGATGCAATCATGCCACTGGAAGCTTGTCTTCCGGGAAGGCCGCATCCCACCGCTGACCCGGCGAGCCAGGAGACCTGCCAGGGCGTCGCCGTTATCTGCACGCGGGCGGGGTGTACCGGGCGCAGGCGAGGATCCTCGCGTGACGGCAAGCCGTTACGCTGGAGGTACTCGTGAAGTCATTTTTCTGGAAATCCACCTTGTCTCTCGCCGCGGTTGCCGCGGCCTCGCCTGCCTTGGCGCAGGACGCTGATGGCGATGGTTCGACGATCACCGTCGTTGGCGATCTGCTCGGCGCTGACCAAAGCAATGCCTCGGTCTCGATCATCGACGCCGCCGCCATCCGCCGCGCCCAGAACGGCACCGCCGCCGACCTGATCGCGCGCCTGCCCGGGGTCAGCATCACCCAATATGGCACGCTCGGCAGCGTATCGAACGTGCGCGTCCGCGGCGCCGAGGGCGAGCAGACGCTCGTCGTCATCGACGGGGTGCGCGTCGGCGACCCCTCCTCGCCGGGCGGCGGCTTCGACTTCGCCAATCTGATGCTCGGCGCGATCGACCGCATCGAGGTGCTGCGCGGCGCGAACAGCCTGCCGTGGGGCAGCCAGGCGATCGGCGGGGTGGTCGCCATCTCGACCACCGAGCCCGACGCGGTCGGCGGCGCGACAAGCGGCCGGATCGGCGCCGAATATGGGGCGCGCGATACGGCGCGGGTCAACGGCCAGTTCCGCGCCGACCTCGGCGCGTCGCAATTCGGCCTCGGCGGCGGCTATGTCCGCACCGACGGCATCAGCAATGCCGCGGTCGGCACCGAGCGCGACGGCTACCGCCAATATGCGCTCAACCTCACCAACCGGACCGATATCGGCAATACGCTGACCTTCCGCGCCTTCGGCCTTTATGCCGACAGCCGCGTCGATCTCGACGGCTTCGCGCCGCCGACCTACAGCTTCGGCGACACCGCCGAATATCAAAAGACGCGCGAACATTACGCCGCCGCCTCGGTCGAACACCGCCCGGGCGGCAATGCGAGCACGACCGGCTTCTCGCACAAGCTCGCGTTCGGCTTTGCTGACATCAACCGCGACAATTACGACCCGGCGGTCGGCAGCGATCCGAGCTTCAAGGCGCGCGGACGCAGCGAGCGGCTTTCGTACAGCATCGACTGGCTGACGGCGGGCAACGCGAGCGGACAGCAAGTGCGGCTGATCGCGGGCGCCGAACGCGAATGGATGCGCTCGCTGACCGCCGACGCCTTTTCGAGCGACAGCGGCCGCACCGCGACCACCGGACTGTGGGCGATGATCGTCGGCAAGCCGACCGAGACGCTTTCGCTGACCGCGGGGGTGCGCCGCGACGATCACCGCGACTTCGGCGGCGCGACCAGCCTCGCCTTCGATGCGGGGCAGAAGCTCGGCGATCATGTCACGCTGCGCGCGAGCTACCGCGAAGGCTTCAAGGCGCCGACGCTGTTCCAGCTTTCGGATACCGCGGGGGCCTACGGCAATCCCGATCTGCAGCCCGAGCGCGCCCGCGCCTATGAAGTCGGGGTCCGCATCGAAGCCGCACCGCTCGCGTTCATCGACATCGCCTGGTATCACCGCGACACGCGCAATCTTATCGATTTCGTGAGCTGTCCCGCCGGTCCCAATCCCCTGCCCCCGATCTGCGCGACGGGCAACCGTCCGTTCGGCACCTACGACAATATCAACCGCGCGCGCGGCCAGGGGGTCGAGGTCGAGGGTACGGTGCAGCTTGCGCCGGGCCTGCGCTTCAGCGCCAACTACAGCCTCGTCGTCGCGACCGACCGCACCCCCGGTTCGCTCTACGAGGGCAACCGGCTCGCGCGGCGCCCCAAGCATCTCGCCAATGCCGAACTCGGCTGGACGCCCGGCGGCGCCTTCGCCGGCGCCGATCTGTCGGTCGCCGCGCGCTATGCCGGCAAAAGCTTCGACGATCGCGCGAACAATGTGACGCTGGACGATTATTGGCTGGTCGATCTGCGCGCAAGCTACCCGCTCGTTGCCGGAATCGAAGTCTATGGCCGCATCGAAAATCTGTTCGACACCGATTATCAGACGGTGGCGGGCTATGGCACCGCGGGCCGCTCGGCCTATGTCGGGGTCCGCTGGGCTTTCTGATGCGCGCGGGAGCGGCCCTCGCGATGCTGGCGGCCCTTTCGGCCTGCCAGCCGCGCGCGCCGCTTCCCGCCCGTCACGGCATCGTCAGCATCGATTATTGCGCCGACCAGATGCTCCTCGGCCTCGTGCCCCGGGAGCGCATCCGCGCCATATCCTTCGAGGCGGCGAGCGACAGCGCCTTTGCCGCGCCGCGCGCCGCGGGTCTGCCGCGACTGCGCCCGCAGCTTGAGGATATTGCGATGCTGCGCCCCGCGGTGGTCGTGCGCTCCTATGGCGGCAGCGCAAAGCTCGACCGCCAGCTTGAGGTGATGGGGATAAAGGTCGTGCAGCTCGGCTATGCCGGCACGCTCGCCGATGTCCGAAGCCAGATGCTCCAGGCAGGCGAGGCGCTCGGCGCCGGCCCGCGCGCCGCGGGGCTGGTCAAGGCCTTCGATGCCGAGGTCGCCGCCGCGCGCCGAGGCGGCGGGCACGCGGGCACCGCGCTTTACATCACCCCCGGCGACGTGACGACCGGGCCCGGCTCGCTGGTCGCCGAGGTCATCGCGGCGGCGGGCTTCACCCCCTATCGCACCCGCCCCGGCTGGGGCAGTCTGCCGATCGAGGCGATGGTGCGCCGCCCGCCCGATCTGGTGTTCCGTGCCTTTTTCGACAGCGCGCGCTATCGGCAGGATTATTGGACCGCCTCGCGCCACCCCGTCGTCGCCGAAGCCACGCGCCATGCCCGCGATGTCGAGGTGCCCGGCGGCTGGCTCTCGTGCGGCAATTGGTTGACGGGGCATGCGGTCAAGGCACTCGCCGATGCGCGAAGGGATATGCGATGACGCGCCTCAACCTCACCCTTGCCGCGATGCTGCTGCTCGCCGCGCTGCTCGCGCTGGCGACCGGCCCCGATGGCGTGTCGCCGTCGCTGCTCGCCGGCTGGCTCGGCGGGCATGACCCCGCCGCGACGATCATCCTTGCCGACATCCGGCTGCCGCGCGTGCTCAGCGCCGCGGTCGTCGGCGCGTCGCTCGGCCTATGCGGCGCCGCGCTGCAGGGGCTGACGCGCAACCCGCTCGCCGAACCCGGCATCCTTGGCGTCTCGGCAGCGGCAACGCTCGGGGCAACGCTGACGCTCTATTTCGGGCTCGCGGCACTCTTCCCCTGGGCGCTTCCCCTCGGCGCCATCGCAGGCGCTGCGCTCGCGACCCTGCTCCTCGCCTCGACGGCGGTGCGGACGCAGGCAATGGCGAGCCTGATCCTCGTTGGCGTCGGCCTCTCGAGCCTCGCCGGCGCGCTGATGGCGCTGATCCTCAACTTCGCGCCCAATCCCTTTTCGCTCTCCGATCTCGTCAACTGGACGCTCGGGTCGGTCGCCAACCGGTCGCTCGCCGATCTTGCGATGACCGCGCCGCTGATCCTCGTCGGCGCGCTATTCCTGTTCGCCCAGCGCGCGAACCTCTCGCTGCTCACGCTTGGCGAGACCGCTGCCGCGGCGCATGGCCTCGACGTCCGCCGCACCCGAATCGCGATCGTCGCCGGCACCGGGATCGCGACCGGCGCCGCGGTGGCGCTGGCCGGCGCGGTCGGCTTCGTCGGGATCGTCGCGCCGCATCTGGTTCGCCCGTGGACGGGGCACGATCCGGGGCGGACGCTGGCGCCTTCGGCGTGGCTGGGCGCGCTGCTCCTCGTGCTTGCCGATCTCGTCGTGCGTATTCTGCCAACCGACAATGAGCTGCGCCTCGGCGTCGTCGCCGCGCTTGCGGGCGCGCCCGTTTTCACGCTGATCGTGCTGCGCCGCGGCCGTGGAGGCGCGCGTGGCTGACGATCTGATCATCGAAGCGCTTCGCGTCGAGGCGCAGGGTACGCTCCTCATCGACGATATCAGCGCCCGCTTCGCGCCGGGACAGCTAACGGCGATCGTCGGCCCCAATGGCTCAGGCAAATCGACGCTGCTGCGCGCAATCGCGGGCGTCGTTCCGGCGCAGGGTGCGATCCGCATGGGCACAGCCGACCTCACCGCACTGCGCCCCGCCGAACGCGCGCGGCGGCTTGCCTATCTGCCGCAGGTGCACGAACTCGCCTGGGGCATCAGCGTCGCCGACATGGTCGCGCTCGGCCGCTTCGCCTATGGCGCCGCACCGGGACGGCACTCTGCCGAGGACAAGGCGGCGATCGACCGCGCAATGGCCGCCACCGGCTGCACCGACCTTGCCCATCGCGGCGTTACCAGCCTGTCGGGCGGCGAAGCGGCCCTCGCCTGCCTCGCGCGCGTCCTCGCCGCCGAAACGCCGGTCCTGCTCGTCGACGAACCGGTCGCGGCGCTCGATCCCGCCAATCAATATCGCGTCATGGAATGCCTTGCCGCGCTCGCCGCCGACGGCCGCACGGTCGTCGCGGTGCTCCACGACCTTTCGCTGGTCGCGCAATTTGCCGACACGGTGCTGTGGATCGGCGGCGGCCAGCTTGCTGCGCTAACGCCCGCAACCCACGATGCTTTTGCGCAGCATGTCCCGGCGCTCTTCACCCGCGAGCCCGTCTTTGCCAGCGACGGATCGAGGGCGCTCTATTTTCGTCGCAGCCAAAGCACGTAACGCACCCTTTGCTTCTGGCGCCTAAGCCCTTCAGAATTGACCATGGCCAGCGAACCGCTAGGCAGGCGAAGCAAGGAGGCGATGGGTGAAAGTCTTTGTTACCGGCGGCGCCGGCTATATCGGCAGCCACACGCTCGTTCAGCTTTTGTCGGCGGGGCATGAGGTGTGCGTGTTCGACAATTTCGCGAACAGCTCGCCCGCCGCGCTTGACCGGGTGCGGCAATTGACCAACCGCGACATGGGGCTGGTCGAAGCAGACATTCGCGACGCCGACGCGCTGTGCGATGCGGTGACCACATTTGCGCCCGACGCCGTCGTCCATTTCGCGGGGCTCAAGGCCGTCGGGGAATCGAGCGATCTCCCGCTCCTCTATTATCAGACCAACGTCAGCGGCACGATGAATCTGCTCGCGGCGATGGATGCGGCCGGGTGCAAGCGGATCGTCTTCTCCTCATCGGCAACCGTCTATGGCGAGGCACATTATCTGCCGTTCGACGAGGATCATCCGATCGCCCCCACCAACCCCTATGGCCGGACCAAGGCGATGGCCGAGGGTGTCATAGGCGACTGGGCCAAAGCGACCCCGGACGCATCGGCGGTGCTGCTGCGCTATTTCAATCCCGTGGGCGCGCATGAATCGGGCCGGATCGGCGAAGACCCGCAGGGCATCCCCAATAATCTGATGCCTTTCATCGCGCAGGTGGCGGTGGGCCGGCGCGAAAAGCTTGCGATCTTCGGAGACGATTATGACACCCGTGACGGCACCGGCGAGCGCGACTATATCCACGTCGTCGATCTCGCCGCCGCGCATCTCGCGGCGATCGACTACAGTGGGCGCGCCATCGGCTGCGAGGCGATCAACGTCGGCACCGGTACCGGCATCACCGTCAAGGAACTCGTCGCCGCCTACGAGCGCGCCTGCGGCCACGCCATCGCCGTCGAAGTCGCGCCGCGCCGTCCCGGAGACGTCGCAAGCAGCTTTGCCGCAACGGCAAAGGCTGACGAACTGCTTGGGTGGCGGACCACTTTCGATGTGGACGCGATGTGTAAATCGTCGTGGTGTTGGCAGTTCCTCAATCCGAACGGTTATTCTCCCGGCCCATGATCTTATCAATTTCTACAGCTGCGGCGGCTCATTTGGCGGAAGGGACGCAAGCATTACGGAACAAACAAATCACGAAAGCGCCCGGACGACCGATGTCGTCCGAACAAAAATTATGAAAAACGCCTAGCTGGCGATCCCAATTCCGAGGAATAACCCGACGAAGATCGCAGGATTCCGAAGGCAGACGGCGCCAGAAAGTTTGAAGTCAGGATCAAGTCGGGCTCGCATACAAGGTTGAGCGAAGCGGGATTGATTCTACAATGACCAGCGGTCACATAAAATCTGGGCGCCGAACCTAGAAATACTAATGCACATTATATAGATAAAAATAAGAATAATCAAAAATTATTAACAATAATAAAATCTATTTTGCTCCATAACCTTTAACAATAACAACAACCGTCTTAAAAAGAATAAGAATGTCTAACCACATAGAAAAATTCTTAATGTAGAAAAAATCAAAACGAAGCTTGTCATGAACATCGCTTATGCCGACAACATGCCCCTGATTTACTTGCGCCCAACCGGTAATTCCAGGTCGAACAATATGGCGATAGACGAAAAAGGGGATCTCACGCTCGTACCATTCGGAAAGCGGCCGCGCTTCCGGTCGTGGGCCGATCCAGCTCATCTCGCCACGAAGGATGTTGAACAGCTGAGGTAATTCGTCGATCCGTGTCTTTCGCAGAAAGCGCCCAATCCGCGTTATCCGTTCATCTTGATCCTTGGTAATTGCTTCTTGGACGCCATCATCGTTGGTTGAGACAGGTTGAGCGACCCGCATGGTTCGGAATTTCAACACACTAAAGGCCTGCCCGCGATAGCCGATTCTTTCTTGACGAAAGAACATCGGCCCTGGTGAATCTAAGCGGATGAGCAAGCCCGTCAGGAGTAAGGGAAGCAGAAGGATTGGAAGAACGGCGAGCGTAAGAGCAATATCAATTAACCGTTTGATTTTAGCATAAGAATTGCTTGGCATGAGCGAGCCTAAGCTATTTTCAGAAAGATGCTCGATTCGCACCTTCCCTGTCCGCGCTTCCCACACCTGCTTATAGTGATAAATTGCAATACCTTTGAGCGCCGCCACCGCAAAGGCCCTTTCCCATTCAGCGAGGTGATCATGATGGAGGTCGGCCACAATTACGGCGGACGGATCTTCAGGCAGAACGGACTCTTTCAGTATGATACAATCGGCCTCTAATTCGCTCCTGATACGCTCAATGTCGCCCCCCGGAACAAGATAATAGCGATTGGTATCCCGCCGTGGCTCCACGGCCCCAATCGCAAAACGCGTGGTAAGGACACACACGAACGTAACTGAGAGAAGCATCCCACTGTAGGGTGCTCGCATCAACAAAATGATTGCGAGCGCAATCGCGTAACTGCTGGCGAGCGCAGGAAAGACATAGCTTATGCTGAATGACCCCGGAAAGGAACCAAACTTCCGCGTGGCAACCACGCCAACAATCGTAGTTATCGTCGCGGTAACCACCGAAATGGCGATAGGTCCATTCGATGAAATAATGGACAGATCACCGCCGATATAAGTCATAACTGGAACGAATACGCCGAAAACACAGCACAGAAAAAGTTGCAGCCGCAGAGAGCCGAACCAGCGTGGCCACATTCGTGCAGGCCGAACCAGGTGCTGGTCAGCCCCCAAAGTGGGGGCATCCGCCTGGTCCATTGACAAATCCTCAGCACTTATGGCGCGCGACGACGCCGAATGGTCGTGGCTGTCGCTTGTGAAACGCCGATTTAGCACTATTCCGTCATCCAGTCGAGTTTGTCATAGAAGCGAGCCGCTGAAGCAAACCATCTGCGCTCCGCTTTCAGGATTCATCTGTGGCGCATCTTCTAATATTGTTTGAGCGCCTCTTGCAGCACCGCTGATAGGCGGAGAAGGTTGCACCGTCAGCCCCAAAAAAAAGCTGTTAGCAATCACTCGGCACGAGAATGCGACGAACGCTAATCAGCTGGGTAGTTTCCCAGCAATACTGCCGCCATTTGCCGGTTGATAACCCGGACGTCGAACTTCCTTTCGACAATTGCACGGCCTGCTCTGCCGTGCCTTTCGGCAAGAAGCGGATCGTTGATATATCGAATCATAGCCTCGGCTATCGCATCAGCCGATCGCGCAGGAACCAGAATTCCGTTCACCTCAGTCTCCACCGTCTCACGACACCCCGGCACGTCCGTGGTGATTGCCGCAAGCCCCATCGCCATCGCTTCTTGGGTGCTACGTGGCAGACCTTCCCGATAAGACGGCAAGATGAAAACATCGGATTGGGCCAAATATGGGCGCACGTCATCCACCTTGCCGGTCCAAGAAACTAGCCCAGCGTCGCTCCAATTTTGAACGATTTCCGTAGACAACGATCCCGGGTTAGAATCAACGCCTCCGACAAGAAACAGCCTGAACTCAAAGCCCTGGTCGCGAACCAGCCGCGCCGCTTCGATGAGCTCAAATACGCCCTTCTCGCGGAGCAGTCGACCGGTCCAGACGAACGTCAGCGGGCCATGGGGGCGCGGCATCTCCTTCATCGCGAACCGGTCGAGATTCACGCCGCTGCCATTGATCAGCTTTGCCCGCTCCGCCGGCGCGATCCCGGCGCCGGTCATCAACGCCCGATCATCGCAATTCTGGAAGATGACGGCGTGCGACACCCGGAAGGCCATTTGATAAAGCCGCGTGACGAGCATCTTTAGCAAACATGATTTGGCGGACGCGCCCCGGCCTGCATTGATGAATACAAAACCGAGCCCCGCCACCATGACGACGCGCCGCGGGACGCGCGCAAGCCATGCGGCGATAGCCCCATAAATCACCGGCTTCATGAAATAGCCAAAAAAGATCGCGGGACGGACGCGGCGCATGAAGCGGTAAAGTGAAATAAAGCTGTCGAGATCGCGCGCCAAATTCATACCGTTTCGCTCAAGTGGCATTGATACCGCGACGGCTCCAAGCTCCTCGACCCGCGCCTTACTCGCCGGATTGTAATCGGGCGCCAACGCAAAAACGCGCCATCCCTCGCCCACCAATTCGCGGATTAGGTCGCCGCGAAAATTGTAGAGTGATTCCGCGTAGCTCGACAATATGATGATGGTACGCGCGTCGTTCGATATCTTGAATGCCACGACCGATCCTCGATATTGAAGTCTCGCCGCGACCTAGGCGGCCAGCGAGCACTTTTCAATGCGATAAGATGGCGTGTAGGCGTGAGCGACGGGCCCACGGGCTACCTTGCTCATTGATTTTCCAGCGGTCATGCGGCACAGGACCCATGATGAGCGAGCAAGCCAAGCTGTTTCAACTCGAGCTCAACGAGATCAACTTTGATTTCGTGCAACGCTACGGCGCGGTGGGCGAACTTCCGAACCTCAACCGGCTCATCGTCCGGCACGGCCTGATCGAAACAACCTCGGAAACGGCCTATCAGGAACTCGAACCCTGGATACAGTGGGTTACTGCTCACACCGGGCTTAGCTACCGCGAGCATGGCGTATTTCGCCTTGGCGATATCGTCGAACATGACCTTTGCCAGATATGGGAGTGGCTAGAGGAACGCGGTGTTAGCGTCGCTGCGACAAGTCCGATGAACGCAAGCAACCGGACGCGCAACGCGGCTTTTTTCCTGCCCGACCCATGGACCGACACGCAAGTTACCGGTTCGCCACTTCTTGCCCGGGTAATGGCCGCCGCATCGCAAGCAGTGAACGAGAACGCCGATGTGAAACTCAGCCCTCGATCGGCAACGGCACTAGGACAGGCGGTGCTGCGCTATTGCGGAATCCGCGAATACGCCCTGCTGGCAAGCTATGTCGGACGGGCGGTGCGCGGCGGCAAGTGGGCGCTCGCACTCGTTCTTGACGAACTGCTGACTGCGATCACGATTTCTGAAACACGTGCTAAGCGGCCGGACTATGTGTCGCTATTCCTCAACGGCGGCGCGCATCTCCAGCATCACTATATGTTCAATTCAGCGGTATATGACGGACCGCATCGCAATCCGGAATGGCTGCTATCGCGTAAGCAGGACCCTGTTTTGGAAGTTTACCGCCAATATGACCGGTTGCTCGGCCGCATCGAACGCGCCCTTCCCGAATATCGGCTGCTTATCGCTACCGGCCTTCACCAGAATCCCTATCCCGACGAATGCTATTATTGGCGCCTTGCGGACCATGGCTCGTTTCTGAGCCAGATCGGATGCGAAAATTTCGTCGCCCACCCGCGCATGTCGCGCGACATGATGATTGAGGCGGGCGATCAACGGAATGCCGAAGCCATCCAACGCCGTCTGGAAAGCGCCGCGGGCGACGACGGGACGAAGCTGTTCGAGGTCGACAATCGCGGCGACAGCCTTTTCGTGATGCTGACCTATCCGCGCGACATCCCTATAGGCTTCGGATTTTCGATTGGCAATCGCCGTTTCGCAGACCTGCGCCGCCATGTGAACTTCGTTGCGATCAAGAATGGCGAGCACGACGGCATTGGTTATCTCGTCGACACTGCCGAACAGGCGGGCCAATTGACTCGGCCCCGTATTGCGCTCGGCGAACTCCCCGGACGGGTCGCGGCCCATTTCGGGCTGAAATGGCCGACCGGTCCTGCCGGCGCCGCACGCCTCAATGCCTTAGCCAAACCTCCCCGCTAATGGGCGGTGGGAGTATCTAGCCACGACTGGAACATAAGAATATCCCAGACATGATAATGCAGCCGGCGCCGGCCGCTGCGCACGTCGGACCACAGTGCGGCGACCGCGTCGGCATCGAAATATCCTTCGCGCCGCAATCGATCGGAGCCGAGCAAATCATCCGCCCAGTTCCGTAACGGTCCGCGCAGCCAGTGTTCAATCGGCACGCCAAATCCCATCTTGGGCCGTTCCATCATTTCGCGCGGCACATAGCGGTACAAAATCTGTCGCAGCGGCCACTTCGCCCTTCCGTCGCGAAGCTTGTAAGCCAGAGGCAGCGCAAGAGCGAATTCTACTACGCGATGATCCAGCAAGGGAACGCGCGACTCCAGGCTGACCGCCATGCTCGCCCGGTCAAGCTTCACCAAAATATCGTCGGGGAGATATGTGCGCATGTCGAGAAACATCATGCGGTCGCGGAAATCGCCGCCGGCCGGCCAATCAGGGTCTGCCGACGACAACAGGGTCGGAAGCTCGCTGCCACCCCGCACGATGGCGGAGGGCTTTTTCGAGTGTGACACAAGCGAACGATAGAAATCGTCCGCGCGATCGACGTCCAGTACGTCTGCGAATTTGAGCAAGCGGTCGCCCACCGCCATCCTGCGCAACCGCTCGGGCGCAAATTTCATGGCGCCGGCGATCATCCCGGCGGGCGTCAAGCGAAGCGCGCCCGCCGCCGCCTTGCGGAGCGCCCTCGGCATTGCGCCCAACCGTCGCCAGATGTCGTAACCCTGTGCGTAGCGCGTGTAGCCGCAGAAAAGCTCGTCTCCAGCATCGCCTGACAGGCTGACGGTGACCTCGCTCCGCGCAAGGCGACTGACAAGCAGCGTCGGAATCTGGGATGAGTCGGCAAAAGGCTCATCCCAGTGATGCGGCAGGATCGGAATCTGCGCCAATGCATCCTCGGGTGTGACATATAGCTCGGTATGTTCGGTACCGAGGTGAGCGGCCACCCGTTTCGCATGGTGCGCCTCGTCATATTCCGATTCCGAAAAGCCGATCGAGTAGGTCTTCACCGGCCGCGACGATTGGCGCTGCATTAGTGCTACCACCGTACTCGAATCATAACCGCCCGACAAAAAGGCTCCAAGCGGCACATCGGCCGCCATGCGGATGCCGACTGCGTCGAGTAGAAGTTCCTCGAGCGCGTCAACCGCGGCGTCGGGTGAACCCGCGAAAGGATGGTCCCGTCCAAGGCGCGCCTTTTCAGAAATGTCCCAATAGGCCACGGGTTCGCCGGGAACGAAATCGTCGACGCCCACTTCCAAATAATGCGCAGGGGGCAGCTTTTTTATGCCGTCAAAGATCGAATAGGGGCAGGGTACATAATTGTGCCGCAGGAAAAGGGTAAGAACATCACGATCGATACCCCCTTCCCAGTTCGGGTGCTGACGAAGCGCCTTGAGCTCGGATCCGAAAAGCAATGCTCCCCGTTGCATTCCGTAGTAGAGTGGCTTTTCGCCCATTCTGTCGCGTGCGAGAATCAGCTTGCGCTCCGCACGGTCCCAGAGCGCCAGCGCGAACATGCCGTTCGCCCGCACCAATGTTTCGCGGACTCCCCACGTCCTAAAGCCCTGCAGCAGGGTTTCGGTATCCGAGTGTCCCCGCCACTCAACCTGTCCCTGCTCTTCGAGTTCAAGGCGCAGGTCGAGATGATTGTAAATCTCGCCATTATAACTCAGCACATATCGTCCGTCGTGACTTGCCATCGGCTGGCGCCCTGCCGCCGACAGGTCGATGATGGCAAGCCGGCGGTGCGCAAGGGCTATTCCCGCTTCGGCGTCTACCCAATAGCCGTCACTATCGGGTCCGCGGTGGACGATCGTATCGGCCATCCGCCGCAACGTCGCTTCGCCGTCCGAAAAACCTTTCCGGTCCAGAAAGCCCGCAAAGCCACACATTTACGTTTCTCTCTTCATCATCATATCAAAGAGGTTTGCATAGGCGTCAGCCGTGGCATCCATCGCATAGGACGCGACTATCCTCTCGCGCGCGGCTATGCCAATCTCCCGCCGTCGCGCAAGGCTTGTCGCGGCAATTTCCCGTATGGCGTCGGCGATACGCGACGCATCTCCGGGTGGCACCAGTATCCCATTGCCGTCGAGCAGGCGCGCGCAATCTCCGACGTCGGTCGCGATGCACGGAAGCGCCGTCGCCATCGCCTCCCCCAGTACATTCGGGAACGCCTCGCTGACCGACGACAGGCAGAAAAGGTCAAATGCGGGCATGATCGCTTCGACCGTGCGCTGGCGGCCAAGCGCATGAACCCGCCCGCGGGGAAGCCCGTTCAGCGCTAATGCGAGTTTCGGATTTTCGAGATCCAGTCCCTCACCTACCAACGCCACGTGCAGCCGCGGATCATCCGCCATCGCCCGCTCGCATGCGGCGAGGAAAGTCGGGATGTCCTTCATCGGATGAAACCGGCCGACAAAGCCCAGCAGCAACTCATTGCTGCCCAGCCCCAGTGCGCTGCGTAATGTTGCACGCCGCCCTGCGTCGGGACGCCACCGATTACAATCGAATCCGTTCGGGATGACGATTCCGTTCGCTGCAGCGAACCCGAAAGCCTCATGATGCGCACGCGACTGAAAGCTGTTGTAGACGATTGCTGCCGGGCCGGCCGACATGCCCGCGAGGCGCCTTATAACCCACCGGGTGACGCGCTTTTCGCTTTCGATGTCATAAAGCGACTGCCGGATATTCCAGGCGACAGGGATACGGCGCCCCGCAAGCCACGGGGCAAGCGACGCAATCAGGTTACCGTGATACATCCATCCTTGTATCCCGTCCGGACGGAATAGCCTCACGATACGTCTGAGCCGCCCAATTGCGGCCAGGGACTGCGGCGTGCTCCCCAGGCCCAATTTATCGACCCCGATCCCCTCACCTGAAAGAATCGGTCCATAATGCCCTTCGCCTGACAGCGAAACGACATGCGGTACATGACGCCGCTTTGCCGCCCCGAGCAAAAGGTTCGCAAGTGAACGCTCGGCGCCGCCCATGTCCAGCCCCGTTATCAGGTGAAGTATGCGTGGAAGGCGCTCGGCGACCATCAGGCGGCTGGCGCCTGCCTTGTCCGTGCACCCAGCATGATCAACGCAAACATGATCGGTGATGTCAACGTGCCGATGAGCGTCTTTGGATCTCCCTGGAAATAATACACACCCCAATAGAAGACAAAGGGAGTGATGATCAGTGTATTTATAAACCTCTTCGGTGCCGATACACGGTTAGCCTTATCAAAAAGACCAAGGACAAAGCCGTATATCACAGCGGAAATGACAATACCGACCGGACCGAGTGCATAATTTCCATAGGCTATTAAACCCGGCGGAACCACCGACTCCCATACGCCTATCACCATATAGGTGTTGAAATACATGACGGATTCAGGCTTCGCGAAATCGAAGAGGCGCGATGGAACAAGGTAAGCCGGAGATATCAAGCTGTCATAGAAATATGTGTAAGAGATGTTCTTCATCGACATCGAAGAAATGGCAGATGCTATATACTCATCATAATAACCGACCAGCGACCCCAGGGGGGCATATTTGAAATCTCGAAACACATCGCCGAATGTGAGGTCCTCGCGATAAAGAGCGCTGGAAAGAGATTTCCCGATACCAAGGAAGTAATCGATCACGAACGCGCCAATGAAGAGAAGGATCAGCGTACCGGGCTTGATCACCTTGGTCCCGTTATAACGGAAATTCATGTAACAGAAAAATAGCAACGCAATCGATATGACGATATGGCCGCGGCTCCCAAGGATTAGCCACACTAGAACCGACAGAATGAAAGAGAGAAAGAAGAGGGCGCCCGTGGCCCAACTCCGCTCTTTCGTCAGCAACACTAGAGCCGCAGGTGTCAGAACGAACGCCAGCGGAGTCAGGTTTTGGACGAAGAGCAGTTCACCGCTTGTTTCCAGAACATCGTCCTGAAATCCTTGTCGGATAAAGCCGGATAGCTCAACAGTCCGGATAAACCCGCCGTATTGATAGATATATATATAGAATGCGACAAAAACAAAGCAGCCCCCAACGATGACTGCGCGCTCCAACTGACGCCTGTCATAACGCAATTCCTTAAGCGGATTGAAATAAGTTCCAAATCTGTATCCTAAAGACGACATAAAAAATGCGCCGGCGCAAGCAATAGCTAGCTGAAAAAGGAGTTCAGGACTTGGAACAAACCCAAAGAGATCTATTCTTTCTCCATATAGATCTGGAAAAAAGAATAGGCACAAGGGGCACAAACCGTAAATAATAGAATAATTAACCCTCATTATCAAAAGGCCGTCAAACTTCAACGATCCGGATTGCCGGATAATTTCAGACAACGCCCCAATCAATAGTATTGACAGAAATATGATGAATGAAATATAGTTCATGTTCTTGTCTGCGAAATTCAGGAAACGAAGTTGAAGTCGAAATGAAAATTCTCTTTTTGACGTCTTCCATGGAAGGAGGCGGCGCAGAACGAGTGGCCGCTCTGCTCAGTAGCGCATGGGGCGCGCGCGGAGATGACGTCACGCTGATACCGACGTTTTCTGGACGGGGGGGGTGCGCCTTTCCCTTGTCCGACTCCGTCCAACTTGAGTTCCTCTCTGATTTGGTCGGAAATGGTGCAGGAAAATTCACCCGCCTAAGAACATTGCGGGCTTTAATAAGGGCGCGTCATCCTGATGTCATCATCTCTTTTCTGCCGCATGTGAACTGCGCCGCGATCCTCGCCGCATGGGGACTCGGCATCCCCGTCATAGCGTGCGAGCGCATATTTCCGCCGTTGTTCGAGCATCTCCTGCCCCGACCATATCGTCTTCTGCGCCGTCTCCTCTATCCGGCTGCGGCCGGATTGGTCGGCCAGACGGAACCGGCAAGCCGCTGGCTACGCGATTGCGCTCCACGGTCAACGGTCGCCACGATCCCCAATCCCGTGATCTTGCCGCTTCCGGCCACCGAACCGGGTCCGGTGCCGGACGCGATGCTGGCAAAGGAGCGCAAACTGATCCTATGGGCGGGACGCTTCGAAGATCAGAAGCGCCCCGAACTGCTGATCGATGCCTTTGCGGAGGTCGCCGCGTCCGCCCCCGATTGGGACGTGGCCATGCTTGGCGATGGTCCGATGCGCGCGGCGATGCGAGAAAAGGTTGAAGCTGCAGAGCTGTCAGACCGAATCCTGCTCCCCGGATTTGCCAGTAACTTGGGCGAATGGTACAAAAGAGCCGAGCTGTTCGTCATGACATCTAAATTTGAAGGATTTCCCAACACGTTACTCGAGGCAATGGCGCATGGCATCGCATCCATCGCCTATGACGTGCCGACCGGGCCGGCCGAGCTCTCAGATGGCGGCCGCCGAATCGCCCTCTTGCCCAATAGTCAGCAGGTGGTGCGCCTCGCGGCGCAAATGGAGCGGCTCATCTCTGACGGCCAGGCCCGCGAGGCTGCGGCACGCGCGGCACTGGAAGTACGCGACGCCTATTCGATGGATTCCATCGTCGCGCAATGGGATGAACTATTCGAGATGGTGCGCCAAGGCCGGACTCAGCGCGGTGGCGAGCATATTTCGTCATAAAGAAAGGCCGCAAGACCGAGCGGCCAGCTCAGGAAACGAAGCAACTGTCCCGGCAGCGTCCGCGGCAGATAGCTAACTTGGCGCCCACTTTTCCGCATATGTAATGCAAATCGCGTATGGTTGGCAGCGGTTTTGGTGACGCGGGCGGGCGCCCGCAAAAACCAGCGCCATTCATGATCGAGGAAATCGGCCGAGGCGTAACATTGGCCTTCCGCGACGCTTTGCATCTTCGCAACGGTCTTCCGGCTATGAATCAGCGAGTCCGATTCGACATGATAAATTCGTACCACGTCGTTGATATAGCGCGTCCGGTATTTGCGCGCGATCGCGTTCCAGATCAGCCCCTCACCAACCAGCCCCTTGATGAATTCGGGGAACGGATACTCACGCAGTACCTCAATGCGGTGAAACCCCCATTTTTCGCCGCCAATGCCATCCCCGAGCGTCGACGACAGCGTATCGCTGTCATAGGGGCTGGTCGGGTATCGATCGCCGACAATCGCTCCCCCTTCGTCGATGCATAGACCGGTCACACCGACAAACTTGCTCTGCTCGCTTTCCGGAATCGCGCACCATCGGTCATGGAATATCTGCAAGGCGTCCGCAGGGGCTGTGTCGTCGCTGTCCCAGCACAGGAACAATGCGCCGCGCGCCTCGCGCACGCCGCGATTGAAGGCGGTCTTCTTGTGTCCATTCGTCTGATAGACATAACGGATCGGAAAATCGGCCTCGCGAGCCCATGCTTCGACAAGTTCGGCCGTGTTGTCCGTCGATCCGTCATCGACGATCACCCATTCGAAATCTCGAAAACTCTGGGCCGCAATGCTGTCATAGACGCGCGGAAGCGTATGCGCCCGATTATAGCTCGGCGTGAAGATCGTGAACCGGGGTGCCTTCGGCATTTCGTCTTCCGGGACCATAAGGCCGGTCACTTGACGGGAATATCGCCATGAACGGCGACAATCATCTGGTAGAATCTGGACTCAAAATGCTCGATGGGACGCAGCACATAATTTTCGCCGAACAATGTCCGCATCAGGAAACCGGCATATCGGCCGATCCTTGACTTGCCCAACTGGAAATTCTTCTCGACAGCAACAAAGTGATAGCCGTGACCCTGCAGGATATTCACCACATCAGAAGCGCCGGACTCATCAAAATCGCTCGGCGAAAGCTCGAAGATGATGAGGGGCTTGTGATTTTCCAGTACTTGCCGGGCACCGCGGAGGATACGCGCCTCGAATCCTTCCGTGTCGATCTTGATCAGGGCGATGTCATCAAGCCCCTGCGTCTCGACGAACTTGTCGAGCGTACCGAGCGATACGGGCGGCTTCCCCGGCACATCCTCGTTCGCGCCCAGTTCGATATAGGTCCCGCCCATATTGGTCGGGTTCTCTTTCAGCGTCCCCACGACATCGGCGTCGGACAGCCCGCGCGGGTGCGCAATGACGTTGCCCGCATGGGCCGCGTTGAACCGCAGCAATTCGAATGTGCGCGGGTTCGGCTCGAAAGCGTGCACTTCTCTGAAATGCTGTGACAAAAAAACGGCATGATTGCCGATATTGGCACCGATATCGAGCGCCAGCCTGTCCTTCATCCCGCCGGCGAAGCTGGTGAGCCAGCCGAACACCGTCTGAAGATAATCATCCTCATAACGCCCATCGACATTGATCACATGGCCGATGTGGTCATGCGAAAATACCGCCATTTGCGGAAAGCCATTGTCATGGTGCTGTTTGGCGAGCTTGTGCAACTGCCAATGCGTCAGGAAATGCGCAATCTTCGTCGATCCCTGACTTGCCGCCCTGCGGCTGTAAAGAGTCTCACCCACGTTTTATTCCCATCCTCACGATCTGGTTTAGTCCAGAAACTGCGCTGCATTCGATTCCAAGGTGAGATCGAACATAAAAGTAGGCCATCATTCTCAACAGAACAAAGCTGAAACTGGTGGCTGTGGCGGCTCCGACCACCCCGAAATTGGGGATTGCAATGGCATTGAAAATCACATTTATCGTCAGTGCGACAACGGTAAGCCGCATCGAGGTTTGATGATGCCCCGTCATGTTCAGAATATAGAGCGGATCGCCGAACAACAGCGCCAGAAAATGCCCAAGCGCCAGAACGGAAAGCGGCGCGGCTGCGGCCGCGTATGGCATACCGAAGACAAAGGTGACGATCGGCGCGGCAAATACCGACAGAATGAAAAACGGCAGCAGCGCGATCGCCAGGACGATTGCTGCCGATTGTCGGGCCGTCCTCTCCAAAAGCGCCAGATCGCCGCTGGAAAAAATCCGGCTGTATTCGGGTGCCAGAACCGCGTTGCCAGCGACATAGGCGAAGGCGACCATCTGCGCGCCTTCGGCAGCCACCTTGAAAATGGCGACCGAACTCTCCCCGATCATATAGCCGAGCATCAATTGGTCGATCGAAATGAACACGACGTGCAGAACGCCGATCACCAGAAACGAAAGGCTGGTTTTCAACGTGTCGCGGGAACCCGGTCTGGCTCTCTCCTCATGTGGGAATGAGGCCGCTTGTGTCCGCGCGATGCGGGTAACGAGGGCGATCGCGGCGATACACGCAGCGACCACGATGAGCATCCGGATCGCCAAGGCGTCGAAAGCCGAAAACTCGTGAAAGAGAACCGAATAGGCAACACAGGCAATCAGGGTCAGCGCGGTCATTCCGAGCGTACTGATAATCTGGAACGTCACGACATAGCCCAGCCCGCGCAGCGCGCCTGCGTAGATTTCAAACAGCGCGAGCGGCGCCATCATCAGAAGCCCGAGCATGAACTCATCGGCATTTGGCCCGTCATACAGCGTCGTCAGGACCAGCATGCCGATCGCGATAAGGATCAACGCCGACGATGATGAAAGAATGACGGCGGTTCGCAGCAGCAATGTGGGCACATGCCCGCCACCGGTACCGCGGCCCGCCGCGAAATCGCGCAGGACCAGCTCCGGCAGCCCCAGCTTGGCCAGCAGCGCCACCAGTGTGACCTGCGACATGACGAAGGAATAGGCGCCATAGCCCGCAGGCTCAAGCAAACGGGCAAGAAAAATGCCGAGCCCGGCCGTAACGATCCGATCGGCGATATTGATCGCGCCGACGCTCGTCGCCTTGCGGATGAACGTCGCCGTTCTGTAGTCGCCCATTCTCCCCGGCCCGTTATGTTAGAGGCGCAGATCGCTCTCGGCGAGCGGCAGGATGCCTTTGATATCGATAAGGATCGCCCCATCCCTGCCGAAGGCGCGCAGCGCGGCCGCGCCCACCTCGGCGAACTCGCGATGCGCAACCGCAAGCACCACGGCGTCATATTCGCCCGCTGCGGCGTCGACGAGATCGATGCCATATTCATGCTGCGCTTCGGCGGCATCGACCCACGGATCGTTCACATCAACCTCGGCGCCATATTCCCGGAGCTCGGACACGACATCGACGACGCGGGTGTTGCGGATATCGGGACAATTTTCCTTGAACGCCAGCCCCAGCACGAGGATGCGCGCGCCCTGCACCGGCAGGTTGCGCTTGATCATCCGGCGGACGATCTGGCTGGCAATATAGCCCCCCATCCCGTCGTTCACGCGGCGTCCCGCGAGAATCACCTCGGGATGATAGCCGACCGCTTGCGCCTTGTGCGTCAGATAATAGGGATCGACGCCGATGCAGTGGCCGCCGACGAGCCCCGGCGTGAACTTCAGGAAGTTCCATTTGGTGCCCGCGGCCGCAAGGACGCTGTGCGTGTCTATATCGAGCTTGCCGAAGATGATCGACAGCTCGTTCATCAACGCGATATTGAGGTCGCGCTGCGTATTTTCGATGACCTTCGCCGCTTCCGCTACCTTGATGCTCTCGGCCATGAAGGTGCCCGCGGTGATGATCTGGCCGTAGAGGCGGTCGACCCATTGCGCCACCTCGGACGTCGAGCCGCTCGTCACCTTGCGGATCGACGGCAAGCGATGCTCCTTGTCCCCCGGATTGATCCGCTCGGGGCTGTAGCCGCAGAAAAAGTCGCGATTATATTTGAGGCCGCTCACGCGTTCGAGAATCGGTACGCAATCCTCCTCGGTGCAACCTGGATAAACGGTGCTTTCATAAATGACGATGTCGCCGCGCTTCAGTGCGCGCCCTACCGTCTCCGACGCCTTGACCAGCGGCGTCAAGTCGGGGCGCTTGTGCTGATCGATCGGCGTCGGCACCGTGACGATGAAGACGCGCGCATCGGCGAGATCGGCCGTGTCGTGCGAAAAGCGAAGGCGGCTGGCCGCCGCCAGTTCCTCAGCCGTGGTTTCGAGCGTGTCGTCGCGTCCTTCGCGGAGCGCCGCGATCCGGTCGACGTTGATGTCGAAACCGGTGACGGCGCGCAGCCGGCCGAATTCGACAGCGAGCGGAAGCCCGACATAGCCGAGGCCGATGACTGCGATCGGGGCGGAATCGAAATCGGGAAGCGATGCTGGGGAAATTTCGGTCATTTCTGGAAATAATCCCTGTACCAGGCGACGAACTGGCGAACGCCGTCACGGAAATCGGTCTGCGGCCGATAGCCGGTCAGCCGCTCGAGCAGGCTGGCGTCGGCCCAGGTCGCCGGAACGTCACCCATCTGCATCGGCATCAGATTGCGCTTGGCGACGATGCCTAATGCGTCCTCGATTGCGGCGACGAAATCGAGCAGCCGGACCTTGTCATTGTTGCCGATATTGACGATCCGGAAAGGCGCCACCGGTGACAGGCTGTCGCCAGGCTCAATGTCCCCCGCGCTGGCGGGGCGCTCCGGCACCGCATCGATCAGCAGGCGGATACCGCGAACAAGGTCCTCGACGTAAGTGAAGTCGCGATACATGTTGCCGCCATTATAAAGATCTATGGGGCGGTCATCGAGCATCGCGTCGACGAACTTATAGAGCGCCATATCGGGGCGCCCCCACGGTCCGTAGACGGTGAAGAAGCGGAACATGGTTGTTGGCACGTTCCAAAGATGGGCATGCGCGTGCGCCATCGATTCCGTCGCCTTCTTGGTCGCCGCGTAGATAGTCAACGGCGTATCTGCCTTCTCGGTTTCAATAAACGGCATTTCCTCGTTCGCGCCGTAAACGGACGAGGTTGATGCCATCAGCAAGTGCCCGACTTTGTTCCGGAGCGCCGCCTCCATGACATTGAAGGTTCCCACGACATTTGCCGAAATGTATGCATGAGGGTTTTCTAGCGAATAACGTACGCCTGCCTGTGCCGCGAGGTGCACGATCGCGTCGGGCTTGAACTCATCGACAACATCATCAATGCGTTGACGATCCTCGAGCATGGCTTCTACCGCTTTGAAGTGCTGATTTTGCATCAGAATCTGGTGTCGGCGGCGTTTCAGATTGACATCGTAATAATCCGTCATCCCATCGAAGCCGACTACCTCGAACCCTTCAGCCAGCAGCAGCTTGGCGAGATGAAATCCAATAAACCCGGCGGTACCGGTTACAAACACTTTTCGGCGCACATGAATCTCCGATGACGGCTCTAATCGTCTGGTTGATACGGAATCAACGGATTGCCTTGCCCGCTTCTCGCCGGAGGCTGACGTGATCAATCGAGACATCAACGCCCGAATCCACCTTCATGGTGTTTAGCTCGACCGTCACCCAGAACCAGCGGCAAGCCGACGAGGACACGTCGATCACCTTGTTGCCGGCGCCATTGGTCAACAAAGCGGAATCCAGCGACTTACCGCCGCTCAGGCTTGGATCGACACAGGCAAGGCGAACGCGAAGCTCACTACCCGGGGCGGAATCCAGCCCCGATACTTTCCATCCTAACCGATATCGCCCAGGCGACAACGAGGTCAGTTGGCGCGCGACGACGGCGTTCGAAGCTGGCAGGCTCGACAGCCGCAAAGTGCCTGTCCTGCTATCGATGCTGACCCCAATTTCACCGCTTTCCAATAAATCCCAGTCCACTGGCGGAAAGCGCGGAATACTGGAAAAAGAAGGATTGGCCAAAATTTCAGGCGGTTGCCTTTTAAGGCCTAAGGCACTGGCAAGCGCAGCAGCCGTTTCGAATTGCTTTGCTTCAACCAGTGCGCGAATAAGTTCCGGGTCCGTATCAAGGACATTGCGCTGGTTCCACGGCTGGCCTGCGATGCGCAATCGCAATAGCCCCGCTTGTGGAACCGCCTGGGGACGCAACACGACGGCGCCCCAATATTCAGCGCTCCAGTCGGGAGCTCGACCAAGCATTGGAACGAGCGCTTGCAAAGAACCGGGCAGGGACGTCGCCGCCGCCAATCGCTCAAGATAGAAGCTGCGAACCTCCAGATTCACGGCCATCGCTCGACCGAACAGGTGGACTACCTGCTCAGGACGGTTCTTCGGTAACTCCTGATCTATCAGCATCGCGTTTATAAGACGGTCTCGACGCGTCATTTGCCCCGCAAGCTGCAACAGTTCGTCGCCCTTCCGAGGCTTACCGTCAGCCATAAAGCCACCGACCAACACCGGGAGCGCATTCGCCGCAAGCGGTTCAGCCGCGAATGCTGCGTTTGCGAGACGTAGGTCGGTCGCGCCAGGGCTTGCCTTCGAATTCTTTGCCAGACGTGCGCCGTAGAGTGCGCGCGCCACACCTGCTTGGGCCAGCCCTTGTGGCGGAATTCCGATTGCCAACACCACCGCCGATCGGCGCGTCTGGTTCGCTATGGCAAAATTAACCGCACCAACCGCAATTGCCACGAGCACTGCAGTTCCCAGAAAAAAAAATCGCTTGTCCATGATCAGACGCTAACCGATTTCCAAGAGTAAATCTAATTGGCCCGCTCTGGCGCCTTGTCGGCCCCATAACCATAACCATAGCCATAACCATATCCGTAGCCATAACCGTAAATTTCGTTGCGACGGCTGACTTTGGTAACCAGCGCACCAAATATTTGAGCCCCCGATTGCCTCAGTCGGCTGAGTGCCGATTTGATCGCGCGCGCACTGCTGCTCGATGAATCGATAGTGTAAATAATGCCTTCGACGCAGCGTGCGAGAAGGGGAGCGTCCGCAAGTCCCAGAATCGGCGGAGAATCAAGAATCACATGGTCATATTCTTTCTGGAGGTGCTCGATAAGAAGCCCCAAGCGCGATGTGCTGAACAGCTCCGCCGCGTTAGGCGGGGTCGGTCCAGCAAGCATATAATCGAATCCGAACTGGTCAGATTTTGCGATCATGTGATCCAGATCTTCAGATCCGGTCAAATAGTTGCTGAGGCCTCTGCCATTCTCGATTTCAAGCATCTCATTGAGCGACGGACTGCGAATGTCAGCGTCGATAAGGATTATCTTTTTGCCTGTCGATGCGAACACGTGCGCAATACTAAGTGCCGAACTGCTCTTGCCTTCGGCCGGACGCGTAGACGTCAACAAAAAGCTCCGAGGAGCGCCGTGGTGCGTCAGAAATGTAAGATTGGTCTGGGCTGCAAGATATGCTTCGTAGATCATCGACTTTTTGTCGAGCAGCAAAGCCTCAAAATGCTGTGGGTCAACTCGCGGGATAGCTCCCAGCAAGGGAAGGCCAAAACGGTCGTTGACCTCCGCGGGGTCGCGTATTGACTGATCGAGTTGCTCGAGGATGAATACCAGTCCGCCCGCAAGCACTAGGCCAGCGACCAACGATAGCAGAATGTTGAGAAACAGCCGCGGGCTTGAAGGGGAATTCGACGGCATCGCCAGATCAACCACCGCGATATTATTTGTACCCACACCGGCCGCGCCGATTTCCTTGTAACGCTGCAGCAGGCCATCATAGAGTTGCCGGTTGGTATCCACCTCTCGTTGGAGGATTGTGTACTCGATCGACCGAGTCTGCTGGTCCCGATACTTTCCCGTAATGCGGTCGAGCTCAGCCGCAAGGTCACGCTCACGCTTAACTGCGCTGTTGTAGGTCTCGCGATTGATGCCCTGACTTCTCTTAGCTTCTGCAGCCACTGCACGATCTATGCTTTCGAGCTGCTCCCTCTTCGCAACTACCTCAGGATACTCCTCACCGAATATCTTCCGCAACTGAGCCAAATCCGCTGTTAATTCAGCCCGGCGTTGTCGGAGCGCGGCCACAGCAGAGTTTGCAGAGGCATCGGCAAGTGCAAACGAATTATTGAGCTGGCTCTCGGCGGCAATCCGGGCGTCGCGCGCAGCGGATAGCGCTTGACTAACCTGCTCGATATCGCCCGAAACTAATGTGCGCTCGACGGTCGTCCGCCCGTTTGCGTCAGCCCGCCCCTGCAGAGTGATGATATTGTTGTTGGTAGCATAATTAATCAGTTCGCGTTCGGAGTCTTCCAAGTTCCGCCGAAGCCCACCAATTCGTTGCTCAAGAAACTGACGCGCATCGCTTGTCGCTGCATAGCGACGATCAAGATTCGCGGCAATGAATTGCTTTACCCACAGATTCGTAAGACGCGCAGAAAGAGCCGGCGAAGGCGTAGCGAAACTAACGTCCACAAGACTTGAAGTGCGAACTGGCGCAATGCTTACCGCGTCGAGCAGTATCTTCGCAGCGCGTTCGGATTTCCGTTGGCGACTTTCGCTATTTGAAAAGCCTTCGTCCTGCTCGTTAAGGCCGTAAATGCTTACAAATTCCTTGTCATTCAAAAGATTTCCAGCGCGGACGGCGCGTTCAGCAAGCGAACGCGATTCAAGCAGGCTATATTGCGTGTTATAAAAGGCGACCTCATTCGTGAGATTCTTTTCCTTGGCACCTTCAACGTCAGTTTCAACAGGGGCTTGAGGAGAAATCTCGATGCGAGATGTGCTAGTATAAAGCGGTGTCGTCAAAAATGTCGCAATTATACCGATAGCCAAACACGCCGCGATGCAGCCGACCACCCAATTTCGATGACTGAGCAATGCAATGAAAGCCCGCTCCAGCAAATGAGTATCGAATAATCCTCCGCGATATTGGGACGAAGGCTCGCTTTGATCCGGCGCTTTCAGGCCCACCAAAGAGCGGTCAGCGTTTACGCTATCCATTTTTATTATATCCGTGTTACAATTGGTTGCCGAGAATTACAAGCGGAGTACTCAACAGCGTTGAAGCTTTCAAAATATTGTCAAAAAGGCGCCGCTGGGGTGAATCACCGACCACGACTACGTCGTTCGGATAGATTTCTGGATCGCCGTAATTGCCGCGGCGTATAGCCTGTAGATTATATGCCCCGACATACTGTCGACCTCCGACCTTCCGAAAAATCAGAACATCCTCCAGTTTGGCAAATTCGCTTGTTCCACCAGCTAGCGCAACAGCGCGCATCAGCGTCACCTTACCAAATATCGGGAACTGCCCAGGTTTGACCACCTCGCCATCGACAGTGACCGATTGCGCCTGCATCAGAGCGGGGTTGGTCGAAGCCTTGAAGTTGACGGTCACACTGGGGTCGCGAACGTAACGCCCGCGCAGTCGATGTTCAATCTCCGACGAAATCTCTTCAGGCGTCTTCCCGGCAGCCTCCACCGTTCCGATTAGGGGATATGTAAACTTGCCTTCACCGTCAGTTAGCACTTCGCGCCGCAAGTTCTCGACCCCGAATACCTCGACAGCCAACTCCGTAAAGGGGCCAACAAAAGACTGGCGCGACGTCTGCCGCGTATCTTCGCCGTTTGGAGACGGCAACTCTGTCAACATTGTCACGCCCGATGCCGGATTGACCGCGACAGGACCCGCGGATTTCGTGCACCCAGACAGTACAAGAATTGCAACGATTGCTACGGAAGCTCGAAGGCCGTTCATGTAAGAATTCCAAAAACAAGGACGTGGCGGACGAATGCCCCCGGCCATAGGGAGAAACACAAGGAGACGGAAGCCGGTTAGTTTCTTTTGCGCCAACCCGAGCCATCCGCCCGCCCTTTGACCGCTATCGCGATCAAGAACATGGCAAACATCATGATTGAAGGCTGCCTAAGCGGATAATCAACTAAGCTGCCAATCGCCAAAAAGGCAAATGACGTCACCAAAATGATGGCCTCGATTAAGCCCACTCCGTCCCCCGCCCACCTTTGACGGAGCAAAGCGAACAAGGAGGATCCGACCCAAACGATCGCTGCGATCGCAACAAGTGTGGCGGGCAACCCCCCTTCGAGCGGAAACTGCAACCAATCATTGTGAGCGTGGTTCAAATAAGATGGCTGCAGAAGCTCGTCCGGCTCGGCCAGCTGGAAAAGTTTGGCAAAAGAACCGAAACCAGACCCGAATAACCATTGCTCCCTGAGCTGAGCTAGTACCGTTCCCAACGCAGCTAATCGGACTTCTGAGACGTTGTCCCCGCCTTCCAAAAGACGCGTTATCGAACTCGCACGACCCGATGCATAAATCAACGCTCCTGTAACTGAAACGATCAGCACTGGAAAAACAACGAGTGCATACCGAGCAATGGTGTCGGACCGGACCGCCTTTTCAGAGGGCACCACATTTAAGCGTCGATAGCGAATTCGAAACCCCCAGCAAATTACCAAATATCCTACCACAAGCGCAATGCAGCCACACATCAATCCCAAGCGCGAACCGGTGACCAGAATAAGTATTAAAAACAGGATTATACTGCCCCCTAACGCTGCTGTCACGAGCGGGCGCCGAACCTTTCTCGCCATCTCTTTTACGAGGAGCCAACTCGAAGCCAGAATGCCAAATGACAAAAGAAAAGCTTGATGGTTGCGGTTCGCGAAAAGGCCAACCAAGGAGCCCTCATTGGTGATGCGATAAAGATATAAGGGGCTGCGAGGTCCGGCCATAAATTGCAACAGGGCGAGACCGGAGGAAGCGAGTGCAAACGCCCACAATAACCACCAAAGCCTGTGGCGATCTCGGTTCGGAATTCCCGCAACGATTAAGAGGGCAGCGGCGGGAACCACAAGCGACATCAGACTATTCAAAGTCAGCGACGGCGTCAAACTCAAGGGTCGCCAGCGATTGGGGTGTCCAAGAAGAACATCTATCGAATGGATCAGCTCGCGTTCGGGCAAGGCGGACCATATTCCCACCGGCAATGGGACGAGCTGCAACACCATCCAGAACGCCAGCGCCGCGAGCAAAAGCAGCGGCACACGTATTGCGCGGACGGCACCAGTCGGCATCATTACGATCGCCAGAAACGCGAATGCAACAGCGATGGCTCGCAGAAGCGGTATCGACGCGATGTCACTTCGTGACCCGCCACCCATAACCGTCACGATCAAAGCAAATGTTATCAGAACGACCCATAGCGCTCGCGGAGAAAATTCCTGCGGGAGCCTGAGTGATAGTTTCGTCTTCTTCATCAACGGCCACTCCGAATGAAGGGTCGTCTCAGCCGGGCGGCCTTGCTTCGATACATAATAGATTGAATCCCAGGTTACCGATAACTTGGTCAGAACGGCCCGGACCTAATCTTCAGCTGTGTCCAGAGACCAACGATCACTGCCCTCGAGCCCCAAGGCTGTCAAGCGGCCGGTTAGATATGCGCCGGTGTCGATCCCAATGCGATTTGGCGCTTCATCAACTCGTTCCGTTATTGTGTGCCCATACACGATAACTCCACCGTGACCATCCTTGGATTGGATAAACTCGTCACGAATCCAACGCAGATCCGACAATTGCTGCCGATCGAGCGGGACGCCAGGCCGGACGCCGGCATGGACGAACACATAATCTCCGATCTGAACCATATCTTCGCCGCGCCCCAGAAAATCGATGTGCGATTGGGGAACCAGATGCGGCAGGCGCTCGGCAACCTCTTCAAAGTCCGCTGCGGCATAGGCGGCATCGTCGCACCAATAGCTTCTTATGGTCGCATCGCCGCCAATCCGGATAAAATAGCGCACGCGCCGCGGGTCGCCCGAAAGCGCGGACAGAAAACATTCCTCATGATTTCCAATGAGAAGAGTCACCTTGTCGAACGGAGCCCCGAGGCGGATCGCGCGCTCGATGACCGATGCAGAATCGGGTCCGCGATCGACCAGGTCGCCGAGCAGGATTAGTGTCGTTTTCGCCTGGCCTCGGCCGGCGTTGTCGGCCTCGATCTTCGCCAACAATTGCTCGAACAGATCGTTACGACCGTGAATGTCACCGATCGCATAAACACGCTCGCCAGCGGGAACGCGCGGCTCCGCCGCACGCGAACCGCGGTCTTCGCCTCGCCGGCGCTTCAGAAAACCAAGTAAGGACATATGGGGCTTTACGAGTAGAACTCTGAAATTACAGACAAATGCATCACCTGCCGCCCCCCTCGATGGCATGTGTTACGGCCCACGGGAGGCGTATCCGATCGTTTCGAACCAGAATTCCGCGAACGGCCGGGCGAATAGTGGCAAGTTAAGCCAGCGGCAAGAGCTTTGCGCTAAGGCGGGCGAAGGAATCGCCGAGAAAGCCTTTGCCTTATGAGTCCGGAATTGCGTTCATCACAGCATTCAGCGGCGCGAAAAATCGTTGTCGTGTTCGGCACACGACCCGAAGCCATCAAGATGTTTCCCGTGATTCACGCGCTTCAGCGCACCAACGGCATCGACGTTCGTGTCTGCGTGACCGCCCAGCACCGCGAGATGCTCGACCAGGTTCTTGCAATAGCCCGAATCATTCCCGACGTCGATCTCGACATCATGATCCCGAGCCAGTCGCTCGATGCCCTTCTCGCGAGACTGGTCACCGGACTCGGCGAGACTTTCGACACAGAAAGGCCGGACCGCATTCTCGTCCATGGGGATACATTGACAACAATGGCAGCGACGCTCGCCGCCTATTTCCGCAAGATACCTGTCGGCCATGTCGAGGCGGGGCTGCGCAGCGGAGATATCTATCATCCCTGGCCCGAGGAGGTAAATCGCAAGGTCACAGGTTCGGTCGCCGACCTGCATTTCGCCCCGACCGAGACCGCCGCCGCTGCGCTGCGTTCGGAGAATGTGCCGGACGAGCGCATTCACGTCACCGGCAACACCGTCATCGATGCCCTGCTCGCAACGAAGGCGCGCATCAACGAAGACCCGTCGCTCGCAGCTGGCCTCGATCCGCTGGTAAAACGATATGCGAGGAAGCGGATCATCGCCGTCACCTCGCACCGGCGGGAGAATTTCGGCGAGGGGATGCGCGCGATCGCCGAAGCGATCGCCGCCATCGCCGCCCGCCCCGACGTCGCCGTGATCTTTCCCGTCCACCCAAACCCGCAGGTCCGCAGCGCAATGGAACCGCTGCTCGGAGGGCTTTCCAACGTCGCGCTGATCGATCCGCTCGATTATCCGCATTTCGTGCGCCTGCTCGCCGAAGCCGATCTCGTGCTGACCGACAGCGGCGGCGTGCAGGAGGAAGCGCCGTCGCTCGGCAAACCAGTGCTCGTCATGCGCGAGACGACCGAGCGCCCCGAGGGCATTACGGCAGGCACGGCAAAGCTCGTCGGCACCGACAAGGACCGTATCGTTACCGAAATTTTCAGCCTTTTGGACGATAGCAAAGCCTATTCGGCGATGGCCCGCGCGCACAATCCGTTCGGCGACGGCCTTGCTGCCCAGCGAATTGCGGAGATTGTCGCGCGTGCCCATTGATACCGACCAGCAAGTTACCGTCCTCGGCCTCGGCTATATTGGGCTGCCGACCGCGGCGCTGATCGCGCGGTCGGGTTGCCGCGTCACCGGCGTCGATGTCAGCGAGAAGGTCGTCGAAACCGTCAACAGCGGCAAGGTTCACATCGAGGAGGTCGATCTCGATGGGCTCGTCCAGGGCGTCGTCGCGCGCGGCGCGCTCACCGCTTCGACCGAAGTCGCGCCCGCCGACAGCTTCGTGATCGCCGTGCCCACGCCGCACGACGCCGATCATCGCCCCGACATCAGCTATGTGCTGGCAGCAGCTCGCGCGATCGCGCCCAAACTGCAATCCGGCAATCTTGTCATCCTCGAATCGACATCGCCCGTCGGCACGACCGAAAAGGTCGCCGCGCTGATCACCGAACTGCGCCCCGACCTGAAGGTGCCAGGCGCGTGCGCCGGTGCCGCCGACATCTTCATCGCTTATTGTCCGGAACGTGTCCTGCCCGGCCGGATTCTGGTCGAGCTGGTCGACAACGACCGCTGCATCGGCGGTATCACGCCGCGCTGTGCGCGCCGTGCGATGACCTTCTACCGCCAGTTCGTGCGCGGTGCCTGCATCACGACCTCGGCGCGCGCCGCCGAAATGGTCAAGCTCGTCGAAAACAGCTACCGCGACGTCAACATCGCCTTCGCTAACGAATTGTCGATGATGGCCGAAGAAATGGGCGTCGATGTCTGGGAGGTGATCCGCCTCGCCAACCGCCACCCGCGCGTTAACATCCTTCAGCCCGGCCCCGGCGTCGGCGGCCATTGCATTGCCGTCGATCCCTGGTTCCTCGTTCATGGGGCGCCCGATCACAGCCGACTCATCCGTACCGCACGCGAAGTCAATCTCGCGAAGACCGCGCATGTCATCGGCGCCGCCGAAATGCTCGTGTCGCAGCATCCGCAGGCGCGCGTCGCCTGCCTCGGCCTCGCCTTCAAACCGAACATCGATGATTTCCGCGAAAGTCCCGCGGTCGAGGTGGCGGCAGCCCTCGCTCGCCGCTTCGGCAAGCAGGTCGACATCGTCGAGCCCTATGCGCGCGGTCTGCCGGCCGAATTCGCCGGTACCGGATCCGAACTCATCGACCTCGATACCGCACTTGCGAAATGCGACCTGCTGATCGTGCTCGTCGATCACGACCTGTTCAAATCGATCCCGCTCGAAGAACGGTCGGACAAGATTGTCTATGACACGCGCGGTCTCTGGCTCGACCAGCCCGGCGGGAGCACCCCTAACCGGCTCAATCGCGCCGCTTGATGCGCGCGGTCGCTTGACGTCCTCGCGCACGCGACACATGACATCGTCATGTTGACCCGCCTTCCCCCGCATATCGTCGAAAAGCCGTGGGGACGGACCGACATACCCGCGGCATTCGGCGACTTCGGCGAACGGCGCATCGGCGAGATATCGTTCGCGCATCCCGACGGCGATGCGGCGCCGCTGATGATCAAATTCCTGTTCACCTCCGAGCGGCTGTCAATTCAGGTTCACCCCGACGATGTCCGCGCGCGCGCCGCCGGTTATACGCGCGGCAAGGACGAATGCTGGCTGATCCTGGGCGCTGAGCCGGACGCCGAACTTGGCCTCGGCCTGAAAGCTCCCGCCGACGTGCCCGCACTTCGCGCCGCGGCGCAGGATGGGTCGATCATCAACATGGTTGACTGGCGGCCGGCGCACGCGGACGAATTCTTCTATAATGCGGCGGGCACGATCCACGCGATCGGCGGTGGGCTGACCTTGGTGGAGGTGCAGCAGAATGCCGACTGCACCTACCGCCTCTTCGACTATGGCCGGCCGCGCGATCTGCACCTCGATGACGGGCTTGCGGTTGTCGACGCTGCGCCGTCGCACGGCGCGCCGCATTGCGCGATCGACCCGGCGGCGAACCAGCGTCTCGTCGATGGCCCCCACTTCCATCTCCTGCATCTGGCGGCGCCTTTCGATCGCGACTTTGTGGGACCGACCGGCCAAAGCCTGACGCTCGTGCCGCTAGCAGATGGCTGCCGGATAGGCGACGAACCGCTGCCGTTCGGGGAAGTCGCCCTGCTGGGCGACATATCTTCGCTTGAAATGGCGCCGGGCGCCCGCGCGCTGCTCTGCTGGGCGGCCTGATCGGCCCCTCCCCTTGCGGCCCGGCGCCGCTTTACCCATATCGCGCCGCATGACCCAATCGATCACGCACCGTGACGCGCCCTGGCACGGAACCACCATCCTCTCCGCCCGCAATGCAGACAAGGTTGTCGTAATCGGCGACGGTCAGGTGTCGATGGGCCAGACGGTGATGAAGCCCAATGCCCGCAAGGTCCGCCGCCTCCACGACGGCAGCGTGATCGGCGGCTTCGCGGGTGCGACCGCCGATGCCTTCACCCTGTTCGAACGGCTCGAGGCCAAGCTCGAGCGCCACAATGGTCAGTTGCTGCGCGCTGCTGTCGAGCTCGCCAAGGACTGGCGCACCGACAAATATCTGCGCAACCTCGAAGCGATGATGATCGTCGCCGACAAGGAAGTGACGCTCGTCATCACAGGCAACGGCGACGTCCTCGAACCGCTCGGCGGCATCGCCGCGATCGGCTCGGGCGGCAATTTCGCTTTGTCGGCCGCGCGCGCACTCGCAGATTATGAAAATGACCCCGAGGTGCTGGTAAAAAAGGCGATGCAGGTCGCCGCCGATATCTGCGTTTACACCAACGACCAGACCACGCTCGAAACCATCGAAATTCAGGCATAATATCATGAACAAGGATTTGACTCCGAAGGCGATCGTCGCCGCGCTCGACACGCACATCATCGGCCAGAAGGACGCCAAGCGCGCGGTTGCCGTTGCCCTGCGCAATCGCTGGCGCCGCCAGCAGCTCGCGCCCGATCTGCGCGATGAGGTCAGCCCCAAGAACATCCTGATGATCGGCCCCACCGGCTGCGGCAAAACCGAGATTTCGCGCCGCTTGGCCAAGCTCGCAGATGCCCCCTTCATCAAGGTCGAGGCGACCAAGTTCACCGAAGTCGGCTATGTCGGCCGCGACGTCGAGCAGATCGCGCGCGATCTGGTCGAGGAAGCGGTGCGGCTCGAGAAAGATCGCCGCCGCGGCGCGGTGCGCGCGGCCGCCGAGGAAGCCGCGATGGAGCGGCTGCTCGACGCCCTGACGGGCAAGGGCGCCAGCGAAGCTACACGCCAGAGCTTCCGCCAGCGGATCCGCGAAGGTCATCTCGACGATAGCGAGGTCGAGATCGAGGTCTCCGACGCCCCCGGCATGCCGTTCGATCTGCCCGGACAGCCCGGCCAGATGAGCATGATCAATCTCTCCGACATGCTCGGCAAGGCGATGGGCGGCCTGCCCAAGAAGCGCCGCAAGATGAAGGTCATCGACGCCGCGACACGGCTGATCGAGGAAGAGCAGGACAAGCGGCTCGATCAGGACGATGTCGCGCGCGTCGCGCTCGCCGATGCCGAAGCCAATGGGATCGTTTTCCTCGACGAGATCGACAAGATCGCGGTCAGCGACGTGCGCGGCGGTTCGATCAGCCGCGAGGGCGTCCAGCGCGACCTGTTGCCGCTCATCGAAGGGACGACCGTCGCGACCAAATATGGCCCGATGAAGACTGATCATATCCTCTTTATCGCCAGCGGTGCGTTCCATGTCGCCAAGCCCAGCGACCTGCTCCCCGAATTGCAGGGCCGCCTGCCTATCCGCGTCGAACTGGGCGCGCTAAGCGAGGAGGATTTCGTCCGCATCCTCAGCGAAACCAAGGCGGGCCTGCCCGAGCAATATGCCGCGCTGCTCGGGACCGAAGGGGTCACGCTCAGCTTCACCGCCGATGCGATCGCACGCGTCGCCCGGCTCGCGGCAGAGGTGAACGAAAAGGTCGAGAATATCGGGGCCCGCCGGCTCCAGACGATCATGGAGCGGCTTGTCGAGGAAGTGAGCTTCACTGCCGAGGACATGCCCGGCACGACGCTCGAAATCGACGCCGCCTATGTCGACAAGCAACTAGCCGATGTCGTGGGGGACACCGATCTCAGCAAATATGTGCTCTGACGGCTAGCGGCCCACCGTCGGATGGCGGCATGAGCCGCCCCCCGCGATTGCACACAAAAAAAGCGGGCGGTTTCAAACCGCCCGCTTTTTTTCATCGCTTATTTCGCGACCTGTCAGCTGATCTTCTTCGCAGCGGCCGAACCGAGGACGAGGAAGAGAACAACTAGGGCCAAGCCGACGAAGAAGAGGATTTTGGCAATCCCGGCTGCCGCGCCGGCCACACCGGAAAAGCCGAGAACGGCCGCGAGCAATGCGATCACGGCGAAGATCAACGCCCATTTGAACATGCTGAATTCCTTTCGACACCTAATCATCCGGATTCGCGCGCTTTGTTTCGCGGGAACTGAGAATGGAACGGATGAGCGGCGGCGAATGTTCCCTGCCCTGCCCTCGTCTCGACAAGTCGGCTTTTCCGGCAATCCGGAATCCGCTTCCTTTCGGCCTGTTGTTTGCGGAACTTCATTTGACTTTCGCGCGTCCACAATGCGAGAACGAGGCGACACGGTCGAAACGGGTTGCAAGCGACCGGCACGGAGACAGCAATGGCAGATGAGGACGTCGCCCCGCAGCAGGGCGAGTTGGCGATCACGCGCACCGGCGACCGGCTTCGCCTAGCGCGCGAGGCGGCGGGGCTTTCGCTCGCCGACATCGCGACGCGTACGCGTGTGACCCAGCGACATCTTCAGGCCATAGAAAACTCGGAATTCTCGGAACTTCCGGGCCGGACTTATGTCACCGGCTTCGCCCGCGCCTATGCCCGCGCGCTCGATCTGCCCGAAGCCGAGATCGCCGCCGAGCTTCGCCGCGAACTCGACGAGGATGAATATGGCGCGCGGCCGCTTTACGAAGCCTATGAACCGACCGACCCCGCCCGCCTGCCGACCGCACGGCTGACCTGGACGCTTGTCATCGTCGCGCTCTTGCTGGTGTCGGCCTATGGCGTGTGGCGGTTCCTGTCGGTCGAGCCCGACGAGGCGCTGATCGCGGCGCAGAATGCCGACGCCGACGCATCGGAAGCTCCCGCTGCCGCAACGCCCGCAGCAGGCACCCCCAAGGCGGCCGCCCCGAATGCCGCCATTCCGGCCAATGCCCCGGTCGTGCTCACCGGCCTTTCCGAAGTGTGGATCGGTTTCGACGATGCGACCGGCAAGACCGAGAATTGGCGGACGCTCGACGCCGGCGAAACCTATGAGGTTCCCGCAGCCTATATCGAGCAGTTCACGCTGCGTACGAGCCGCCCGCAGGCGCTCAAGATCACCGTCGGCGGCCGCGACGTCGGCGCGACCGGCCCCGCCGATACGCTCGTCAAGGGAATCTCGCTCAAACCCGCCGACCTTGTGGCGCGCGCCGAAGGGAGCGGCAGCACCGCGACGGTGCCGCTGCCCAGGGCAAAGGGCGCGCCCGCGCGCCCCTGATTCGTCTCCGTTCCCGACGGATCGACGCGGCCGCGCGCCGAAATGGGTTTGCGTATCCGCCGTTTGCGGCGTTATGAGAGCATAGAGACAAGATAGTTAACTGGTGGGGGCCGCACGGCAGATGAGGAAGTTACAAGGGTCTTTGATCGGCGCGGCGATGATCGCGCTGACAGCGGCGCCTGTTGCACAGGCGCAGGACGCCGGGCTCGACAAGCGCGTCGAGCGATTGGAAAAGGAAATGCGGGCGGTCCAGCGCTCGGTCTTCCCCGGCGGCAGCCCCGCTTTCTTCGAGGGCGAGATCGCACCCGACAACACAGCCGGCGAGCGCGCGAAGGGCAATGCCCCGGTCATCGACCTCACCGCGCGCGTCGATGCGCTCGAAGCCCAGCTTCAGACGCTCACCGGCCAGACCGAGCAGAACAGCTATCAGCTACGCGAACTCGAAAAACAGTTCGCCGCCTATAAGGCCGAAATGGAAAATCGCCTTGCCGCCCCCGCCATCGGCGGTGAAACCCCGGCAAGTCTGCCGCTTGCATCGGGCTCGGGGGCGACCAAGCCTGCCACGGTGACGCAGGCGTCGACGACCACGACCACCAAAAAGCCCTCAACGACGCCCACCGCGAGCAAACCCGACGCCAACCGGCTCGCGCTCGTCAAGAAGGTCGAAATTCCGGCGACCGGCAATGAAGCCGAAGATGCCTATACCTACGGCTTCCGCCTGTGGGATGCCAAACTCTATCCCGAGGCGCAGGCGCAACTCAAACAGGTCGTGGCAAAATGGCCGAAGAGCAACCAGGCAAGTTATGCGCAGAACCTGCTCGGGCGCGCCTATCTCGATGAAGGCAAGCCCAGCCTTGCCGCCGTCGCTTTCTATAATAATTACAAGGATCGGCCGAGCGGGCCCCGCGCGCCGCACAGCCTGATGTATATGGGAGTAGCGCTCGACAAGCTCGGGCGCAAAGCCGACGCCTGCAAGGCCTTCCGCGAACTGGATGAGGTCTATGGCGACAAGGCACCGAAGGATGTCCGCGACGATGCTGCCGCCGCAAAAGCAAAAGCAGGCTGTTGACAGCGACGCCGTCGAACGGCTCGGCGGTGAACTCGCCGCGCTCGTCGGCGCCGACTGGCATCGCCGTCACTATGGCGTCGCCGTATCGGGCGGCCCCGACAGCATGGCGCTGCTCTGGCTGATGGCTTCGCTGCTGCCCGGGCAGGTCCGGGCGGCAACGGTCGATCACGGATTGCGTAGCGGTTCGGCCGAGGAGGCGCGCATGGTCGCGGCCTTCTGCGCGCGTGAACATATTCCCCACGCGACGCTGACGCCGGATAGTCCAATCGCGGGCTCGCTGCAGGCCGCGGCGCGAACGGCGCGCTATGATCTGCTCGACGGCTGGCGCCGCGAACAGGGCATCGACTTCATCGTCACCGCGCACCATGCTGACGATCAGCTCGAAACGATGATCATGCGGCTCAACCGCAGCAGCGGCGTCGGCGGCCTGGCCTCGATCCGCGCCCGCAACGGCCAGGTTTTGCGCCCCCTGCTCGGCTGGCGGCACATGGACCTGACGCGGCTCGCGCTCGACCAGGACATTCCGTTCGTCGACGACCCGTCGAACAGTGACGAGCGCTTCGACCGGGCGCGGCTGCGCCATGCGCTGCGCTATCAGTCGACGATCGACGCCGAAGCCGCCGCGCGCTCGGCGCGCTGGCTCGCCGAAGCCGACGAGGCGCTCGACTGGGCTGTCGACCAGGCGATCACGAGCTGGCCCGAGGTCGACGACGCAGCCGTCATCCGCGATCTCGGCTATCCGCCCGAGCTTTTCCGCCGCATCGTCATGCGCCGCCTTTCGCATGCCGACCCGCGACTCGTGCTGCGCGGCGTCACCCTCGACACGGTCATCGCGGCAATGCGCGAGGGCCGGCGCGCAATGGTCGGCAGCCTGTTGATCGACGCCGCGGGCGAGCGCGACGGCTCAATCTGGCGCATTTCCTCGGCGCCGCGGCGGAAAAGCTGAATTTATCGCGCTTGGCGCATTGTCATTTAACCGGATATTCCTATCTTGCAGCCTATGGTCGCGGCTTCTCGCGATGCTGGCGTTGATTGGGATATTCTCCGAATGCAGGACGACAAGGAACCGCAGGGCAACCCCTGGATGAAGAGCGTGATGATCTGGAGCGGCATTCTGCTTGCCATGCTCCTCGTCGCGTCGATGTTCGGCGGCGCCTCGCAGGGCACGGGTTCACCGATGGCTTATTCGGAGTTCCGTCAAAAGGTTCAGGAAGGCGCGGTGAAGGAAGTCGTCCTCTCCGACGACCGCGTTTCCGGCAAGCTGAACAGCGGCGAAAGCTTTTCGGCAAATATCGTCCGCGATCCCGAACTGCTCAAGCTGCTCAACGACAATGGCGTCAAATATGACGGCAAGCCGACCGATCAGGGCAATATCTGGGTCTATCTGCTGATCCAGGCGCTGCCCTTCATGCTGATCCTCGGCATCGCTTTCTTCGTTTTCCGCCAGGTTCAGAAAAATAACGGGTCGGGCGCGATGGGCTTCGGCAAGAGCCGCGCGAAGATGCTTACCGAGAAGCAGGGCCGCGTGACCTTCGACGACGTCGCGGGCATCGACGAGGCGCGCGAGGAGTTGCAGGAAATCGTCGAATTCCTGAAGGATCCCACCAAATTTTCGAAGCTTGGCGGTCAGATTCCGAAGGGCGCACTGCTCGTCGGCTCGCCGGGGACCGGCAAGACACTTCTCGCTCGCGCGATTGCGGGCGAGGCGGGCGTCCCCTTCTTCACCATCTCGGGTTCGGACTTCGTCGAAATGTTCGTCGGCGTGGGCGCCAGCCGCGTTCGCGACATGTTCGAGCAGGCCAAGCGCAACGCGCCGTGCATTGTCTTCATCGACGAAATCGACGCGGTCGGTCGCCATCGCGGTGCCGGCCTTGGCAACGGCAATGACGAGCGCGAACAGACGCTCAACCAGCTGCTCGTCGAAATGGACGGCTTCGAAGCGAACGAGGGCATTATCATCGTCGCCGCGACCAACCGTCCCGACGTTCTCGATCCCGCGCTGCTGCGTCCGGGCCGCTTCGACCGCCAGGTCGTCGTCCCGCGCCCCGACATCGAAGGCCGCCAGAAGATCCTCGAGGTCCATACGCGCAAGAAGCCGCTCGCGCCCGACGTCGACCTGCGCCGTATCGCGCGCGGCACGCCCGGCTTTTCGGGCGCCGACCTTGCCAACCTCGCCAACGAGGCCGCGCTGCTTGCAGCGCGTAAGGGCAAGCGCCTGATCGCGTCGGGCGAGTTCGAGGAAGCCAAAGACAAGGTGCTCATGGGCGCCGAACGCCGTTCGATGGTGATGACCGAGGACGAAAAGAAGGCGACCGCCTATCACGAGGCGGGCCACGCACTCGTGTCGATCCATGTCGAGCATAATGATCCGCTGCACAAGGTGACGATCATCCCGCGCGGTCGCGCACTGGGCGTGACGTGGAACCTGCCAGAACGCGACCGCTATTCGATGAGCATGAAGCAGATGAAGGCGCGCCTCGCGCTCTGCTTCGGCGGCCGCATCGCCGAACAGCTCATCTACGGCAAGGACGAGCTCAATACCGGTGCGTCGAACGACATCCAGCAGGCCACCGACATGGCGCGCTCGATGGTCATGGAATATGGCATGTCCGACAAGCTCGGCTGGCTGCGCTACCGCGACAATCAGGATGAGGTTTTCCTCGGCCACAGCGTCTCGCGCGCGCAGAATATGTCCGAGGAGACCGCCAAGCTGATCGACGCCGAAGTCCGCCGCCTCGTCGAGGACGGCGAGAAGACGGCGCGCAAGGTGCTCACCGACCATCTCGACGAACTGCATCTGCTTGCAGGGGCGCTGCTCGAATATGAGACGCTGTCGGGCGAGGAAGCGCGCCGCGCGATCAAGGGCGAGGACATCGGCCGCGATAGCGATGCGAACAAGCCCGGCGCGCCCATTCAAGGGCACGCTGGCGGCCTGCCGCAAATCAAGCGCAAACCGCGCCCCTTTGGCGACACGCATCCACAAGGCGCGTGACGATCTCTGATTCAGCCGGCATTCAGGGCGCGGGAGAGATTTCGGCGGCATGATGAACGGCAAGACGCAGCGCATCGGACTGGCTTCGGCGGCCCTGGCCGCCGGGCTGGTTCTGACCGCGGCGTCGCCCGGCGACATGAGCGTAGCAGCCTTTCTCCAGCGCGCCGAAGCGCTGCAGCGGCTGGGCCCGCTTGCGCTTGCCATGCCCGAGGCGGACCGGCTCAAGAGCGAAGTCATCGCGGCGGGCAAACGCTATCAGGCGCGGATAGAGGCCGACCGCAAAGCGGGGCGCAAATCGGCGAGTTGCCCGCCCAAGAGCGGCACGCTGACCCCCGAACAATGGCTCGCGCATCTTCGCACCTATCCGCCGCAGAGCCGCAGCCGCACGACGATCAACATGGCGTTCGACGGGCTGATGCGGAAACGCTATCCCTGCCCTGCTTGAGCAGATCAATTTTCACCTTTCGAAGGACCAGATGATGCGCGGCAGGCTTTTCGCATATATTCTCGCGGCAGGCCTTGGCGCCGCCGGCCCCATGGCCGCCGCGCAGGAAAAGGGCGCGCTGACCTCTACGGTGGAACTGGAGAAGATCAGCGGCGCCGACAGCGGCAAGCCCATCAAATCCTATGTCACCCCGGACGTCGTCGTCCCCGGCGACCGCGTACGCGTCACGCTGCTGTTCGCCAATCCCGGGCCCAGCCCGGCGACGGGGGTTCGCATCGTCAACCCGATCCCCGCGGGGCTGGCCTTCGACGGCACCAACGACCGCGCCGATTTCAGTGTCTCGGTCGACGGCGGCAAGAGCTTCGGCGATCTCGCTAGCCTTACCATTCCCGGCACCGATGGCACGCCGCGCGCGGCGACCGATGCCGACGTGACCCACGTCCGCTGGCTCTGGAGCACCGCCGTGCCGGCAGGCGGATCGCGCTCGGTCGCCTTTTTCGGCCGCGTCAAATGATCGGCGCAAGGGGCGCGGCGCGGGCATGACCATCTATTGCGACGAATCGGGCGGCCTCAATGCCGGCGCGATGACTTTTGCCGCGGTAATGCTCACCCCCGAAGCCGCGGCGCAAATCCACGCGCGCTTTCGCGCCGTGACGGGCCTGCGCGGCGAACTCAAGGGCAGCCGCATCAGTCTGACCGAGCGCGCTTACCTGCTCGAATTGTTCGACCGGGCCGGCGGACGCGCCTGGGTGGCCGTGGCCAATCGCGCGCAGCTCCAGCCGCCGGCCGACGGCCAGCCGCCAAGCGATCTGGCGCTCTATGCCGCGCTTCTCGATCTCGCGATCGGAAGCTGGCTCCCCGAAACGGGCGGCGTGTGCAGCGACGTGGTGATCGACGACGGTCGCTACGATCCCAAAATTCTCGAAAATGTCCGCGAGGCGATCCAATCCGGGCTTGGCGGCTGGGGCCGCGCCTCGCTCGCCGACAGCCGCCGCTCGGACGGCGTGCAGATCGCCGATGTCGTCGCGAACAGTCTCTATAATGTCGAGGTCGATTCACCGCGGGCTCGGCGCATCGGTATCATCATCGAACCGATGCTCGCCTCGCGCGCGATCCGCGTCGCCGAACTTACGCAGCTTCCCCGAGCGTCCTGACGAGACGCCGCGCCAACGAAAAAGGGCCGCGGTTTCCCGCGGCCCCCTTCGGTGATGCTTTCGTCGACTTCAGTCGAAATCGGCACCGCCGCCCGCAGGGCTGCGCGGCGGCGCAGCGGCGGTGAGGCGAAGCGCCTCGGCCGAGCGCGCGATCGAGCTGATTTCATCAGGCGTATCGTCATCGTCGACGACGACCTTCTGCAGCGATCCAGTGAGCGCGTCCTTGAGGTCGACGGGACGGATCGTCTGTTCGGCGATCTCGCGCAGCGCGACGACCGGATTCTTGTCGCGGTCGCGATCGATGGTCAGCTCCGAGCCGCCCGAAATCTCGCGGGCGCGATGCGCCGAAAGCAGCACCAGATCGAAACGGTTGGAGACTTTGTCGACGCAATCTTCGACGGTAACGCGGGCCATCTTGTTTCCTTAGATGAGGAGAGGCCAGCCCGATGGGCATGGCGGCAAGCGCTGCGCGCTAGCAGGCAGCGCCCTATATGTCAACAAAACCGGGGTGCTTGCGGCGCTTCGCGGCTCCGGCTTATGACAGGGGCAGGATGACCGAGCCCCCTGCCCCTGCCCGCGAGCGATTGCATTGGAGCGCCGATGTGGCGGGGCACCGGATCGAGCTGCTGTTCGACGGCGCCGCGCGGCTCGAACGGTTGCTCGCCCTGATCAATGGCGCGATCCGCAGCATCGACCTCGTCATGTATATCTTCGAGGGCGATAGCGCGGGGACCGACGTGCTCGACGCGCTTGCACGCGCGGCGCGGCGCGGCGTCCGCGTGCGCGCGGTCATCGACAGTTTCGGATCGTCGAACACGTCCGACAGCATCTTCGTGCCGCTGCGCGACGCGGGCGGCGAAGTGACCTATTTCTCGCGCCGCTGGCGTTCGAGCTATCTGATCCGCAACCATCAAAAGCTGATCCTGATCGACGGCGATATCGCGATCACCGGCGGCTTCAACATATCCGACGACTATCTGAGCGCGCCGCGTGCCGACTGCTGGTTCGATCTGGGGATGATCCTGCGCGGGCCCAGCGTCGCGCGCGCCGTCCAGTGGTTCTCGCAAATCCGCGACTATGCCGTCAACCACGACGGCAAACTCCTCATGCTCCGGCGGCTGATCCGCGAATGGCCGGTCGAAAATGGCGCCGTAACCTGGCTTGTCGGAGGACCGACGCAGCGCCTCTCACCATGGGCGCGCGCCGTACGCGCCGATCTCGGGGGGGCGCGGCAACTCGACATGGCGATGGCCTATTTCTCGCCGACGCAGGGGATGTTGCGCCGGCTCGGACGCGTCGCGCGCTTCGGGCGAGCGCGTTTCGTCATGGCGAGCAAATCTGACAATGCCGCGACGATCGGTGCCTCGCGTCTGCTCTACGGCTATCTTCTGCGCAAAGGCGGCGCAGTTTGGGAATATCGGCCGTGCAAATTGCACATGAAGCTGATCGTCATCGACGACACCGTCTATATCGGATCGGCCAATTTCGACGTGCGCAGCCTGTTCGTGAATGTCGAGATCATGGTGCGGATCGCGGATCCCCATTTTGCAGAGCGCATGCGCGGTTTCGTCGCAGGACTTGAAGAGGATTGCGACGTAATTACCGCCGAAACGCACAAGGCCCGCGCCGGCTGGCTGACCCGCCTGCGCTGGACGCTTGCTTGGTTCGTGGTCGGTGTGGCCGATTATACGGTATCGCGGCGGCTGAATTTCGGGCTCGCCGAACCCGATCCCGAGCTTTGAGGGCTCAGTCTTTCCAGCCCCAGAACAGGAAACAGGGCGGGACATTGACCCATTCGAAGGCGTTGTCGATGCGCTTGAAATGCGCCGCGAGAAAATCGCGGGCGCGGGCGCGGAACTGATAGACGAGGAAGGCCCCGCCCGGGCGTAGCACGCGGTGCGTCGCTGCCGCGATCGCCGGCCCGACGCCTGCCGGGAGCGTCGAAAAGGGCAGACCCGACAGCACATAATCGGCCTTGTCGAAACCGTGCGCCTTGACGATTTCTTCAACGTCTGCCGCGGAGCCATGCACCGCAACGAAGCGGCTGTCGCGGATCTCCTTGCGCAGATAGGCGATGAAATCCTCGTTCGTGTCGATCGCGATCAGCATCGCATCGCCCGCCAGCCGTTCGAGCACCGGGCGGCAAAAGGTGCCGACGCCGGGGCCATATTCGACGAACAGCTTGGTATTCTTCCAGTCGACGGGCCGCAGCATGTGGCGGATCAGCGTCGGTGAGGAGGGCACGATCGACCCGACCATGACGGGATGCTTGATGAATCCCTTCACGAACATACCCCAAGGGCCGAAAAATCGCTTCAGCCTCTCGCGGATCCGGCGGGACATCGCGATTTTCGATTCTTGGGCCTGCGCCCGCGGATTGGTCATGATGGCTTTCGCGTTGTTGCGGTTCTTGGTGGAGTGGCAAAATCGTGGCGGCGGTGCAAGAAAAGAGTCTGTCTTGACACTGGACAGACGCCCGGCGGCGTGTAGGGAAACAGGCACTTGCGGTAAATGGTTGGAAAACAGGGGGAGGACGAATTGAGCAATATGACGCGCTCGATTCCGGCCGATCGCATGGCCGTCCTCTTCGCCATCATGCTGGTCGCCGCCGCGGGCAATACCGCGATGCAGTCGATCCTTCCCGCCATCGGTGCCAAACTTCACATCCCCGATGTCTGGGTCAGCCTGGCATTCAGCTGGTCGGCCTTGCTCTGGGTGCTTACCGCTCCCTATTGGGCGCGCCAGTCGGACAAGCGCGGGCGCAAGGTGCTGATGGCGCGCGGAATCATCGGTTTTTTCCTGTCGATGGCGCTGTGCGGCGTGACCTTGTGGGCCGGGCTCCAGGGCTGGCTCGCCGCGGGCGCGACCTTCATTCTCTTCGCGCTCTTCCGCAGCCTCTACGGCGGCTTCGGTTCAGCGGCGCCGCCCGCGGTCCAGGCCTATGTCGCCGCACGTACCGATCCTGAAGAACGCACGCAGGCGCTGTCGCTCGTCTCCTCCTCCTTCGGGCTCGGCACCGTGATCGGTCCTGCGGTCGCGCCCTTCTTCATCCTCCCGATCTTCGGCCTCGCCGGGCCGCTGCTTGTCTTCGCGCTGATCGGCCTAACGGTACTCGTCATGCTGCGCTGGCGGCTGCCCGATGACATGCCGCGCTTCGCCGCACGCGGCGCGATCGCTTCCTATCCACTCTCGGCAGGACCGGGCGAACCGACCGCCGAGGATGAGAATGAACGCGACCCCGCCGAGCAGGAATCGCTTGGCTGGCGCGACCGGCGCGTGCGCCCCTGGCTGCTCGCGGGATTCTTCGGCGGCCAGGCGCAGGCGATGATGCTCGGCGTCATCGGCTTCCTCATTCTCGACCGGCTCCATCTGCGTCTGAGGCCCGACGAAGGCGCGGCGATTACGGGTATCGTGCTGATGGCCGGCGCCTTTGCGACGCTGCTGTCGCAATGGGGGCTGATCCCTCTGCTCAAGATGACCCCGCGCACCACCGTCCTGTACGGCGCCGCTTTCGGGGGCGTCGGCATTCTCATGACCGGGCTGGCGCAGGATTTGCACGCGATCGTCATCGGTTTCGCCCTCGCCTCGCTCGGCTTCGGACTGTTCCGGCCCGGATTTACCGCCGGCGCCTCGCTCTCGGTCCCGCGCCGCGATCAGGGCAGCGTCGCCGGGATGACCGCGTCGATCAATGGATCGGCCTATATCATCTCGCCCGCCATCGGCGTCCTGCTCTACAATTGGCACCCGATGATCAGCTATGGACTGATGGCCGCTTTTTGCGGCTGGCTCGTCCTCTGGGGCTGGTCCGCCTTACGACAGGACCAGCCCGCAAACTGAGCATTAGCGCTTCGCGTCAGCCCTTCGCATCATCGGCGTGCTTCTGCTCGCGAACGGGTTTCAGCATGCCGGGCGCGAAAAAGCCGATCGGGTCGATGCTCATCGCCTGCTGCTTGATCTCGCCCTGGATTTTTTCATAGTCGCGCTCCATCGCCTCCGTGACCGAAGCGCGGGTGTCTTTCAGCGCGGCCTCGAAATCGGCCATGGTGACGAGATCGCTCGCGATCGATCGCTTGAGCGCGGCAAGGCCCGCCCGGCGCACCAGATCCTCCAGATCGGCGCCCGTAAAGCGGTCGCTGCGCTCGGCGAGCGTGTCGAGCGACACATCGTCGGCGAGCGGCATTTTGGCGGTATGGATCTCTAGAATGCGCCTCCGTCCCTCGGCATTCGGAACCGAGACATAGATCAATTCGTCGAGCCGTCCCGGGCGGAGCAGCGCGGGATCGATCAGGTTCGGGCGGTTTGTCGCGCCGATGACGATGACCGATTGCATCTCTTCGATCCCGTCCATCTCGGCCAGGATCGTGTTGACGACGCGCTCGGTCACCTGGGGTTCGCCCGACGTTCCGCTGCCGCGCGCCGGCACCAGACTGTCGAGTTCGTCGATGAAGATGATCGTCGGCGCAACGGCGCGTGCCCGGGCAAACAGCCGGGCGATCTGCTGCTCGCTCTCGCCATACCATTTGGACAGGAGGTCCGAGGATTTGATCGCAATGAAATTCGCGTCCGATTCGCGCGCTGCGGCTTTTGCCAGCAAGGTCTTCCCCGTACCGGGCGGGCCATAGAGCAGAAAGCCCTTCGCCGCGCGGATACCGAGCCGCCGGAACGCCTCGGGATGTTTGAGCGGCAGTTCGATGCCCTCGATCATCTTGTCGCGCGCCGCGTCGAGCCCTCCGATGTCGCTCCAGCGCGTTTTCGGCGCCTGCACCATCACCTCGCGCATCGCCGAGGGTTGGACGCGCTTCAGGGCATTCAGAAAATCGTCGCGCGTCACGCGCAATTCCGCGAGCACTTCGGGCGGGATCGTCCCCTCCTCAAGGTTCAGCTTAGGCATGATCCGCCGCACCGCCTCGATGGCCGCCTCGCGCGTCAGCGCGGCCATGTCTGCCCCGACGAAACCAAAGGTCGTGCGCGCAAGCTCGCCCAGATCGACGTCGTCACCCAGCGGCATGCCGCGGGTATGGATCGCGAGTATCTCGCGGCGCCCGCTTTCATCGGGCACACCGATCACGATCTCGCGGTCGAAGCGGCCAGGACGACGCAGCGCCTCGTCGATCGCGTCGGGGCGGTTCGTTGCCGCAATGACCACCAGATTGGTGCGCGGTTCGAGCCCGTCCATCAGCGTCAGAAGCTGCGCGACGATGCGCTTTTCGGCCTCGCCGGTTACCTGGCCACGCTTCGGCGCGATCGAGTCGATCTCGTCGATGAAGACGATCGACGGCGCGGCCTTGGTCGCGGCCTCGAAAATTTCGCGCAGGCGCTTTTCGGACTCGCCATAGGCGCTGCCCATGATCTCCGGCCCGTTGATCAGGAAGAATTGCGCATCGCTTTCGTTCGCAACGGCGCGCGCAAGCCGCGTCTTGCCGGTTCCCGGCGGGCCGTGAAGCAGTACGCCGCGCGGCGGATCGACGCCGAGCCGCTGGAAAAGTTCGGGATAGCGCAGCGGCAGCTCGACCATCTCGCGCAGCTGATTGATCGTGTCGCCCAGCCCGCCCAGATCGTCATAGGTAACGTCGGTGCGCCGCGCGTCCTGCGGTTCCTGATATTCGGACAGCAGTTCGACTTCGGTGCTTTCATCGATGTACACGACGCCCTTCGGGTTCGCCGACACAACAAGCAGGCGCACCTCGGCGAGTGCATAAGCGGGCGCATTGAGCATCTGCCGCAGTTGCGGCGGCATATCGCCTGCAGGGACGCGCTGCTGCCCGGCGGTCGCGACCGTATCGCCGGCGACCAGCGGACGACCGAAGAAACTGCGCTTGAGCGCATTAGCCGAGCCCTGCAGCCGCAGATTTTCCTGTGCTGGCGCAAAGACTACGCGCGTCGCGGGCCGCATCTCGACGCGGCTCAGATGCACCATATCGCCCGCGCCGGCGCCCGCATTGGCGCGTTGCAGACCGTCAAGGCGGATCACCTCGATCCCCTCATCCTCGGCATAGGGCGCAACGACGCGCGCTGCGGTGTCGCGCTTGCCGCTGATTTGGATGACATCGCCCTCGGTCACCCCGAGTTCGGCCATTGCGGTGCGCGGAATCCGGGCGATCCCCGCGCCGCTTTCTTCTGCGCGCAGAGTCGCCACCTGAAGCTTGACCTGCTTTTCTTTTACCGGTGCGTCGGCCAACGCCAATCTCCCACAAAGAGTTCAGAACGGCAGAGATAGGACGGCAGTTCCCGATTTGCGACCCCCGGACCGCCGTCCAATCATGCCGCACTGCACAAAAGTCTGGCGCGGGATTGACACGCATGTCATCATCGCCATCGAGACACGATCATGCCACGCCTTCCTCCCCTCAGCAGTATGGAAGCCTTTCTGGAGGTTGCCCGTCACGGCACCGTAAAGGCCGCCGCGAGCGAGCTTGGTCTGTCGATGCCCGCGCTCTCGCGCCGCATCCAGACACTCGAACACGCTGTCGGTCGACCTTTGTTCGACCGCCATCATCACGGGCTGCGACTGACCGAGGCAGGGCGCGACCTGCAGGACCAGTTGTCGCCCATCCTCGACGAGCTACGCAGCGTTATCGGCCAAGTCGGGAGTCCCGACGCGTCAGTCCGCCTGCACCTCAATGTGCTGCCGCTCTTCGCGCAGCAGCGCCTGTTCCCGCGCCTGCCCGAACTGCGCCGCGCGCATCCCGAACTGCACATCGACATCGACACGCTGTCGCACGGGGAAGCGCGGCTCGGCGAAGGCATCGACGCCGCGATCGCGCTTGCCCGCGCAATTGATCCGGCGCTTTATGCAGCCAGGCTCGATCAGGACAAAGTGTTCCCGATCGCGGCGCGGGGACTGACCGATGGGGAGCGCCCGATTGCGGTGCCCGAACAGCTGCAGCGCGCGACGATCCTGCTGCACCGCGAAATGCCGGAAACCTTCAACGAATGGCGCAATGCGATCGGCATGCCGTATCTCGAACCGATGGGGACCGATTTCTTCGATTCGGGTCCATTGATGCTCGAGGCTGCAGCGCAGGGCATCGGCGTCGCTTTCATGCACGGTCATCATTTCGACGACGCACAGGATCCGCGGCTGGTGCGCTTGTTCGATTTCGACGTCGACAGCCCTTACAGCTACTGGTTCGTCTGCCGCCCCCGCGCACTGCGCCAGCCCGCGGTCAAGCTGTTCCACGACTGGCTGCTCGAAGCGAAGATCTAGGGTCAGGTCGCTAGGCCGGCGGCGACAGGGCTTCGCCGCGCATCTGCGCAGCTATATCCCAAACCGCGATGAACATAGCCGCGATCACCGGCCCGATGACGATGCCGTGAAATCCGAACAATTGCAGCCCGCCCAGTGTCGTGATCAGCACGACATAATCGGGGATGCGCGTCTCGCGCCCCACCAGTATCGGGCGCAGCAGATTGTCGACCATGCCGATGACGAAGAGGCCGCAAAAGACGAGCACCGCTCCCTGCCAGATCGCGCCACTGAAAAAGAGATAGAGCGCCATCGGCACCCAGACGAGCCCGGTTCCGACCGCCGGTATCAGCGATGCCGCGCCCATAAGCACGCCCCAGAGCAACGGTGCCTCGACCCCCAGCATCCACAGCACCGTCCCGCCGATCATACCCTGGATGATCGCGACAACGATGCTGCCCTTGATCGTCGCGCGCACCACCACAATGAACCGATCGACGAGCAGGCCAAGCTGGTCGGCGCGCAGCGGCACGGCGGCCGCGACACGGCGCTGCAGCGCATCGCCGTCGCGCAGCAGAAAGAATGCGAGATAGAGCACGACGCTCAGCTTGACCAGCAGGCCGAAGATGCTTTGTCCGAACAGCAGCGCCTGCCCCAGCACCGCGCGCACGCCGTCGGCCGCGCCCGATCCGAAGATGTCACGCGCGTCCGCGAGATTCTTGACGCCCAGATTGGCGAGCAGGGTCGTCGCCCAACCGGGTAGTCCGGCAAACAAGGTCGTGAAAATGCGCGCAATGTCGATATCGCCTGACTGGATACGCAGATAGACCGTCGTCGCCTCTCCGACCAGCGCCACGCTCAGGATCGCCGCCGGCAGGATGACGATCCCGACGATCAGCAGCAGGGTCAGCAAGGCAGCGCTGTTCCGCCAGCCGGGGATGCGCGCGAGCAAGCGGCGATAGACCGGCGTGAACAGGATCGCCGCGATCACCGCCCAGAGGATAGCCGTCAGAAATGGCCACAGAACGAGCGCAAAAGCGGCCGAGATGGCGATCAGGATGACCAGAAAGGACCAACGCCCGTCCGCGCCCCGCCCTTCACCCTCGCTCGCCATGATCCATTACCCCTGCAGCAATTCCCCTTCTCTAGCGACGACGCAGTCGACCGCATAGGTGGCAAAATATGGGACGCCGGATTGCGCCGGTCCTCACATATGAGTTTCAGGGAGAAATGGTGCTGCTGGAGAGGATTGAACTCTCGACCTCACCCTTACCAAGGGTGCGCTCTACCACTGAGCTACAGCAGCATCCGGGCCCGGGGCGGCGTCACGCTCGCTGGGCAGGCGCGGCCTATGGCGGGGCGGCCCGCGCCTGTCAAGGTGCGAGACTTGACCTTTTGCCGAATTCGCGGGCATGGACGCGGCAATGTCCAAGACGCCTTCCCCCTCCGATATCGAGCGCGAACGCCGCCTTGCCGAAGCGCTGCGCGCGAACCTGCGCAAGCGCAAGACACAGACGCGCGAAGCCCGGACGCACTACGAAAAGCCCAGCGACGCAACTAAAGGCTGACGGTCACCGTCACCACATCACCCTCGGTCAAGCCCTCTGCCTTGCGCACCGCGGCCTTGACGGGCAGCAGCCAGCCGCCGCTTTCCTTGTGCGGGAAGACCGAGGTGTTCCAACGGGTATCGCCAACGGTCGCGCAGACCTTTGCCGACCCGAATCCCTTGCGGCCGTCGAGCCACTGTCCGCCGATCGCCGCGAACCGAATTCCGTCTGCCGCCTCGCCCGCGATGGTCAGGAAAAACCAGGCTGCGGGCGCGGTCGCCGACTGCCAGCGCCAGAGCGGCGTCGTAACGGTGAAATCTTCCACGCGTACCTATTTCGCCGCGATGGGCCGGATCGGCACAGGGATGTTGCAGATATCGGCGCCGCCCGCCGGGCGGATGAAGAAGGGATCCCGGCGGTTCGCGCGGGCGTCAGCATATTTGGCGAAAGCATCGCTGTCGGTCGACAGATATTCGAAGCGCGGCTGCTCCGCCGCCGTCAGGTCGCTGGCAAGCCTGATCGAGCTGATCCCGACGCGCTCGGCTTCATCTTCGTAAAAGCCGAGTGGCCCGGTGCCACGCGGCAGGCTCGACAGATACTCGATTCCGCTGATCACGCGTCCGACGAGCGCGATATTGCGGTCGAGGTGGCGCGGCGCGTGGCCGATGACGGCGTAGAGCTCGGCGCCCGAACCGGTATCGGGCGACATGTTGCGGCCGACGCCAACCATGCCATAGCAATGGATGGGCCACTCGCTCTGATGATCATAGGCGACAGGCCAGCCCGCAACAAAACCGGTGAATTCTGCGTAGGCATCGCCGCGCGGTCGGTGCGGAGACGGCGGCAAGGCCGCACTACGGGTTTCGTGAGCCACCAAAATATGGGGCGGTACCGAATATTCGCTCTCCGGCACCGTCAACAGACCCTCGGGCAAAGGCTTCTTCTCGGTCGCGTCCCCCCACTGCGCAACATAATTGTCCTGCACCCTGTTGACGCTGGTGCCATCCCACCAGTGCGAAGCCGCAAGCTTGCGGATATTGCCGATCCAACCTTGGCTGAACGGCGCTGGCATCACCTGGATAACCACACGGCGCGCCTTCCCCTTGGCATCCGGGACGAGTTCCATCACGAGCAGGTCCGACGCCGGGATCGCAATCCAGTCCTTCGCGGGCGCCGCGGCCGCAATCTCGCCCGGCGACGGCGCCGCGGCCGCTTCCTGGGCGTGAACGGGACTGGCGAGCGATACCGCGGCGGCGGCGAGCAGAAGATATTTCATGCCACCTGTCTGCCATGGCCATGCGACTTGCGAAAGCCCCGCCAAGCGATTAGGGCGCGCCTTCCAGTGCAAGATGCGGAGCGGTGGCCGAGTGGTCGAAGGCGCTCGCCTGGAAAGTGAGTATACGTCAAAAGCGTATCGAGGGTTCGAATCCCTCCCGCTCCGCCAAGTTCTAATCCCACTCTCTCCCGAACCGTCCCCAAGACCCCAGCTTAGCTGCGGGATTGAAGGGCGCTTCGTATCCCTGTGCGTCCCACATCATCCAGTCCGACATTTTTGCCAATGTGGGACTAAATCTTATGATTCAAGGGATGAAAAGCACTTCGAACGGGCTCGCGAAGCCCAAGGGTAAACAGCGCCGCGTCAGCCTTGGTGACGGACTCGTCCGGCTTGATCGGCCGGGAGGCACTAGCAGTTGGGTGTGCCGCGTCCAGAAGGACGGTGTTCGCCGGGACTTCGGCCTTGGCAGTTGCCAGAAAGTCAGTCTCGCGCAGGCGCGCGAACTGGCGCAGGAAATCCGGGAACAGGTCGAGATAGGAATCGACCCGCATTTCGAGCGACGCAAGCGGCAGGCAGTGCCCACCTTCATCGAAGCCGCCGCCAAGACTTACGAAATCCATTCGAAGACTTGGCGCAACGGTAAGCATCACGCGCAATGGATGCGAACGATGGAGCTTTACGCCTTCCCGCACATCGGAAAGTTCAAGGTGGATCAGATTACCGGCCCGATGATCCGCGACCTGCTCGCGGAAATCTGGCTCGCGAAGCCTGAGACGGCGCGTCGCGTCCGGCAACGGATCGGCGCCGTCCTCGATTGGGCCTACGCATCGGGCTATCGCGAAACTGACGCCCCGATGCGCGCGATTACGAAAGGCCTGCCCCGCCAGCCGCGCCGCGACAATCATTTTGCCGCGATGCCATATGAAGATGTGCCTGCCTTCGTGCAGCGATTGCGAGAGCGGGAATCTTTCAGCCGCCTCGCGCTCGAATTTGCGATTTTCACGGCCGCACGGTCGGGCGAGGTTCGCGGGGCAACATGGGGCGAATTCGATCTGGAAAAGGGCCTTTGGAAGCTCTCCAAGGATCGGATGAAGGCCTATCGGGAGCATGTCGTTCCCCTCACCCGCCGCCCGCTGCGTATCGTCGAGCGGTGCGCGCGGTTGCGGATTAAGGGTTGCGATCTTGTCTTTCCCGGCATGCGGCGCAATCGCCCGCTGTCGGATCAGACGCTGACCAAGCTGCTCAAGGAAATGGGCGAGCCGTACACGGCGCATGGGTTCCGCTCGTCCTTCCGCGATTGGGTGAGCGAGGAAACGAACCACCCGAGCGACGTTGCCGAAGCCGCCCTCGCCCATACCGTCGCGAACAAGGTGGAAGCCGCCTACAGGCGCGGCAATCTCCTCGAAAAGCGCCGCCTGATGATGGAGGATTGGGCAAACTTTTGCGACGGGAGGAAACGGTGAGCCGCTACACCCGCGCGCGGCGCCACCTGCTCCGCCAGTATGAGCGCGCCGTCGATCGCATCGACGAGGCCGACCGCGCGATCTTTCTCGGCCACCGTGTCGAGGAGCTGAGCTACCGCGAGCTTGCCGAGCGACATGGCGTCAGCGTTGCCGAAGTCGAGGAAGCGATGATCCGCAGTTTGCGGGTCATCGCCCAATCGGTCGACAGAAAGAACCGCAGGTGGTGGCAATTCTGGAGGCGATAAAGCCGCCTAGACCTTGCCAATCAGCCGCCGCGCCGACAGGGTGCCGCCAGCGATGAAAACCGACCTCGACCATCTTCCGGCCAACAAGCAGCGCGAGCTCGAACGCGTGAAGGCCATCGTCTTCGAAGAGTTTGAAGACGCCATCGCGCTCGGCACGATGGGGTGGAAGAAGAAGGGCCGGATCGACAAGATCATCCTCTACGGCAGCTACGCGCGCGGCGGCTGGGTCGATGAGCCGCATACCGCCAAGGGCTATCGCTCGGACTTCGACCTTCTCATCATCGTCAACGATAAGCGCCTCACCGAGAAGGTCGATTTCTGGGGCAAGCTCGAAGATCGGCTTATCCGTGAACTGGCGATCGACAAGACGCTCAAGACGCCGGTGAACTTCATCGTTCATACCTTGCAGGAGGTGAACGACGGGCTCGCCCACGGCCGCTATTTCTTCATGGACGTCGCGCGCGACGGAATCGCGCTCTACGAATATGACGACAAGCCGCTCCACACGCCGAAGCCGAAAACGCCCGAGCAGGCGCTGGCGATGGCACGAGAATATTACGAGGAATGGTATCCTACCGCCGGACAATTCCACGGCTCGGCAATGCATTCAATATCGCAAGGCTGGCTTAAAAAGGCTGCCTTCGACATGCATCAGGCGACTGAGCGCCTTTATCACTGTGTCCTCTTGGTCTGCACCTTCTATACCCCGCACGTCCACAACTTGGCCTTCCTGCGCACCCAGGCCGAGCGGATTGACATGCGGCTGGTTGATGCCTGGCCGCGCGACCACCGCGAAGATCGGGCGCGGTTTGAGAAGCTGAAAGAGGCCTACGTGAAGGCCCGCTATTCGAAGCATTACCGCATCACCGAAGAGGAGCTGACGTGGCTCGGCGGCTGCGTCGAGGAACTCGGTCGCGCGGTTCACGCGGTTTGCTCAGAACGGATTGCCGAACTCGAAGCCAACGCCTCAGTTCGCCCCTGACTATCTAACACTTTTCGAGGCAGCGCACCGCCCTCTTGACGGATGAGAATATGGCGGACGAAAATGACGTGAGCGGCAGATCGGTCGAGCGCAAAATGGAAGCGCTGAACCGGTGTCGGGGTGACGTGTAGACCCGCGCTCCGGGTGATAGCCGACATCTCTCGACACACCGCCGGCGTTTGAGAACGCGTGGCCATACTCCCGCATGCTGAGCCGGCCGGTCACGACGCAGAGCCTCCACTGGGCCGAGTTGCGGCAGACTGGCGTAGAAAAACAGGCCTTGGCGTACAAACGTCGTGTGGAAAGGCCCAGCGCAGTTCTGGATAATCAGGCGGACGGGACGGCAATGCTTCCAGCCGTCACGTCGGCGACAGGTCGAACACCTTGCGACCATCGTTAAAACAATCTGCCCTGAACGCGTTGCAGCTCCGGAGTTGAAGACATGGGGATTAGCTTTGACAGGAGCGCACGGATAGCAGGTTATCGGCCCTCGGTTTTCAAGCGCGCGCTGCTCAGCTTCTCGCGAACACGCTCGCCAGGCAAGACAATAGATCTGAAGACCGTGTTTCCCGAACGCAGCGACGGTGCCATCGTATTCGAGGAATGCCTCGACAGAGGGTTGATCGATCCCACGATAACGAAACTTACCGAGACCGGCGAGGCGCTCGCCCTCGCCAAGGCAAACCCGCGAACGCCCTTGGCGAAGGCGCAGGCAGTTCTGAACAGCTTTCTGGATCGGATAGAAGCTCTCAGGTGCAATCCGGATGGCGTGCAGGACGTCGATCAAGTCTGGCTATTTGGCAGCCTCATGCGAGGCGCGGATAGCGTTGGCGACATTGACGTGGCGGTGACGAGGTCGCGCCGCCCCCACTTTGCGAATGATCATGACGGCAGGCAGAGGCATGTTAATCAGCTCGTGGCAAAAATGTCTGATGCCCCCCACGACTGGGCTGGGCCATGGTCGAAGGAAGAGTGGCTGTTCAAGCGGGCGATCTATGGCGCAATGCGCCATCCCCTTCTCGCCGGAGCGCAATACGGTACCGCCGATCTGCAGGCACTGGGGGTACCCTGCCGCCTGATCTACGATCGAGCGCGAGGCGGAAGAGTTGATGATCCCGTCCTTCCCAGACATCCTGAATCTCTCGGTCGAAGCAATAATGTCAGTCCGCCATTTGAGATGCCGAATCTTGAGCCTGCCCCCATCCAACCCATGGACGCGCGTTGGGTTGCGGGTTTCTCGGAAACAGGCATGGTTTCGCCATATCATATATTCCGAGGCTGGACCTGCGACGCGCACGCCTTGTTCCCCCGCTTTTCTGACGGCCTGCGCATTGTCGCCGATGTTGACGACTTGCTTCACTCTCCGTCGGTGCCGGCGCTTTTGAAAAGGCCTGGACTCGATGGCCGAAAGGCCGTCGCGCTTGTCAATGCGATCGAACGGCGGAAAACTGGCCTTATCCTTCACCGTGAGATCGAGATCAGTTCATCGCACTGGACGCTGCACACCCGCTTCTCCAATGTTCAACTTTGCCGAGCCAGCGGCCATGTGAATCCGGCGACGCTGCCGGATATGGCCTCCGCAGCTGCGCTTATTCTCGCGGTCGATGCAGAGCATATGCTTAGAAGAGCAGACGAGGCGCCTGCTCCGCCAATCGTTCGGATCGCGGCAGACACTACGGATTTAAGCGATAATCTGCGTTTCAATCTGGCTGAACCGATTCGCAGATTATTGCGCAAGCGCGTTGCTCGCATTGAAACAGATGATTATTGCACCTGCAGACATGTCAAAGTCATCGAATTCAACCGAAATGCCGCAATATAAATTTCTATATGCGTTAAAATATTAATAAATTTAAACAGAGCAGTTTAAATAATGATCATAGAATAAATTGCATAAACGATTTTCAAAAACTGACTTCCAAATTACTATTTATATTAATTGAATATTGTGTAGCTTTTATTATAAATATTGAACCTTCGCCCTCGGGGCTTGAACCTTCCCGCCGCAGCGCTACACCGACGGCATGCGTAACATTCTCGTCCCCAGCGCGCTCGCGCTCGCCGCCGCCCTTTCCACGCCCGCTCTCGCCCGGCCGATGACCGAGGTCGATCTTGCGACGCTCAATCGCGTCGCCGCGCCCACGGCGTCGCCCGACGGGCGATGGGTCGTGTTCCAGATGACCGAAACCGCGCCCGAAACCTACAAGCGCTCGACCGGGCTCTGGCTCGTCGATCGCAAGGCCAAGGACGCCAAGCCCGCACGAATCGCCGATGCGCCCGGCAAGAATGAAGCGTCGCCCGCATTTGCGCCCGACGGCAGTCTGTATTTCATCTCGAACGCCTCGGGCAGCGATCAGGTCTGGCGGATCGATCCGAAGGCCGGCACGCCCGCGACGCAGGTTACCGATACCAAGGCCGATGTCGCGGGCTTCAAGATATCGCCCGATGGCGCGCGCCTGCTCGCATGGGGCGACATCCCGATGGAGTGCGCCGATTTCGGCTGCGACGCGAAGGACGTAAAGGACAAGGGCGCGCTCGTCGGCCCCGGCAGCGGGCGGCTTTACAAGGACGGAACCGGCTTCGTCCGTCACTGGGACACGTGGGAAACCCCCGGCACCCACAGCCGCCCCTTCGTCTTCAATCTGGCGGACGGCAAGGCGAGCGCGGCGCGGCCGGTCGCGGCCGGACTGGTCGGCGACACGCCGTCGAAACCCTTTGGCGGCGGCGAAGAGCTTGCTTGGGGGCCCGACAGCCGCACCGTCTATTTCACGCTGCGCAAGGCCGATCGCCACGAGCCGACCTCGACCAACCTCGACATCTATCGCTGGCTGGTCGACAGCCGCATGATGCCGGTCAATCTGACCGAGGCGAACCAGGCGACCGACACCCTGCCCACCCCGTCGCCCGACGGCAAATGGCTGGCCTATGTCGCGATGGCGCGGCCGGGTTATGAGGCTGACCGGCAGGTGCTGATGCTCCGCAACCTTGAAAGCGGCGAGACGAAGAAGCTGACCGATGCGTGGGATCGCTCGGTCGCCTCGATCGCTTGGACGCCCGACGGCAAAGCGCTCTACGTCACCGCCGACGATGTCCTCGATCACCCGGTGTTCCGCGTCGACGCGGCGAGCGGCAAGGTCGAACGGCTGAAGGCGTCGAACGAAGCCTTCGACGGCAATATCGGCGATGTCAGCGTGCTGCCCGGCGGCGCGCTGCTCTATGCGCGCAACACCGCCCTAGCCCCCACCGACGTCTATGTCCGCGATGCCAAGGGCAAAGTGACGCAGCTCACCGCGGTCAACGCCGACCGCATGGCCGAATTCGATCCGGTGCGGCTCGATCGCATGCAGTTCGCCGGCGCCAATGGCGACAAGGTGTGGGGAATGATCCTGAAGCCCGCGAACGCCGCCGCCGCGAAGCTGCCGGTCGCCTTCATCGTCCATGGCGGTCCGCAGGGCAGCTTCGGCAACAGCTGGTCGACGCGCTGGAACCCCCGCCTGTTCGCGCAGCAGGGCTATGGCGTCGTCACCGTCGATTTCCACGGATCAACGGGTTACGGGCAAGCCTTTACAGACAGCATCAACAAGGATTGGGGCGGCAAGCCGCTTGAAGATCTGAAACTCGGCCTAGCGGCGGCAGGCAAGCAGGATGCCCAGCTCGACATCGCCAACGCCTGCGCGCTCGGCGCGTCTTATGGCGGCTATATGATGAACTGGATCGCCGGCCAGTGGGCCGACGGTTTCAAATGCCTCGTCCAGCACGACGGCGTCTTCGACGCGCGCGCCATGGCCTATGAAACCGAGGAGCTGTGGTTCGACGAATGGGAGCATGGCGGCCCCTATTTCAAGGTTCCCGAAGAATATGAAAAATGGAACCCGGTGAACCATGTCGACAAATGGAAGACGCCGATGCTGGTGATCACCAGCGAGAAGGATTTCCGCATCCCCTACACACAGGGCCTCGCCGCCTTCACCGCGCTCCAGCGCCGCGGCGTTCCGTCGCAATTGCTCGTGTTTCCGGACGAAAACCATTGGGTTCTGAAGGGCGCGAACAGCGTCCAGTGGCATCAGACGGTCTTCAACTGGCTGGGGAGCTATCTGAAGAAATAGGCAAGACCGCATGCTCCCGCGAAGGCGGGAGCCCATCACCGGCCGGTGCAAGTTGGAACCGGCAGAAGATGGGTCCCCGCCTTCGCGGGGACACGCGATGGCTTGCAGTAAGTGCGTGTCCCCCCTTGCCGCTGCGTCCCCCGACTGGCAAAGGCGCCCGGCTATGCCGATGGAAAAAACCTTCGATCCCGCCGCTATTGAGGCGAAATGGTCCCACGAATGGGAAAGCCGCGGGCTCTATCGCCCCGCGCGTCCCGACGCGACACCCTTCACGATCGTCAACCCGCCGCCGAACGTCACCGGCGCGCTGCACATCGGCCATGCGCTCGACAACACGCTGCAGGACGTGCTCGTCCGCTACGAGCGGCTGCGCGGCAAGGATGCGCTGTGGGTCGTCGGCATGGACCATGCCGGCATCGCGACGCAGATGGTCGTCGAACGCCAGATGGAAGCGCGGCAGGACAAGCGCACCAATTACAGCCGCGAGGACTTCGTCGAAAAGGTCTGGCAGTGGAAAGCGGAAAGCGGCGGCCAGATCACCGGCCAGCTCCGCCGCCTCGGCTGCTCGATGGACTGGTCGCGCGAACAGTTCACGATGGACCCGCATTTCACCCGCGCGGTGGTCAAGGTGTTCGTCGATCTCCACAAAAAGGGGCTGATCTACCGCGACAAACGGCTGGTGAACTGGGACCCCAAGCTCAAGACCGCGATCAGCGACCTCGAGGTCGAAACGGTCGAGGTGAAGGGCGGTTTCTGGCACTTCAAATATCCGCTCGCCGACGGCGTGACGCTCGACGACGGGCGCGATTATATCGAGGTCGCGACGACGCGCCCCGAAACGATGCTCGCCGACATGGCGGTCGCGGTGCACCCCGATGACGCGCGGTACAAGAGCGTGATCGGCAAGGACATCCTCCAGCCGATCACCGGCCGCCGCTTCAAGATCGTTGCCGACGAACATGCCGACCCCGAACTGGGTTCGGGCGCGGTGAAGATCACGCCGGGGCATGATTTCAACGACTTCGAGGTCGGCAAGCGCGCGGGCTTCAAGCCCGCCGAAATGCTCAACATGCTCGATGGCGATGCGAACGTCATCCAGACCGCCGACGGGCTGGTGCCGCAGGAATATCTCGGCCTCCACCGCTTCAAGCGCGATGGTATCGATGGCGCGCGCGAACTGGTCGTGGCGCGAATGAAGGAAGCCGGCTTCCTGATCCCGCATGTCGACAAGGACGGCAACGAACATGACGCCGAACCGCGCACGATCCAGACCCCCTTCGGCGACCGCGGCGGCGTGGTGATCGAACCCTGGCTGACCGACCAATGGTATGTCGACGCCGAAACGCTCGCGCAGCCCCCGATGCAGGCAGTGCGCGACGGGCGGATCAACATCGTCCCCAAGACGTGGGAAAAGACCTTCTTCAACTGGATGGAGAATATCCAGCCCTGGTGCGTCTCGCGCCAGCTCTGGTGGGGGCACCGGATCCCGGCGTGGTATGCCGAGGATGGCCACATCTTCGTCGCCGAGACCGAAGAGGAAGCGCAGGCACAGGCTGGCGCAGGCGTCGCTCTTACCCGCGACGAAGACGTCCTCGACACGTGGTTTTCCTCGGCGCTCTGGCCCTTCGCGACGCTGGGCTGGCCCGAGGATAGCGAGCTTCTGAAGCGCCACTACCCCAACGACGTCCTCATCTCGGGCTTCGACATCCTCTTTTTCTGGGATGCGCGCATGGCGATGCAGGGGATGGAGTTCATGGGCGACGTGCCGTGGAAGACGCTCTATCTCCACGGCCTCGTCCGCGCGCCCGACGGCGCGAAGATGTCGAAGTCGAAGGGCAATGTCGTCGACCCGCTCGGGCTGATCGACCAATATGGCGCCGACGCGCTGCGCTTCTTCATGGCGGCGATGGAAAGCCAGGGCCGCGACATCAAGATGGATGACGCGCGCCTCGCGGGCTATCGCAATTTCGCGACCAAGCTGTGGAACGCCGCGCGCTTCTGCGACGCGAATGGCATTTCGGCCTCGACCAGTTTCGAGGCGCCCGCCGCAACGCTGCCCGTCAACCGCTGGATCATCGGCGAAGTCGCCGCGACCGTCGCGGCGATGGAGAGCGCCTTCGCCGCCTATCGCTTCGACGAAGCCGCGAATGCGATCTACAGCTTTGCCTGGGACCGTTTCTGCGACTGGTATCTGGAACTGATCAAAGGCGCGATCGACGACGAGACAAAGGCGGTCGCGGGCTGGGTGCTCGACCAGATCCTTGTCATGCTCCACCCTTTCATGCCCTTCATCACCGAAGAGCTGTGGACGGGCCTCGGCGACCGCGCCGACTATCCGCTGATCACCGCCAAATGGCCCGCTCCGGCGGCCGAAAAAGATGCTGGCGCCAGCGCCGATATCGACTGGCTGATCAAGCTCGTCAGCGAGCTGCGTACCGCCAAGGCCGAGCTCGGCCTGCCGCCGGGCGCGCGTCTGACGGCGCATTTTCCGACGTCGCTCAAGGGCCGCACCGACAAGCTCGCGGCACAGCTCGACCGTCTCGCGCGGCTCGAGGCGATCAGCTTCGATCCCGCTCCGGCTGGCGCCTCGGCACAGCTCGTCGTCGAGGGCGAGACGATCACCGTCCCGCTCGAAGGCGTCATCGACATCGCCGCCGAACGCGATCGCCTGAGCAAGGCGCTTGCCGCCGCGACCAAGGAACGCGACAGCCTCGCCGGCCGGCTGAACAACCCCTCGTTCGTCGAACGCGCCAAACCCGAAGCCGTCGACAAGGCGCGCGCCGACCATGCCGCCAAGGAGGCCGAAGCCGACCGCCTGACCGCCGCGCTGGCGCGGCTGGGGTGAGCGAAGACGCGTCCGTTACGCCGGTCGCCGCCGCTGCCGACCCCGCCGCCGCGCCGGTTCCGCCGCGCCAGACTGCACGCGGCGCCGGACGCATGAACCTGACCGAAGGGCCGATCGCGAAGACGCTGATCCTCTTCGCCCTGCCGACGCTCGCGTCGAACGTGCTGCAGACGCTGTCGGGATCGATCAATTCGGTGTGGGTCGGCCAGTTTCTCGGCGGCAGCGCGCTCGCCGCAACCGCCAATGCGAACATCATCATGTTCCTGATGTTCGCGACCTTCTTCGGCTTCGGCATGGCCGCGACGGTACTGATCGGCCAGGCGATCGGGCGCGGCGATACCGACGCGGCGCGCCGCGCCACCGGTGCCGTCGTCGGCCTCGCGCTGATCTTCTCGCTCGTCATCGCCATCGTCGGCTGGTTCGCCTCGACAACCATCCTGCATTGGCTCAAGACCCCGCCAGAAGCCTTTGACCTTGCACATGATTATCTGCGCGTGACCTTCATCGCGATCCCGGCAAGCATGCTGGCGGTGACGCTGATGATGGCGTCGCGCGGCGCCGGCGACGCGGTGACGCCGCTGCGCTTCATGCTGTTGTCGGTCGTCCTCGACATCGCGCTCAATCCGCTGCTGATCCTCGGTATCGGCCCCTTCCCGCGCCTCGGCATCGCGGGCAGCGCGCTCGCGACGGCGATTGCCGGGACGATCAGCCTGATCGCGATGCTCGGCTGGTTCTATGCCCGCGACCATGTGCTGCGGCTGCGCGGACCCGAGCTCAAATATCTCCTCCCCAATATGGAGGAACTGCGCTTCATCATCGGCAAGGGGCTGCCGATGGGCGCGCAGATGCTCGTCATTTCGGGCGCCGGGCTGGTGATGGTCGGGCTGGTCAATCGCGAAGGGCTCGTCACCGCCGCCGCCTATGGCGCGACGCTGCAATTGTGGAACTATGTTCAGATGCCCGCGCTCGCGGTCGGCGCGGCGGTCAGCGCCATGGTCGCGCAGAATATCGGCGCTGCAAAGTGGAACCGCGTCACCACGATCACCAACAGCGGCATCGCGATCAACCTGATGATGACCGGGGTGCTGATCGCGCTGCTGCTGCTTTTCGACCGCGCTGCGCTCGCCCTTTTCCTCGGCAGCGATACCGCGGCAATCGATGCCGCGCACCATATCCAGTTGCTCGCGACCTGGACCTTCCTGCCCTTCGGCACGACGATCGTGCTGATCGGAACACTCCGCGCCAACGGATCGGTCGTGCCACCGCTCGTCATCCTGTTCCTGTCGATGTTCCCGATCCGCCTCGGCATCTATTATCTGGGTTACCCGGCGCTCGGCGGCGATGCGATCTGGTGGAGCTTTCCGCTGTCCTCGTTCGCGTCACTGACGATGGCGTGGATCGTCTATCGCCGCGGCAACTGGCGCCGCACGCTGCCGCAATCCCGCGCCGCCTGACCGGCCGCGTTTCGACCAATAGGCGCGCGGCTTCGACTGACGCAGCGCGCGCACCTAGTTTTTTGCGCCAAATTCGCGCAAAAGCGACGGCAATGAACATGACCATCCGCAAAGAGACGCTGCGCGACCAGCGTGCGCACATGCTGGCCGCATCGCCGGGCTGGCGGGCGTCGGACGCCCGCGTCAATCCCCGCGTCGCGATCGGTTCGATCATCGCGATGTGGCTGATCTATTTCCTGATCACGACCGGCCTCGCCTTGCTGGCCGGGGCCGCCGAGCAATGGGGTGCGATCGGCCGCCGCGCGATCGTCGTCATCGCCGGCATCCTGTGCACCTTCGCCCTTTATCAGCTGATCCAGCGGGTTCAGCCTAAAAGCTTTGGCGCGCGCCTCGCCGTGGCGATGGGCGCCGCTGTACCGCTTGTCGTCATTTACGCGAGCATCAATCTGCTCGTCTTCTTCTACTGGTTTCCATCAGGCGATACCCAGAAGATCATTGAAGAGGTGCAGTCCAAATTTCCCATTGCCTGGGAAACGGTCCTGATCCTCGACAGCTCGATCCGCTGGTATTTCTTCTTCGCGGTATGGGCCGCACTCTATGTCGCCTTCGGCTATGCCAACGAGATGCGCGCGGTCGAGCGCCGCGCCAACAGCTACCGGGTCGAGGCGCAGGCGGCGCAGTTGCGCGCGCTCCACTATCAGGTGAACCCGCACTTCCTGTTCAACACGCTCAATTCGCTGTCGACGCTCGTCATGCGCGGATCGCAGGCGGAGGCCGAGACGATGATCATGAATCTGTCGTCCTTCCTGCGATCGAGCCTCGCGATCGATCCCGAACAACTCGTCAGCCTCGACGAGGAAATGGCGCTTCAGCGGCTCTATCTGCAGATCGAGCAGGCGCGCTTTCCCGACCGCCTGCAGGTCGAGGTGACGATGCCGAAAGCGCTGGAGAATGCGCGCGTTCCCGTGCTGATCCTGCAACCGATCATCGAAAATGCGATCAAATATGGTGTTGCCCCCAGCAAGGGGAGGATTGCGATCCGCCTGTCGGCGAGCAGCGAATATGGGCTGCTGGTGATCCGGATCGAAAATGACATCGATCCGGCCGCACCGTCGCCCGAATCGGGCACCGGCCTCGGCCTCGGCAACGTCCGCGAGCGATTGATCACACGCTACGGCCCGGTGGCAGGCTGCGAATGGGGGCGGTCGGACAGCGGCGGCTTCGCGGTATCGCTGTGGCTGCCGATCGCGGGGGAAGGACACTGACATGCTGCAGACGCTGCGCACCCTGATCGTGGATGACGAGCCGCTCGCGATCGAACGGCTTCAGATTCTGGCGGGGCAGCAGGACGGGGTTTCGCTCGTCGGTACCGCCAGCGACGGCGCATCCGCGCTGCGCATGGTCGAGGCGCTCGCGCCCGATCTGTTGCTTTGCGATATCGCCATGCCCGACCTCGACGGGCTGGACGTGGCGACCGCGCTCGAAAAGCTCGCCTCGCCGCCGGCGATCGTCTTCGTCACGGCGTTCGATCGCTATGCTGTCGCTGCCTTCGACGTCGCCGCGGTCGACTATCTGCTCAAGCCCGTGTCGCCCGATCGTCTTGCCAAGGCACTGGCGCGCGTGCGCGAATGGCGCAGCGCTGGGCGAGCTGCCCCGCCGAAGAGCCGGTGGATCAACGAATTCTGGGTTCAGAACCGCGGCGAGATGCTGCGCATCGATGCGGCGCAAGTCGATCTGATCGAGGCCGAGCGCGACTATATGCGCCTCTATGTCGGCAGCCGAAGCTGGCTGATTCACCAGACGATCAAGTCATTGGAAGAGCGGATGAACCCCGATCAGTTCATGCGCATTCACCGGTCGAAGATGGTCCGGCGCGACGGCATCGTCGGCCTCAAACATCATGGCGACGGGGCGTGGAGCGTGGACCTGGGCGAAGGCGGACAGCACCGGATCGGTCGCACTTACCTGCACGACGTAAAGGCGATCATGCACGGCGCATGACCGCCTCTACCGCCGGTTAGCGAACGGCAACCTCCGCCGGACGTTCAAGTGCCAATTTCATATCGCTGCCACCGAACAACGCCGCCATCTGCGGTTCGGCGCTGCGCCGCGCATGGGCAATGCAGTCGCGTTCTTGCGCCCGCTGAGACAGGGTCGCTCGGGGATCGGTACGACACATGCCGCGAATGGCGATGCGTACGCGCGTTTCCAGCCGAGCGCGGCCCTTGACGCTGCTCAGATTGAGATCGCCGTACGGCACGATGACCGTCGGCGCAGCATCGGTATCCGCGACGCGCGTCTCGGCGGCAGTCGCGACCGGGCCGGCGGCGCCTGCCGACAATGCAGCGGCGCCTGTCATGAGCAAATATTTGGCAATACGGTGTGACATGGGGGAGTCCTCTCATCCGTTATGGGATGCGGGACACGCTGCGCCGTAACCGGGGAAGTCTGGTCGCCTCGCATCCCGCAGCCCAAGCAATGCGCCATTTTTCCGCGCCAGACATACGCGCTTCGATCAGCCCCAGCGACGAGTCGATTGAAAGATGAAGCGCCTACAAAGGGCGACCAACGGACGAACGGAAGCGCGCCAATAAAAAAGGGGCCCCGACTTGTCGTCGGAGCCCCTTTAATCTCACGGGATCGCGTGCCGATCGGCAGCGCTATTCCTTGGGCTGCGGCTTGGCACAGCGGCTGGTGTCGCCCGCCTTGCAGGCCGCGACATCGGCTTCCCACTTTTGCCGTTCTTCGGCGGCCATCGCCGCGACGCGAGCCTTTTCCGCTTCATAAGCGGCGGTTTCGTCGGCATATTTCGCCTGCGCAGCGGCCGCCTGCTCGGCGATCGCAGCCTTTTGCTGCTCATATTGCGAAACGCTCTGCTGATAGCGCGCGGTTTCGGCATCGGCCTTCGCGAGCTGCTCGGCATTCAGCTTCGCGGTATCCGCGCGTTCCTGCACGGTCGTGCCGTCAGGCAGCTTCTGAGCCATCGCCGGCGCCGAACTCATCAGCGCCGCGACGACCGCGGCGGCAAAAATCGATCTGGTCATCGAGAAATCTCCTTAAACCGAGCACCCTGCCTGTCCAACGCTTTGCCGCAAGTTGCGTTCCGGGGCCAGCGGCATTGCGCGGAGGGGATAAAAGGGCGCCGCCGGCTTACCAGATGCGCGTGCGATCCTCGGGCTTCAGATAATATTTGGCGCCCGGGGCGACGTTGAACGCCTTGTACCAGGCATCGACGTTGCGCAGCGGACCGATGATGCGCCAGCGCGCCGGGCTGTGCGGGTCGCTCGCTACCTGCTGCTTGGTCGCATCCTCGCGCGCCTTGTCACGCCACGCTTGCGCAAAGGCGAGGAAGAAGCGCTGATCGCCGGTTAGCCCGTCGATCACTGGCGCTTCCTTGCCGTTCAGCGACCGGTGATAGGCGTCGTAAGCAACCTCGAGCCCCGCAAGGTCGGCGAGATTCTCGCCCATCGTCAGATCGGGGTTGATGAACGCACCCGGCGCCGCCTCATAGGTCGCATATTGCGCGCCGAAGCCTTTGGCCTGCGCATCGAAGCGCGCGGCATCTTCCTTGGTCCACCAGTCGCGCACGGCGCCGCTCGCGTCGATCTTGCGCCCCTGATCGTCGAAACCATGAGTGATTTCATGGCCGATCACGGCGCCGATCGCGCCATAGTTGACCGCATCGTCGACCGTCTCGCTGAAATAGGGGGCCTGCAGAATACCGGCGGGGGAAACGATCTTGTTTTCAAGCCCGCCGTTATAGGCGTTCACTTCCTGCGCGTTCATCGACCATTTTTTGCGGTCGACCGGCTTGTCCAGGTCGGCGAGCTGATAGGCATATTCGAACGCCGCGCTGCGCTTCACATTGCCGTAGAGGTCGGCGGGATCGATCTTGAGCCCCGAATAGTCGCGCCACTTGTCGGGGTAGCCGACCATCACGTCCATCTTGTCCAGCTTGGCGAGCGCGGCTTCCTTGGTGGCGGGCGCCATCCAGCTGTTGCCGCGGATCCGGTCGCCCATCGCCAGCTTCAGATTGGCGACGAGCGTTTCCATCTTCGCCTTGGCACTCGGCGGGAAATATTGCTTCGCATATTCCTCGCCAACCAGCTCGCCCAGGCTGCTATCGACAAGGCGCAGCCCGCGCTTCCAGCGCGGCCGCATCTCGGTCACGCCGCTCAGCGCTTTTGAGAATTCGAAGCGGCTGTCGACCCAGTCGTCGGACAGATAATTGGCCGCATTGTCGGCGACATGGAATTCCTGCCACAGCTTCAGCGTATCGAGCGGCGTCTTGCCATAGAGCGCGGCAATGTCGCGGATCGCGGTATTTTCGTTGACGATGATGCGCTTCTGCGCCGGAATTTCGGCGCCCGCGAACCAGGCGCTCCATTCGAGCCCGGGCGCATAGGCGGCCAGCGCCTCCGACGACATCGGGTTGTTGATCTTGCCCAGATCGCGGCGCTCGGCGATCGCCCAGCTCACCTTGGCGATCTCGGTCTCGAACGCCAGCACCGCATCGGCGGCCTTTTCGGGATCGGGGTTGCCGATCATCTTCATCGTCCGCGCGATATACGCGCGATAGGCCTCACGCTGCGGCTTGAAGCTGTCGTTCAGATAATAATCGCGGTCGGGAAGCCCGATCCCGCCCTGCCCGAGCCACAGGACGTTGACGGTTGGCGTGTCGGGATCGGCATAGGGACCGCCACCGACGATCGAGGCGCCGAAGCTTCCCTGCGACGCGCCCATGAAGCGCGCCATCTCGCTCTTGTCCTTGATCGCCGTGACGGCGGCGATATCCGCCATCAGCGGCTTGGCGCCCAGTTGCGCGACGCGCTTTTCGTCCATGAAGCTTTGATACAGCCCGCCGACCTGACTGGTCGCGGGTGCGCCGGTGACGAGCTGGCGGAGCTGACGCTGCGTCAGATTATAGACATCATAATCGACGCCGGCCGAAGCCTGATCGGCCGGAATTTCGGTGCGTGCGAACCAGGCGCCATTAGCATATTTGTCGAAATCGTCGCCCGGCTTTACCGACGGGTCGCGTGCGCTCAGATCGACGCCCCAGCTTCCGAAGGTCAGCGGCTTGAGCGACCCATCTTCGGCGCCGGCCGCAGCATCGGTCGCGACGACCAAGGGGGCGCCGGCACCCGGATTACGGGCCAGAACAGGTGCTGCGATCAGTGCAGCGGCGATAGCGACGGCAGCGGTGCCGCCCAAAAACATCTTCATTCCCCAGTCTCCTACCCCCGCGCACGGTTCAAGGGCCGATCCGCCGCAGGCCATGGCGACTTGTCCGCCCGTGCCCATCGCAGGTCAAGCAAGATGCAGGCCGCTGGTCGAACGCACTGGTTCGTTGGTGGAATCGCCGCCCCGTTGCGCGCAAAGCAGCCGCTTCCTATCTAGGCGTTCGAGCGAGCGGCGCCCTCTTGCGCGGCCGGAACAAATCTGGAACATACCCACCCCATGAGTCTCACCCATATTTCGGTGCGCGGCGCGCGCGAGCATAATCTGAAGGGCGTCGACGTCGATCTGCCGCGCGACGCGCTGATCGTCATCACCGGCCTGTCGGGCAGTGGCAAGTCGAGCCTCGCCTTCGACACCATCTATGCCGAGGGTCAGCGGCGCTATGTCGAGAGCCTGTCGGCCTATGCGCGCCAGTTCCTGGAAATGATGCAGAAGCCCGACGTCGAACATATCGACGGGCTGTCGCCGGCGATCAGCATCGAACAAAAGACGACGAGCCGCAACCCGCGCTCGACGGTGGCCACCGTCACCGAAATCTACGATTATATGCGCCTGCTCTGGGCGCGTGTCGGCATTCCCTATTCGCCGGCGACCGGCGAGCCGATTTCAGCGCAGACGGTCAGCCAGATGGTCGACCGGGTGATGGACCTGCCCGAGGGCACGCGCGCCTATCTGCTGGCGCCCGTCGTGCGGGGGCGCAAGGGCGAATATAAGAAGGAACTCGCGCAGTGGCAGAAGGACGGCTTCACTCGCGTCCGCATCGACGGGGAATTTTACGAGATCGAGGACGCACCGGCGCTCGACAAGAAATACAAGCATGACATCGAGGTCGTGGTCGATCGCATCGTCGTGCGTGAGGGGATCGCGACGCGGCTGGCGGACAGTTTCGAGACGGCGCTGAAACTTGCCGAAGGGCTCGCCTATGTCGACCTCGCCGATGGCGAGGTTCCAGGGCGCGACGGCGATGTCGGCGGCGCCATGAAAGGCGCCGGGATCCCGGCCAACCGCATCATCTTTTCCGAGAAATTTTCGTGCCCGGTTTCGGGCTTCACGATCGCCGAGATCGAGCCGCGGCTGTTCAGCTTCAACGCGCCGCAAGGCGCCTGCCCGGCATGCGACGGCCTTGGCGAGCGGCTGGAATTCGACCCCGAACTCGTCGTTCCCAACCATGCGCTGAGTCTGAAAAAAGGCGCCGTCGTGCCGTGGGCGAAATCGAACCCGCCTTCGCCCTATTATATGCAGGTGCTCGAAAGCCTGGGCAAAGCCTATGGTTTCGGCCTCGACACGCCGTGGCAGGATCTGCCCGGCGAGGTGCAGCTCATCATCCTTTACGGCAGCGGCGGCAAACCGGTCGAGCTGACCTTCAAGGACGGCCGGCGCACCTATACGACGCACAAGGCGTTCGAAGGCGTGATCGGCAACCTCAATCGCCGGATGCTGCAGACCGAGAGCGCGTGGATGCGCGAGGAGCTGGGCAAATATCAGACCGCGCAGCCGTGCGAGACGTGCCACGGCGCGCGCCTGCGCCCCGAACCGCTTGCGGTCAAGATCGCGGGCGAGGACATCAGCATGTCGGCGCAGCGCTCGGTCGCCGACGCGCTCGCCTGGTTCAGCACGCTCGACGAGAAGCTCAATGATCAGCAGCGCCAGATCGCCAAGGCGATCCTAAAGGAGATCAACGAGCGGCTCGGCTTCCTCAACAATGTCGGGCTCGATTATCTCAACCTCAACCGCACCAGCGGCACGCTCAGCGGCGGCGAAAGCCAGCGCATCCGTCTTGCGTCACAAATCGGCAGCGGCCTGTCGGGTGTCCTCTACGTTCTCGACGAACCCAGCATCGGCCTGCACCAGCGCGACAACGACCGGCTGCTCGCCACCTTGAAGCGCCTCCGCGACCTCGGCAACACGGTGATCGTCGTCGAACATGACGAGGATGCAATCCGCCACGCCGATTATGTCGTCGACATGGGGCCCGGCGCGGGCGTCCATGGCGGCGAGATCGTCGCCGAAGGCACGCTGAAGCAGGTGCTGGCGAACAAGAAGAGCCTGACCGCGGCCTACCTCACCGGCGCGAAGAAGATCGAGGTGCCGACGCACCGCCGCCCCGGCAACGGCTTCGACCTGGTGCTGAGGGGCGCGCGTGCCAACAATCTGCAGAATGTCACCGCTACGATCCCGCTCGGCACCTTCACCTGCGTCACCGGCCTGTCGGGTAGCGGCAAGTCGAGCCTCGTCATCGATACCCTCTATGCCAGCGCGGCGCGGACGCTCAACGGCGCGCGGCTCGTCGCGGGGCCGCACGACAGCCTGACCGGCCTTGAGCATTGCGACAAGGTGATCGACATCGACCAGTCGCCGATCGGCCGCACCCCGCGCTCGAACCCCGCGACGTACACGGGCGCCTTCACGACGATCCGCGACTGGTTCGCGGGGCTGCCCGAGGCGCAGGCGCGCGGCTACAAGCCCGGTCGCTTCAGCTTCAACGTCAAAGGCGGGCGCTGCGAAACCTGCACCGGCGACGGCCTCATCAAGATCGAGATGCACTTTCTGCCCGACGTCTATGTGACGTGCGAGACGTGCCACGGCAAACGCTACAATCGCGAAACGCTGGAGGTGAAGTTCAAGGGGATGAGCATCGCCGACGTGCTCGACATGACGGTCGAGGTTGCGGCGGAGTTCTTCAAGGCGGTGCCGGCGATCCGCGACAAGATGGAAATGCTCGTCCGCGTCGGCCTCGGCTATATCAAGGTCGGACAGCAGGCGACGACGCTGTCGGGCGGCGAGGCGCAGCGGGTGAAGCTTGCGAAGGAACTTTCGCGCCGCTCGACCGGACAGACGCTCTACATCCTCGACGAACCGACCACCGGCCTCCATTTCGAGGATGTGCGCAAGCTGCTCGAAGTGCTGCAGGCTCTGGTGGATCAGGGCAACAGCGTGGTGGTGATCGAGCATAACCTCGACGTCATCAAGACCGCCGACTGGATCGTCGACCTCGGCCCCGAAGGCGGGGTCAAGGGCGGCGAGATCGTCGCGGCCGGCACCCCCGAACAGGTGGTGAAGGAACCGCGCAGCTTCACCGGGCAATATCTGGCGCCGTTGCTGGGGAAATGACCCGTCCCCCTCCCGCCTGCGGGAGGGGTTAGGGGTGGGTGCGAGCGAAGCGAGCCTTGCCCTTGCCTATGCCCACCCCGCTGCGACTAGCGAGCAAGCTCGCAAGTCTCGCTGCCCCTCCCGCAAACGGGAGTGGGGAGAAATCAATGCCACAGCGCTGACAGCGGATAGAGCGCGAGGAGCCAGATCAGGCAGGCGATGACGATGCGGCGGTCCTTTGCCGCGATCGCGAGCGCCGCGACAGGGAAGAAGGACCATGCGAGGATGAAGGCGCGCACGGTGCCCGCTCTGGGGAGTCCGACAAAGGCCCAAGTGACGGCGACCAGCGCGATATTGGCCAGGAAGACGCCGCCGATCACCAGCCGCCGCTGTTTGTCGAAATGGGCGTCGAGATCGTCCCACGCCTCCGGATCGTCGGGAAAGACCAGGCTCGCCGCGACGAAATAGACCGCGGTGACGACGAAGCCGCCGAACAGGATCGGCCAGTTCAGCGGCAACAGCTCGCGCAGGGTCCATCCGTACATCCAGAAGGTCACGACGTCACACGACACGAACAGGCCGAGCAGCGCGGTCGGCCAGCCGATGCGGACGCGGTGGCTGGCCTTGAGCGCGCGCGCCAGCCCGCCCAGCCCCTCGGCCAGCGCGAGGCCCAGGATCAGGCCGAAAAAGGAAAAGCTGAATTCGAACCCCGTCATATGCCCCCGGCCTGACCTCTCCCCGTCCGCTTGCGGGAGGGGCTGCGAGACTTGCGAACCCGTCGCTAGTCGCAGCGGAGTGGGCAATCAACATCGGATGCGCACACCGGCGCGCGGGCCCTCCCCAACCCCTCCCGCAAGCGGGAGGGGAGATTTACCCCATCAGCGTTGCGGTGATGTCTTCGGCGGCATAGATGCGGATCGCGGGCGGCTGCGGCGAGAGGGCGCGCATGTCGGCGACAAAGGCGCGCGCGGCGGGCAGCGCAAAATGGGCGCGGACCGCATCGACACTCTCCCACTCCTCGACGAACATCAGCAGGTCGGGGTTCTCGACATCGATATGGCAATTATGCGCCAGACACCCCGGTTCGCCCCGCGACCGCGCGCTATGCTCGGTGCAGAGCTCAATCATGCGCTCGCGACGTTCGGAGGTGAGGATGACGTGGCCGGTGATGAGGATCATATTGGTATGGTATGCATGATCTACGCTTTCTGGTGCGCATCGAGCTGCAGGCTAAGAGTAATTTGGATAGAATGCCTTCGTATTTGAGATTTATTTGGCAACGGCCTCGGTCAGCGTAATAACTCGGAAATCCTTCGACGGAGTCCATAAATCCGCTCAAGATGATTCCGAATTTGAGTGAGCCCCGCTTCCAGACTCTCTACCGGGACGGGCTGCGGACCATAGTGGGATATTTTCTTGGCCTTGGTTCTGAACTGCTGGGTCTCGCCCGTATCTTTGTCGTTCATCCACGCATCATGGATGGCCCGGTTACGGATTTCCGAAATCCTTGAGGAGACCTCGCTCTGCCGCTTAATCTCCTTAACCACATCGTCAGGCATACAACGTGCCGTAGATAGTTGAGCTAGCGCGAGGTACCGTGGGTACATTCCCACAAATTGCCCTGTAATGCAGGAGCCCACTTCGCTGCTTACCATCGCGAGCGCAAAAATGATGTTATCGAGTGCATTCTCACTTCGGGCATATTCTGAAGCGGTAAGGCCTATTAACGCGTAACAGGAATGTCCTTCGGGCAGAGGCGAAAAAACCCGTATGGATGGCTCAGATGAGCTATGACGTGCGTTGAATCATCCGGCGAGATCATGAATTTCCCATATCAAACGATCCACCGAAAGCCAAAGCCTGACGGATTGCGCATGACACTTCCATGACACTCGCTGTCACAAACGCGTCACACAAAACCCCCAAATGGCCCTCAGCGAGTCGCCGCGGGGGTGGCGGCTTGGTTCGGTAACGACCCCCGACAGGATCATTTCATGGTGAAGAAATTTGCCCGCACCACCGGCCTGGTCGCCTGCGCCGCGACCGCCGCGCTGGCGCTTTCGGCTTGTCAGGATCAGGCGTCCTCGGGCGGCGCCGCGCGCGATTATATCAGCGCCGTCGGCTCCTCGACCGTCTATCCCTTTGCCACCGCGGTCGGCGAAAAATTCGCCGAAGCGACGGGCAACAAGACGCCGAAGATCGATTCGACCGGCACCGGCGGCGGCTTCGAACGCTTTTGCCAGGGCGCCGGCGGCGACACCCCCGACATCTCGAACGCCTCGCGCCGGATGAAGAAGTCGGAATTCGACACCTGCCAGAAGAATGGCGTCAAGGACATCGTCGAAATCCAGGTCGGCATCGACGGCATCGCGCTGGGCGAAGCGCAGCGCGGCCCCGGCTTCAAGCTGACCGAAGCCGATGTCTACAAGGCGCTGGCCGCGAACCCCTATGGCAAGCCGAACACCGCGAAGACGTGGAAAGACGTCAACCCGGCGCTGCCCGCGGTCGGCATTTCGGTCTTCGGTCCGCCGTCGACCAGCGGCACCTATGACGCGTTCAAGGAACTGATCATGGGCAAGGGCTGCGATGCCGACCCCGCGATGAAGGCGCTGAAGGACAGCGACAAGGAAAAGCATGAAGCGGTCTGCACCGGCCTGCGCGGCGCGCCCTACTATGTCGAACAGGGCGAGAATGATAACCTGATCATCTCGAAGCTCGACAAGAACCCCGACAGTCTGGGCATCTTCGGCTTTTCGTACCTCGATGCGAACAAGGACAAGATCAAGGCGGTTCCGGTGCAGGGCGTCAGCCCGACCTATGATACGATCGCCGGCGGCAGCTATCCCGGCTCGCGCCCGCTGTTCATCTATATCAAGAAGGCGCATGTCGGCGTGATCCCCGGCCTGGCCGAATATGTCGCCGAATTCCTGAAGGGTGCGGCGAAGGACGGCTATCTGGCCGCCAAGGGCCTGGTGATCTCGCCCCCCGACGTGTCGGCGAAGGCCGCCGCCGCGGCGAAGGACATGACGCCGCTCGACGGTTCGGAGCTTAAATAATCTCCCCCGCCGGCGGCCGGGACGCGGGGGGCCACATCCCCCTGCCCCCGGCCGCCGCCTTTTGCGGGGATTTCGTCATTGCGAGCGAAGCGAAGCAATCTCCCAGCCGGCGCACCGCCATGCCGATGGCGGGAGATTGCTTCGTCGCTTCGCTCCTCGCAATGACGCCATGTTCGATGACGGCGGAAATTATGACGCCGAGTCATCAAATTGCCACGCGCGGCCGCTTTGGGTTGCGGCGGGCCACACGATAACGGGGACGATGTGACTTTCAACGCCGCCGCCTTATTGCTCCTGATCGCGGGGCTTGCGCTGATCGGCTGGCTGGCTGGCCGGGCGCGCTCGGCGCTGCTCGCGGGCCGCGCGGGCACCCGACTGCATTCGCGGCCGCAATATCATGGCTGGTACGTCGCGCTGTGGCTGTTCGCGCCCGCCGCGATCTTCCTTGCCGTTTGGTCGAGCATGTCGCCGGCGCTGATCACCAATGCGGTGCTCGCCAGTCCCGAGGCGCAGAGCCTGCCCGCCTTCGGCTTCGAACGCGGCGCGATGCTGTCCGACGCGCGCGCCGTCGCGCAGGGCAAGCAGGCGGCGGTGCGCATCCCCGAGGCGGCGCCGCTCGTCAAACCCTATGCCGACGCGACGCACCGTTTCGCGTGGATCGGCATCGCGGCGATGCTCGCGCTAGCGCTCGCCGGCGGGCTTTATGCCTTTACGCGGATCAAGCCCGATTTCCGGGCCCGGACGCGGGTCGAGCGGATCGTGATGGCGCTGCTGCTCATCGCCTCGCTCGTTGCGATCTTGACGACCTTCGGCATCGTGCTGTCGCTGCTGTTCGAATCGATCCGCTTCTTCCGCCTCGTCCCCGCGACCGAGCTGCTGTTCGGCACCTATTGGAACCCGCAGAGTGGCGCGCCGCAACCCGGCACCTTCGGCGGCATCCCGCTGTTCTGGGGTACGGTGCTGATCGGCGCGATCATCGCGATGATCGTCGCCATCCCGATCGGGATGATGACTGCGGTCTACCTCACCCAATATGCGGCGCCGACGGTGCGCAAATGGGTGAAGCCGTGCCTCGAGATCCTGGCGGGAGTGCCGACCGTCGTTTACGGCTATTTCGCGGCGCTGACCGTCGCGCCGGCGCTGCGCAATTTCGCGGTGATGCTCGGCGTGCCGAATGCGAGCACCGAAAGCGCGCTTGCCGCGGGTATCGTAATGGGGGTGATGATCATCCCCTTCGTCTCGTCGATGGCCGACGACAGCATCAATGCGGTGCCGCAGGCGATGCGCGACGGCAGCCTCGCGCTCGGCGCGACGCCGAACGAGACGATCCGCCAGGTGCTGATTCCCGCCGCGCTTCCGGGCGTGATGGGCGGCATCTTGCTCGCGGTCAGCCGCGCGATCGGCGAAACGATGATCGTTGTGATGGCCGCGGGCCTCTCCGCCAACCTCACCGCCAACCCCTTTGCCAGTGTCACCACGGTGACGGCGCAGATCGTCAAGCTGCTGACCGGCGACCAGGAGTTCGACAGCGCCAAGACGCTCGCGGCCTTCGCGCTCGGCCTCGTGCTGTTCATCGTCACGCTGCTGCTCAACATAGTCGCCCTGCGCATCGTCAAAAAGTATCGCGAAGCCTATGAATAGAGACACCGCCCCGACCGACTGGAAAGGCGCGGCGATGCAAAAGCGCATCGCGGGCCGCTATGCCGCCGAACGCCGGTTCAAGGCGATGGGGCTGGGCGCGGTGCTGCTGTCGGGCTTTTTCCTCGCCTTCCTGCTGTTCGTGATGGTCGGCAACGGCGCGCGCGGCTTTACCTACACCCATGTCGCGGTGCCGATCGACTTCAAGGCGATGCCGCTGACGGTTGACAAGGCGCGACTGTCCGATGCCGACGCCGATCAGGTGATCGCCAACGCCGGGCTCGCCGACATCGTCGCCTTTGCTGCCGACGAGGCGCTGGGCAAGGACGGGTCGCAGCTGATCAGCGAAAATGCGTGGAAGGAAGTCCGCACCCGGATCAAGGCCGATCCCGAGCTGCTCGGCGGCAAGTCGCTGTTCGAACTCCCCGCATCGAGCGCGGTCGACATCGCCGCCAAGGAAGGCGCGAAAGGCGCGCTGGGCGAACGGGTCGATGCGCTCGAAAAGGAGGGCAAGCTGTCGACGGGCTTTCACACGCCCTTCTTCAAAAATGCCGACGCGACCGATCCTGCCGTCGCGGGGATCTGGGGGGCGCTCAAGGGGTCGTTGATGACGATCTTCATCGCCTTTCTGATCGCCTTTCCAACCGGCGTGCTCGCGGCGCTCTATCTGGAAGAATATGCGCCGAAGAACCGCTGGACCGACCTGATCGAAGTGTCGATCAACAATCTGGCCGCGGTGCCCTCGATCATCTTCGGCCTGCTCGCGCTCGCGGTGTTCATCAACTGGTTCGGCCTCTGCCAGGCGAGCCCGCTCGTCGGCGGGTTGACGCTGGCGCTGATGACGATGCCGGTGATCGTCATCGCCAGCCGCAACGCGATCAAGTCGGTGCCGCCGTCGATCCGCGACGCCGCATTGGGGGTCGGGGCCAGTCCCGTGCAGGTGGTGTTCCACCATGTCCTGCCGCTCGCCCTGCCCGGCATCCTGACCGGCACGATCATCGGCATGGCGCGCGCGCTGGGCGAGACGGCGCCGCTGCTGCTCGTCGGGATGCGCGCCTTCATCGGTGACGTTCCGGGCGGCCTCTGCTCGCCCTCGACGGTGCTGCCGATGCAGATTTTTCTCTGGTCGGACGAGGTCGATCGCGGCTTCGTCGAAAAGACGTCGGCGGCGATCATCGTGCTGCTGTTCGTGCTGCTGTCGATGAACGCCCTTGCCATCTATCTCCGTAACAAGTTCGAAAAACGCTGGTGAAAATGAGCTCCCTGACCATGACCAACGACGATCTGATCATCGCCGATCCCAAGATGCGCGCCGAGGGCGTCAACGTCTTCTACGGCGACAAGCAGGCGATCAAGGACGTGTCGATCGACGTCGGCACCGACCTCGTCACCGCCTTCATCGGCCCCTCGGGCTGCGGCAAGTCGACCTTTCTGCGGTCGCTCAACCGCATGAACGATACCGTCGCCAGCGCGCGCGTCACCGGCCGGATCGAGCTCGACGGCGAGGACATCTACGCGCCGTCGATGGACGTTGTGCAGTTGCGCGCGCGCGTCGGCATGGTGTTCCAGAAGCCCAATCCCTTTCCCAAGTCGATCTATGACAATGTCGCCTATGGCTCGCGCATCCACGGGCTTGCCGCGAACAAGGCCGATCTCGACGTCATCGTCGAGCGCGCGCTGACCCGCGCCGGGCTGTGGGACGAGGTCAAGGACCGTCTCAATGAAAGCGGCACCGCGCTGTCGGGCGGCCAGCAGCAGCGTCTGTGCATCGCGCGGGCGATTGCGGTCGACCCCGAAGTCATCCTGATGGACGAGCCCTGCTCGGCGCTCGACCCGATCGCGACCGCAAAGATCGAGGAGCTGATCCACGAACTGCGCGGCAAATATGCTATCGTGATCGTCACGCATAATATGCAGCAGGCGGCCCGCGTGTCGCAGCGCACCGCCTTTTTCCACCTCGGGACGCTGGTCGAATACGGTAAGACGACCGACATCTTCACCAACCCGAAGCAGGAACGCACCAAGGATTATATCACCGGCCGCTACGGTTAAGGCGCGGGCGAAGAAGGACAGGAACGAGAACGATGGCAGTTGTGAACGATCATACGGTCAAGGCGTTCGACGAGGACATCAATCGCCTCCGCGGCCTGATCAGCGAAATGGGCGGGCGCGCCGAACAGGCGCTCCTCCAGGCGATGACCGCGCTCAGCAAGGGCGACCTCGCCCTCGCGGCGCAAGTGGTGGAGGGCGACAAGAAGATCGACGCTCTCGAAGCCGAAGTCGAACAGCTCACGGTGCAGACGATCGCGCTCCGCGCCCCGATGGCCGACGATCTGCGCGAGATGATCGCGGCGCTCAAGATCGTGTCGGTCGTCGAACGGATCGGCGACTATGCGAAGAATATCGCCAAGCGCGTTGCGCTGATGGACCAGACGCGATCGATCGAGTCGATCCCGGTGCTGATGTCGATGTCGGCCATCGTTGCCGAGCTGATCCACGACGCGCTCGACAGCTTCGCTGCGCGCGACGCCGACCTCGCGGTGCGCGTCACTGTGCGCGACAAGAATGTCGACGATTTCTACAACAGCATCTTCCGCACGCTCGTCACCTTCATGATGGAAAATCCGAAATATATTACCGAGAGCGCGCATCTGCTGTTCGTCGCCAAGAATCTGGAACGAATGGGCGACCATGCGACCAACATCGCCGAGATGGTCTATTATGTCGTCACCGGTGAGCGGATGGAGGAGCGCGAACGCGGCGAAACGCCCGAAGACAGCGCGACGGCGGAGAAGGAGCAAGGCTGATGCCGCAGCCCGACCTGCTGCTGATCGAGGATGACGAGGCGATCGCCGAACTCATCGTCTGGCATTTCGCCCGCGAAGGTTTTTCGGTCCGCCAGACCCCGGACGGGGAGCAGGCGCTCGTCCTCGTCGAGGAACGCGTGCCCGACATCGTCCTGCTCGACTGGATGATCGAAAGCCTGCCGGGAATCGAGGTGTGCCGCCGCCTGCGCCGCAACCCGAAATCGGCGAATGTGCCGATCATCATGCTGACCGCGCGCGGCGAGGAAGAGGACCGCATCCGCGGCCTCGAAACCGGTGCCGATGATTATGTCACCAAACCGTTCAGCCCGCGCGAACTGGTGGCGCGCGTTTCCGCGGTGCTGCGCCGCCTGCGCCCGGCGCTGGCCGGCGAGATCCTGGCCTATGCCGACATCGAACTCGATTCGGTGGCGCACAAGGTGGTCCGCGGTGGTCAGGTGGTGAGCATGGGGCCGACCGAATTCCGCCTGCTGCGCCACTTCATGGAGCATCCCGGCCGCGTGTTTTCGCGCGGACAATTGCTCGACAGCGTATGGGGCCAGGACAGCGACATCGAACTGCGCACCGTCGACGTCCATATCCGGCGCCTGCGCAAGGCGATTAACCTGCCCGGAACCGCCGACATCATCCGGACCGTGCGATCCGCAGGCTATGCGCTCGACGCGGGGAAAAGCGTCTGATCTGGCAGAAGATTCGCTTGCGGGGCGGCTCTGTGATTGACGGCTAACGGCCGGTTCGGCTGTAGGCCGATCTTTCTTTCATCGTCATCCCGGCGAAGGCCGGGATCTCTACCTAACGAAATAGCGCACCGGAGAGATCCCGGCCTTCGCCGGGATGACGAAAATAGCGGGTGGCAGCTTCCCTCCCCAAAGCAGACTCCCCCAATCAGAAGTCGATCTGCGTCCGCAGGCCGAAGGCGTCGGCCGAATAGTTGCGGTCGCCGCTCGTGCTGCCGATCGCGGCATCGTCGTACATCAGATGGCCGTAGTTGGCGGTCAGGCGCAGATAGGGGATCGGTGCCCACACGACCGCGACACCCAGCGTGCGCTGGCGCCCGCCGGTGATCCCCGCATCGCTGAGGTCGAGATGGTCGTACCGGGCGTTGATCTCGATCGCGCCGGGGCCGCCTGCGGTGATCGGGCGCGACGGCACGAGACGGTCGAAGCTGCCGTCTTTGTACCCGCGGCGATCGCCGCGCGTCAGCACATAGCCGACTTCGGCATAGCCGCCAAAGAAGGTCGGGTCGGCAAGGCCAGGGCGGCGCGCGGTCTGCCAGAAGCCTTCGCTGGCGACGTGCAACGGCCCGGCGATCAGCGCGCCCTCAAGCCCCAGTCCGCGCTCGCTCGTCGCGGTGAATGTGCCGGTGTCGACAAGCCGGCTGTTCGTCGTGTGGACAAAGGGCCGCGCGGCGTAACGCACCGCGGTCGGCCCGTCATTCGCCTTGCGCCAGTGCGCCGACGTCCCGAGGTGAAGCTGCGTATCGCCGAAGCGGGGCATCCACACCACCCGGCCGTCGACGCTCACGCTATTGTCCGAATCGCTCAGCAGGTCGTTGGCATTGTCGCCGAACACCCCGCCCTGCACGAGCAGCGCTTTGCCCTTGTACTGGCCCGACAGGCCGACGCGCCGCTCGAAACCGAAGGCCTGGGTAAAGGCGGCGCGTTCGGCGAAGCTGGTGAAGAGATCGCTCGTCATTTCCTCGAGCGACCAGAAAGGTTTGATCTGCCCGGCGGTGATCGAGAGCGGGCCGGTGCCATAGGTCAGATAGACGTCGGTCAGTTCAACCGAGCTGTTCGCGACATCGGCCTCGACGCGGTAGCTGATTCCGCCCGGGATCTTGCCGTCGACGCCCAGATAGACGCGGCGGAATTCGGTCGCCAGGCCGCCATGCGTGTCGGTGACGCCCGGCGGCGCGTCGATGCTGGCGAGATCGAGCTGGATGCGGCCGCGCGGCTTGAAGCTCCAGCCGTCGGCGGTCTTGATCTCGGGCGCGCCCTTCCACGCGATGTCGGTGCCGGGTTTCGCGGGGGCTGCCGCGGCCGTTACCGGAGCAGGCGCTGGCGTTGCTGCGGTCGCCGTGCCCGATGGAATGGCGCCCGGCGCGGTCGCGGCATCGAGGCGGTCTTCGAGCGTCTGGACCTTGGCCTTGAGGGCAGCCAGTTCGGCGCGCAGCGCGGCGGCTTCCTCGGCACTCAACGCCTGCGCATGCGCGGTCGTGGGGATGCAGAACATCGTCGTCGCCAACAGGGCGGCGGTCAGGGTCGGACGCATGCAGAAGGCTCCATTGCGAAAAGGTGACGATCCGGTGGCGCTGTTATGACGGTCAGATGACAGTCGCACGTCATTTCCGTTACATTTCGATGACAGTCGGCATTTTGTTGCACCCGCCAAAATTGCCCCTCCCCTCTTGCCTGCCCGCCGCGAGCGGTTAAGGACGTGCCAGTTTTCTTGGGCAACCTTTCGCGGGACGCCCCTCATGGGAGATCAGCATGACGATCAAATTTGACGGCCGCGTTGCCATTGTCACCGGCGCCGGCGGCGGCCTGGGCCGCGCCTATGCGCTCGAACTCGCCCGGCGCGGCGCCAAGGTCGTCGTCAACGACCTCGGGGGCGCCCGCGACGGCACCGGCCATTCGGACGCCGCTCTGCAGGTCGTCGAGGAAATCCGCGCCGCGGGCGGCACCGCCATGTCGAACGGCGGCAGCGTCACCGAATATGAGCATATGGTCGAAATGGTGGCCAAGGCGAAAGAGGAATGGGGCGGCGTCCACATCCTGATCAACAACGCCGGCATCCTGCGCGACAAGAGCTTTGCCAAGATGACGATGGAGGATTTCAACCTCGTCGTGCAGGTCCATCTGCTCGGCAGCGCGAACGTCACCAAGGCATGCTGGGATCTGATGCGCGACCAGGCCTATGGCCGCATCCTGATGACCGCCTCGTCGACCGGCCTCTACGGCAATTTCGGGCAGGCCAATTACGGCGCGGCGAAGCTCGGCCTTGCCGGTCTTACCAAGACGCTGCACCTCGAAGGCGCGAAATATAACATCCGCTGCAACACGATCGCGCCGGTCGCGGGCACGCGCATGACCGAAGACATTTTCCCGCCCGAACTGTTCGAAAAATTCACCCCCGAAAATGTCGCGCCGGCCGCGCTGTTCCTGGTGAGCGAAGATGCCCCGTCGAACATGATCGTCGGCGCAGGTGCGGGCGCCTATCACGCCGCCTACATCACAGCGACCCCGGGCGTCGCCCTGCCCGAAGACCAGCGCACGCCCGAAGGCGTCGCCGCGGCGTGGGACAAGATCATCGACCGTACCGGCGAAATCGTGCCCCAGTCGGGCAGCGAACAGTCGATGGTTGTGATGAAGGCCTTGCAGGCGCTCGGCTGAGTGATTGCTCCTCCCTGCCGCGCAGTGGTGGGGAGCAACCGTCTTCAAGCTTTCCAAGGCTGCTCATCTCGGATGATGGCGTTGAGCGCGACGACGAGTTTTCGGATGATGGCGACGATGATGAGCTTTGGGGGTTTTCCTGCGTCGACGAGGCG
>NZ_FYAT01000018.1:0-128074 GCF_900185685.1 Sphingopyxis sp. P1IMeth2
GCGCCCGCCGCAGCGCCTGCGCGTCCGCGTGGCCCCGGCGGCGGCTTTCGCGGGGGGCGCGGCGGGCGCGGCGGTCCTGGCGGCATGTTCGGCGGGCCGCAGGGCGGGCGCTGGCAATTGTCGCTCTATCACACGATCAAGCTGACCGACCGTGTGCTGATACGGCCCGGCGTCCCTGAACTCGATCTGCTGAACGGATCGGCGACCGGCAATGGTGGCGGCAGCAACCGCAATCTGGTCGAACTCGACGGCGGCGTCTTTTACAAGGGCATCGGCGCACGGGTCAGCGCCAAATATGACAGCGGCAGCCGCGTCGTCGGCGGCGCCAACGGCGACCTGACCTTCCACGATCTTGCGACCTTCAACCTGCGCTTCTTCGTCGATTTCAACCAGAAGCCCGAACTGACCAAGGCGCTGCCGATCCTGAAGGGATCGCGCCTGCGCCTGTCGATCGACAATCTGTTCGATGCGCAGCGCAAGGTCACCGACGCCAGCGGCGTCGTGCCGCTCACCTATGCGCCGGGCTATATCGACCCGCTCGGCCGCTATATCGAGCTGGAGTGGCGCAAGGCCTTCTAGAGTCTGGACTCTAGACGAGGCGGGCTGAAGCCGTGGCCGGCGCCGATGCGGATTCGGCGGGTACGAAGGTCAGCGCGCGCAGAAACTGCCGCGTGCAGTTCGGCCAGCTGTAGCGTCGGCCCAAGGCCGCGGCTCGGGCCGGATCGCGTGTCAGTGCCAGCGCGATCGCATGATCGAGATCGGTATCGAGAGCGCCAGCGTCGTCGGTGACGATGTCGGCCGGGCCGGCAACGGGATAGGCCGCGACGGGCGTGCCGCACGACAGCGCTTCGATGACGACAAGGCCGAAGGTGTCGGTACGGCTGGGGAAGACGAAGACGTCGGCACCGGCGTAGGCGCTGGCAAGACGCTCGCCGCCGAGCTTGCCGAGGAAGCGGACATCCGGGAAGCGGGCGCGCAGATCATCGAGCGCCGGACCGTCCCCTACGATCACCTTCGTTCCCCGATGTCGGGTTTCGAGAAATGCCTCGATGTTTTTTTCGGCCGCGACGCGGCCGACGTAGAGCTGGATCGGGCGGGCGAGGCTGGCGAAATCGGGATGGGACGTGCGATCGGGATGAAAGAGGGCGTGATCGACGCCGCGTTCCCACATCATCGTCTGCCCAAGACCCTGCTCCGCAAGCTCGCGTTTCAGCGAGCGCGTTGCGACCATGATGTGCTGCGCGGGGCGATGGAACCAGCGGATAAAGCGCCACACGAACTGCGGCGACAACGGGATGCGCGCCGCGACATATTCGGGAAAGCGCGTGTGATAGGCGGTGGTGAAGGGAAAGCCGGTATCGATGCACCAGCGCCGCGCCGCAAGGCCAAGCGGCCCCTCGGTCGAGATATGAATCGCCTCGGGCGCGAAGGCGCGGATGTGCCGTGCGACGGCGCGCTTGCCCGCGAAGGCCAGGCGGATCTCGCCATAGGTCGGGCAGGGGATTGACCGGAACAGATCGGGCGAGATCACTCCGACGACATGCCCCTGCGCGCGCAACTCGGCGATCGTCGCCTGCAGCGTGCGCACGACACCGTTGACCTGTGGCTCCCAGGCGTCGGTGACGATCAATATCCGCATGCGGCGCTCACGCGGCCTTGGCGGCAGCGGGTAGGCCGAGCGGTGCCGGCGCTTCGCGTGCGGCAACTTCTTCGGCCCAGTGCAGGATTTCCATCCGGCCGTCATGATGTTCGACCAGCGCGGTGCAACCTTCGACCCAGTCGCCGTCGTTGTAATAATCGACGCCGTCGATCGCGCGCATTTCGGCGCTGTGGATATGGCCGCACACTACCCCGTCGACCCCGCGCGAGCGCGCCGCATGGGCGACCACCTCTTCATAGTGGCCGATGAACTGGACGGCGTTCTTGACCTTGTGCTTGGCGACCATCGACAGCGACCAATAGGGCAGGCCGAGGCGGCTGCGGACCGCGTTGACGACTACATTGCACTTCATCAGCGCGGTGTAGGCCGCGTCGCCGACAAAGGCGAGCCAGCGGTGCGCGAGCATTACCGCGTCGAACTCGTCGCCATGGACGATCAGCAGCTTGCGGCCATCGGCGGTCTCGTGAACCGCCTCGCGCCGGATTTCGACGCCGCCGAAATCGAAGCCGTCGAACGGCTTGACCATCTCGTCGTGATTGCCGGGGACATAGACGACGCGCGTGCCGCGCTTCGCGCGCTTCAGCACGCGCCAGACGACGTCATTATGCTCGGGCGGCCAGAAGTGCCGCTTCTTCAGCCGCCAGCCGTCGATGATGTCGCCGACGAGATAAAGCGTCTCGCAATCGACATGGTCGAAAAAGTCGATCAGCAGCCCGGCGTTGCAGCCGCGCGTGCCGAGGTGGATGTCGCTGACCCATACGGTGCGGTAATTGCGCCGTTCGCCGATAACCCGCTCGGGCACATGCGGTTCGGTGGTGAAGGGATCGGGAAAGCGGTTCGGGATCGGCAGGGTCGAGATCGAGGCCATGTCTCACTCCGTAGGCAGCCTTGGCTGCCCACGGCCTAGACACGAGTTTTGTTACATGCGGCGAATCAAAGCCGCGACAGTTTGAAGAATGTTTTGCGGCGGTTCGGTGACTATTGGCCGTTTCCAGGCGCAGTTTATCGAGGATCAGACGCGCCGGATCACCAGGTTGCGGATTTCGCTCATATCTTCCATCGCGAAACGGATGCCCTCGCGCCCGAGGCCCGAATCCTTGACCCCGCCATAGGGCATATTGTCGACGCGGTAGGAGGAGACGTCATTGACGACGATGCCGCCGACGTCGAGGTCGTCCCACGCTTCTAATATCTTGTGAATGTCGCGGGTGAAGATCCCGGCCTGCAAGCCGAATTTGCTGTCGTTGACCTCGGCCAGTGCGGCGTTCCAGTCGGTGAAGCGCGACAGGACGACCACCGGGCCGAAGGCTTCCTCGCGCACCACGTCGGCCCCCTCGGGTACATTTTCGAGCAGCGTCGCCTCGAGCATATTGCCCTCGCAGCCGCCACCCGCGAGCAACGTCGCCCCGGCCGCGACCGCGTCGTCGATCCAGCCCTTGAGCCGCTCTGCTTCCTTTGCCGAAATCATCGGGCCGATGAAGGTGTCGCGCTTTTTGGGATCGCCCGATTTGAGCGTCTTCACCTTGGCGGCAAGCATGCCGCGGAAACGGTCGTAGATGTCGGCGTGGATGATGGCGCGCTGCACATGGATGCAGCTTTGCCCCGACTGGTAATAGCCGCCGAAGATGATCCGCGCGAGCGCATGATCGAGGTCGGCGTCCTTGTCGACGATCACGGCGGCATTGCCGCCGAGTTCGAGCACGACCTTTTTTTTGCCGGCCTTTGCCTTGAGGTCCCAGCCGACGCCGGGCGAGCCGGTGAAGCTCAGCAATTTCAGCCGTTCGTCGGTGGTGAACAGATCGGCGCCGTCGCGGCTCGCGGGCAGGATGCTGAACGCGCCTTCGGGCAATATGTCGCACTCGGCGAGGACCTCGCCCATGATAATCGCGCCCAGCGGCGTCATCGAGGCGGGCTTCATCACGAAGGGGCAGCCCATCGCGATCGCGGGCGCGATCTTGTGCGCCGCAAGGTTGAGCGGAAAATTGAACGGCGAGATAAAGCTGCACGGGCCGATCGGCACCCGCTTCCACATCCCCATATAGCCCTTGGCGCGCGCCGATATGTCGAGCGGCTGGATCTCGCCATAGTTGCGCGTCGCCTCTTCGGCGGCGATGCGGAAGGTGTCGATCAGGCGCCCGACCTCGCCCTCGCTGTCGGCGATCGGCTTTCCCGCTTCCACGCACAGCGCATAGGCAAGCTCGTCAAAGCGTTCCTTGAAGCGCGCGACGCAATGATTGAGGACATCCTGCTTCTCGTAACTCGCGAGCCGCGCCATCGGCTCGGCGGCGCGCACCGCGCCGGCGATGGCTTCATCGATGACGTCGGGGGTCGCCAGTGCGGTACGGAAAGCGATTTCGCCGGTGAATTTGTCGATCACCTTGAGGTCGGTGTTCGGCTGCACCGCCTTGTTGTTGAGATAGAGCGGGTAGACGTCCTTGAGTTTCACAATCATTCTCCAACATGCTGGCGCGCGCTCCGCCACCCCCCATTGTCATCCCCGCGAAAGCGGGGACCCAGGGCGGCATGCTCAGCCGTTAATCCGATCATATAGGTCGAGCCATTGCGGATTGCCGCGTTCGATGAGTTCCAGTTTCCATGCCCGGCGCCATTTCTTACAGCTTTTTCGCGGGCGATCGCTGCGCTCACGTCGGCAAATGCTTCGATGTGAACCAGACGAGTAACGCCGTATTTTGTCGTAAACTTTGAACCTTCGCCGTCGCGATGCTGTTCCATCCGCTGCGCCAGATCTCCCGTCACACCGGTATAGAGCGTTCCGTTGCGCCCGCTGGCGAGGATATAAACATGATAGGTTCGGCTCATCCAACTCCTGGGTCCCCGCTTTCGCGGGGATGACAAGAAAAGCGAGTGTTCGCGACCGTCAGAGTTCCTTCGACAGCTTCTTGATGTCGATGTTCAAAATCTGGTCATTCTCCGAATAATCTACTGGGCAATCGATCAGGTGCACACCGGGAGTATCGCGCGTGTGGGCAAGAAGTTCCTTGAGGTGCGCCGCGCTTTCGACGCGGTGGCCGTGCGCGCCATAGCTTTCGGCATATTTGACGAAATCGGGGTTGCCATAGGTCAGACCCCAATCCTTGAAGCCCATGTTCGCCTGTTTCCAGCGGATCATGCCATAGCTTGAATCGTTGAGGATCAGCACGGTCAGGTTGAGCCCCAGGCGAACCGCGGTCTCCATTTCCTGACTGTTCATCATGAAGCCGCCGTCGCCGCAGATCGCCATCACCTTGCGGTCGGGGTAGACTATCGCCGACATCATAGCGCTGGGCAGGCCTGCGCCCATCGTCGCGAGCGCATTGTCGAGCAGCACGGTGTTCGGGCGGTAGGCGGTGTAGCCGCGCGCGAACCAGATCTTGTAGACGCCATTGTCGAGGCAGATGATGCCGTCGTCGGGCATCGCGTCGCGGACCTGCTGCACCAGATGCGGCGGAAAGATCGGGAAGCGCGTGTCGGCGGCGAGCGGGGCGGTATGCTCGACCTCGGCCTTGCGATAGGCGAGCATATGGTCGAACGACCAGCCGCCGTTCGGCACGATATCCTCCTTCATCTGCCAGATCGCATTGGCAATATCGCCAATGACCTCGATGCCAGGGAAATAGACCGGATCGACCTCGGCGGTCTTGGTGGACACATGGATAACGGTGGGCCCGCCGGGCTGCATGAAGAAGGGCGGCTTTTCAATCACATCGTGACCGATGTTGACAATGCAGTCCGACGCCTCGACCGCGCGGTGCACGAAATCGCCGGATGACAGTGCCGCGCACCCGAGGAATTTCGGATGCCGCTCGTCGATCACGCCCTTGCCGAGCTGGGTGGTCAGAAAGGGGATGCCGGTCTTTTCGATGAACTGCAGCAGCATCCGGCTGGTCATCGTGCGGTTCGCGCCCGCGCCGATTACCAGTACCGGTGCCTTCGCATTTTCGAGCGCCTTCACCGCCTCGCGGATCGATTTGACGTCTGCGGTCGGGCGGCGCGAATGGCTGCGCTTCAGCGGCAGGCTTTCGGTATGTTCGTCGGCGATATCCTCGGGCAGTTCGATATGCACCGCGCCGGGTTTTTCTTCCTCCGCGAGGCGGAAAGCCTCGCGCACGCGGCTCGGGATATTGTCCGACGAGGCCATCTGGTGCGTATATTTGGTGATCGGCCCCATCATCGCGACGACGTCGAGGATTTGGAAGCGCCCTTGTTTGGATTTCTTGATCGGCTTTTGCCCGGTGATCATCATCATCGGCATGCCGCCAAGCTGGGCATAGGCCGCCGCGGTGACGAAATTGGTCGCGCCGGGCCCCAGTGTCGCAAGGCACACGCCGGTCTTGCCGGTGTGGCGGCCATAGGTCGCGGCCATGAAGCCCGCCCCCTGCTCATGGCGGGTCAGGATCAGCTTGATCTTTTTCGAACGCGACAGGCTGTCGAGAAAGTCGAGATTTTCCTCGCCCGGAACCCCGAAGATATATTCGACGCCTTCTTCTTCCAGACATTCGATGAACAGGTCAGATGCTTTTTTCACGGTCACTCGCCCCCTTCAGCAGCGCACCCCAAATCGGTGCGGCCCAAGCCCGTGCCGGCGACCATCGGCCCGTCAATCGGCGTAGCGAGTCCCGTCGTGGGGCTGCGAGTCCCTGCGGCGCCGGCGGCAATGTGTAACCGGCAGCGAAGGGGTTGTCACGCCCACGAAAAACGGCCCCGCAACATATGCGGGGCCGCGATATCGGAGGGGGAGGCGGCTATTCGGCTTTCCCTGCTTCGCCTTCCGGATTTGGCAGGACCGTCGGTCCGGCATCATCGACATCGACATATTTCAGCTTGTGACTGTCCTTGTCGAATTCGTCCTGCGTCGACGGCGCGATATTGGGCCGGCCGACCATGATCCCCATTTTGATCTTGCACTTCACATAATATGTTTCGCCGGGTTCGACTTCCAGCGTCAGGAGGTCAGTGGCCTCGCTCTTGACCGTATAGCTGTGCGAGCCGGGATCGACTGGCAGGATGAAATATTTTCCTGCGCCCAATGCGCTCAACCGCACGCCATTTTCATTTACTCCGCACCCAAGCGCAAAGCCCATGCCTCCGGGCCGGAAGAAGACGATCTGTCCCTTGCCCTCGGCCGGAGCCGGGATGACTTTTTTCGCGCCCTCGTCGGCCGCGCTCTTCGCTTCCTTGGCCACCGCGGGTCCCATCGTTGCGGTGCAGGCTATTCCGGTTGCCGCAAGCAGCGCGGCTCCGATCAGCTTTTTCATTGTTTCGGTTCCCCCATTTCCCCTGTCGGGTTCGTGTCGATTGCGTCTCCGGGGGCAGCCGACACCGCCGCCGCCGGATCGACCGTCGCTTGCGCGGCGGTGGATGGTTCGCCGGGCAGGGCAGCCGCAAGCTTGGCGGTTGCATACATGCCGGCCGGAATATTGGCATTTTTGCCGTTCAAGGCGAAAACCAGCGGCATCGCCACCAGTCCGCCAGCGATTGTGGCGCCGAAGGCAAGACCTTCATTATTGCCGCCGACACCGCCCAACTTCATCCCGCGCAAGGGAATCTGCTGCCCCTGATATTCGAGGTACCGCGCGCCGAGGATCAACTCGCCAGCCTTGCCGCCCCAGCCGGACTTCGCGGCATGGACCACCTGGCCGCGCCCCGGCGTCCCCGCGGGAACGACCGTGCGGTCACCCAGCATGATCGGCTCCAGCAATGTGATTGCGTACCAGTCGCCAGTCTTGTGCGTCTTGCTGTTGACGTCCTCGTCGATGCGCAGATGAACAAGTGTCCCGGCGGGCACTTCGACCGGCGTCGCCGTCGGCGAATCCGCCACCTGGTCGGCGGCCGCGATGGCCTCGTAGGCAGGCAATGACTGCCCCACTTCCTGGGCCAGGGCAATGCCTGCGCTCAAAGCAAGCGCCATCGCCCCCGTGCTCGCCGCACGGCGCGCAAACTGCAATGTCGGCATTGATTGCGACCCTCCCCCAAGCGCGAGAGTTATCGCCGGAATTTTGCTTGGCAAGCGGGAATCTGCACCGGACCCGAGGAGAGTCGAAATCGCTCCGAAGTGCCTATTCTATGTCGAACAACCCCGCCAATTGTTCAACCATCGTGCCGCCCAATTGCTCGGCATCCATGATCGTGACCGCGCGGCTGTAATAGCGCGTTACGTCGTGGCCGATGCCGATCGCGCACAGCTCGACCGGCGATTTCTTTTCGATCCAATCGATCACCTGGCGCAGATGCTGGTCGAGATAGGCGCCATGATTGACCGACAGCGTGCTGTCGTCGACCGGCGCGCCGTCGCTGATCACCATCAGGATGCGGCGTTCCTCGGGGCGATTGACGATGCGGGTGTGCGCCCACATCAGCGCTTCGCCGTCGATATTCTCTTTCAGCAGCCCCTCGCGCATCATCAGGCCGAGCGACTTGCGCGCGCGGCGATAGGGTTCGTCGGCGGGCTTGTAGATAATGTGCCGCAGGTCGTTGAGGCGGCCGGGGTGCGGTGGGCGTCCCGCGGCGAGCCAGTCCTCGCGGCTCTGCCCGCCCTTCCACGTCCGCGTCGTGAAGCCCAGAATCTCGGTCTTCACGCCGCAGCGTTCAAGCGTGCGGGCCAGAATGTCGGCGCTGATCGCCGCAATGCTGATCGGCCGCCCGCGCATCGACCCACTATTGTCGAGGAGCAGCGTGACGACGGTATCGCGAAAATCGGTATCGCGCTCGATCTTGTAGGACAGTGAATGGCCCGGCGACACGACGACGCGGGCAAGACGCGAGGCGTCGAGCTGGCCTTCCTCCTGATCGAAATCCCAGGCGCGGTTCTGCTGTGCCATCAGGCGGCGCTGCAAACGGTTGGCGAGCTTCGTCACCGCGCCCTGCAGATGCGTCATCTGTTGGTCGAGATAGGCGCGCAGCCGCGTCAATTCCTCTTCGTCGCATAATTCGGTGGCGGCGACGATCTCGTCATGCTTCTCGGTGAAGCGGACATAGTTGAAATCGGGAACGTCGGTGGGCAGGCGGTTGGGCCGCACGGGCAACATGCCCTCGTCGCCTTCGCCGCCCATCTCCGGCTCGCCGTCGGCTTCCATCTCCTGCGCGTCGGGATCGCTTTCGCCATCGTCGGCCTGATCGCCCGACATTTCGGCGCGCGCGTCGACCTGACTCTCGCCGGTGCCGCCGTCCTCGCTTTCCTGTTCTTCCTGACTCTCTTCGGCTTCGGTCTGATCGTCCTCGCCGCCGTCCTCGGCGCCTTCCTCCAGCGGATCGTCGGCCTGCATCAGGTCGAGGTGGCGCAGCGCCAGCCGCGCGGTTTCGGCAAAGGCGGCTTGATCGTCGATCAACATCGCGAGCGCGGTGAGGTCGGCGCCGGCGTCCTGGCTGATCCACTCGCGCACCAGCGACAGCCCGGTTTCGGTGCCCTGCGGCGCCTGTTCGCCGGTCAGCGCCTCGCGCAGCATCAGTTCGAGCGCGCTCGATATCGGGACTTCGCCGCGATCCTGTGCGCGGCTGATCGGGTCGCTGCGCATCCGCATGGCCAGGCTGGCGCGCAGATTGGCGCGCATACCCGCCATGTTGCGGGCGCCCAGCGCCTCGACCCGCGCGCGTTCCATCGCATCGAAGGCGGCGGCGGCGAGCGGTTCGACCGGTCTCGCTGCGGCATGCACCGTGTCGCTGTGATGCTTCATGCGCAGCGCATAGCTGTCGGCAAAGCCGCGCGCCTCGGCCACCTGATCGGGCGGGAGGGTGCGCGACGGGGTCGGCACCTTGATCTGCTTGCCGATCTGGACCGGCGCGTCAGCGGTGAAACCCACCTCGACCTCGGCATCGCGCGTCACGGCGCGCGCTACACTCGACAGCGCGGTCTTGAAATCGTCGAGGGGAGACTGGCCGGACATCGAATCGGCTCTAACGGGCTTTCACCGACGAAGGAAGAGCATCGGCTCTAATCCTTGTCGCCATCGGGGAGACGGTTGCAAATCGTCTCGTCGAGCCGGCTCGGCATCTGCGGATCGGGGGCGAGGCGAAAGACATGGGCGAGATGCGTGGGCGTGCGTTCGGGCCGGCTGCGCTTGCCGCGGATCATGTCGACAAAATCCATGCAGGCGAGCGCGCTGCGCAGGAAATCGCTGTGCCCCGTCGATCCGCGCGAAATGTCGGTGGTGTCGACGATCGTCAGGCCCGGAATGGCGGCGGCGTAGCAGCGTTCGGGCAGGCCCTTTGCGCGCAGATCGGCAGCCTCGAACGGATCGAAGCAATAGGGAGAGCCGAGCCGCGGATAGCCGTGCAGCGCGCGCGATGCGGCCAGCGCCTTGTCGCTGCGCGATACATAGGCGGTGATGCGTCGGTCGCGCGCGACCCGCGCGGTGGCGAGCACGTCGTTCGCAATGTCGCGCTCGAACGTCTCGCGGTCGAAATCGGGCGAGGCGAGGATGATGTTGGAAATGTTGCTGCTGTCCGCGCTCGGCGCCGTCCGGTCGACATAGGCGATTGCGGGTATCACCAGCCGAGCGCCGAGCGAATGCGAAACGACGACGATTTCCTTTACCCACGGACGCTCGGCCAGCGCCTTCAGGAACAGGCGGAAATTGCGCACGTCATGATACATGTTGGTTTCGTCGACGGCATAGCTCAGCAGCTTGCCCTGCGACGGCCAGCTATATTCGACGATCGGCCCGTCGAATCCCGTCATCCGCGCGATCTGCGCCGCATCCTTCGACGTCGTTTCGAACGTCTCGCGATAACCATGGACATAAAGAAGGACGCGGCCTTGGCGGCGATCGGTTTCGGCCTGCAGACCCGCCCACCAGTCGCCCGCCTCCTGAAAGGCAAGCGGGGTCAGAAAGCGTGTCTTGCCGTCGACCTTCCTGTCGTGCGGCGCGGCGAAGCGGCCATAGCGGATGCGGTCGCCGCGATGGTTGGTCAGCCGAATGTCGGGCGTCCGGCAATCGGGAAGACGGCTCGTCACGAAGAAGAGCGGCAGCGCCGCGGTATCGACCGCCGCCCCGGCCTGCGCGGTGCAGCGTGCGTCGGCGACATAGGCCGAATGCGGAACCTTGCCATAATCGACCGCGGTCGCGCACCCTGCAAGCGGGAGGGCGAGAGCGAAAGCGAGCAAGCGCTTGGGGGGGCGGGGCATGCGCGGGAATCGCCGGATCATGGCGGCGACGCTGGCAGAGCGCGGCGGCCTTTGGAAGCGCGAAGTGCGGCTTCAAGCTGTATTGATGAATTAATACACGTTGCTATAGTGGCTCCGCTGCGCGCGGTTGGCAGTGCAGCGACAGGGAAGGAAAATCATGTTCGCACTTGCCGCGCTGATGCTCGCTGCAACCGCCGCGCCGGCGGCTCCCGCCTATGAGCCGAGCTTCGACCCGAGCCGGCTCAAGCAGACTGTCGCGGGCGAGCCGGGGCAGGCGCTCGTGCTCGGATCGCCGCACCTGTCGGGCTTTCCCAAGGATTTCGATGCCAAAGCCCTCGACCCGCTGCTGGCCAAGCTCGCCGCGTGGCAGCCGCAGATCGTCACCATCGAAGGGCTCTCGGGCCCCGACTGCGAGATGCTGCTGCGCTACAAGCCGATCTATCCCGGCGTGTATGACGATTATTGCTGGAGCCCCGAACCCGCGCGCGCGGCGACGGGGCTTGACGTTCCGGCTGCTACGGTCGAGGCGGAGCGGCTCCTCGCCGACTGGCCCGCCGAGCCCACCGCGGCGCAGCGCCGGCATCTCGCCGCGGTTTTCCTGGCCGGCGGCGAGCAGGCATCGGCGCTGGTCCAATGGCTGCGCTTGCCCGCGACCGAACGGCGCGCGGGCGACGGGCTCGATGCGGTGCTGGCCGAACGGCTGACGATGCTGACGACGCGTCGCAACGAAAATTTCCTGATCGGCGCAGCCCTCGCCGCGCGGCTGGGGCTCGAGCGTGTCTATTCGGTCGACGATCACAGCGCCGATGCGGCGACCAATCGCGTCTCGGGTGAAGCGGGTTATGGCGAAGCGATCCAGCGCGCTTGGGACAATCCGGTGACCGCGAAGCGCAGCGCTATCGACGCCGACCTCAGAAAGCGGCTCGACGGTGACGGCGTGCTCGCCCTCTATCGCGCCTATAACAGCCCGGAGGCGACGCAGATGGCGTTCGACAGCGATTTCGGTGCCGCGCTCGCCGAACCCTCGCCGCAGCATTACGGCCGCTACTACACCGGCTGGTGGGAAACGCGGAACCTGCGCATGGTCGCCAATATCCGCACCGCGATGGCGGCGCAGCCCGGTGCGCGCGCGCTCGTCATCGTCGGCGCGTCGCACAAGGGCTATTTCGAAGCCTATCTGAACATGATGCACGACATCCGGCTCGTCGATGCCGAGGCGGTGCTGCGCTGAACGGGAAGGGAAGGGCGCGGCGCGCGCTCTCGCCTTATTTGCCGACGACGCCTTCGGGCAGGTCTTCGCCGAACACGCGCTGATAATATTCGGCGACAATCATCCGTTCGGCTTCGTCGCACTTGTTGAGGAACGACAGGCGGAAGGCGAAGCCCAGGCTGTGGAAGATCGCCGCATTCTGCGCCCAGCTGATGACGGTACGCGGCGACATGACGGTCGATATATCGCCGTTGACGAAGCCCTGACGCGTCAGATCCGCAACCTTCACCATATTGGCGACGGTGGCATCGTCGGTGCCCGGCACCTTCTTCAGGATGATCTCGCTCTCGGTCGCCGCGGGCAGATAGTTCAGCGTCACGACGATGTTCCAGCGGTCCATCTGACCCTGGTTGATCTGCTGCGTGCCGTGATAGAGCCCGCTCGTGTCGCCCAGTCCGACGGTGTTCGCGGTGGCGAACAGGCGGAAGTGCGGGTTAGGGCGGATGACACGGTTCTGATCGAGCAGCGTCAGCTTGCCTTCGGCCTCCAGCACGCGCTGGATCACGAACATCACGTCGGGCCGCCCCGCGTCATATTCGTCGAAGACGAGCGCGGTCGGCGTCTGCAGCGCCCAGGGAAGCAGACCTTCGCGGAATTCGGTCACCTGCTTGCCGTCGCGCAGCACGATCGCATCGCGCCCGACAAGGTCGAGGCGGCTGATATGCGCGTCGAGGTTGATGCGGATGCACGGCCATTTCAGCCGCGCCGCCACCTGTTCGATATGCGTCGATTTGCCGGTGCCGTGATAGCCCTGCACCATGACGCGGCGGTTATATTTGAAGCCCGCGAGGATCGCGAGCGTGGTGTCGCCGTCGAAAACATAGGAGGGGTCGAGGTCGGGAACCCGCTCGTCGGATTCACTGAACGCCGGCACCTTCATGTCGATGTCGACCCCGAACAGCTCGCGCGCATCGACCTCGGTATCGGGCGCTGCCAGGAGCGTCGAACCATGATGGTCGGGAAGGCTGTTCGGAATATCGGTCATGTCGCAAGGTCCAGCAAAACGCATCGGGAGAGAGTCGCCGGACGTGCCGACGCTTCGGCTAGCGCGGTATCGCGATGGGTTGCCCCTTGCAACGCCTTATTCAGAACAGATCAAGCGCCTTCATCACCGCCGACTGGTCGTAATAGGGACGCTCGCAGACGATCCGGTCGCTGCCTGGTGCGAATTCGAAACTCGCTGCCATACGGATACGAAAGGCCTTGCCCGTCGGCTCGACGGTGCGCAGCCCCAGCTTCAGCGGGCCGAGGTGCGTGCCAGTGAGCCAGAATTCGACGAGCACGGTGTCGGTCGCCGCGTCGGCGGCGATCGCGATGATCTCGTTCGCCTGATCGGGGAAGGGTTCGCGCGACGCGGCGAAATAGGATCGCACCGCCGCCTCGCCGTCAAAGACCGTGCCGGGGCCGAGCAGTTCGTAACGTGGATGATCGAATGTCGCGATCACTCCGTCCCAGTCGTGCGTGATCTCCAGCGCCATATGGCGTTTCACCGTTTCGATCCGCGCCGCGTCGAGTTCGCTCATCCGTGCCTCTCCTATGCAAATGGCCTGGCCTTGCGCAGCAATTGATAGGCCGCGACGACTTCGCCCAGCCGCACCTCATGGCTGCGGTCGCCGCCGTTGCGGTCGGGGTGATATTTGCGCACCAGCTCGCTGTAGCGGCGGCGCAGCGCCGCGCGGTCGGCATCGGTGGCGAGCCCCATCAGCTGCAGCGCGCGATGCTCCTCGCGGGTGAAGCGCGGGTCGGCGGCTTCGCGCCGCGCCTCGTCCATGCGCTGGCGAAAGCGCGCGCCGAGCGCATCCATCGGATCCTTGAAATCGGCCCAGCGCGGCGGCAGGTCGGCGCTGCCGGCAGCGCGAAAGGTGCGGCTTTCGGTCTCCCAACCCGCGGTCGGCGACTGCGCGGCCATGATCTGGTCGGCGTTCATGCCCTCGAAATAATTATAGCCCGCGTTGAATTCGCGAACATGGTCGAGGCACAGCCAGCGATAGGGTGGCGGTCCGTCGGGCGAGCGATGCGGCGACGCGGGGGCGCGAAATTCGCCGGGCTCTTGGCAGCCGGGAACGGCGCAAGGGGCCTCACGCGGAACGCGGCCGTGGAATCGGGGGGAGCGGGGGCTTGTCATGCTGGGTATCTGCTCCCAACATGGGGGCATGACGCAAAAAGGTCCAGCCCAACGCGAAATGGAAACGCTGCTCGCCGCGGCTTTCCCCGACGCCGATTTCACCCTGAATAACGACAGCGCCCAGCATCACGGCCACGCCGGCGATGACGGCAGCGGCGAATCGCATTTCAGCCTGACGATCCGATGGGCGGGCTTCGCGGGCCAGACCCGCGTCGCGCGCCAGCGGGCAGTGAACAAGGCGCTCGGCGACATGCCGGGCAACCGCGTTCACGCGCTCGCGATCCGGGCGCTCGCGCCGGGCGAATGAGGCGCGGATGACCGAGCATCGCATCTATCGGATGAGCTTCGCGAAGGTTTACCCGCTGCTGGTCGCCAAGGCCGAACGCAAGGGGCGAACGAAGGCCGAGGTGGATCAGATTATCGGTTGGCTCACCGGCTACAGCCAGCAGGAGCTCGAGGCGTTGCTCGCCGCCGGCACCGATTACGCCAGCTTTATCGCGGGCGCGCCGGCGATGAATGCGGCTCGCACGCAGATTCGCGGCGTCATCTGCGGCGTGCGTATCGAAGAAATCGACGATCCGCTGATGCGCGAGATACGCTATCTCGACAAGCTGATCGACGAACTGGCGAAGGGCAAGGCGATGGACAAGATATTGCGGGCGCCCGTGCCATGACGATCGACAAGGTCAACCTCGCCGCAGCCTTTGCGACCTTCCACGATCACTGGAACCCGCGTGTCGCCGGCGACATCAATGATTTTCAGGTCAAGCTGGTCAAATTCGAAGGCAAGTTCGACTGGCATCACCATGAAACGGAAGATGAATTGTTTCTGGTGGTGCAGGGCCGGATGAAGATGGGCCTGCGCAGCGGCGACGTGATCGTCGGGCCGGGCGAATTCATCATCGTGCCGCACGGAACCGAACATTGTCCCGAGGCGCTGGACGGCGAGTGCCATGTGCTGCTGCTCGAACCGGGGACGACGCGCAACACCGGGACGGTCGAAACCGACAAGACGCGCCACAGGCTGGAAAGGATCGGCTGATGTTCACCGTCATTACCCCCTCGACCCATGACATCGGGGCCTTCGATGTGCGGCGCACGCTGCCGAACAAGGAGCGGACGATGGTCGGCCCCTTCATCTTCGTCGATCAGTTTGGACCGGCGCATTTCGACATCGGGCAGGGGATGGACGTGCGCCCGCATCCGCACATCAACCTCGCCACCGTCACCTATTTGTTCGAAGGCGCGATCGACCATCGCGACAGTCTTGGTACGTGGGCGACGATCCGGCCGGGCGCGTGCAACCTGATGACCGCCGGGCGCGGCATCGTCCATTCTGAGCGCACGCCCGCGGCCGAACGCGCGACCGGATCGCCGATCTCGGGCATGCAGACGTGGCTGGCGCTGCCCGACGGCAAAGAAGAGATCGACCCGGCGTTCGAACATGTCGCCAAGGAAGATCTGCCGCTGATCGAGGACGGCAAGGTGTCGGCACGCGTGATCATGGGGACGCTATGGGGCGCGACATCGCCGATCACCCAGCACGCCGCGACCATCTATGCTGACATATTGATGGCGGCGGGAGCCAGCCTGCCGATCGAGGCGGAGGCCGATGAGCGGGCGGTGCTGGTCGCGATGGGCGACGCGACCCTCGATGGCGAAGCGCTCGACCGTTACAGCCTCTATATATTGAAGCCGGGGCAGGCGATGACGCTGCGCGCCGCCACCGACGCGCGCGTGATGCTGCTCGGCGGCGAAGCCTTCCGCACCCCGCGGCACCTGTGGTGGAATTTCGTCAGCTCTTCGCGCGACCGGATCAATCAGGCGAAGCACGACTGGAAGGACGGCAATTTCCCGCTGGTCGCGGGCGACAGCGAAGAATTCATCCCGCTGCCCGACGCGCCCAAGACGCCGGGCTATCCGTGATCGATTGCGAGCTTGCAGGGCCTACCTTTCGCGGGTCGCGCCGAACGACTTTCTTCACCGTCATCCCGGACTTGATCCGGGATCCATTCACGCAGCGTCGGAACAATGGATCCCGGATCAAGTCCGGGATGACGAAAGGCGAATAGGCTCGCCTACCACATTCCGTTCACCCTTCGACAGGTTCAGGGTAAGCGGGTGGGGAAGCGGCGATGTCGGCTTTCGATCCCAAAGCCGCCGTCAGGACAGCCGTTCCGATATTCTTGCAAAAAGCCAGTCCGCGTCGCTGCCAGCGAAGCTGTGCGACGCGCTGTCGAGACGCTCGACCGGGATGTTTGCGGGCCGGCAATGCGCGATGAATGCCTGCGCGGTGCGGTCGCCGGTCGCGAGCAGGATCGTCGCGGGGCAAGCCAGCGCGGTCATCGCCGCGTCGAGGCGCGCGGCGAGGCTGTCGGGTGCGGCGGCTTGCGGCATCCGCTTCATCGCCGACAGGCCGCGGACCAGTTTGCCGATATCGATCTCGCCCTTCAGAAGGCGCAGCAGGCTTTTCGGATCCTTGATCCGCGCCAGATAGCGTGCGCGGATCGCCGAGGCTGGCGGCAGCGCCGGCTGTTCGCCTGGATCCGGTTCCGCGTCATCATAAGTCCACGGATTGGCGAGGATCAGACCGTCGAGCGGGAGCGGCTGGTGCAGCAGCAGCGCGCTCGCGGCGTCGCAATTGCCGAAGGCGACGATGCGGGTGACGTGCGGCGCCGCCGTGCGGAACGCGGCGATCGCGGCGGCGATGTCGGCGCCGCTGCGCGTATAGCCACCATTTTCGCCCTCGCTGTCACCGATCCCGCGGCGATCGAAGCGAAAGGCCGGGTGACCCGCCGCCGCGATCCGCTGTGCCAGCATCGCCATGCCGCGATGCGCGCCGCTGCGAATCTCGTTGCCGCCCGACACGATCAGCAGCCCGGTCGTTCCCGGCGCATCGTCGAGGCTTGCGGCGAGCGCCGCGCCTTCGCAGAGGAAGGTCAGCTGATGCCGCATGTCCGGCTCCATGCGGCGATGTCGGCCGCCATCACGTCAGCCATGGCGGCGTCTTCGCCCGGTTCGGCGCGCAGCCACAGCGGCGTGCCGGCAATCGCTTCGTCGCCGCTGCCCAGCGCCACCGTGCGCAGCGGCGTCACCGCCTGCGGCTCGCTTGTCGCGAGGGACGCGACCATCACTGGCGACAGGCGATTGCCGGCGAGCAGCAAGGGCTCGCTTTTCGCCTGTTCCTGAAGGCTGTCGAGCGAAGATGTCACGCCCGCCTCGCGATCGGCGCTGACGCGCGCGCGCAGCAGGGTGCGGAGCAGCGAGCCGCCGCCGACGGGCGCCAGCCGCCACCATGCGGCGGCCGCGGCCTGATGGTCGATCAGCGCGCCGCCGCGCAGCGCGGCGATAATGATCGGCCCCTCTATTTCACCGGCCGTCTCGGCAAAGGCCCTCTGCCACCGGTTCAAATCGACATCGGCGAGCGCGACGGGGCTTTCATTCTGGCCCGGCAGGTCGGGAAGCACGGCGGCGAAACCTTGCGCCGCCAGGGCGCGCATCGCGCGTACGATAGTGCGGCGGCTGCGGTTCGCTTCCTCGAACAAGGGGGCCGCGAACAGGATCGTCGCGCGGGGCGTGCCGTCGGGCGCGATGCGAAGCCTATGCTCGTCCATTCGCCCCTCGCATGCCGGTCAGCCCTGAACCTTGCGTTCGGCGAAGCGCAGCAGATTGCCATAGGTTTCGAAGATTTCGCCGTCGACGTCGTCATCGTCGATCAGGATGCCGAGACGGTCCTCCATCTCGGTCAGCACGGTTGCGACCGCCATCGAATCGAATTCGGGCAGTTCGCCGAACAGGCCGCTGTCGTCGGTCAGCGCTGCCGCGCGTTCGGCGCCAAGGCCGAGGACGTCGGCGAGCAGGGCGCGAAGGGTGGCGTCGACTTTATGGACTTCGGTCATGGGTCTTTCCTGAGCAGCGAACGGGCAAAGGCCTTCAATGCCGGTCCCCATGCCGCGATGCGCCCGCGATTGAAAGCCTCCAATCGCCACAAGGGCTCGTGCCGGTTCATCCAGTCGCGCTTGTAGGCGTCGTTGCCCGTGCCGAAATCGATACGGCGCACGCCATCGACCGCGATGACATGGCGGAACAGAGCCGCCGAAAGCAGGGTGCCGGGCGATGCCTTCAGACTGTCCTCGACATGCGCGAGCTTGTGGATGAAGGCGGTGCCGTCCTCCACCGTCCAATATTGCGCTGCCACCGCTTCGCCGTCGATCCGCGCCAGCCCCATGCGAAAGGTGCCGCGCGCGCTTTCTTCTTCGGCAAAGGCGCGGAGCAGGGCGGGGTTGCCCTCTTCGGGCTTCCAGCTCGCGGCGTAGATATGCTCATAAGCAGCCCAGGCATCGGCGTCGAATGCGGTCAGAATCTCGATCGCGACAATATTCTTTTTCGCCTTGCGCTGGACCGTGCTGCGCAGCGCGCCGGGACGGGTGGCCCACCAGCCGTCATGATCGAGCCCGGTCAGGTCGAGCCAGTGGCGATCGCCCGCGGGGACCGCGCGCACCCACCAGCCGGCGGCGCGCATCGCGGTTACGATCCTGTCCTTTTCGGCATCGGGCACGGGATAGAGCGACAGGCGTGCGGCCTCGGCGCGGGCGCGTGCGAACAGGTCGCGCAGCGCCGCCATATGGTCGCCCTGACCGGTATAAAGCGGGCGGATCGCAAAGCTGTACCAGTTGGCAAGCCCGGAAACCGCGCCCGATTTTTCACGCCGAAGCGGTAGCCACGCCGCGGCTTCGCCTGCGAAGCCCACCGCATAGATTCGGCCTTCTCCGGCGAATCCGTGCGCGGCAAGCAGGTCGAACCATTGGGGACGGTCGAACGGCGAAGCATGGCCCATGCCGCGCGCTGCGGCGGGCAGCTTGGCATCATTAGCGTGATGTTCACCGTTCCCATCCATGGTGCGGCGCTCTATCACCACTGTCCTAACAGCCGATGACCAAAGCCGAAAACCCGCCCTCATACCCCCTCGACCATCTCGCGCTGCGCGGCGCGGCCGATGCGCCTGCGCTGCTCATAGGCGACGCGCCGATGTCGTTTGCCGATCTCGATGCGGGTGTCGGCCGGCTGGCGGCATGGCTGCACGCCGCGGGCGCCCGGCCCGGCGACCGGGTGGCGAGCTGGAGCGCGAAGACGCGCGCCGCCTGCCTGATGCCGCTCGCCGCGGCGCGCGCCGGGCTGATCCATGTGCCGGTCAATCCGCTGCTGAAGGCGCCGCAAGTCGCGCATATTCTGGCTGACAGCGGCGCGGCGCTGTTGCTGACCAATCGCGCGCGGGCCGACATGCTGGGCGACGGTCTTCCCGGCGGCTGTGCGCTGCGCGATCTGACTGCGGTCGAGGCGGCGATCGACGGCCATCCGGAGCGCTTGCCCCCTTCGGCGGGCGATCCCGGCGATCTGGTCGCCATTCTCTATACCAGCGGATCGACCGGACGGCCCAAGGGCGTGATGCTCAGTCACGCCAATCTGTGGCTTGGTGCCGAGAGTGTCGCGACCTATCTGGCGCTTGGCGCCGATGATCGCGTGCTGGCGGTGCTGCCTTTCAGCTTCGATTATGGCCAGAACCAGCTTCTTTCGGCCTGGTATGCAGGTGCGGCGGCGGCGCCGCTCGATTATCTGGCGCCGCGCGATGTGGTGAAGGCGGTGGCGCGGCACGGCGCGACGACGCTTGCCGGGGTGCCGCCCTTATGGGTGCAACTGGTCGAGGTCGATTGGCCGGTGGATGTCGCCGCATCGCTGCGCCGCCTGACCAACAGCGGCGGCGCACTGACGCCGTCGCTGATCGACGCGATGCGCGCGACTTTTGTCGAGGCCGACATTTATCCGATGTACGGCCTGACCGAAGCGTTCCGGTCGACTTGGCTCGACCCGGCGCTCGTCGCCGCGCATCCGACCTCGATGGGCCGTGCGATTCCGCACGCCGAAATCCTCGTCTGCCGTCCCGATGGTAGCATCACCGCCGACGGCGAAGCGGGCGAACTCGTCCATTGCGGGCCGCTCGTCGCGCAGGGCTATTGGCGCGACGCTGAACGCACCGCCGAGCGTTTCCGCGCGGCGCCTGCCGCGTCGGCGTGGGGCGGCATCGCCGTGTGGTCGGGCGACACGGTGCGCCGCGATGGTGACGGCCTGCTCTATTTCGTCGGCCGCGACGATGCGATGATCAAGACCGCGGGCAACCGGGTCAGCCCGACCGAGATCGAGGATGCCGCCGTCGCCACCGGCATGGTCTATGAAGCCGTCGCCTTCGGCGTGCCCGACGCGCGGCTGGGCGCTGCGATCCAGTTGATCGTGCGCGGCAAGGCCGATGCGGACCGCGAGGCGTTCGCCGCCGAACTGCGCCGGACGCTGCCCAACTTCATGCAGCCCAAGGCCGTTGAGTGGTGCGAGGCGTTGCCGCGCAATCCCAATGGCAAGCTCGACCGCGTCGCGATCGCGGCCGAATGGGGTGCAGGGGTGGCGGCATGAAGCCGCACGGCCCGATCCCGCCCGGCTTTGCTGCCGACGCCGACGGCATGCTGCGCATCGGGGGCCAGCGTGCCGATGCCCTCGCCGAGGCGGCGGGCGACACGCCGCTCTTTGTCTATGACCGCGCGATGCTGACTGCGCGCGCCGCCGAATGGCGCGCCGCAATGCCCCGTGAGGTGCAGCTCCATTATGCGATGAAGGCCAATCCCTTCGCGCCGCTGCTCGCGCATATGGCGACCATCGTCGACGGGTTCGACGTGGCGTCCGGCGGGGAATTGGCGCTGGCGCTCGCGAGCGGCAAGGCGGCCGAACACATCAGCTTCGCCGGCCCCGGCAAGCGCGACCGCGAACTGGAAGCGGCGATTGTGGCGGGCGCGACGCTCAATCTTGAATCGGCGGAGGAGGGGGCACGGGCGCTGGCCATTGCCGACCGTATCGGGACGCGGCCCCGGCTCGCAGTGCGCGTCAATCCCGATTTCGACCTCAAGGGATCGGGCATGAAAATGGGCGGCGGCGCCAAGCCGTTCGGGGTCGATGCCGACGCGGTGCCGGCGCTGGTCCGCACGCTGATCGATGCCGGCGCCGATTGGCGCGGCTTTCATATTTTCGCAGGATCGCAGGCACTTGATGCCGATGCGATCGCCGATACGCAGGCCCAGACGGTCGCCCTCGCGGCGCGGCTTGCGGAGGCGGTCGGCGCCACGCCGCCGCTCGTCAACCTGGGCGGCGGCATGGGGGTTCCCTATTTCCCCGGCGACCGCGCGGTCGACGCTGCGACCGTCGGCGCGCGGCTCGCCGAAACGCTCGGCGCGCGAGGCGCCGCGCTGGCAGAGAGCGGCTTTGCGATGGAACTCGGCCGCTGGCTCGTCGCCGAGGCCGGGGTCTATCTCACGCGCGTCGTCGACCGGAAAGTCAGCCACGGCGAAACCTTCCTCGTCACCGACGGAGGACTGCATCACCAGCTCGCCGCGAGCGGCAATTTCGGGACGGTGATCCGGCGTAACTATCCGATCGCGGTTGCCGGCCGGTTCGGCCGCGAGGCCGTCGAAACCGTGTCGGTCGTCGGCTGTCTGTGCACCCCGCTCGATCGGCTGGGCGATCAGGTCGGCCTGCCGCGCGCCGATGTCGGCGATCTGATCGCGCTGTTCCAGGCGGGCGCCTATGGCGCCTCGGCGAGCCCCGCTGCATTCCTCGGACAGGGGCCGGCGCGCGAGATGCTCGTCTGAACCTTACCGAACGCGGTTAAATTTTGTGCCGAAGCGGCACAATGTGCGACAAGCGCGGACACAACTTATCCCAATACTAACGGTATGTTCACCCTTTTCCAGCATGGCTGACCCTGACGCATTGGCTGTTGCTGCGGGGATTGGCGCCGCGGCGGCACCCGTCCGCTCGAAAGGTGAATTGAACATGACGTCCTTCCCCTCGCTTCGCGCCGCCCGCGCCGCGCTGATTTCCGGCATCGCCGCGACCGCGCTGACCGGGTGCATGGGGGCCGGCACCACCGCGCCGCAGCTTCCCAGCGCCAATTTCGTCGCGAACCAGGAAGGGCCCGGCGAGGAATATATCATCGGGCCGCTCGACGAGCTGCAGATCTTCGTGTGGCGCAACCCCGAACTCGGCGGCAAGGTGCAGGTGCGTCCCGATGGCCGGATCACCACGCCGCTGATCACCGACATGCCCGCGGTCGGCAAGACGCCGACGATGCTCCAGCAGGACATCAAGCTCGCGCTCAGCCAATATATCACCGACCCCATCGTCAGCGTGATCGTCACCAGCTTCAACAGCACCTTCTCGCAGCAGGTGCGCGTCGTCGGCGCCACCGAAAAGCCGGCGTCGATTCCCTATCGCGCGAACATGACCGTGCTCGACGCGATGATCGCGGTCGGCGGTCTCGGCGACTATGCCGCTGGCAACAAGGCGCGGCTCGTCCGCTTCGACAAGGGCAGCGGCAAGCAGCATGAATATGGGCTTCGCCTCAACGACCTGATCAAGCGCGGCGACATCAAGGCGAACGTCAAGCTTCAGCCGGGCGACGTCATCATCATCCCCGAAAGCATGTTCTGACGGCGTTTGCGCGCCCCCCGACCGCCACTGCCCAGCAAGGACTGACGACAAGCGATGAACGGCCTTTACGACGAATTTCGGGTTGCAGTGCACAGCGTCTGGACGCGGCGCTGGCTCGTGCTCGCGGTCGCCTGGGGCATTTGCATCCTCGGCTGGCTGGCGATCGCGTCGATCCCGAACCGCTATGACAGCCGCGCGCGCCTGCTTGTCGATGTGAACCAGATCCTGCCGGATGATGCGCAGGGCGGATCGTTCGGCGGGCGCCAGCAGATCGACCAGATTCGCGAAACGCTGACCAGCGCGCGCAATCTGGAGAAAGTCGCGACGACCACCGGCCTGATCCCGGCGGGTGCGGGCGAGCGCGAGAAAGCGGGCGCGGTCGCGATGCTGCAAAAGAATATCAAGATCGTGCCGCAGCAGGACAATATCTTCGAGATCACGTCGAGCGTCGGCATCGGCAGCCTGTCGGACGCCGACAATGCCAAGCTGGCGAGCGGCGTGCTTGACAGCCTGATCACCGTCTTTCGCGACGATCAGCTGCGCGGGGGCCGCGTCGATGCGCGCGAGGGGCTGAAATTCCTCGATTCACAGATCGCCGACCGCGAAAAATCGCTGCGCGAGATCGAGGCGCGGCGCGCCGCGTTCGAGGCGCAGAATATCGGCCTGATTCCGGGCGGCGCCGGATCGCCCGCCCAGCGCGTCGATGCGGCGCGCGCCGAACTCAGCCAGATCGAAACACAATTGGTTGCGGCGCAGGCGGCGCTGGCGGCCGCCAACGGCCAGCTCGCCTCGACCCCCGCGACGGTGCCGGGCGCAGGCGGTGTCGGCGGCGGCGTCGCGCGGCAGCAGCTTGCGGGCGCGCAGAACGAGCTTGCATCGATGCGCGCACGCGGGCTGACCGACGCGCACCCCGATGTGATCGCGCTCAAGAGTCAGATCGCCTCGCTCAAGGCGCAGGCCGACCGCGAAGGCAATGGCGGTGGCGGCGGGATGCAGAACCCCGCCTATTCGTCGCTGGCCGCGATGCGCGCCGAGCGGCAGGCGACCGTCAGCGCGCTGTCGGCGCGCAAGGCGCAGCTTACTGGCGACATCGCGCGCATCACCTCGCAGCAGATCCAGAACCCGGGCATTGCCGCGGAATATGACCGGATCAACGGCGAATATACGGCGCAAAAGGCACAGTATGACAAGCTGCTCGCGCAGCGCGAACAGGTGCGGCTGCGCGGCGACGTGCAGACCGAAACCGACGCGATCCGGATCGAGTTGCTCGATCCGCCGTCGAAGCCGACCAGCCCTGCGGCGCCCAATCGCCCGCTGTTCCTGACGCTCGTCCTGCTCGCCGGGATTGGCGGCGGCATCGGCGCGGCTTTCGGCCTGGCGCAGGTGCGCACAAGCTATGCCACCGCCGCGAAGCTCGAGCGCGCGAGCGGACTTCCCGTCATCGGATCGATCACCGAGGTCGTGACGCCCGACCGGCACGTCGAGCGGCGCAAGCGGCTTGTCTGGCTTGCCAGCGGGGGCGCGGCGCTCGTCGGCCTCTATGCGCTGCTGCTGGTCGCCGAGTTCGTCCAGCGTGGCATGGTCGCGTGAGCGAGGAAAAGGACATGAACGACCAACGCCCCGTCAAGCGCCAGCCCTCGCTGCTCGAACGCGCGGCCGACATGTTCGGCCTCGATCCCGCGAAGCATGCCCCGACGATCGACGTGTCGCAGCTTCCGCCCGAACCCGAGCGCAAGGCGAAAAAGGCGAAGCCTGCTGCCGAAGTGCCGCAGCCCGAAATCCTGCCGCCCGATGCGCCGGCACCGGCGGTCGAAGCCGCGCCCGCGGCAAAGGCATCGCCGCGCAAGGAGGTAGCGCGCGCCGCTCCTGCCATCGCCGCCAACCGGCAGGGCAAGATCGATCGCGAGCGGCTCGCTGCGCGCGGGATGGTCGTGCCGGGCGCGCCTGTCACCGGCATTGCCGAAGAATATCGTATCGTGAAGCGCGAGATCATTCGCAACTTCGCGGGCACCGCCAACCGTCCCGTCGTGCCGCGCGGTCACCGCGTGCTGATCGCATCGGCCAATCCGGGCGAGGGCAAAACCTTTACCGCGGTCAATCTGGCGCTCAGCCTTGCGGTCGAGGCCGATCACGACGTGTTGCTGATCGATGCCGACATTGCCAAACCCAGCGTGCTCGAAACGCTGGGGCTGGCTGATGGGCCGGGCCTGATGGACGCGCTCGCCGATCCGCACTTGCCGCTCGGTGACTGCCTGATCCAGACCGATATTCCGGGACTGAAGGTCATGCCTGCGGGAACGCAGCATATGCACGACACCGAACTGCTCGCATCGGCCCGGACCGAGACGCTGCTCGCGCAGCTCGAACAGGGTGCGCCGGGGCGGATCATCATCCTCGATTCACCGCCGGTTCTCGCCGCCTCGCCGGCCGCGGTGCTCGCGGGGCATGTCGGCCAGCTCATCATCGTGGTGCGCGCCGATCAGACGCTCGAATCCTCGCTGCGCGATGCGGTCGGGCTGATGGGCGGTTGCCCGCATATCCAGCTGCTCCTCAACGGGGTGAAATTCTCGCCGGGCGGCCGCCGCTTCGGCACCTATTACGGACAGGGAGGCGCGTCATGATGCGCGACCGGACTTATTTGCGCGGTGCTGCCGCGATCGCGGCGTTGCTGCTCGCCGGCACGGCGACGGGCGCGCAGGCCCAATGGTCGCAGGACAGCGGTTCCGGCTCGGGCTCGGGCTCGGGCTCGGGCGCAAGCAATGCTGCCCCGGCTTCGGGTGCGGCGTCCGGCGAAAGCGACCGCAAGGGCGGCAAGCGCGCCGAGAAGCAGAAGAAGCGCCGCCAGGTCGACGTCAGCCCCTATCTCGAGATCGGGCAGGTACTCACTGCCGAGCTCAAGAATGGCGGCGACGTGCTCACCTACACGACCGTAGCGGCCGGCGTCGATGCGGTGATCGCGACGCGCCGCGCCGAGGCGGCAGCCACGATTCGCTACGAACATCGCTTTGGCGAATCGGGCGGCCTTGGCGATGCCGACGTACTCAGCGGTCTCGCGCGGGCGCGCCTCGAACTGATGCAGGGCTTCAATATCGAAGGCGGCGCGCTTGCGACCCGTGCGCGCGCCGACGGTCGGGGCGCCGACAGCGGCCTGTTCATCGGCGGCGCGAACAATGTCGCCAATCTCTATTCCATCTATGCCGGTCCGACGCTGACCAAGCGCATCGGCAACCTCGACTTCGGAGCCGGCTATCGTTTCGGTTATACGAAGGTCGACATCGATACGCCCGCGGTGCTCGCGCCGGGCGTTCCGGTCGGCGATGCCTATGACAGCTCGACCAACCATGTCGCTTGGGCCAGCCTTGGCCAGCGTCCGGGCGATCTGCCCTTCGGCTGGCAGGTTTCGGGCGGCTATGAGCGCGAGGACAGCAATCAGCTCGACCAGCGGTTCGAGGGCAAATATGCCCGCGCGGACGTTACCGTGCCGATCAGCCCCAGCGTCGCCTTGCTGGGCGGCGTGGGCTATGAAAAGGTCCAGATAAGCCAGCGCGATCCGCTGCTCGACACCAATGGGGTGCCGGTGCGCGATTCGAACGGCCGCTTTGTCACCGACACGTCGCAGCCCCGACAGCTCTCGTTCGACACCGACGGGCTGATCTGGGATGCAGGCGTGATGTGGCGCCCGAGCCCGCGCACCTCGCTGACCGCACGCGTCGGCCGCCGCTATGGCGACACGGTTTATACAGGCAGCTTCGCCTATCGTCCCGACGACAGGACGCTGTTCCAGCTTGGCGTTTATGACGGGCTTTCGAGCTTCGGGCGCGGGCTGACCACCGGGCTGTCGGCGCTGCCGACGCAGTTCGACCCGACGCGCAATCCGATCAGCGGTGATGTGAACGCCTGCGTCTTCGGGCAGCAGAGTGGCGGATGCCTTGCCCCGCAGCTTGCCAATACGACAACCGCGCAGTTCCGCAGCAGCGGCGTGCAGGCGATCCTGTCGTCGCGCTATGGCCGCTGGAGCTATGGCGTCGGTGCAGGATACGACCGTCGCAAGCTGCTGGTGCCGACCGGATCGGTACTCGGCGCGATCAACGGCACGGTGGACGAGGCCTATTATCTTTTCGTCTCCGCCGGGCGCCAGCTCGATTCCTCGTCGGACCTCAGCATTTCGGGCTACCTCAACTATTTCGACAATGGTTCGCCGGGTGCGTCCGACGTCCAGTCGGCCGGTATCTCCGCGGCCTATTCGCGGCGCTTCTGGCGCGGCCTGACCGGAACGGCGGCGGCGGGGCTCAACGCCTTCGACCAGGATGGCTTCAACAGCCAGCTTATCGGATCGGCGCTCGTCGGTCTGCGTTATAACTTCTGATCCAGCACAACGGGATTACTGCGATGTACGATCAATTCTACGGCTTCACCGGACGCCCGTTCCAGCTGACGCCCGATCCCGCTTTCTATTTCGAGAGCGGAACGCACCGCAAGGCGATGTCCTATCTTGGCTATGGGTTGGCGCAGGGCGAAGGCTTCATCGTCATCACCGGCGATATCGGCGCGGGCAAGACGACGCTGGTCGGCCATTTGATGAACACGATCGATCCGAACCGGCTGACCGCGGTCAAGCTGGTGTCAACACAGGTCGAGGGCGACGATCTGCTGCGCCTTGTTGCCGAACAATTCGGCATCGAATGGGAAGGGCAGAGCAAGGCGGAACTGCTGCGCGCGATGGAGCAATATCTGCGCGAACAGGCGCGCGCCGGGCGGCGCACGCTGTTGATCGTCGACGAGGGGCAGAATCTCGCGATCTCGGCGCTCGAAGAACTGCGGATGCTGTCGAACTTCCAGCTTGGCGGCCATTCGCTTTTGCAGATCTTCCTGCTCGGCCAGCCCGAGTTCCGCCAGACGCTGTTTCATTCGCCGACGCTGGAACAATTGCGCCAGCGCGTGATCGCGACGCACCATCTCGATCCGATGGAGCCCGAAGAAGTCGAACCCTATATCCTCCACCGCCTCGGCAAGGTGGGCTGGACGGGCAACCCGAGCTTCAGCCCCGACAGTTTCGAGCTGATGTATGATTATAGCGAAGGTGTGCCGCGCAAGCTCAACGTCCTCGTCAGCCGCCTGCTGCTGTTCGGCGCGGTCGAGGAACTCAACCGCATCAACGCCCAACATGTCCGCAATGTGATTGCCGAGATCGAATCGGACCGCGGCATCGACGAGGCGAGCCTTGCGCCGCTGCCGGTCGAAGAGGTGGTGGCGCAAGCCGCAACGGCGAGCGCGCCGCACGCCGCCGTGCCGCACGAATGGCCGGTGGCAAGCGCAGAGCGCGCGCCTTTCGCGGCACCCGCGACGGACGCTGCTGCGCCGGTCGTCGCGGCTCCGCAGGATACGGCGCAGTTCGATGCGCTGCGCGCGCAGATTTCGGCGCTCGAGACGCGGATTGCCGAACAGGATGAAGCGCTGCGTCGGGTTCTCGATCTGCTGATCGAATGGGTCGAGCGCGATCCCGAAAACGCCCCCAACCCCGCAAAATCGCAGGTTTGGGCGGCCTGACGGCAGCGCCGATTTCGGCTATGCGACCGGCAGAGGTGATGGACGATGCAGAACGGCCTGTCGGTCGATGTCGAGGACTGGTTCCAGGTCGGCGCCTTTGAGCGCACGATCGATCGCGCCGACTGGCCGGCGCTCGAATGCCGGGTCGAGGCGAATTGCGATGCGGTTTTGCACCTGTTCGCCGAGGCCGGGGTTCGGGGCACATTCTTCACGCTCGGCTGGGTCGCCGAACGCTATCCCGCGCTGATCCGGCGGATCGTCGATGCGGGGCACGAGCTTGCGAGCCACGGCTATGATCACAAGCGCTTGTTCCAGATGACGGCCGGCGAATTTGCCGCCGACCTTGAAAAGACACGCGCCATCCTCGAAAATCTCGGCGGCCAGCCCGTGCGCGGCTATCGCGCACCCAGCTTTTCGGTCGATGCGCGCACGCCCTGGGCGCATACCGTCCTTGCCGAACAGGGCTATGCCTATTCGAGCAGCGTCGCGCCGGTGGTGCACGATCATTATGGCTGGGCGCAAAGCCCGCGCCACGCTTGGCAGCCGCTTCCCGACAGCGCGCTGATCGAATGGCCGGTGACGACCGCGCGCGTCGCGGGCCGGACGCTTGCCGCGGGCGGGGGCGGTTTCATGCGACTGCTTCCTTATGGTTTCACGCGCTGGGCGATCGAGCGGATGAATCGCGAGGGGCATCCCGCAATCCTGTATTTCCACCCGTGGGAGATCGACCCCGGTCAGCCGCGCGTTGCCGATGCGCCGCTGCGGTCGAAGGTCCGGCATTATACCGGCCTCTCCGCGATGGCGGGCAAGCTGAAGAAGCTGCTCGACGATTTCGAATGGACGCGCGCCGATGCATTGCTCGCGGCGCAGCAGGAGCGCGCCCGGCCGTGGCGCGCCGCAGCGTGAACGCACCGGTCAAAACGATGAGCGACGCCTTTGCCGGTGCGCCACTTGCGGACGCGGCGGCGTGGGACGCCTATGTCGCCGCGCACCCCGATGCGACCCCCTTTCATACGCGCGCCTGGTGCGAAGCGATCACGAAGGCGACGGGTCACCGCTGCCATCTCGTCACGGCGCGCGATGCGCACGGCGCGCTGACGGGGCTCGTCCCGCTGCACCATGTCCGCTCGCCGCTGTTCGGGCAGGCGCTGGTCGGCAGCGGTTTCGCCGTCGACGGCGGAATGCTGGCGGACGATGCAGCGGTTGCCGACACCCTGGCCACGGGTGCCGCCGAACTGGCCCGCGCGCTCGGCGTTCCGTCGGTCGAACTGCGCGGGGGTCCGCTGCCCGAAGGCGAGGGGTGGCGCTGCGAAGACGATGTCTACGCAGGCTTCACGCGTGACCTCGCCGCCGATGACGAAGCCGAATTGCTCGCCGTCCCGCGCAAGCAGCGCGCCGAGGTGCGCAAGGCGCTGGCGGGGGATCTGTCGGTGAGCACGGGGCGCGATGCCGCCGAGCGGCGCGACCATTACCGCATCTACGCGACGAGCGTTCGCAACCTCGGCACGCCGGTCTTTCCGAAGGCGCTGTTCGATGCGGTGCTCGACGCCTTTGGTGAGAATGCCGACATATTGACCGTGCGCGCCGACGGCCGACCGGTGGCGAGCGTGCTCAGCCTCTATTGGCGCGGCACGGTGATGCCCTATTGGGGCGGCGGGACGGCAGAAGCGCGCGGGCTGCGCGCCAACGAGCTGATGTATTTCGCGCTGATGGGGCATGCCCGCGCGCGCGGCTGCACCCGTTTCGATTTCGGCCGTTCGAAGCTTGGCACCGGGCCTTTCGCCTACAAGAAGAATTGGGGGTTCGAACCCCGCCCGCTGGCCTATGCGCGCTGGCTCGCGCCGGGCCGGGCGCCGCGCGACACCAACCCGAACAGCGCCAAATACCGGTTGCAGGTCGATCTGTGGAAGAAGCTGCCGCTGTGGGTGGCCAACCGCATCGGGCCGCTGATCGCGCGCGGATTGGGTTGACCGGCGCGATGGCCGAAATCCTGTTCCTGGTTCACCGCGCGCCCTGGCCACCCGACCGCGGCGACCGGATACGCAGCTGGCACATGTTCGAGGCGCTTCGCAAGCTGGCGCCCGTCCATGTCGCGGCGCTCGCCGACGATGCGAACGATGCCGAAACGGCGCGGGCGAAAATGGCGCCGCTTTGTAAAAGCCTGTGCATCGACACGCGCCGCGCCTCGCGGCCCATCGCGCTCGCGCAGGCGGTGCTGCGCGGCGAGCCGGTGTCGAACCGGCTGTTCCGCAGCGGTGTGGTCGCCTCCTACGTCGATGCCTTGCTGGCGACCGGGCGCATTACCCATATCGTCGCCTTCTCGGGCCAGATGGCGCAATATCTTCCCGCCCGCTTCGACGGGCCGGTCATCATGGATTTCGTCGACGTCGATTCGGCCAAATTCGCGACCTATGCCGAACAGGACAGGCGCCAGCCGATGAACTGGGTTCACCGGCGCGAAGCGGCAAAGCTCGGCGCCTATGAAGCGAAAGTCGCACGTTCGGTCGATACCAGCCTGTTCGTCAGCGAGGCGGAGGCGGCGCTGTTCCGGACGCGCAGCGGCCTTGGCGGCGACATCGCCGTCGCGGTCGAAAACGGCATCGACACCGACCGTTTCGACCCGGCGCAGGATTTCGCGGCGGTGGATGAAGGCGATGGACCGCTGGCGGTGTTCACCGGACAAATGGACTATCGCCCCAATATCGACGCGGTGAGCTGGTTTGCGGCGGCCGTGCTGCCGCTGCTGCGCCAGCGCGAACCACGGGCGCGCTTTGCGATCGTCGGCCGTGCGCCGGCCGAAGAGGTGCGGATGCTCGCCCGGCTGCCCGGCGTTGCCGTCACCGGCGAAGTCCCCGACGTGCGCCCGTGGCTCGCCGCCGCCGATGTCGTCGTGGCGCCGCTGCTGCTCGCGCGGGGGGTGCAGAACAAGCTGCTCGAAGCGATGGCGATGGCGCGGCCGGTCGTCGCGAGCGCCGCCGCCGCGACCGGGATCGACGCGGTCGATGGTGATCATCTGCTCGTCGCCGACGGAGCTGTTGCGATGGCGGACGCAATCGTGCGCCTGTTCGCCGATCCGGGTTCCGCCGCGCAGATGGGCGCCCGCGCCCGCGATCGGATGATCGCGCGCTACGGGTGGGACGCGCGGCTGGAACCGCTCGGCGACTTGCTGGGGCTTCCGGAATGACCGCCCGGCCGATCGCATCGGCGCGCGGCCGGTCCCTGTGGCAGCGGCATCTGGCCGCGCTTGGCGCGCTCACGGCGGCAATTCTGCCGTTGTTCGCGCGCGATGCCGCCGACATGGCGGGCATCTGGTGGCACAGTTCGACGTTCACCCATTGCCTGTTGATGGTGCCGATGATCGGTTGGCTGGTGCAGCAGCGCTGGCCGCAACTGCGCACGCTCGCTCCGGCCTGGTGGTGGCCTGGAACGGTATGGCTGGCGGGCGGCGGTTTCGTCTGGCTGGTGGGCGAGGCGGCGGGCGTCGGCCTGTTCCGGCAGTTGGGGCTTGTCCTGATGCTGCAGGGGGCGGTCGGTGCGGTGCTCGGACAAAACCTCGTGCGCGCGCTTCTCTTCCCGCTTGGCTATGCGCTGCTGCTCGTACCCTTCGGCGAGGAACTGGTACCGCTGCTCCAGACGCTGACGGCGCGGATCAGCGTCGTCCTGCTTCATCTGTCGGGACTCGACGCGGCAATCGAGGGCGTGTTCATCACCACGCGCGCTGGCTTCTTCGAGGTGGCGGAGGCCTGTTCGGGGGTCAATTTCCTGATCGCGATGCTCGCCTATTCGGTGTTCGCCGCGAATCTCTGTTTCAAAAGCTGGACGCGTCGGATCGTCTTCGTCGCCGCGGCGCTCGCGACGACCGTCGCCGCCAATGCGCTGCGCGCCTATGGCACGATGGTCGCTGCCGAAATCTGGGGGATCGAGGCCGCGGGGGGCATCGACCATGTCTTCTATGGCTGGATATTCTTCGGGATCGTGATCCTGATCGTGATGCTGGTCGCGCGGCGCTGGTTCGACCGGCCCGCGAACGACGTGGCGGTCGACATCACCGGACTGAATGCGCCGCCGTGCTTTGTCGGTCCGGCGCCGGCGGTTCTGGCGCTCGCCTTCGCGCTGCCGCTCGCCTTTTCGGGGTGGGCCGCGCTGATTGGGGGCCGGGCAGCGCCGCTGCCCGCGACGATGGCGGTGGCGCCGCCGCCGGGCTGGCACGACGCGGCGAGCGAGGGCGCCGCGTGGCATCCGCGCTTCGACGGTGCCGACCGCCGGTTGGTGCGGCATTTCGTCGATGCCGCGGGGCGCCGTGTCACGGTCGCGATCGGAGGCTATGAACGGCAGGCCGAAGGCCGCGAGGTCGTCGGCTTCGGACAGGGCGCGATCGACCCCGACAGCAAATGGGCGTGGAGCGCGGCGCTGCCCGCGGTCGACGGCGCCAAGACCGAGAGGCTGCTTCATCCCGGCCCGGTGCTGCGCGACGCGGCAACCTGGTATGTCGTCGACGGCCGCGCGACGGGCAGCGCGCGCGCCGCGAAACTGGCCGAACTCAAGGCGCGGCTGCTCGGCGGCGATCCGCGCGCGCTGTCGCTGATTCTGACGGCGGAGGAGCGCGCGGGCGGCCGCGATGCGATCGCCGATTTCCTTTCCGCGTCGGGCGGAGCGCAGGCGATGGCTGACCGCGCGCTGAAACTGCGCTAGGGCTGCTTCCTATATGTGTGGGATCGCGGGCATTTATCATCTGGAGACGGCCAAGCCCGTCGATCCCGCGCGGCTGCGCGCGATGCTGCATCCCATGAGTCATCGCGGTCCCGACGGATCGGGCGAATGGACCGCGCCGGGTGTCGGGCTGGGGCATCTGCGGCTGTCGATCATCGATATCGAAGGCAGTCCGCAGCCGATGGCGAGCGACGACGAGGCGGTGACGATCAGCTTCAACGGCGAAATCTATAATTTCCGGCAGTTGCGCGCCGAACTCGAAGACCGTGGCCACCGCTTTCGCACCAGCGGCGATACCGAGGTGATTCTGGCGGCGTGGCGGCAGTGGGGTCCGGATTGCCTGTCGCGGCTCAACGGCATGTTCGCCTTTGCAATCCACGACCATCAGCGGGGTTGCCTGTTCCTGGCGCGCGACCGGCTGGGCGTGAAGCCGCTGCATTTCGCGCGGCTGTCGGACGGATCGATCGCCTTTGCGTCCGAACTCAAGGGCCTGCTGCGGCATCCGCTGCTGCGGCGCGAGGCCAATCTGTCGGCGGTCGAGGACTTTCTGGCGCTCGGCTATGTGCCCGACGACAATTGCATCATGGCGGGCGTCAGCAAATTGGGCGCGGGCCATTATCTGCTGCTCGAACGCGGCAAGCCGTTTCCCGCCCCGACCTGCTGGTGGTCGCCCGATTTTTCGAACCGCATCCGCGCCAGCGAAGGCGAGGCGGCCGAGCATCTCGTCCATCTGATGCGCGCCGCGGTCACCGACCGCATGGTCGCCGACGTGCCGCTCGGCGCCTTTCTGTCGGGCGGCGTCGATTCGAGCGCGGTGGTGGCTTTGATGGCCGAGGCGAGCGCGAAGGCGGTCAAGACCTGCACCATCGGTTTCGATCAGGCGGCGCTCGACGAAACGGCCTATGCGGCGACGATCGCGGACCGCTTCGCCACCGACCACCGCACTCGCACCGTCGCGGCCGCCGATTTCGCGCTGGTTGGCCGCATCGCTGACATGTTCGACGAACCCTTCGCCGACGCGAGCGCGCTGCCGACCTATCGCGTCTGCGAACTGGCGCGCGAAGAGGTGACGGTCGCGCTGTCGGGAGACGGCGCCGATGAGGCGTTTGCGGGCTATCGCCGGCTGGTCTTCCATCATCAGGAGGAACGGTTGCGGTCGCTGATCCCCGCCGTGCTGCGGCGCAATCTTCTGGGGCCGCTCGCCCGCGTCTGGCCGCAGATGGACTGGGCGCCGCGCCCGCTGCGCGCCCGTGCGACACTAGCCAGCCTGTCGAAGAGTGGCGCCGAAGGCTACGCGGAAGCGGTCGGCGTCACTGGCCCGGACCAGCGCGCAAGATTGTTCAACGATGCCGCTATCCGCGCGCTCGGCGATCATGTCGCGGAAACGCGCTATTGGCAGGCGATGGCCGAGGCGCCGGCGCGCGAACGGCTCGACCGCGCGCAATATGCCGATCTCAAGATCTGGCTGCCCGGCGATATTTTGACCAAGACCGACCGGATGAGCATGGCGGTCAGCCTCGAGGCTCGCGAGCCGCTGCTCGATTACCGGCTCGTCGAGTTCGCCGCCTCGCTCCCCGCCGCGATGCGAGTGAAGGGCGGGACGGGGAAAGCGATCCTGAAACAGGCGATGGAACGCTATCTGCCGCACGACATTTTGTACCGGCCCAAGATGGGGTTCGTGACGCCGGTGTCGCACTGGTTCCGCGGCGCGCTGACCGAACAGGCGCGCGCGCTCGCCCATTCGGGAACGCTTGCACGGACGGGATGGTTCGACATGGCGGAGATCGAACGCGTCGTCGCCGCGCACCAGTCGGGCCGCCGCGATCATGGGCGGCTGATCTGGCAATTTTTCATGCTTGAAAAGTCGCTGGCGAAGCTTTTTGGTATCTAGTTTCTCGGCCGGCGCGCGTGGTGCGAAGCCGCTGAATCGCCACCGCTTCTTAAGAACTCGCTGCTAGGTTGGCCGCCGATGACGGTGCATCCCGCCTTTCCGACCCATGCCGCCGAAGCCGCGCCGCTGACCGTTCGCGTCGTCGATCCGCTCGCGCTGTCGGACGATCTTGCCGCGGCTTGGGACGGCCTGGCCGCGGCGGCGAGCGAGCCCAATCCCTTCGTCGAACGCTGGTGCCTGCAATCGGCGCTGCACCTGCTCGATCCCGAGCGGCAGGCGCGGCTGGTGATGGTGATGACGGGCAGCGACGGGCCGCTGATCGGGGTGATGCCGCTGGCGCCCGCCGCACGCTACGGCCCGTTGCCGCTCCGCCATGTTGTCGGCTGGGCGCATCCCAATCATTTTCACGGCGCCCCGCTGGTGCGCGCGGGCTGCGAGACGCTTTTCTGGTCGATCCTGCTTGGCTGGTGCGATGCTGCGCCCTGGGCGCAAACGCTGGTTCAGGTGCCGCGATTGACCGAAGACGGCCCGCTGCATCGCGCGCTGGCCGAAGTCGTGCGCGGTCGCGGCGACAAGGCCGAAGCCGTCCACCGCGAGGAGCGCGCGCTGCTCGAAAGCGACCTGTCGCCGGCCGCCTATTGGGAAGCCGCCATGCGCGGCAAGAAGCGCAAGGAATTGCGGCGCCAGGCCAATCGCCTCGCCGAACTGGGGCCGCTGACATTTCGCCAGTGGCGCAGCGGCGACGCGATCGAAGGCTGGATCGATGCTTTCCTCGACCTCGAAGCGCGCGGCTGGAAGGGGCGCGCGGGGTCGGCGCTCGCGAGCCAGAGCGAAACCGAGGCCTGGTTCCGCGCGATCCTTGCCGCAGCGGCCGAGGCGGGCCGGCTCGACATGCGTGCGCTCGATCTTGGCGAGCGGCCGATCGCGCTGCTGATCAATTTCGTGACGCCACCGGGCGCCTTTTCCTTCAAGACCGCCTTCGACGAGGAATATGCCCGCTTTTCGCCCGGCGTGCTGCTTCAGCAGGCGAATCTCGATATCCTCGCCGACGCGCGCGTCGCATGGGTCGACAGCTGCGCGGCGCCCGATCATCCGATGATCGACAGCGTCTGGCGCGAACGGCGCCGGCTGGTGTGGATCAACGCGCCCCTGTCGGGCGCGTCGGACCGCTGGCGCTTTCGCGCGCTGGCGCGTGCCGAGAAAATCTGGCGCCGCCTGAAGCGCGCCGCCCCCAAACCGCCGATCGAACAGGATCCGTCATGACCGCGCAATCCGCCGAACAAGTTCGTGTCTTTCCGCCCGAAACGCTGGAGCGCATGGCCGCGCTCTATCCGGCGCAGGCGGGGCTGCTGCACCACTGCCTGCCCGACCATCCCTTGCTCTCGCTCGATGCGCTGGCGGCGCTCGCCGACACTTTGCCGGGGTCGCAGGTCGAATATAATCCGGGCGATCTGCCTGTCGGTATCCGGCCCGAGGATGTGCCATCGAACGGGCTGTCGATCGCCGAAACGATCCGCACCATCGACAGCAATCGCAGCTGGGCGGTGCTCAAGAATATCGAAACGGTCGATGCCTATCGCGCGCTGTTGATGGACCTGCTCGGCGAGCTGGAACCCGTTGTTTCGCCGCGCACCGGCGCGATGCTGACACCGCAGGGGTTCGTCTTCGTCTCGTCGCCGGGATCGATCACGCCCTATCACTTCGATCCCGAGCACAACATCCTGCTCCAGCTTCGCGGCAGCAAGGTGATGCACGTCTGGCCTGCGGGCGACGAACGCTTTGCCCACCGGATCGAGCACGAACGCTACCACACCGGCGGTCACCGCAACCTGCCGTGGGATGATGGCTTTGAAGGCGCCGAACAGGCGGTCCCGCTCGCGCCGGGCGATGCGGTGCTGATGCCGGTGATGGCGCCGCATTATGTCCGCAACGGCGACGCGCCCTCGATCTCGCTCTCGATCACCTGGCGCAGCGAATGGAGCTACCGCGAATCCGAAGCCCATGCCGCCAACGCCGCGCTGCGCCGGATGGGATTGAACCCCGCAATGCCGCCACGCTGGCCGAGCTATGCCCGGGCAAAGACCGTCGGCTGGCGCGTCGCGCGCAAACTGAAACTCGTGTCCTGACGCCGCCGCGACAGATGGCTTTCAATTGCGCGCATTTGGAGCTATGGGCGCGCATCCTTAAATTTCGAGCCCATAGAGGATAGATGGCGAAAGAAGAACTTCTCGAAATGCGCGGCCAGGTGGTCGAACTTCTGCCCAACGCGATGTTCCGCGTCCGGCTGGAAAACGACCATGAAATTCTGGGCCATACGGCCGGCAAGATGCGCAAGAACCGCATCCGCGTTCTGGTGGGCGACGAAGTGCTCGTCGAACTCACCCCCTATGACCTGACCAAGGGTCGGATCACCTATCGCTTCAAGTGAGCGGGGCGGCGATCTTGCCCGCACCGTCGCTCGTGCTCGCATCGACGTCGCCGCGTCGGCGCGAACTGCTGGCGCGCATCGGTCTCGAGCCGGCGCGCATTGCGGCTCCCGACATCGATGAAACCCCGCTGAAGGGCGAACTGCCGCGCGCCTATGTCGCGCGCCTCGCCGAGAGCAAGGCCCGCGCCGTCGACCGCGCGGCGGACGAGGTGGTGCTGGCGGGTGACACGACCGTCGCGGTCGGGCGCCGCATCCTCGAAAAGCCAGCCGACGAGGCCGATCTGCGCCGGATGCTCGGCCTGTTGTCGGGACGGCGTCACCACGTCTATTCGGGGGTTTGTGTTGTCGGGGCGGATGACCGCCCGCGCGTTCGCGTCGCCGATACCGTCGTCGCCTTCAAACGGCTGACGCCCGCCGAGATCGACTGGTATGTCGCGAGCGGCGAGGGGATGGGCAAGGCCGGCGGCTATGCCATCCAGGGCAAGGCCGAGATATTCGTGCGCTTCCTTTCGGGCAGCCATTCCAACGTCGTCGGCCTGCCGATCTTCGAGACGCGCGCGCTGCTGACGAGTGCCGGAGTGCCACTTGGCTGAGTGGCTATACGAAGCCGGCATCGGCGAGGCGCGGGCCGCGCTGATCGAAGACGGTCATATTATCGAAGCGCGGATCGAACGCGAGGGCGAGCGGCCGCGCGTCGGTGCTATTATCGCCGGGCGGTTGATCGAACCGGGGGTGGTGCGGCTCGACCTGCCGGGCGACCCCGTCGCGACCGTGGCGGCAAGGGGCGTTCCGCTCGGCACGCGGCTGGCGGTCGAGATCACGCGCATGGCGCTGCGCGAGCGCGGCCGCGACAAGCCCGCGCGCGGCCGGCTTAGCGACGCCGAGCCGGATGACGGTCCCGACCTGCGCGCGCGCATCGCCGCGAGCGGCCTGCCGGTGACCGACCTGGCGCCGACCGGTCCCGACCGGCTTGAGGAAGCGGGCTGGTCCGATCTGATCGATCATGTTCGCACCGGCCATTGGCCTTTCGCCGGCGGCGCGCTGTGGGTCGATGCCACGCCGGCGATGCTGCTCATCGACATCGACGGCGACGGCGATCCGCTGGCGCTGGCGCAGGCCGGCGCGGCAGCTGCGGCGCATGTCGTACGCTGCTGCGATGTCGGCGGTTCGATCGGCATCGATTTTCCCTCGCTGCCGGGCCGGGCCGAGCGGCAGGCGGTCGATGGCTGGGTCGATGCCCATTTCCCGCAGCCGTTCGAGCGCACCGGAACCAACGGGTTCGGCTTTCTGCAGATCATCCGGCGCCGCGAGCGCCCGTCGCTGATTGAACAGGTCCGCTTCGATCCCGTGGCGACCGACGCCGCGCTGCTGTTGCGCCAGGCCGAGCGCGCGGTTGGTGCCGGACCGCTGCAACTCACGGCGCGACCGGCCCTTGCCCAATGGATCGGCGCGCACCCGCACTGGATCGCGATGCTCGAACGGCGTACCGGGCGCGCGGTTGCGATTGCCGCCGATGCGCAAGTGAAAGGAGCGGGCCATGCCCAGTAATGCTGCCGCCAGATCGCGCCGCTGCCCCTTGTGCGGCAAGCCGCGCGACGAGGCTTACAAGCCCTTTTGCAGCCGCGGCTGCCGCGACCGCGACCTCAATCGCTGGTTCGACGAAGGCTATCGCGTACCGGTCGATCAGGCGCCCGACGGGGGCCTCGACGGCGATCGTTTCGAGGATGAATGACAGGAAGAAATTTGCGCAACAAAGGCTCTGGACAGGATCGAAACCCCTGCCTATAGCCGCCGCTCCCGAACAGGCCGCACGGCCTTGTGGAGCCCGTGCCCGGGTAGCTCAGTTGGTAGAGCATGCGACTGAAAATCGCAGTGTCGGTGGTTCGATCCCGCCCCCGGGCACCACGGTCCCTTGGCGACCGTTCCGGAACATCTTGAAACCGATATGACATTCCTGCGATGGCTCGCGTGGCTCGTCGGCGCGGCGTGGCGCGCCATGCCGCTCGGTTCCGATCCGAAAATTCCCGGCCAGCTTTCTGTGGGCGCGTGCATGGCGCGATATCCCGGGTCGGGGCGGGGGTGCCATGCGGCAATCGCTTGCCAAGGCTCTGGCGCGCGGCTAAAGGCCGCCCATTCGGACAGATGCGCCGTTTTCCTTCCGCCTTTCGCCGACATGCTCGGGGAGGGTGGGCGGACTATTGCCTGAAGCCGTGCTTGACGCGGCGGGGGCGGCAACCCATCTGGCCGTGAACTGAGACGCATGAAGGACGGGACGATCGATATGGCGAGGCCCAAAATTGGCGAATTCGTCAACCAGGTAAAGGCGGAAGCCGGCAAGATCGTGTGGCCGACGGGCCGCGAGACGATGCAGACGACGATCATGGTTCTGATCATGACGATCCTGCTGTCGCTGTTCTTCTTCGGCGTCGACACCGTATTCAAGCTGATCGTCGGCTGGCTGACGTCGCTCGCGGGCTGATCCGCGCTTCACACCCAATTTCAGGACAGGACACGCACAGATGGCGCGCTGGTACATCATTCACGCCTATTCGGGCTTCGAGAACAAGGTTCGCGATTCGGTCGTCACCGAAGCCGAGCGCCTTGGCCTCAGCGATTTCGTCGAGGCGGTCGAAGTGCCCGTCGAAACGGTGACCGAGGTCAAGCGCGGCAAGAAGGTTCAGTCCGAACGCAAATTCTTCCCCGGCTATGTGCTCGCCAAGCTGACGATGACCGACGATGTCTATCACCTCGTCAAGAATACGCCGAAGGTAACGGGCTTCCTGGGGTCGTCGGGCAAGCCCCAGCCGATCAGCGAAGCCGAAGCCGCGCGTATCCTGAACAGCAAGGAAGAAGCCGCCGCGCGCCCGAAGACCGAGATTCGCGTCGATTACGAAATCGGCGATCAGGTCAAGGTACTCGAAGGCCCGTTCGCGAGCTTCAACGGCGTGGTCGAAGAACTCGATTTCGACAAGGCGCGCGTCAAGGTCAGCGTATCGATCTTCGGCCGTGCGACGCCGGTCGAGCTCGATTTCGAGCAGGTCGAACGGATGAAGTGATGGCCGTCGGCCGTCGCTCTTCGCAGCATGGGATAATCGCATGAGTCTGAGTCAGGACGAGATTCAGGCTCGCATTGCGCGCGCCCGCGAAATCAACGCGGGTGTTTCGGCCGAGAAGGTCGTCGCGGCGGTCGCGCGGCTGTTCGATCTCGACCCCGTGCCCGGCGTCGAGGATGAATTTACCTATCCCGCCCTAGCGACCACCGCGCGCGACCGGATTTTCGGCGGGCAGGTCATCGCGCAGGCGATGTTCGCGGCTTCGCGCACGGTCGAGACCGGAAAGCAGGTGCATTCGCTCCACGCCTATTTCCTGCGCGGCGGCGACGAAACCAAACCGCTGCATTTCCGCATCCACCGCGATTTCGACGGGCGCAGCTTTTCGAACCGCCGTGTCGTCGTGCGCCAGGACGGCAAGGTGATCTTCAACCTGACCGCATCGTTCCAGATTCCGGCGATAGGGCTGTCGCATCAGGTGCCGATGCCCGACCTGCTGCCGCCCGAGCAGTGCTGGGACTTCACCGATTTCATCGCTGCCGATCCCAATATTTCGGACCGTCATCTTGCCCATATGGCGCGGCGGCGGCCGTTCGAGGTGCGCAGCTATCGCCCGCCGGCTTCGGCCAAGGCGACGCAGCATTACCAGTGGTTCCGCGTCGCCGCGCCGATCGGCGACGATCCGCTGCTTCATCGCGGTTTCCTCGCTTTCGCATCCGACATGGGACTTTTGTCCTCGGCGATGCTGCCGCACGGCGTTAACTTCTGGACGCCGGGCATGGTGTCGACCAGCCTCGATCATGCGATGTGGTTTCACGACGATATTCGCGTCGACGACTGGTTCGTGTTCGTGATGGACAGCCCGTGGACGGGCGGCGATCGCGGGCTGTGCCGCGGGTCGATCTATCGTCAGGACGGCACGCTGATCGCAACCGTGGTGCAGGAAGGCCTGGTACGCTATCGCCCGGATGCCGCGCGATAGCGATTGCGCGGACCGCAGAGGGGGGCTGCTTTTCGGATGGGAACAGACGGCACGGCCATCGGACGATTGAAGCAGCTTGACGGTGTGCGCGGGCTCGCCGCCTGCGCCGTCGCCTTCGGATATCATTCCAAGATATTGTTCGAACGCGCTGTTTTCGAAGACGGCTGGGGCGGTCCGGTAGCAGCGTGGCTGCGTGACAATGGCTGGACCGCAGTCGACCTGTTCTTCCTGCTATCGGGTTTCGTCTTCGCGCATGTGTATCGTTTCGGCGAATCGCTGCAGTCGACGCGCGCACTTGCCGATTTCACCGTGGCGCGTATCGCGCGCCTCTACCCGCTTCACCTGTTCATGCTCGTCTGCTGCGCTGCAACCTTCTGGTGGATGCCGTATAACAACGTCGGTACCTTCATTGCGCATCTGTTCATGCTGCAGGTGTTTACGGAGCCGGTCGCGCGCACCTTCGATGGTCCATCCTGGTCGATCTCGGTCGAGGTTTTTTGCTATATTCTTTTCGCGGCGGCGGCTTTCGCGGGGCGACGGGCGGTCCTTACGGTCGCCTGCACCGCGATTCTGGCGAGCGGTATAGTGCTTCTTTTCGACGGGCACGCGGGCCAGCCGCTCACCTCCGCCAACAGCATCGCGCGTGGCGGCTTCGGCTTTTTCATCGGTGTGCTGCTGTGGCGCTACCGCGGCCGGTTTGCGCGCGTTCCGGCGCTGGTGCTCGTGGCGATCGCCGTGGCGGGACTCCTGATCCCGACCGGGACAGCCAATCCGGTGCTGCCGCTCACCGCGCTGACCTGGCCGGCGGCGCTAATCCTGGCGCTGCGGACGCGCTTCATGGGAACAGCGCCGCTCGTGTGGCTCGGCGACCGCAGCTATTCGATCTATCTCGTCAATATTCCTGTCGCGGACGTGCTGTTGCGCGTCGCTGGCAAGTTCCGTGATTGGGACTACGGCCTGCTTTCGGCGCATATCCTCTTCGTCGCGATCGTCATGCTGCTGTCCGAATTCACCTATCGCTACATCGAACGTCCTGGCCAGCGGATGATCCGCGATCGCTGGAAGAGCCGGCGCGGCCAGCAGGCGGCGGCCGCCGTCTGATCGCGCCGCGCGGCGCGTCTTTCCTTGCATTTCGGGCGAAAGCCCGCTAACGGCCGCGCTTCGCGATCGCCCTCCTTTGGAACGGCGGCGTGATTCCGCGCGGGAGGAGGGCTGATAACCCTCTGCTTGACCGCTTATTTTGAGCCCCGGATCTGTCCGGGGCGACAGAAAGAAAGGAGGCCATCATGGCCAAGAAGATCAGCGGCTATATCAAGCTGCAGGTGCCCGCCGGCACTGCCAATCCCTCGCCGCCGCTCGGGCCGGCGCTGGGTCAGCGCGGCGTCAACATCATGGAATTCTGCAAGGCGTTCAACGCCGCGACCGACGGCATGGACAAGGGCACCCCGACCCCGACCATCATCACCGTCTTTGCGGACAAGAGCTTCTCGTTCGTCACCAAGACGCCCCCGGCGACCTACCTCATCAAGAAGGCCGCGAACCTGAAGTCGGGTTCGAAGGAGCCCGGCAAGATCAGCGGCGGCAAGATCGCGCGCTCGAAGCTCGCCGAGATCGCCGAGATCAAGATGAAGGATCTGAACGCCAACGACATCGAACAGGCGACCAAGATCATCGAAGGCAGCGCCCGCTCGATGGGCCTCGAAGTGACGGAGGGCTGAACCGATGGCAAAGCTGACCAAGAAGCAGAAGGCCCTCGAGGGCAAGGTCGACGCGACGAAGCTGCACAGCATCGAAGACGCGCTGAAGACCGTCCGTGAACTCGCTTCGGCGAAGTTCGACGAAACGCTCGAAATCGCGATGAACCTGGGCGTCGATCCGCGTCACGCCGACCAGATGGTCCGCGGCGTCGTCACGCTGCCCGCCGGTACCGGCAAGGACGTCAAGGTCGCGGTCTTCGCGCGCGGCGATAATGCCGAAAAGGCGCTCGCCGCCGGTGCCGACAAGGTCGGTGCCGAAGACCTGATGGAAGACATGCTCGCGGGTAACCTCGACTATGGCCGCGTCATCGCGACGCCGGACATGATGGGCATCGTCGGCCGCCTCGGCAAGACGCTGGGTCCGAAGGGCCTGATGCCGAACCCGAAGCTGGGCACCGTCACCCCGAACGTCGCCGAAGCGGTCAAGGCAGCCAAGGGCGGCCAGATCGAATTCCGCGTCGAAAAGGCCGGGATCATCCACGCCGGCCTCGGCAAGCTGTCGTTCGGCGAGGAAAAGCTCCGCCAGAATTTCGACGCGTTCGTCGACGCGATCGTCAAGGCCAAGCCGGCCGGTGCGAAGGGCAAATATGTCCGCAAGATCGCGCTGTCGTCGTCGATGGGCCCGGGCGTCAAGATCGACACCGCGGACGTCGCCGGCGCCTGATTTTCAGGTAAAGCCATTCAAGGAAAGGGCCGGGGGAAACTCCGGCCCTTTTCTTTTGGGCGGTGGGAAGCAGACGTTGCCGTTAACCGCTTGATGTTTCCCCCGCGAAGGCCGGGGTCCAAGGCTTTACAGCACCAACATCAGCGTTCGACACTCCGGACCCCGGCCTTCGCCAGGGAACGCAATATCGACGCTGGATTACTATCTGTTCAGATGCGCCCTTCCGCTCGAACCCCGCTATTCCCGCAAGCCTCGCAATGCCGCCCCCGCCGCGAAGGGGCCGATCACCGTCAGCAGCAGACTGGCAGCGGCGAGTAGTTTCGTCGCGCCGCGCCCCGACGGATCGAGCATTCCGGCGCCGAAGATCAGCAGCGGCACCGCGAGCGGCAGGACGAGCAGGCCGCCGATCGCATTGCCGCCCTTGAGGTTCGCCGTGAGCGCGGCGCTGAGTACCGCGAGCGAGGCGAGGGCGGGGATGGCGATGGCGAGGCCGGTGGCGATCGTCGCGACGCGCGCCGCGTCCTGCGCGAGCAGCGCCGCGGCGGGTAACAGTGCAATCAGCAACGGCAATCCGAAGCCGATCGCATGCGCGGCGATCTTGACCGCCGCGACCACCTCGTCGGCGATGCCGCGCACCGCAAGCTGATCAAGCACGCCCGCATCCTTGTCGGGGCGGATCAGCCGGTCGATCGGCAGTAGCGCCGCGAGCAGCGCCGCGACCCACAGCATACCGCCCCCCGTGCGCGCGAGCAGCGGCGCGTCGGGGCCCACCGCGAAGGGAAAGGCGGTCGCGACGAGCAGGAAGAAAACGACGGGCAGCCAAAGCGCGCCGCTGCCCCAGGCGCGGCGCAGGTCGCGCCAGAAGAGCGCGAGCAATGCGGTCATGCGCGCGCCCCCATGTCCAGCTCGGCAAGATCCGGGATGTCGAGCGCGAAGTGCGAGGCGAGCAATACCGCGCCGCCGTTCGCGCGATGCGCCGTGATCGCTGCGACGAGCCGCGTCCGGGCGGCGTCGTCCATGCCATTGGCGGGTTCGTCGAGCATCCAGATCGGCGCCGCGCTGCCGATGACGCGTGCCATCGCGGCGCGCTTGCGCTGGCCCGTCGACAGCATCGAAACCGGTACTTCGGCAAGGGCGCCCAGCGCCATCGCCTCCATCGCGCGCTGCGTCATCGGACCGTCGATGCCGTCGATGCGCGCCCAGACGTCGAGCGCGCGGCGCAGCGGCAGTTCGGCATCGAGCGCCGCGGCTTCGTCGATCAGCGCGCAGCGTTCGTGCCGCGTCACCGTGCCCGCGGCGGCGCGGAGCAGGCCCGCGGCAACGCGGATCAGGCTCGATTTGCCGGCACCGTTGGGACCACGCAGCCACAGCGCCTCGCCGCGCGCAAGCGCCAGCGACAGGCCTTCGAAGAGCAGCCGGTCGCCGCGGATGCAGGCAATGCGGTCGAGCTGAAGCAACAGCGTCACGCCATGTCTTCCAGCGCGTGCATATCGTCGTCCGAAAAGCCGAAATGATGTCCGATTTCGTGGATCAGGACGTGGCGCACCAGCCAGTCGAGCCGTTCGCCGCCTTCGATCCATTCGACCAGGATCGGGATGCGATAGAGCGTCACCCGGTCGGGCATGCCGCCGCTCATGTCGATGCTGCGCTCGGTCAGCGGCCGGCCTTCGTAGAGGCCGGTCAGATCATAGGGATGTTCGATACCGAGCGACGCGAGCGTTTCGTCGTCGGCAAATTCCTCGATCGCGACGACCACGCCGCGGATGTGCGGCTTGAAAATATCGGGCAGCGCGGCCAGCGCCGCGTCGGCCATTGCGTGAAAGGCATCGGCATCGGGGGCGCCGCCGGTCCAGCCGTCGGGCAATCGGGAAAGGGCGGCCTTGTCGCTCATCGCGCCCTTCCTTATGGCGGGGACACGGTCTTTACCAGCGGGAGAAAGCGGATGGTCCAGAAACTCGACGATGCGGCGCGTGCGGCGCTGCTCGCGCGCTTTCCCGAATGGGCGCACGAGCCGCAGCGCGACGCGATTACGCGCCGGTTCCGGTTCGACGATTTCGCGCAAGCCTTCGGCTTCATGGCGAGCGTCGCGATCATCGCCGAAAAGATGGATCACCATCCCGAATGGTCGAACGTCTATAATCGCGTCGATATCCTGTTGACCACGCACGACGCCGACGGGCTGTCCGAGCGCGACGCGCGCCTGGCGGAAGCGATCGAAGCCTTGCTCTGATCCGCCGATGATCCGTTTCGATCAGGCTTATCGCACGCTCGCCGTCGGGATCGCGATTCTGGCGGGCTTCGTCGATGCGATCGGCTTCGTCGAATCGGCGGGCTTTTTCGTGTCGTTCATGACGGGCAATTCGACCCGCCTCGCGGTCGGGGTGGCGGAGGGCCATCGCGCCGCCCTGCTTGCGGGCAGCATCATCGCGATTTTCGTCACCGGCGTCGTCGCCGGATCGTTGATCGGCGGGCGCGCAGGGCGGCGGCGCACGCCGGCGGTGCTGATGTGCGTGACGCTGCTGTTGGTCCTCGCGGCGCTGCTGCGCGTGGCCGATGCTGGCTGGGTCGCCATTCTCGGCCTCGCTTTTGCGATGGGCGTGGTCAATGCGGCGATCGAGGGCAGCGACGGCACTGTGGTCGGCGTCACCTATATGACGGGCACGCTCGTCCAGATGGGGCAGAAGATCGCCAACGCGCTTCGCGGCGAGGGCGACCGGCGGTGGCGTCATCATCTGGGGCTGTGGGCCGGGCTGGCGAGCGGTGCCGTCCTGGGTGCCCGCACCGTTCTGTGGTCGGCACCGCTTGCTTACGGGCTGGCGATCGCGCTTGCCGCGGGGCTGGGGGCGCGCGCGATGTGGATGGCGCGCCAGGCGCCCTAAGGCGGCGCTTGCCTTCCCCGGTCGACCGTTCCAAAAGTCGGCAATAAAGTAACACGCCAAATCGTGATACAGGGGAGTGTGCCACATGTCCGACAGCCTATTTCGCCGCAAGGCGATCGTTCCCGACGCGCATGAGCACAAGCTCGCGCGCACGCTCGGCTGGCCGCATCTCGTCGCGCTCGGCGTCGGCGCGATCGTCGGCACGGGTATCTTGACGCTGATCGGCGTCGGTGCCGACAAGGCTGGGCCCGCGGTTATCCTTTCGTTCGTCATCGCCGGACTGATTTGCGCCTGCGCGGCGCTCGCCTATGCCGAAATGGCGACGATGATCCCCGCGTCGGGCAGCGCCTATACCTACAGCTATGTGGTGATCGGCGAACTGATCGCGTGGATCGTCGGGTGGAGCCTGATCCTCGAATATTCGCTGGTCGTCAGCGCGGTCGCGGTCGGCTGGTCGGGCTATGCCGCGCCGCTGCTCCACGAATGGGCGCGGGTGCCGCAGGAATTGATGCAGGGCCCCGAACTCGGCGGGATCGTCAACCTGCCGGCGATCGCGATCATCGCGGTGGTCGCGGGCATGCTGCTCTATGGAACGCGCGAGAGTGCGACCGTCAACGCTATCCTCGTGCTCGTGAAGATCGTCGCCCTCGCGGTGTTCGTGGCGGTTGCGCTGCCCGCCTTCGACGCCGCCAATCTCGAACCGTTCAGCCCGTTCGGCTTTGCCAAGCATATGGGTCCCGATGGCGTCGAGCGTGGCGTAATGGCGGCGGCGGCGATCATCTTCTTTGCCTTCTATGGCTTCGACGCGATCGCGACGGCCGCCGAAGAGGCGAAGAATCCCGACCGCGACCTCAAGATCGGGATCGTCGGATCGATGATTGCCTGCGTCCTGATCTACATCGCCGTCGCGGTCGCTGCGGTCGGCGCAATTTCGTACAGCCGGTTCGCGAACAGCCCCGAGCCGCTGGCGCTGATCCTGCGTGAACTCGGGCAGCCGCTTGCTGCCCATTATCTGGCGATTTCCGCAGTCATCGCGTTGCCGACCGTGATCCTGGCCTTCTTCTACGGTCAAAGCCGCATCTTCTTCACCATGGCGCGCGACGGCCTGTTGCCCGCCAGCCTGGCGAAGCTGTCGGCGCGGGGGACGCCGGTGCGGATCACGATCTTCACCGCCGCGGTCGTCGCGGTGCTGGCGGGCTTCATCCCGCTCGGCGAGCTGGCGGCGCTGGCCAATGCGGGAACGCTGGCGGCTTTTACCGCGGTGTCGGTGTGCATGCTCATCATGCGCCGCCGCGCGCCCGACGCACCGCGGACCTTCCGCGCGCCGATGCCGTGGGTGGTCGGCAGCGTTGCGGTGCTGGGGTGCATCTATCTTTTCTTCAGCCTGCCGGCAAAGACGCAGCTGTGGTTCCTCGTCTGGAATATCGGCGGTCTGGCCGTCTATTTCCTTTATGCGCGGAGCCGCGCCGTCGCCGGCTGACCAATAGATCCATGCTGGCATGGAATGGCGGTTGCATCGCGCCGTCAGCCCATGCAGGCTGGAATTTGTTTTGGGGCATTTGATTAGGGGAAAAGGCCGATGGCCGGATGGGGACGTGTTGCTGGTGTAGTTTTACTGATTGGTCCGGTCGGGTCGGCGTTGGCGGGCGAGCAACCGCTCTATCAGCCTGCCCCCGACTGGGCGCAGGCCACGACCTTGCCCGACGCTGCACCGGGCGGCGGGTTGCAGGTGCTGGATATCGAACAGCGTGTCGATGGCGCGACGGTCTGGAACTACACCGACACCGTCATCAAGCTCAACACACCCGAAGAACTGGCGCAGAACAGCAATGTGACGGTCGGCTGGGCGCCGGACAAGGGCGATCTGATCGTCCACGAACTGTCGATCATCCGCGACGGGCAGGTGATCGACGCGCTGGCGGGCGGCCAGAAGTTTACCGTATTGCGCCGCGAAGAAGCGCTCGAACAGCGCGAACTGACCGGCATCCTGTCGGCCAATCTGCCCGTCGAGGGACTGCGCGTGGGCGACATGTTGCGGCTGCGCATGTCGATCACCAACAAGGATGACGCGCTGGGCGGCCGCGCTCAGCTGGCGGTGCCGCTGATCGCCGAACCCGCGCGCATCGGATCGGGCAGCTACCGCCTGTCCTGGCGCGCCGACGACAAGCTGCAATGGAAATCCTTCGCCAGTGGCGTCACGCTGAAGCCGGTGCGCAAGGGCGCCTATTACGAGCTGCCCGTCACCCTGCCGATCGTGAAACAGGCGGAAATGCCGTCGGACGCGCCAATGCGCTTTCGCAGCCCGCCGCTGATCGAGGCATCGACCTTTTCGGGCTGGTCCGACGTGTCGAAGGTGATGGCGCCGCTATACGCGACGGCCGGCACCATCGCGGACGACAGCCCGCTCGCCGCCGAAGTGGCGGCGATCAAGGCCGCGACGACCGACCCGCTCGAACGCGCCGCCAAAGCCTTGCAACTCGTGCAGGACAAGGTCCGCTATCTGGCGGTGGGCATGGACGGCGGCAATTATGTGCCGCAGACGCCCGCGAAGACATGGGACGTCCGCTATGGCGACTGCAAGGCGAAGACGCTGCTGCTGCTCGCGATGCTGCACGCGATGGACATTGATGCCGAACCGGTGCTTGCGCACGCCCAGCTTGGCGATGCGGTGGCAAGCCGCCTGCCCACGGCGCTGGCTTTCAATCATGTCATCGTCAAGGCGACCATGGGCGGCGAGCCGCTGTGGCTCGACGGAACGGGCCTCGGCACGCGGCTCGCCGATATTCGCGATACGCCGGCCTTTGGCTATGTCCTGCCGGTGCGTGCCGAGGGAGCGGAGCTCGAGAAGATCGCGCTGCGCCGTCCGGCGCGTCCGACGATCGACCTCGCGCTCGATGCCGACGAAAGCACCAGCATCGACCTGCCGTCGGTCATCAAGGTCGATATGGTCGTGCGCGGCCAGCTCGCGAGCCTGCTTACCCTGTCGACCGCGCAGCTCGGTCCCAAGGAGCAGGAGGATATGCTGAACAGCCTGCTGCAGAATTTCGTCGGGCAGGCGCAGTTCGACAAGCTGGAAGCCAAACCCGACGCCGCCGACGGCAGCGTGACGATCACGGCACGCGGCGTGTTCGGATCGGGGTGGGAGCGCGAGGATAATCGCAGCGAACGCTGGCTGTCGCGCGTAGGCAATCTGATCGAATTTTCGCCCGACCGCGCGCGCGCGTCCTGGGCGAATATCCCCGTGGCGACGGGGGCGCCCGATTATGCGCATTATCGGTTGCGCGTCCGGCTGCCCGACGGCGGTCGCGACTACAAGATCGAGGGCGAGGGCGCGCTCGATGCGCGGCTCGCCGGCGTCGATGTCAAACGCAGCGTGACGATGGCCGACGGCTATGTCGTCGTTGACGAGGTGCTGGCGAGCAGCGGTGCGGAAATCGCGCCCGCGGATGTCGCGGCCGAGCGCGACCGCGTTGCCACCGTCATCAGCCAGACCCCGCGGCTTGTCGCGCCAGAGGATGCGCGGCGGCGCTGGAACCTGAAGGGAGCACCCTCGACGTCGCAGCTCGACGCAGTGCGGTCGATTTATGCGGTCAACGCCGCCAAGGCCGATGAGGAAAATGTGTCGGCGCTGATCAGCGAAGCGTCGTTCCAGCGCGGCATCGGCGATTACAAGGGGGCGGAGCAGACGCTGACCCGCCAGATCGCGCTGCAGCCGTCGGAGGACGCCTATCTGTCCCGGTCGGGAGTGCGCAAGGAGTTGGGGAATATTGCGGGCGCGCTCGCCGATGCCGAAGAGGCGCGCAAACTCGACCCCTCGTCGCTCGGCGCGATCGGTGCCGTCGCGATGCTGACCGCGGAAAAGGGCGACGTCGCCGCGGCGACACGGATGTTCGACGATCGCATCGCGCTCGGCGGCAAATCGAAAAGCGACCTCCGGCTCGCCAAGGCGGCGATGGTCGGCGAATTCGGCGATCCCAAGGCCGCGATCGACGAACTCGATGCACTCGTTGCGACAAAGCCCGGATCGCCCGACCTGCTCAACGCGCGTTGCTGGGTGAAGGCGTCGCGCGAAGTCGCGGTCGACAGCGCGCTCAAGGACTGCACCTCGGCGATGGAGCTGGCGGACAGCACGGCGCATATTCTGGACAGCCGCGCGCTGGTGTGGCTGCGTCTCGGCCGCAACGACGATGCGCTGCGCGATCTCGACGCGGCGCTGCTGCAGGTGCCGTCGCTCGCATCGAGCCGCTTCCTGCGTGCGATCGTCTATCAGCGGCTGGGTCGCGCCACCGACGCCGCGGCCGATCTCGCGATTGCGCGCCAGCTGTCGCCGTCGACCGAGCGCGATTATGCGCGCTTCGGGCTGAAGCCGTAACGACAGCGAGATCGATTCGGAAAATGCATCCGGGGGGCGGGGCCTGAAGGCCGCTCCGCCCCCCGTCTGCGTCGGGGGCAAGTGGGGATGTCCCGGTGGGGGCAGGGGGCATCAGGGACCAGACCGATGCCCCCCACCGCTCCATTGAGCGGAACACTCGGGAACACTTATTACCATACAAGTGCCGTGCCATTTTCGGGCCGGCGCGCAAATCGGCGGGTTGCGCTGGTTAGCGATTTCTTACCGCGCCGCAGACTTGTCAAAAATCCCGACACCGGCCGGGAAAATCCCGTTCATCGACTGTTCAGTCAATTGACTACATTTGTAGTCATATAGATTGTCGCAGCCGAAGGGAGGGGTTCACCGTGGCGGAACGACCAAGCGAATCCGAAATGCAGGTGCTGGCCGCACTGTGGGACGATGCCCCGCAGACCGCGGCCGATCTGACCGCGCGCGTCGGCCGGGCGAATGGCTGGACGCAGGCAACGGTCAAGACGCTGCTCGCGCGGCTCGTACAGAAGGGCGCCGTTGCGGCGGAAGCCGACGGCCGGCGTTATCTCTATCGTCCGGCGGTCGATCGCGACGCGGCGGTGGGCGAGGAGTCGCAGCGTTTCGTCGACCGCCTCTTCGGCGGCCGCGTCAGCCCGCTCATCGCGCATCTCGCCGACCGCGAAGCCTTGACCGACACCGACATCGCCGAGATCGAGGCGCTGCTCCGGAAGCTCAAATCATGAGCGGCGCGACCATCCTCCAGATATGGGGCGACACGCTCGTCACCACCGCTCTGCTCGTCTTCACGGTGCTGCTTGTGCGCAAGCCCTTCGCGCGCCAGTTCGGTCCGCGCCTGACCTATGCGCTCTGGCTCGTGCCGGCGCTGCGGCTGGTGCTGCCGCCATTGCCCTTGGCCGATCCGGTGGCAGCGCCGGCCGCGGCCAGCGTCCCGGCCGATGTGATGCTGATCGAGGCGGCCGACGCGGCGCGGACGATCGGGACGCCGGCGGCGATGCCGCAACCGAGTTGGGGGCTGGCCGACGCGGTGCCGCTGCTGTTCACCCTGTGGATGGCGGGGGCGCTGTTGCTGATTGCGACGGCAATCGTGCGCCATATGCGTTTCCGGCGGCTGGTGCTGGAGCAGGCGGTCGCGCTCGAACCGATCGGATCGATCCGTCTCGTCATGAGCGGCGCCGTCGATGGTCCCGTCGCCTTTGGCCTTTTCAGCCGATATGTGGCGGTACCTCACGACTTTTTCGCCCGCTACGCTGCCGAAGAGCGCGCGCTGGCGATCGATCATGAACTTGCGCACCATCGCCACGGCGATCTGTGGGCCAACAGCGCCGCGCTGCTGCTGCTCGCCTCGCAATGGTTCAACCCGCTCGCGTGGCGCGCGATCCGCGCGTTTCGTTTCGACCAGGAGGCGGCGTGCGACGCGCGCGTGCTGACGATGGCCGATACCGCCGAACGCCGCGTGCGCACCGCCCATTATGCCGCCGCGATCGCCAAGGCAGCGGTCGGTGCGCGCCTGTCACTTGCCGCCCCGATGGCGGTTCACGATAATCTGCAGGAGAGGCTGACCATGTTGACGCAGCAGGATATTTCGAAAAAGCGACGCCTTGCCGGAAAGCTTCTCGTCGGCAGCGCGACGCTGGCCGTGCTCGGCGCGACCGCGACGCTCGTCCCAGCTGGAACCGCCACCGCGCATGTTCAGGACGCCGGCCTGATCGCGCCGCCGGCTCCGCCCGCCGCGCCCGAAGCGCCTCCGGCCCCTCCCGCACCTCTTGAGCCGGTTGCGGACGGTCCGCACCATATCATGATCGTCACCACCAAGGACGATGGCGAGAGCGGAACCGTGCCGACCTCGGCCGACGGCACGCGGCGCGAAGTGAACCGCGTGGTCGTGCGCCAGATCGCGGATGGCGACGGCAAGGCGGCGCGTGTCGCGCTGGCGCCCGGTACCGGAGAGGGACGGCGGTTCGAGCTTCACTTGCCGGGGAATCTGTCGCGCGAGGACATTCTGGCGACGCTGAAAGAACAGGGCATCAGCGGCGCGCGCGCCGAGGCCATTGCGGACAAGCTGGAAGCCAAGCGCACCGAGCGCTTCCGCACCGCGCTGGCACCGATGCCGCCGATGCCGCCACTCCCGCCGATGCCTCCGATGGGCGAAGGCGCCTGGCGTTCGAAGGATGGCAAGGCGATGGCGACGGCCACCTGCAAGGACGGGCCGAAATCGGTTCGGCTGTTTTCCAGCGATGAACAGGAACAGGGCGGCCGCAACCGCATGGTGATGATGGTGTGCGGTGATGCCGGGGCGAGCAAGGCCGATCGGGTCGCGGCGCTCAAAAAGGCGCGCGACCGGTTGGCCGCTGACAGCCGTAGCGCCATGTCCGGCGAAATGCGCGCCAAGGTGATCGCCGACATGGATCGCGCCATAGCCGAGGCCGAAAAGGGCCAATAACCGGATCAGCTTTGACGCCGGTCTTTGCTCCCCGGTTGGGATCGGCGGCAGGGGCGGGGAAAGGGAGCGCGGTTCTTCCCCGCTTCCTTTCTCCGTCCCCCCTTTTGCCCTTCTTTCGGCGGGCGCGGGCTTTTCCTTTCGCCCGCGCGATGCCACATGGGAGGGGTGAGCGAAGAAAAACCCTGGCCCGACACGATCCGCGCCGGCGACTGCGAACAGCATGAGCCGCTGGTGCGCCGCGTGCTCGCGCCCAATCCGTCCCCCTATACCTTCACCGGCACCCAGACATGGATCGTCGGTGCCGGGCGCGATGTTGCGATCATCGACCCCGGCCCGACGGGATCGGGGATGAGCATCGGCGATCCGCCCGACGCGAATGGCGCGGGCCATGTCGATGCGATTTTGCGCGCCGTCGAAGGACAGCGTGTGGCGGCGATCCTCTGCACCCACACCCACCGCGACCACAGCCCCGCGGCAACGCCGCTGAAAGAGGCGACGGGCGCGCCGATCATCGGCTGCGCACCCCTCGCGCTTTCGGACGATGGCCCGCGCGCCGATTCGGCCTTCGATCCCGACTATGCGCCCGACCGGGTGCTGACCGACGGCGAGCGGATAGCGGGTGATGGCTGGACGATCGAGGCGGTGGCGACACCGGGCCATACGTCGAACCATTTATGCTATGCGCTTGTCGAAAGCGGCGCGCTGTTCACCGGCGACCATGTCATGGCCTGGTCGACGAGCGTCGTCAGCCCGCCCGACGGCGACATGGCCGCCTATATGGCGAGCCTTGCCAAGCTCTATGACCGCGACGACCGCGTCTATTATCCGGCGCACGGCCCCGCGGTCGCAAAGCCCAAACAGCTCGTCCGGGGCATGCTGGGGCATCGCAGGCAGCGCGAGCGCCAGATATTGCGGGAACTTGAAAAGGGGCCGCGCGTCGTCCCTGATATGGTGAAGCATATGTACAAGGGGCTCGACCCCCGCCTGACCGGCGCCGCGGGCCGATCGGTGCTCGCCCATCTTCTCGACCTTGAAAGCCGCGGCCGGGTGGCGCGCGACGCGGACTGCTGGCGTCTGGTGGCATGACTAGGGGATCGTTCCGCGTCCTGATCGTCGCGCTGCTGGCGCTCGCCATCTTTCTGGGATGGCGCGCGTGGGACGGGTGGCAGAAGAGCTATGATCCGCAAACCGTGGTCGCGGCGAGCCTGCAGGGGCTTCAGGAGCAAAATGTCCTCGTGCCCTTCACCGCCCGCTATGTCGCGGTCGTGACCTCGACGCAGAACCGGCTGGGGCTGGAGGCCAAGAAGACGCTGATCATGCCGGGGACGGTGCGGTACGAGGTCGATCTTGCCAAGCTGAAGCCCGCCGATCTCGACTGGGATGCGGCGACCAACGCGCTGACCGTGACCTTGCCGCCACTACGGCTCGCAGGCCCGGAGATCGACATCGATGCGATCAGCGAATATCGCGACGGGCTGATCCTTCTGACGCTGACCGATGCCGAACGGGCGCTCGATGCCGCGAATCGCAAGGCGGGGCAGGCCGAATTGATCAGGCAGGCGCGCGGCGACACGCCGATGCGGCTCGCCGAAAATGCTGCCCGGACGGCGATCGAACAAAGCTTTGCGATGCCGCTCAAAGCCGCAGGGATCGACGCAAAGGTCACGGCGCGCTTCGGGCGCTGAGCCTCACCGAAATTTCGGCTTTCGTCCGCGCGGGCTTCACGCTAGCTTCCGCCGCCTGTCCGGCCTGAGGGGGGGTATGGCATGGCAACGACCGCAAATCGCGCGCTCGCCGGCGAGCGTTTCTGGCAGCGTATGGCAATCGGCCTCGCGCTTTTCATCTTCGTCGCATTCGCCCAGTTCGCATTTCGCGGGCTGGCCGATCCGGTAGCCGCACCGATTTGGGTGCATCTGCACGCGCTGGCGATGTTCGGCTGGCTCGGGCTTCTCGTCGTTCAGCCTCGCCTGGCGGCGGCGGGCAACCGGACGCTGCACCGCCAGCTCGGCTGGACCGGCGCCGCGCTGGCGACGATCATCGTCGGGCTTGGCATCTTCACCGGCTTTGCCGCGGTGATCCTGCACCGCCAACCGCCCTTTTTCACCGCACCCTATTTTCTCGCGCTGACCGCAATCGAAGCGATCGCTTTCGGGCTGCTTGTCTATGCTGCGATCCGCCGCCGCCGTGCCACCGACTGGCACCGGCGCCTGATGCTGGGGGCGACGATCATCGTCCTCGAACCGGCGCTTGGGCGCGTCTTGCCGCTACCGCTGATGATCGGCTGGTCCGACATTCCGATCGGCCTCGTCGAACTCGCGGTCGTCGGCCTGATCGCGCTCCATGACCGCCGCACGATCGGGCGCGTGCACCCGGCGACGATCCGGGTCGCGCTCGCGGTCGTGGTAACCCGCATTGCGGTCTACTCGCTCGCATTGGCACCGCCGGTCGAGGAGCTTGCGCGGCGCCTTGGCGGCGGCTGACCGGCCGCAGCCGACATATGCCGCGGCGGGCGCGTTTGCCCTCGCGCTGACGGCGGTGTAGGGAGCGCCCGACAAGCACCGACAAGGAACCGCCATGACTGCTCCCGTCCGCGAAAATCTCTCCGGCCTCGACCTGCGCGCCGAGATCGATCGCCTGCGCAAGGAGCGCAATGCGGTGATTCTGGCGCATTATTACCAGAAGCCGGAAATTCAGGATCTTGCCGATTTCGTCGGCGATTCGCTCGAGCTTTCGCGCAAGGCGGCCGAGACCGATGCCGATGTCATCGCCTTTTGCGGCGTCAAGTTCATGGCCGAGACCGCAAAGATTCTCAGCCCCGAAAAGATCGTGATCCTGCCCGATCTCGACGCCGGGTGCAGCCTGGAGGACAGCTGCCCGCCCGAACAATTCGCGCGGTTCCGCGCCGCCCATCCCGACCATATCGCGCTGACCTACATCAACTGCTCGGCGGCGGTGAAGGCGCTCAGCGACGTTATCGTAACCTCGTCGAGCGCCGAGACGATCATCAGCCAGATCCCGCCCGAACAGAAGATCATTTTCGGCCCCGACCGCCACCTTGGCGGCTATCTGAACCGCAAGTTCGGGCGCGACATGCTGCTCTGGCCCGGCGTGTGCATCGTCCACGAAGCCTTCAGCGAAACCGAGCTGCTGAAGCTGAAGGCGCAACATCCGGACGCGCCGGTCGCGGCGCACCCCGAATGTCCGCCCTATATCGTCGATCATGCCGATTATGTCGGATCGACCAGCGGCATCCTGCAATTCGCCAAGACCTTCGACGGCGATACGCTGATCGTCGCGACCGAACCGCATATCATCCACCAGATGCAGCTCGCGCTGCCCGAGAAGAATTTCATCGGCGCGCCGGGCGCGGACGGCAACTGCAACTGTAACATCTGCCCCTATATGGCGCTCAACACGATGGAAAAGCTCTACATCGCGCTGCGCGACCTGAAGCCGCAGATCGAACTCGACGAGGACCTGCGCCTTGCCGCGCGCAAGAGCCTCGACCGGATGCTCGAAATGGCGTCGGGAACCGTCGGCAAGGGCGATCTGGGCGCCCGCTGAGTCGCGAGTCGTCGTCGCGCGGGGCGAGTCGGATCGGCGAGTCGTCGGTCAAACCGCCTCTGGGCGAATCCGAAAATGCTGCAGCGCTGTTACAAAAATGCTGCACCGAATCCGCTTGTTGCTAATGCCGGACTTATCCACAGAAGGCGGAGTGTGCTGCGCGCGAAAGCGCGTTTTTTATTTGGCGCTCCGCGGCCTTCATGTCAGCGTCAAATCATCGGACGACAGAGACGTCGGACCGCCGGGACACGAAGGGTGGTTGCAAGACTAGCCAGAAGAGAACGGGCCGGTTGACGAGGAAATTGGCCGATAGCTCGATCACGGAACGCCGCGATTCCCACGAGTTGAGGCGAACCCGATCGGGTACGGGAAAGCAGACCGTCGCTTGGACGGCGACCGCTTCGGCGGACGCGCAGACCGGATGACGAAGGGCTTTCCGGGTGAGGCCGGCCCCCGAAAGGGGGCCGACCGAACCATCGCCGGATCGAGCCGGCGCGCGCCGCGACGCATCGTTTGGCGGGCTGCTGGTCGCCAGGCCAGCGGTTCGGGATGAAGCGGAGCGGACGCGCAACGATCGAAACCGGATAGTGGGGGTTGGCAGCGATGTCGGCCCCCATTTCGTTTGCGTGCTGCGCATTTCGCTGCCGCTGCCTGCCTTCGGCACTTTTTTTCGCGCCTGTGATGTCTGTCACAACCGCGGCGTACCAATCCCCCTAAATCCCGTCCTGCGACCCGGAGCAGTTCCCCGACCGGAACTGATCCCACTGTCCCGGCCGTGACCTTTCGGGGAAGCGGCCGGGAACTTTTCGCCCTCCATCGACATTATGATCGCATCGTTGAAGCGATGTCGCACCGCGACTGGCCGAGCGTCGGAACGGGTGCCGCATCGATGTTCGACTGTGTCCAAGGAGGAGATTGCAACATGATCGGCATTATCATCTGGCTCGTTGTCGGCGGTGTGGTCGGCTGGCTCGCCAGCATCGTTATGCGCACCGACGCGCAGCAGGGCATCCTGCTCAATATCGTTGTCGGCATCATCGGCGCCTTCATCGGCGGTCTGCTGATCGGCGGCGGTTCGATCAACAACGCGATTACGCTTTACAGCTTCCTCGTGTCGCTGCTGGGTGCGATCATCCTGCTGGCGATCGTGAATCTGGTGCGCCGCGGCAGCGTCCGCTGACGTCCGATGGCGGCGTCCTTCGGGTCGCCGCCAATTCGTTAGGCAATCGGGGCCGTTCGCGTTATCAAGCACATACCCGCAGACAGGCGGGCAACAATGATCGTAGGGGGTCAATGTCATGATCGATTTCATCATCGCTATCGTCGTGGGCGGCATCATCGGCTGGCTTGCCAGCATCGTGATGCGTACCGACGCACAACAAGGCATTTTCCTGAATATCATCGTCGGCTGCATCGGCTCGATTCTGGGGCGGTTTCTGCTCGGCGGTCTGATCGGCGGCGGCCATTTGCGCGGCGACGCTTTCGATCCCAAGACGTTGCTTACGGCCTTTCTGGGCGCCGTGATCCTGCTTGCCATCGTCAATCTGGTCCGGCGCGGCAGGGTGCGCTGACGCGCTGAAGCCGACATAGCTCCAAAGCGGAGCGAAGGTTCGAAAAGGGCGGTCTGCGGTAGCAGGCCGCCCATTTTCATGGACCATAAACGCTGGAAAAGACGGATGATTTCGTCTAGCCGCGCGCGGCTGTGTGTGGGGTGTGCACGCGCTCAATCGCCTCTTGTAAGTGGTGATGTAATAGGGTAATACACCTTCGACATATTTGTCCTGCCGTTCGGAAGAGAGGGGCGGCCGTCACGGACGGCTGCGGCACATGCCGGCGCGGAGGGATGGGGAGTTCGATGTGAACTACGAGCGGAAAGTGGATTCGATGGATAGCCTGGCGGGTTCGACCCAAAGCTTTTACGAAGAGGCGGACAATCGCCGCAAGCGCACGATCCTGATCGTCGCGCTGGTGTTGACCGCGATCGTGCTTGCCGTCGCCTGGTTTGCGTTCGGTTCGGGCAAGGCCGGCGACGGCGCGGCCTCGGGCGGCGCGGCGGGCGCCGCTGCGGGCGCCAGCACGCCGACCGTGACTGTGATGATCCCGGGCCGCCAGTCGGTCGAAGCGGTCATCGCCGCCAATGGCACCATCGCCGCACGGCGCGAGATGCCGGTCGGTGTCGCGGGCGAGGGCGGCCAGGTCGTCAGGGTCCTGGTCGAACCCGGTCAATGGGTCGGCGCAGGCCAGACGCTCGCGGTAATCGACCGCTCGGTGCAGGCGCAGCAGGCCGCGAGCCTTTCCGCATCGATCCGCGTTGCCAGGGCGGACGCCGATCTGGCGCAATCCGAGCTCGATCGCGCCGAAGCGCTGGTCAGCCGCGGCTTCATCTCCAAGGCGGATCTCGACCGCAAGCGCGCGACGCGCGACTCCGCGAACGCGCGGGTTCGCGTTGCCGAGGCACAGTATAAGGAAGCCGTTGCGCGCAACGGCCGTCTGAACATCGTCGCGCCTGCGGCGGGTCTGGTGCTTACGCGCCAGGTCGAACCGGGTCAGGTCGTCGGCGCCGGAAGCGGCGTGCTGTTCCGCATGGCCAAGGGCGGCGAGATGGAAATGCTCGCGCAGCTTGCCGAGAGCGACCTCCAGCGTGTCCGCACCGGAACGCGCGCGACCGTGACCCCGGTCGGCACCAATCTGCAGATTGCCGGACAGGTGTGGCAGGTGTCGCCGGTCGTCAATCCCGACACGCGGCAGGGCATGGTTCGCATCGCGGTTCCCTACAGCGATGCGCTGCGCCCCGGTGGTTTCGCCGACGCGCGTCTCGTCTCTGGCTCCACCGAAGCGCCGCTGCTTCCCGAAAGTGCGGTACAGAGCGGCCCCGAAGGCAATTATGTCCTGATCGTCGGCAAGGACGACAAGATCGAACGGCGCCCGGTCAAGGTCGGCACCGTCACCGATGGCGGCGTGTCGATCGCGTCGGGCCTGACCGGCAACGAAAAGGTTGTCTTGCTTGCGGGCGCCTTCCTCAACGTCGGCGACAAGGTGAAGCCGACGATCCAGAAGTCGTCGCAATAAGCCTCTCCCCCGGACCGACTGCGCACAAGGGCGTTTGAATCATGAGCTTTCGCAACATCTCCGCCTGGTGCATCCGCAATCCGGTGCCGCCGATTGTCCTGTTCGCGCTGCTGCTGCTGGCGGGGATCGTCAGCTTCAACCGGATGGACGTCAACGACAATCCCGATATCGAATTCCCGGCGGTGCAGGTCATCGTCGCGCAGCCTGGCGCTGCGCCTTCGGAACTCGAAACGCAGGTGACGCAGCGCGTCGAGGCCGCGGTGCGCAGCGTCAGCGGGGTCGATGAACTCTCCTCCTATGTCAGCGAGGGCAGCAGCCGCACCTTCATCCAGTTTGCGATCGGGACACCGATCGATCGCGCCTATAACGACGTCAATCAGGCGATTTCCCAGATCCGCAGCAATCTGCCGGACGGGATTCTCGAGCCGCAGGTGGTCCGCGTCGATATCGCGGGCGGCCCGATCACCTATTTCTCGGTCGAGGCGACCGACATGACGCTCGAGCAATTGTCGTGGTTCGTCGACAATACCGTGGCTAAAGAGCTGCTGTCGGTCCCGGGCATGAGCCAGGTGCGCCGTTCGGGCGGGGTCGACCGCGAAATCCGCGTGATCCTCGATCCCGCGCGGATGCAGAGCTATGGCCTGACCGCAAGCCAGGTGAACCAGCAGCTCCGTCAGGTCAATTTGAACGCGGCGGGCGGGCGCACCGAAATTGCCGGGTCGGAACAGGCGGTCCGCGTCCTCGGGAACGCGCAGAACGCGTTCCAGCTTGGCGAAACGCGCATTTCGATCGGCAACGGCCGGACGATTCAGCTTTCGGACGTGGCCAAGGTGACCGACGGTTATGCCGAACAGCGTAATCTGGCGAAGATCAACGGCCGTCAGGTTCTGTCCTTCTCGATCGAAAAGGCGAAGGGCTCGTCCGACGTCAGCGTTCATGACGAGGCGATGAAAAAGCTGGCGGAGATCGAGAAGAACAACCCCAAGGTGAAGTTCAAGATCCTCTTCACCCGCACCGAATATACGAAGGAACAATATCGCAGCTCGATGGCCGCGATGATCGAAGGCGCGGTGCTCGCCGTCGTCGTCGTCTTCCTGTTCCTGCGCGACTGGCGCGCCACGATGATCAGCGCGATGGCGATCCCGCTGTCGGCCATTCCGACCTTCTGGTTCATGGATCTGATGGGCTTTTCGCTCAACAGCCTGTCGCTGCTGGCGCTCAGCCTTGTCGCCGGGGTGCTGGTCGACGACGCGATCGTCGAGATCGAAAATATCGTCCGACACATGCGTATGGGCAAGACAGCCTATCAGGCGTCGATCGACGCCGCCGACGAAATCGGGCTCGCGGTTGTGGCGACGACGATGTCGATCGTCGCGGTCTTCCTGCCCGTCGCGCTGATGCCCGGCATCTCGGGCCAGTTCTTCATCCAGTTCGGGATGACCGTGGTGTTCGCGGTGCTGATGAGCCTTGCCGTCGCGCGTATGATAACGCCGATGATCGCGGCCTATTTCCTGGCCGCGCACGGCGAACAGGCGCACGCCGAAGGGCCGTGGATCGATCGGTACGAGCGCGTGCTGCGCTGGACGCTCGACAATGGCAAGCATCACGCAGTGCGCGCCCGCTACGAAGCGGTGCCGACCCGGCTCGCCTTCCTTGCCGTTCCCCTGATCCTGTCGGGCCTCTTCGTCCTCTATTCGGCCTACGCCTATTTCCAGCCGGTGCCGGTTGGACAGGATGCCCCGAATACGGCGCTGTATTTCCTGCTGCGCACGCCGGCGCTGACAGTGATCGTCTTCCTTGCGACCAGCTTGCTTGCGATCTTGCTCGGTGCGCTCGCCTGGTTTGTCGGGATGCGCCAATGGGCCTTTACCGGCTGGGCCAAGTTCATGCTGCAGCGCGCCTGGGCGCGGGCGTTCGATCACCGTGTGTGGATCGTCGGTATCGGCGCCGCGGCCTTCGTGCTGAGCATCGTCCTGTTCGCCACGTTGCCGCAGCAGTTCCAGCCGACGATCAACAGCGATTACAGCCAGATCAAATATGAACTGCCGCCGGGCTCGACGCTGGCGCAGAGCGAGCATATCGCGAACCAGGTTTCGTCGATCCTCAGCGCAAGCCCCGCCGTCGACACCGCCTTTTTCGACGTCAATGTCGGCGGCGGCAACGCCTTCCTGACGCTCAAAAAGGACCGCGACGTCAGCAGCGTCGAATGGGAACGCAGCCTGCAACCGAAGCTGACCGCGATTCCCGATGCGCGCGTGTCGTTCCAGAGCCAGTCGGGCGGCTTTTCGGGCCGCGACATCACGATGATAATCGGCGGCGACGATCCGGTCGCGCTGGAAAAGCACGCGCTCAAGATCGTCGACGAAATGAGCAAGCTCAAGGAGCTGCGCGCGCCGCGGATCGAGGGCGACATTCCGCGGCCCGAGATCATCGTCAATCCGCGCATGGATCTGGCCGCCGAGCTTGGGGTTACAACCGCGGCGCTCAGCCAGACGATCCGCATCGCGACGCTGGGCGATATCGATCAGAATGCGGCGAAATTCTCGCTGTCCGATCGCCAGATACCGATCCGCGTGCTGCTGTCCGAAGATTCGCGCCGCAGCCTCGCGACGATCGAAAATCTGCCGGTGCCGACCTCGCGGGGGACGACCGTGCCGCTGAAATCGGTGGCAGAAATCGGCTTCGGCGCCGGTCCGACCGAATTGCGTCGTTACAATCAGACGCGTCGCATCGTCATCGGGGCCGACCTTGCGCCCGGCCTTGTCACGGGCAATGCGCAGGAAAAGATCGATGCGCTGCCCGCGGTCAAGAACATGCCGCAGGGCATCCGCAAGGTCATCCAGGGCGACCAGAAGTGGCAGGCCGAGTTGATCAAGAACTTCCTGATCGCGGTCGTGTCGGGCCTGATGCTCGTGTTCTCGACGCTCGTGCTGCTCTATCGCCGCTTCCTGTCGCCGCTGGTCAACATGTCGTCGCTGCTGCTGGCACCGCTCGGCGGGTTGCTCGGCCTGCTCGTGACCGGGATGCCGATCTCGATGCCCGTCTATATCGGCCTGCTGATGCTGCTGGGGATCGTCGCCAAAAACTCGATCCTGCTCGTCGATTTCGCGATCGAGGAAATGGACAAGGGGATCGGCAAGGTCGAGGCCCTCGTCGATGCAGGGCGCAAGCGCGCGCAGCCGATCATCATGACGACCGTCGCGATGGTCGCGGGCATGGTGCCGACGGCGCTGTCGCTGTCGGGTGACGGTGCATGGCGCGCGCCGATGGGCGTCGTCGTCATCGGCGGCCTGATCCTGTCGACGATGCTGACGCTGCTGATCGTACCCGCAGGCTTCAGCCTGGCCGACAGCATCGAAAAGCGCCTTGGCCGCTTCTTCTCGAGCAATCTGCTCACCTACAAGAAGGGCGACGATACGCGGCCGCACGGCGATGCCGCGCCGCAGCCGGCCGAGTAACCGGACGCGACCGGCGACCGCGCGCGCGGTCCGCCGGTTGCAACCTTTGGCGGGCTGCCCCATTTGAACGGCATGACCAGCGTATCGCCCCCGACCGAAAGCAGGCGCGCCCACCCCGCCGGAGTGGGCGTCGCCGTTCCGACCGGCGGCATCAATGTCCGCATTGTGGCAACCGGACTGCTGCTCTTCATGGCCGCGGTCTTCGTGACCGCAAAATATTATCAGGATGTGCATCCCGCGGTCGGCTTCGTCCGCGCCTTTGCCGAAGCGGCGATGGTCGGCGGGCTGGCCGACTGGTTTGCCGTGACCGCGCTGTTCCGTCACCCGATGGGGCTGCCGATCCCGCACACGGCGATCGTGCCGCGTAACAAGAATCGCATCGGCGACACGCTGGCGCGCTTTCTGCTCACCAATTTCCTGTTGCCGCGCCTGATCGCGCGCAAGATGCAGACGGTCGACGTGGCAGGCGCGGTCGGCAAATTCCTCTCGCAGCCTGCCGAGGGTGGCGGGCGGCTGAGGCTCGGCGCGTCGCGGATCATCGCCGACGGGCTCGGCGCGCTCGATCAGCAGCGGCTCGGCGGCATGGTCAAATCGGCGATCGCGGACCGGCTGCGCGAACTCGATGTCGCGCCGCTGCTCGGGCAGGCGCTGCAGGCGGCGCTGGCCGAGGGGCGGCATCAACCGTTGCTCGACGCGATGGTCAAATGGGGGTCGAAGACGCTCGACCTCAACGAGCATCTGATCCACCAGATGGTCCACGACAATTCGGGGGCCATCGTCCGCTTCACCGGCCTCGACGAGAGCATTTCGAACCGCATCGTCGCCGGCCTGTCGAAGCTGCTCAGCGAAATGGCGGTCGACGAAACCCATCCGATCCGCATCCGCGTCGAAGAGGGGCTCGCAAAGCTGGCGCTCGATCTGCAGCATGACCCGGAAATGCAGGAAAAGGTTGCGCGGGTGCGCGACGAACTGCTCGACAACCCGGCGGTCAAGCGCTGGCTCGACGGATTGTGGGAACAGGGGCGGGGCGCCTTGCTGCGCGCGGCGCGCGATCCCGAGACGATGCTCGCGGGCCGGATCGGCGAGCTGGTGACGCAGTTCGGCGCGATGCTGGGCGAGGACCGGGCGATCAAACGCACGCTCAACCGCTACGCCCGCCGCGCCGTCGTCGGCGCGGTCGACAGCTATGGCGAGACGGCGCTGAAGCTGGTATCGGACACGATCCGCGGCTGGGATGCGAAAACGATCACCGACCGGCTGGAAAACGCGGTCGGCGACGATCTGCAATATATCCGCATCAACGGCACGCTCGTCGGCGGACTGGTGGGTGTTTTGATCCACACAATCGATATCTGGATTTGACCGTCGCCCCGCGAAGGATGGGGCCGCTGGCTTAAAGACAGGCCGCCAGTCCCTCGCGAAAACTCGGGTAGCGCGGAATCCACCCCAGCAGTCGTTTCGCCTTGCCGTTCGCAACGCGGCGATTCTCGGCATAGAAGGCGCGCGCGGCGGGCGACAGGCCGGCGGCGTCGAGCGATTGCATCGGCGGCAGCGGCGCCCCCAGTAGCGCGCAGCCCCATTCGACGAGGCGGTTCTGGTGGCACGGGGCCTCGTCGGCAAGATTGTAGACGCCCGCTGGGCCGCGGAAGGAAGCGATCACGCCGCCCGCGATATCGTCGACATGGACGCGGCTGAAAACCTGGCCGGGCAGATCGATCCGGTGCGCACGGCCTTCGCGGATACGATCGAGGATGCTGCGGCCGGGACCATAGATGCCCGGCAGCCGAAAGACGCACATGTCGCCGCGCAGCGCGGCCCACGCCGCATCGGCGGCGTTGCGGTCGGGACGGCGGCCTTTCACCGGCACGCTTTCGTCGACCCACGCGCCGCCGGTATCGCCATAAACGCCTGTCGAGGAAAGATATCCGGTCCACCCCGCCGGCGCGAGCGCCACCGCCTCGCCATAGCGGGCGAGCACCGGGTCGGTGCCGTCCGCCGGGGGCACCGACGACAGGATATGCGTCGCCGATCGCAGCGCGCCCAGCACCGCGGCCTCGTCGGCGAAGGCGATGCTGTCGCCGCGTCCGTCGCGCGTCGTCCCGCTCACCTCCCACCCGCGTGCGCGCAACCGGTCGGCGATATGGCCCGCCGCATAGCCCATTCCGAAAATCAGCATATGTCCCATCGCCGCCCTTATTGCGCGGCGCGCGGCGCAAGCCTAGACCCCCGTTATGACCGACGCTTCTTCCTCCCCCGTTCCGCCCGTCACCATCCACCGCGGCGATTATCGCCCGCCCGAATGGCAGGTGCCCGACATCGCGCTCGATTTCGCGCTCGGCCTCGACACGACGCGCGTCGGTGCGGCGCTGTCGGTCGTGCGCCATGCCGATGCGCCGACACCGCTGACGCTGCGCGGTGACGGTCTGACGCCGCTCGCGGTGCGCGTCGATGGCGAAAGCTGGAACGATTGGCACATGGAGGGGGCCGACCTGATCGTCGATCTCGGCGATCGTACCCACGCCGTCGTCGAGGTCGATACGGCGATCGATCCCGCCGCCAATACCCAGCTCATGGGCCTCTATGCCTCGAACGGCATGCTCTGCACCCAGTGCGAGGCCGAGGGGTTCCGGCGCATCACCTTCCATCCCGACCGGCCCGACGTCCTCAGCCGCTACAAGGTGCGGATGACGGGCGACAAGACGGCCTTTCCGATCCTGCTGTCGAACGGCAATTGCATTGCAAAGGGCGAGGGTGACGACGGTAGCCATTGGGCACTGTGGGAAGATCCCTGGCCGAAGCCTTCCTATCTCTTCGCGCTCGTCGCAGGCGATCTTGTCGTGAACCGCGACAGCTTTACCACCATGTCGGGGCGCAAGGTCGAACTGGGCATCTGGGTGCGCGCGGGCGACGAGGTCCGCACCGGCCACGCGATGCAGGCGCTCAAGGACAGCATGGCGTGGGACGAGCGCGTCTATGGCCGCGAATATGACCTCGACCTGTTCAACATCGTCGCGGTCAGCGATTTCAACATGGGGGCGATGGAGAACAAAGGTCTCAACATCTTCAACACGCGTTATATCCTGGCCGATCCCGATACCGCGACCGACCTCGACTATGACGGGGTGCAGGGGGTGGTCGCGCACGAATATTTTCACAATTGGTCGGGCAATCGCGTCACCTGTCGCGACTGGTTCCAGCTCAGCCTGAAAGAAGGCTTCACCGTCTATCGCGACCAGAGTTTTTCGGCCGATATGGGTTCCGCACCGGTCAAGCGGATCGAGGATGTCCGTCTGCTCCGCGCCGCACAATTTCCGGAGGATGCGGGGCCGCTTGCGCACCCGATCCGGCCCGACAGCTATCAGGAGATCAGCAACTTCTACACGGCGACCGTCTATAACAAGGGCGCAGAGATCATCCGGATGATGGCGACCCTGCTCGGTCCGCAGCGCTTCCGCGCCGGCACCGACCTCTATTTCGACCGCCACGATGGCGAGGCCGCAACGTGCGAGGATTTCGTGCGCGCGATGGAGGAGGGCGGGGCGATCGACCTGACCCAGTTCCGCCGCTGGTACGAACAGGCGGGGACGCCGCGGCTCAAGCTGACGCTTTCAGAGGATCAGGGACAGTGGGCGCTCGATGTGGTGCAGACCGTGCCGCCGACCCCCGGCCAGCCCGAAAAATTGCCGATGATGATGCCGCTGCGCATTGCGGCCTTCGACCGGAGCGGGGGAGCATCGCTGCCCGGCACATTGGTGACGCTGACCGGCGCGACGCAGCAGATCGCGCTCGGCGCCTTCGGCGCGCGGCCCGCCTTGTCGATCAATCGCGGCTTTTCGGCGCCGGTCATCGTCGATTTCGAACGCGCACCGGGCGAACTGGCCTGGCTTGCGGCGCATGATGACGACCCCTTCGCGCGCTACGAAGCCTTGCAGCAACTCATGCTCGACACGCTGGTCGCGGCGGCGGCGGGGAATGCCGCCGATCATCCGGCGGTGATCGATGCGGTGGCGCAGACGCTGCGCGGGCGCGGCGACGATCCAGCCTTCGTGGCCGAGGCGGTGCTGCTGCCGAGCGAGGCTTTCATCGGTGACCAGATGCTCACCGTCGATCCCGACGCGATCCGCCGCGAACGGCTGGCGTTGCAGGCCGCGATCGGCCGCGCGCTCGAGGACGAATGGCGCGCGATACTTGCGGGTAAGGCGCCGCCGGCGACCGACCTGTCACCGCACGCCAAGGGCGAACGGCGCCTGCGCGGCGTCGCGCTCGCCTATCTTGCCACGACGGGGATCGCCGATATCCCGGCGCTCGTCTTCGGGGTGTTTTCGGATGCCGACGGCATGACCGAGCGCCAGGCGGCGCTGGCGACGCTGGCGCATGGCGACAGCGACGAGCGCGCCCATGCGCTCGACATCTTCTACCAGCGCTACCGCGACAATCCGCTCGTGCTCGACAAATGGTTTCAGGTGCAGGCCTGGTCGATGCGGCCCGACACGGTGGAGGCGGTGAGCCAGCTGGCCGAGCATCCCGATTTCACCCTGTCCAATCCGAACCGGGTGCGATCGCTTTATGGGGCGTTCACGGGCAATCAGGCGGCGTTTCATCAGGCCGATGGCGCGGGCTATCGGCTGATCGCCGACCTTGTCATCGCGCTCGATCCGCGCAATCCGCAGACCGCGGCGCGAATGATCCCGCCGCTCGGGCGGTGGAAGCGCTTCGACGAGGCGCGGGCCGCGATGATGCGCGCCGAACTGGAACGCATCCTCGCCCAGCCCGGCCTGTCGCGCGACACGACCGAACAGGCGTCGAAGAGCTTGCTGGGCTGAGCGATCAGGCCGGCGCCGACAGCTTGGTGCCGACGACGCCGATCACGATCAACGCCATGAAGCCGATCTGCACGGTGCCGATTTTTTCGCCGAACAGGACGATACCGCCGATGATGACGCCGACCGCGCCGAGGCCGGTCCAGATTGCATAGGCGGTGCCGGCCGAAATCTCGCGCATCGCAAAGGCGAGCAGCGCCATGTTGAGGAAGCTGAGCGCGATCGGCACCGTCGAGGCCTGCCACGTGCCCAGCGTTGCGGCCCATTTCAGGCTGAGTGCCCAGCAAATTTCGGTGAAAACGGCGATTGCCAGGATGAACCATCCCATGCGCGAGTCCTTTCGTCAGGCGGGCTCGTGCGGGAGGCGCACGCCGGAAACCCGAAAGAGGCGATGCGCGAAAGAGGCGGCTATCGCGGCCGCGGCTCGCCCCTAAGGGGCAGGAGCGCAAAGCGCAAGAGCGGAGCGGCCGGGAGCCGGCGGGGCGCGCGTCAGCCGGCGAGCCAGGCGGCGACGTCGGCAGCGACCTTGTTGGCGGCGCGGGTCAGCGCCTCGCCGACCGGCTTTGCCTCGATCTTGCCGCCGATCGGTTCGCGCACCTCGAAGCGGCGCTGTGTCACCGTCTTGCCGCCCGCCGCGACGCGCATCGCCTGGAGCGAGACGACCGCTTCATTGGTGCGCGCATCGACACCGAATTCGAGCAGCTGGCTGGCAAGCTGTTCGCCCGGTGCGGTCAGATACTGACCTTCGTCGAGCACAACCAGCGGGGTTTTTGCCGCGACGGTTTCCGACAGGAGCCGCTGGAACAGGCGCTGCGGCGCCTCGACCCACTGGGCGTCCTTGACATAGGCGACGCTCGCATCGTCCTGCTGCACCGGGATGCGCGTGGTGCGCAGCTTTTGCGGCGCATTCGGGATCAGGATCGTCAGCGTCTGCGCTTCGCCCGCCGAGCGCGCCTCGCCGACGACCGGGGCGACATCGGAATCGAGCGTGAGCAGAAAGGGCGGCGCCTTGCCGCCGAAGCTGACACAGGCCGAGAGCGACAGCGCGCCCAGCGCGAGCAGCGCGGGGGTGCGAAGACGGCGAAGCGGGTGGGGCATGGCGGTCGTCATCCTCATTTCTTGTAATCGGGCAGCTTGCTGCCGCCGAGCACCGCGCCCGCGCCTTGCTGATCGAGCTTGTCGGTCAGGCTCGAAAGCGAGGAGGAGGTGCGGCGCAGGTCGCGGATCAGCGCGTTCGCTTCGGGGATCGTCGTTTCGCTGAAGGTCTTGAGGCCGGGCCGGGCGTCCGAAATCGCCGATTCGAGCGTCTGCATCGACTTGTTGGCGGAGGCGAGCGTGTCGCGCAGATTGCGCATCGCAGGATCGACATTGCGGTCGATCGTGCCCTGCGTCGCGGCGGCTAGATTGCCGATCTGTTCGGCCGCGGTCCCTGTCTGCTGGATCGCGACGCGCGTGTCGGCGAGCGCGGCTTCGATCGCCGGTCCGTTGCGGGCGAGGATCGCCGTCGATTGCTCGACATTCTTCAGGATCGCCGCGAAGCTTGCCTGATTCTTGTCGTCGGCCAGTTCGGCCAGCCGCTCGGTCAGCGTCGACAGGCGCTGGAGAAGCTGCGGCGCGGTGTTGAGCAGTTCACCGAGCCCGCCGACGCGCGTCGGAATGACCGGTTTGCCGGCGGGGCCCTTGTCGGCGATCGGCGGCGCGCCCTTGACCGCGCCGTCGAGCGAGATTTGCGATACGCCGGTGAAGCCGACGCCTTCCAGCGCCGCGGTCGTCCCCTGCAGCACCGGCACATGCTCGTCGACTTCGATACGGACGCGGACGAATTGCGGATCGTCGGGCCACAGCGCGATCTGCCGCACCTGGCCGACGGGGACGCCGGAGAATTGCACCTGTGCGCCTTTGTTCAATCCGTCGACCGACTGTTTGAAAAATATATCATATTCCTGACGCTTGCCGCCGCTGTCGTTCGCCAGCCAGACTACGAACAGCGCGAGCGCAACGGTGAACAGCAGGACGAAGGCCCCGACCAGAACATTGTTCGACCGCGTTTCCATCAGCTCTTCCTATCTGCCCGCGTCAGCGCGTCGTTGCTGCCAGAGGCGGCGCGTCCGCGCGGTCCGTTGAAATATTCCTGTATCCAAGGATGCTCGGTGGCAAGAAGTTCCGGAATCGTGCCGACCGCGATCACTTTTTTCTCGGCCAGCACCGCGACCCGGTCGCAGGTGGCGTAGAGCGAATCGAGGTCGTGGGTGATCAGGAACACGGTCAGCCCCATCGTGTCGGCCAGTTCGCGGATCAGCTCGTCGAACTTCGCGGCGCCGATCGGGTCGAGCCCCGCGGTCGGTTCGTCGAGGAACAGCAGCGCCGGATCGAGCGCCAGCGCCCGCGCCAGCCCCGCCCGCTTGACCATGCCGCCCGACAGCTCGGCCGGATATTTGGGGCCGGCATCGTTCGGCAGGCCGACCATCGCGACCTTGTAGGCCGCGATTTCGTCGAGCAGCTCTGAGTCCATGCGCGGATAGAATTCGCGCAGCGGCACCTGGATATTCTCCGCGACGGTGAGCGTCGAGAACAGCGCACCGCCCTGGAACATCACGCCCCAGCGACGACGCAGGTCGCGCGATTCCTCTTCGTCGACGATCGTGTCGAGCGTTTTGCCATAGACTTCGACCTCGCCCGCGGTCGGGATCTGCAGCCCGATGATCGACCGCATCAGCACCGACTTGCCAGTGCCCGATCCGCCGACGACTCCCAATATCTCGCCCGACCGCACGTCGAGATCGAGGTTTTCGTGGATCACCGCATCGCCGAACTGGTTGCACAGGCCGCGCACCTTGATCGCAATGTCGAATTTTTCGGGTTCGATCAGCTCGGCCATCAGTTCCAGCCCAGCGAGGTGAAGAAAACTGCGAAAAAGGCGTCGAGAACGATGACGAGGAAGATGGCGGCGACCACCGCCGAGGTCGTCCGCTTGCCGACTTGCTCGGCATTCTGGCGCACCTGCATCCCTTCGTAACAGCCGGTGACGCCGATCAGGATGCCGAAAACCGGTGCCTTGATCAGCATGATCCAGAAATCGGTCATCGGGATGATTTCACGGATGCGCTGGACATAGGTTAGCGGCGGGATTTCCAGCCCGACCCAGCAGAAGATGCCGCCTCCGATGATCGCGCAGATGCTGGCATAAAAGCCGAGCAGCGGCATGGTGATCGTCGACGCCGCGACGCGCGGCAGGACGATCGCCTCCATCGGCGACACGCCGATCGTGCGCATCGCATCGACTTCCTCGGTAAGCTTCATCGTCCCGATCTGCGCGGCGAAGGCCGAGCCCGACCGGCCGGCGACCATGATTGCGGTCATCAGCAATCCCAGCTCGCGGATCGAGGCACGGCCGACGAGGTTGATCGTGAACACTTCGAGCCCGAATTGCTTGAGCTGCACCGATCCCTGCTGCGCGATGACGATGCCGATCAGGAAGCTCATCAGCCCGATGATGGGCAGCGCGTCGACGCCGACGGTCTGGAACCGCGTGACGATCGCATTCCAGCGGATCGCGCGGCGGGCGCGGATCTGGTTGAACAGCGCGACGACCATCGCGCCGAAAAAGCCGATGATACCAAGCAGTTCGTTCCAGATCGCCACACTTGCGGTGCCGAGCTGTTCGAGCATACGCACCCACGCCGGGCGCCGGTCGCCATGGATGCGATACTCGCTGGTGTCGTTCGCCAGCGCGTCGAGCAGCCGCTGCGCATCCTGGCTCGCGCCGATGACCTTCGCGTCGTGGCGATTCATCGTGCGCGTCACGATCCAAGCACCCACGGTGTCGATGCGGGTAATATTTGAAAGATCGAGGAGCGAAATCGGTCCAAGCTCGTCGAGCCGCTGCGGCAGGTCGCCCATCCGGGCGAGCGTCAACCGGCCCGAGAAGTGGACCTCTGCGCCGTCAGCGCCATCATTCGTTTCGAAGTCCGCCCAAACCGCCATGACGCGGGCGACATTGGATTATTTGCCAGGGCACGGCAAGCGAATTGGCCGCGCTTGCGGCAGGCTGCGCTCTTGGCCGGCGGTGGGCGCGCGGTTATAGCGGGAGTATGGAGGTTCCGACGCTCGATCCCGTCCGCGACTATGCGCATCGTGTCGCGATGTACGACATGGACCGCACGATCACGCGGTCGGGGACGTATAGCGGCTTTCTGATGCACGTTGCGCGGCGGCGCCAGCAATGGCGGCTGCTGTTGCTGCCGCTGGTGGCGCTTGCCGCCGCCGCCTATTCCTTGCGTCTGATCGACCGGTCGCGGTTAAAAGCGATCAATCTGCGGCTGCTGGTCGGAAAGAGGTTTAACCGCGCCGAGATCGCTCCGCTCGCCGAAAGCTATGCCGATCAGGTCATCGCGCGCGGCGTTCACGCGGCGGCGCTCGATCAGATCGCGGCCGACCGGGCGGCGGGTTACCGCGTCCTCCTCGCGACCGCGTCCTTCCATCTCTATGTCGATGCGATCGCGCGGCGGCTGGGCATCGATGATGTGCTGGCGACCCGCCTCGACGCACCCGACGGCGCCGATCATATCCATGCGCGGCTGGCGGGCGACAATTGCTATGGCGCGGCCAAGTTCGCGCGCATCGGCGAATGGCTCGCCGATAATGCCATCACCCGCGAAGACGCGCACATTCGCGCCTATTCGGATCATGTCTCCGATCATCCGATGCTGGGCTTCGCCGACGAGGCGGTGGCAACGACACCGTCGCGCGCGCTGAAGAAGCTGGCGCCGCAGCGGGGATGGGCCGTGGTCGACTGGCGGCAGAAGACATAGCCTCCCGGTGGTGCGGGAGGGCTTGCCTCGCTTCCGCTCAGACCGCGTCCAGTGCCTGCGCGAAGTCGGCGATCAGATCGTCAGCGTCCTCGATCCCGATAGAGATGCGGACGAGATTGTCGGTGATGCCCAGCGCTTTCTTGCGTTCGTCGGGGACCGACAGATGCGTCATCGCCGCCGGATGACTCGCGAGCGTTTCGGTGCCGCCGAGGCTGACCGCGAGCTTGGCGATCTTGAGCGCGTCGAGAAAGCGGAAGCTCTCTTCCTCGCCACCCTTGATGAACAGCGAGAAGGTCGATCCCGCGCCGCTGCAGTGGCGGTCGAAGATGTCCTGCTGGCGCGGATCGGCAATGAAACCGAGATAGCCTAGTCCTTCGACCTTGGGATGATCGCGCAGGAAGGTGCAGACCTTCAGCGCATTCTCGCCCGCCCGGCTCATGCGCAGTTCAAGCGTCTCGAGGCTGCGCAGCAGCATCCATGCGGTGTTGGGATCGCAGATCGTTCCGATCGTGTTGCGCATCGGCCGGATGATATCGATCAGCCGCTGATCGCCCGCCACGCCGCCCGCAACCAGGTCCGAATGACCGCCGGCATATTTGGTCAGGCTATAGACGACGAGTTCGGCGCCCTGGTTGAGCGGTTGTTGCCAGAGCGGGCCGAGGAAGGTGTTGTCGATCGCGATCGCGGGCTTGTGGTCGCCGGGGAACGCGGCATCGCGTGCGCCGCGTACCGCCTCGACATCGACCAGCGCGTTGGTCGGGTTGGCCGGGCTTTCGAGATAAACGAGCGCGACCTTGCCGCCCTTTTCATCGGCGAGCGCCTGGGCGCGGGCGAGCACGTCGTCGATCTGCTCGCGCGTCGCGCCTGCCGGGAAATCGACGAAGCCTACGCCGAATCGCGACAGGATGCGCGCGATCAGCGTCTCGGTCGCGGCATAGAGCGGCCCCGAATGGACGACCACGTCATTCTGCCCGACGAGCGCCAGCATCAGCGTCGCGATAGCCGACATGCCGCTCGAAAAGACGAGCGCATCGTCGGCGCCGTCCCACAGCGCCAGTCGGTCCTCGACGATTTCCTGATTGGGGCCGTTGAAGCGCGAATAGACAAGGCCATCGGCGGGCCCATGTCGTTTGCCGGTGATATGTTCGAAGAAGCGCTTGCCCGCCGCTGCGCTTTCGAACGCGAAGGTCGAGGTCAGAAAGATCGGCGGCTTCAGCGCGCCTTCGGACAGAAAGGGGTCATAGCCGTGCCCCATCATCTGCGTCGCGGGGGTCAGCTTCTTGCCGCCGACTGCTTCGATATTCGCCTTGTTCTTGCCGCGCGTGGCCATGACATGCTCCTGAAAATGATCGTGCAGCTATAGCAAGGCTGGTTACGATTGAAACCGGTTCGCGGTCAGCCGGGTCAGGCAAGCGCGGCGATGGCCCAGATAATGCCGATCAGCAGCGGTACGCCGAGCAGATCGAGCGCCAGCCCCGCCTTGAGCATACGCGGCAGAGCGATGTTGCCCGTCGCCCAGGCGAGCGCGTTGGGGCCGGTTCCCGATGGCAGCATGAAGCCCCAGCTTGCCGCCATCGCGACGGGCAGGGCAAGGAGGACGGGATCGGTGCCGGTGGCCGCGATCAGCGCGGCGAGCACGGGCATGATGCCGCTCGCCGTTGCGACATTGCTGGCGAATTCGGTGATCAGGATCGTCAGCGCGACGATCACCGCCGCAAGGAGGATCGTCGGGATCGAACCGAGCGGTGCGAGAACCGCGCCCAGCCAGGCAGCAAGTCCGCTCTGGGTGATTGCGGCAGCGAGGGCAAGCCCGCCACCGAACATCATGATGACGCCCCAGGGCGCGCGATCGGCTTCCTTCCAGACGAGCAGCGGTCGGCCGGTGCCGTCGGGCACGACGAACAGCAGCAGGCTGCCCGCCACCGCGACGGTGCCGTCGGTCAGCGCGCCTTTCGGGAACAGCGGTTCGAGCCAGGGCTGCATCACCCAGGCGATCAGCACGAGCAGAAAAACGGGCACGACCCGCCGCTCGGCGGTCGACCAGATTGCCTGGTTGCCGAGCGCGGCCGCCGCCGCGCGCCCGTCGAACGGATGCTCGGAAAGTCGCTGCACGCGCGCAAGGACGATCATCGCAAAGGGCACCGACACCAGCACCACCGGCACGCCATAAATCGCCCAGTCGAGGAAGGAGGTGTGCAGGCCGAGCGTCCGCTCGATCAGGCCCGCGGCGATGGCGTTGGTCGGGCTGCCAACCAATGTGCCCAGTCCGCCGAGCGAAGCGGCGAAAGCAATCCCCATCATCACGGCGCCGGGGAAACCCTCGGTATCGCCCTCGCGAGCGCCGGCGGCTCCGACGACCGCCAGCGCGATCGGCACCATGATGAGCGCGGTCGACGTGTTGGAAATGAACATGCTGAGCAGCGCGGTCGCCGCCATGAAGGCGAAGAGCAGCCCGGTCGCGGTCGGCGACGCGCGCTTGAGCAGCGCCAGTGCGAGCCGGCGGTGCAGCCCGACGCGCTCGATTGCGAGCGCGAGGAAGGCGCCGCCCAGGATCAGAAACAGGATCGGCGAATAATATTCCTTGGCGATGGCATTGGCGTCCATCACCCCGAAGGCCGGGACGGTCAGGAAAGGAAGGAGTGCGGTGACGGTCAGCGGCATCGCTTCGGTCATCCACCAGATTGCCATCAGGACGGTCAGCGCCGCAACGCGCCACGCCGTCGGTTCCATGCCCGCGGGGGCCGGCAACGCCAGCATCGCGACGAAAGCCAGCAAGCCGCCGATCAGCCCAAGCAGGCGCGTGCGCGTCATCCGTCCCCCAATCCGATCACTGAAAGCTGCCGGCCATAGCTGTTCTCGCTTTTATGGCAGGCGCGGCGATAGCTGAAATAATCCTCTGCCCCGGCGTAGGTGTCCTGCCCGCCGATGGCAATCGTGGCGACGCCCGCCGCCGCAAGGCGCGCCGCGACATAAGCGGCGATGTCGAACATGGCGTGTCCCGGCTTGCCGGCCGCGAAGAAGCGTTCGTTGACGGGATCGTCGGAGACGAAGCGCTGCACGAAGCTGTCGTCGACCTCATAGGACGCACGGCCGATACAGGGGCCGATCGCGGCGACGACATTTCTGCGCCGCGCTCCGAGGCTTTCCATCGCGCCGAGCGCCGCGTCAGTGACCCCCGCGATTGCGCCTTTCCACCCGGCATGGGCCGCCGCGACGACGCCGGCCGAGCGATCGGCAAACAGCACCGGGACGCAATCGGCAGTGAGGATGCCGAGCAAGATGCCCGGCGTGCGCGTCGCCAGCGCGTCGGCTTCGGGGCGGGCGGCAAGGTCGCTGTCCGCATCGACGATATGGCAGCGATTGCCATGCACCTGATAAAGCCCTGTCAGCGTAGCGCCGGGCAACACGGCGGCGCCGACGCGGCGGCGATTTTCCGCAATCAGCGCGGCATCGTCTCCCGATCCCACGCCGCAGTTGAGCGAGGCAAGGTCGCCGGTCGACACGCCGCCGCGCCGTCCGAAAAATCCGTGCGCGACCCCGGCGAGCGGTGCGGCGGTGGTGAAAGGCGGGGTCACAGGTCGAGCCTCCAGATCCGGTCTTCGTCGATATGGTTGCCGACGCGGAATGCGTTGCGGCCGACATCGACGAAGCCATAGCGGCGGTAAAAGGCCTGCGCGCGCGGGTTCTCGGTGAAGACCGACAGGTAGAGGATCGATGCCCTTTGGCGCGCCCAGTCGATGCCCCATTGCATCAGCGCCGCGGCAACGCCCGTCCCTTTGGCTTCGGCGGCGACATAAAGCTGGTGGAGTTCAGTCGCGCCCTCCGCCGGCTGCCCCTCGGGCAGATCGAAATCGATGGGGCCAAGCTTGATATAGCCGAGGATCGCCTCGTCGGCGCCGCGGACGAGCGCGACTACCATCGCGGGATCGGCGATCTGCGCGCGCAGTTTCTCGGGCGGATTCCAGTCCGCGAGAAAGCTCGCAAGGTCGGCGGGATCGTAGATATGACCGAAGGTCTGCACGAAGGCGGCTTCGGCAAAACGCGACAGCGCGTCGGCGTCAGCAGCGGTGGCGAGCGTGACGTCGGTCATGCAATCTCTCCCGAACTATCGAATCCGGCGGGCTGCGGCCAGCCGGCGCCGGTCAGCGCCATCGCCTGGAACAATGTTCCCATCTGATCGGCTGCGACCAGCCGGTCGCGCTGTCCCTGCAAATCGCCCGCGCGTGCGGGCGAGGCAGCGGCCAACGTCTGCAAGCGGGCGTCAATGCCCATCGCCTGCAACCACGCGCCCTGATCAACGGGGCCGAAGACGTTCGTGCCGGGGCGCCGCGCGGCATGGGCAAGCGCCGCGAAGTCGACATGGGCGGTCAGGTCAACCTCGCCCGGATCGGCGAAGGGATCGGCGAAACGATGCGCCTTTACCGCCTGCAGCGTGTCGCCGGTGGCGGGGCCGCAATAGCCATAGTCGATTGCCAGCAGCGCACCGCCTTGCCGTGCGAGCCGTGCGCTGCACTGATGCATCACCGCGGCGGCGACGGGCGCGGTTTCGACGATCGTGCCTTCGGCGCGGTCGCGCAGCGCCGGTGGTATGGCCTCGTCGGCTGGAACCGTGTCCGGAGCAGCGGTTATGCCGTTGTCCCCACGCACGACGATGCGCTCGCGCCAGCCGTCCTTCGTTGCCACATATTGATGGACGGGCAGCGCGTCGAAAAATTCATTGGCGATGACGATGAGCGGCAGCTCGTCCGGCAGCCTGTCGATCTCGTCATGATGCTCTGCGTCCGGCAGGCGCGCCGACTGCGCCGCGCGCAGCGCTGGGCTCGTCTCGACGAGGTGGAGGCCCTGCGGCTTGCAGTCGAAGCGGGCGGCGGTGCGCAGCGCGTCGGCCGCAAGCGTGCCGCGCCCCGGCCCCAGTTCGACATAATGAAAGGCGGGGCCGCCCGCACGGGTCCACAGGTCGGCGATCCAGATGCCGACCATTTCGCCGAACATCTGGCTGATTTCGGGCGCCGTGGTGAAATCGCCCGCGGCGCCGAGCGGGTCGCGCGTCGCGTAATAATGCGCGTTCGCGGCCGCCATATAATCGGCGACCGTCACCGTTCGCGCCGCGGCAATTTCCTTCATCAGATCGTCGGGGGTCGGCCGTCCGTCAGGCAATGCTGTCGGACCCCGCGACGGGTTCGACGCGCTGGCGCCGGCCCTTGGCGGTGGCGACGAGCCAGATGCCGGCGAGCAGCATCGGCACGGTCAACCACTGGCCCATCGACAGGCCGGTCATATCGACGACCCACTGGCGCTGGACATCGGGTTCGCGGAAATATTCGACGACGAAACGGCTGACGCCATAGAGGATCGCGGCCATGCCGAACAGGAATCCGGGCTTGTAGCGCGCATCGGTGCGCCAGAAGAACCAGGCGAGCACCGCCATCATGACGATGCCTTCCAGCCCGGCTTCGTAAAGCTGGCTGGGATGTCGCGGGTCCATCGTCCCGCTTTCGGGAAATATGATTGCCCACGGCACCGTCGTGGCGCGACCCCACAGCTCGCCGTTCACGAAATTGGCGAGGCGGCCGAAGAAGAGGCCGAAGGGCACAACGCACGCAACATAGTCGCAAAAGCGCAGAAAGCTGAGCTTCTCCTTGCGCGTTACATACCAGATCGCGACCAGCACGCCGAGCACGCCGCCGTGCAGCGACATGCCGCCGTCCCACAGGCGGAAGACTGCGGCGGGATCGCGAATGTAGGATTCCAGATTGTAGAACAGGACATAGCCGATGCGTCCGCCCAGGATGATTCCGAGCATTGCATAGAAGATCATGTCGTCGGCGTGACGGCGCGCCATCGGCGAGCCCGGCTGGTCGATCAGCTTGGTAAGATACCAATAGCCGACGAAAATGCCCGCGAGATAGGCGAGGGCGTACCAACGGATCGGTAGCCCGAATACCGAAAAGGCAATCGCGCTATTGTCTCCCATCAGGTCATGGAAGTTCACATATTGCGTTGCTTCGGCTAGGGTTGCAAAAAGAAACATATATTCTCGGAACCTTCCCCAGGAGAGGGCTTCCCCATAAGGGGTAAGCGCCACGAGACCAAGAGGAGAGATACAGGATGCCATCCGCGCTCGATCTGCGCCTGGACGCCGCATATGAACTGATCACCGGCCCGGGCGGGCCGATCCAGGTCGGATCCATCGAAATGGACGGGCGTTCGCTGCCCTTCATCACCAATGCGCCGACGAATCTGGGCGATTATGTTGCGTTTTTTTGTGCGCAGCATGGCGACGCCATTTTTCTGGTCGAAGGCGATGAACGGCTGAGCTTCAAACAGGTCTATGCCGCCGCGCGGAAGGTTGCGGCGGGATTGATCGAAACGCACGGCGTCGCGCGTGGCGACCGTGTCGGGCTGGCGATGCGCAATGCCAATGCCTGGTGCGTCAGCTATCTCGGCATCCTGCTCGCGGGCGGCTGCGCGACGCTTCTCAACGGCTGGTGGCAGGGCGGTGAGCTGGCCGCGGGGATCGAGGATGCGGAGGCGAAGCTGGTGATCGCCGATCCGCAGCGCGCGGCGCGGCTGGCCGAACCCGGCGTGGCGCACAGCGCCAAGGTCGTGACGCTCGACATCACGCGCCCGATCGACGAAGCGATCGCGCCGGTGAGCGGCAGCGCCGACACTGTCTTGCCCGCGCTGACGGGTGACGATCTGGCGACGATTCTCTTTACCTCGGGTTCGACGGGCCAGTCGAAGGGTGCCTATTCTCGTCACCGTTCGGTCGTGCAGGCGATCTTCAACTATGTCACCCAGACCGCGAGCATCGTCCATCTTCTGACCGAAGACGGGCAGATGTCCGATATTCAGCCCGCGACGCTGATCTGCACCCCGCTGTTTCACGTCACCGCCGAAATCCCGGTGTTCCTGCAAAGCTTCGCGCTCGGTCGGAAGCTTGTGCTGATGCCGAAGTGGAATGCCGAAGAGGCGATGCGGCTGATCCAGGACGAACAGGTCAATTATTTCGTCGGCGTGCCGCTGATGAGCTACGAGATTCTCGTCCATCCGAACCGCAAGAATTACGATCTGTCGACGTGCAAAAGCTACGCCGGCGGCGGCGCGCCGCGCCCGCCCGAACATGTGAAGCGCCTGGCGACCGAAATGGGCGAGGGCAAGCCGCTGCTCGGCTATGGCCTTACCGAAACCAACGCCGTCGGCTGCGGCATCATCAACGAAAATTACGTCGAAAAGCCGCTTTCGACCGGCCCCGCCTCGAAACCGCTCGTCGATCTTGCGATCCTCGACGACAATGGCGCGGCGCTCGCGCAGGGACAGGTCGGCGAAGTATGCATCCGGTCGATCTGCAATTTCGAAGGCTATTGGAACAATCCGGCGGCGACCAAGGCGGCCTTTTTCGACAATGGCTATTTCCGCACCGGCGACCTTGGCTATCTCGATGCCGACGGCTATCTGTTCATCGTCGATCGCAAGAAGGATATCATTATCCGCGGCGGCGAGAATATCAGCTGTCAGGAGGTCGAGGCGGCGATCTACGAACATGCCGACGTCAATGAATGTGCGGTGTTCGGCCTGCCCGACGAGCGGCTGGGCGAAGTGGTCGGCGCTGTCGTGTGGCTGAAACCCGAGAGCAGCGTCGATGCAAACGAACTGACCGCCTTCCTGCAGGAGCGGCTGGCGGCGTTCAAGGTGCCCTATCGCATCTGGATGGCGACTGATGCGCTGCCGAAGCTGGGTAGCGAAAAGATCGACAAGGTCAGCCTGCGCAACAAATATCGCGAGGAATTTGCGGCCCAGCCCGCGGCGTGATTGCATAGGCGGCGTAACCGGAGAGGGAGCGGGAGCGAATGAGGGATATGGAAGAGGACCAGTCCCCCGTCGCCCCCGCGGCCGCCCCGCCGCCGCGCGTCTATCGCCATCGGCTGCCGACGCGGCTTTGGCACTGGATCAACGCCGCGACGCTGCTCGTCATGCTGATGAGCGGGCTGATGATCTTCAACGCGCACCCGCGCCTCTATTGGGGGCAATATGGCGCAAACTACGACCAGCCGTGGCTGTCGATCGGGTCGAAGGCGAATCGCGGCTACCTCCGCATTGCCGCGGTCGAGATCGACACGACGGGTGTGCTTGGCCGCTGGACCGACGCCAATGGCGCGACGAAGACCTGGGCCTTTCCGGGCTGGGCGACGATTCCCACCAGCTACAGCCTTGCCGACGGGCGGCGTTGGCACCTATTCTTCGCCTGGGTGCTGGCGATCAGCCTGACGCTCTATATGCTGTGGACCGCGATCGGCGGGCATTTGCGCAAGGATCTGCACGTCCGGCGTCCCGAATGGTCGCCGCGGCATATCTGGCAGGATATCAAGGATCACGCCCGGCTACGCTTTCCGACGGGCGAAGCGGCGGCGCGGTACAATATCCTGCAAAAGCTCAGCTATATCGGCGTGATCTTCGTGCTGCTGCCGCTGATGATCGCAACCGGGCTGACGATGTCGCCGGGAATGAATGCCGCGGCGCCGTGGCTGCTCGACCTGTTCGGCGGGCGCCAGTCGGCGCGCTCGATCCATTTCATCCTTGCCTGGGCGCTCGTCGCCTTCTTCCTCGTCCATATCGCGATGGTGCTGCTCGCCGGGCCGGTCAACGAACTGCGCTCGATGCTTACGGGCTGGTTCCGTCTGCCGGCCGACAAGCCGCGCGTGGGAGAAGAAGCATGACCGGCCTGATCCTGCCGCGACGCGAACTGATCGTCCGCGTGGGCGGCATGGCAGCCGCGCTGCCGCTGCTCGCCGCGTGCGATCGGGTCAACGAGGCGCCCGCGGTGCGCAAGATCCTGTCGATGGGTGAGGAGATGAACCGCGCCAGCCAGCGGGCGCTGATGGACCGCGATGCGCTCGCCCCCGAATATGGCCGCGCCGACCTGTCGCCCGTCTTTCGTGCCAACGGCACCCGCCTGCCCGAAGGGGCCGACTATGCCGCGCACGCCGCGAACGGCTTTGCCGACTGGCGTGTTCGCGTATCGGGGCTGGTTGCGCGGCCCTTGTCGCTGTCGCTCGCCGATTTGCGGGCGATGCCGCAACGCCGGCAGATTACCCGCCACGACTGCGTCGAGGGCTGGAGCGCGATTGCGGAATGGATGGGGCCGCAACTGCGCCAGGTGCTGGCGGTGGCCGGGGTGCGCGATGCGGCGCGCTATATCGTCTTTCATTGTGCCGACCGGATCGGCGGCGCGGCTTATTATGAAAGCTGCGACATGGTCGATGCGCTTCATCCGCAGACGATCCTTGCCTGGGCGCTCAACGGATCGGTGTTGCCCATCGCCAACGGCGCGCCGTTGCGGCTGCGGATCGAGCGGCAGCTCGGTTACAAGCATGCCAAATATCTGACCGGCATCGAAGCGGTCGCCAGCCTCGACAAGGTGGGGGCGGGGAAGGGCGGCTTCTGGGAAGACCGCATTGATTATGAATGGTATGCGGGTATTTAGGGAGCCGCAGGGGGCAGGCAAGACGTCGAAAAGGTCGCACCCATGTCCATTCTCCGCCCGTTCCTGGCCCGCGTCATCCGTCACGGCCGGCTGACCGTCCTGTCACCCGACGGGAGCAGCGAAAGCTTCGGCGCGCCAGCCGCCGGCTATCCCGAAGTGACGGTGCGTTTTACCACGCGAAAGGGGATGCGCCGCATCATCCTCGATCCACGGCTCGGCGCCGCCGAAGCCTTTATGGACGGCGAGATGGAGATCGTTCAGGGCGATATCATGGAGCTGATCGGCCTGCTGCGCGCGAACACGCCGTGGGACCGCGGCGCAAAGCTCAAGGACAAGACCGCGCTCGGCGAATGGTTCGAGGGGGTCAGGACGCGGCTGAATTCGATCAACCGCCGGCGCTCGTCGCGCGCGAACGTCGCGCATCACTACGACATCGGCAACGACCTCTACCGCCTCTTCCTCGACAGCGATATGCAATATAGCTGCGCCTATTGGCCGCGTCCCGATATGACGCTGGAGGAAGCGCAGGCGGCGAAAAAGGCGCATATCGCGGCAAAGCTTGCGCTCGCGCCGGGGCAGCGTGTTCTCGACATCGGCTGCGGCTGGGGCGGCATGGCGATCACGCTCGCCCAGCTGGAAAAGGTCGAAGTGCTGGGGATCACCCTGTCGGAGGAACAACTCGCGCTGGCGCGCGAGCGCGCCGCGGCGGCGGGTGTGGCCGATCGGGTGCGCTTCGAACTGATCGACTATCGCGACCTTGCCGAGCGCGAGGTCGGGGGTTTCGACCGGATCGTGTCGGTCGGCATGTTCGAACATGTCGGCGCCGCCAATTTCGAAACCTTCTTTCGCGCTTGCGCCAATCTGATGACCGCCGAGGGCGTGATGCTGCTCCACACCATCGGCCGTTTCGGCAAGCCCGGCGCGACCGACTCCTTCACGCGCAAATATATCTTCCCCGGCGGCTATATCCCCGCGCTCAGCGAAACGGTCGCGGCGAGCGAAAAGAGCCGGCTGATCGTCACCGACGTCGAAACGCTGCGGCTGCATTATGCGCGCACGCTACGCCAATGGTATGCGCGCACGCTGGCGCATCGCGACGAGATCGTCGCCATGATGGACGAACGCTTCTATCGCATGTGGACCTTCTACCTGGCTGGCGCCACCGCGGCCTTCGAAAGCGGCGGGATGGGCAATTACCAGATCCAGTTCGCCCGCAGCCGCCACGCCCTGCCGCTGACCCGCGACTATATGGCTGAGGCCGAGGGGCATTATCTTTAGCCTCGCGATGTGAAAGGCGGCAGGTGTCTGTTTCGGGGTGGAAGGGGACTTCGCCGCTCACCGCTTCGTGTTCCCCGGCGAAAGCCGGGGTCTAGGGCGTCGAACGCTGACGTCGGTGCCGTAAAGCCCTGGGCCCCGGCCTTCGCCGGGGAACACATATAGATGCTGGGCTCCACCTCAGTCGTCATCCCGGACTTGATCCGGGATCCATTATTCCGACGCTGAGTGAATGGATCCCGGATCAAGTCCGGGATGAAGATGAAGTAGATTTCTACAATTGGTCTTTAGAAGTGATTCCGTCCAAATAAGTAGGGAACGGCTGATATAGGTTTGGAAGCGAACTCTGGTTCACTGGGTTTCAGAGTTATGCATAGGGGTCTTGGCCGCTGTCATCCTGACAATTCCAAGCGCTCCTAGAGTAAGAACAAGTGCGCCATAAGCGAGGTTCTCAGGCTTCTCTAATCCTTGGACGCCATATCCATACTCGGCCAGCAGCAAGCCCAGAACCGCCCCGGCGAAGGCAATCGACAGCCGATCAAGCGCCGTCTGGATCATGGGACCTTAAGCTCCTTCAATTGGTCATATAATTTGGATTCGCGAGGTCCGCAATCAGTCGGCTGCCGCCATTTCATCCTAGCAAATCGCTGTCCTACAAAACCGGGTCGCGCTAGCCTCCTGTTTATGCCGTTTGTCCCCGCCCATATCGGTCGCTTCGCCGCTTCGAGCCGACCGCCCTTAAAGCGAAGAAGGAGATATTTTGACACTGCGCACGGGTTCTTTTGTCGCGTTTAGGCCGCCGTTGAAGCCGCGAGCGGCTGCGCGACTATGATTCGCGCGTGAAGTTTCGCAGTTTTCCGTCTCTTTTTCCGATCGGGCCGTTGCGCCGCGCCGGCAGGCCTGCTAGCCGCGCCCGCGTCATTTCCCGCCAGAAGGTGCTGCCATGTCCGAGTCCATCAAGCGCGTCGTCCTTGCCTATTCGGGGGGACTCGACACCAGCGTCATTCTGAAATGGCTGCAGGTCACCTATGGGTGCGAGGTGGTGACCTTTACCGCCGATCTGGGCCAGGGCGAGGAACTCGAGCCGGCGCGTGCCAAGGCCGAGCTGATGGGGATCAAGCCCGAGCATATCTATATCGACGACGTACGCGAGGAATTCGTGCGCGACTTCGTTTTCCCGATGATGCGCGCCAATGCGCGTTACGAGGGCGATTATCTGCTCGGCACGTCGATCGCGCGGCCGCTGATCTCGAAGCGGCTGGTCGAAATCGCCCGCGAAACCGGCGCCGATGCCGTGGCGCATGGCGCGACGGGCAAGGGCAATGACCAGGTGCGCTTCGAACTGTCCTGTTACGCGCTCAATCCCGACATCAAGGTCATCGCGCCGTGGCGCGAATGGGACCTGACGAGCCGCACTGCGCTGATCGACTTCGCCGAAAAGAACCAGATTCCGGTGCCGAAGGACAAGCGCGGCGAAAGCCCCTTCTCGACCGACGCGAACCTCCTCCACACCTCCTCGGAAGGCAAGGTGCTCGAGGATCCGTGGCAGGAAACGCCCGATTACGTCTATTCGCGCACCGTGAATCCCGAAGACGCGCCCGACGCGCCCGAATATATCACGATCGATTTCGAACGCGGCGACGGTGTCGCGCTCAACGGTCAGGCGATGTCGCCCGCGGCGCTGCTTGCGGCGCTCAACGACCTCGGCCGTAAACATGGTATCGGCCGCCTCGACCTCGTCGAAAACCGCTTCGTCGGCATGAAATCGCGCGGTATGTACGAAACGCCGGGCGGCGAAATCTATGCCCGGGCGCATCGCGGGATCGAAAGCATCACGCTCGATCGCGGCGCGGCGCACCTCAAGGACGAGCTGATGCCGAAATATGCCGAGCTCATCTACAATGGCTTCTGGTTCGCGCCGGAGCGCGAGATGCTGCAGGCCGCGATCGACCACAGCCAGGAGAAGGTGAGCGGCACCGTCCGCCTGAAGCTCTACAAGGGCAATGCCAGCGTCGTCGGCCGCAAGTCGCCGAACAGCCTCTACAGCGAAGCGCATGTGACCTTCGAGGATGATGCCGGCGCCTATGACCAGAAAGACGCGGCGGGCTTCATCAAGTTGAACGCGCTGCGCCTCAAGCTGCTCGCGAAGCGCGATCGGTGACGCGGACGGGCAAGACGGCGATCCGGCAGGCCCGGGTGCCGTGGCGCTTTGTGCTGTTTACCGTCCTGCTCGCCGACATTCCGCTCATTCATTTGCGCTTCGCCTGGCCCGAGGCGGCGTTGCTCGGTTTCGTCGCCGCGGCGCTGGTCTTCTTCGCAACGCTGGTGCCGCTGTTTCGCGACGGCAATGGCGCGATCCGCGAACAGGCCGAGCGCAACGATCCCGATCAGCTCATCTCGCTCGCGATAACCGTCGCGGTGCTGATGCTCATATTGTTCGGCGTCGGCTTCATTCTCCACGGCCGCGCCGACGCGCCGCTGCTCTGGCAGAAGATATTGGTGCTCGGTACACTGCTCGTCGCCTGGCTGTTCTTCAACATGGTGTTCGCGCTGCACTATGCGCATCTGTTCTACGCGCCCGATCGCAAGGGCGAATATCGCGGCGGCATAGACTTTCCGGGCGAGCGTCAGCCCGGATATTGGGATTTCGCCTATTTTGCCTACACATTGGGGATGACGTTCCAGACGAGCGATGTGGAGATCCACAGCCCCCATTGGCGCCGTATCGCGCTGGTCCAGAGCTTTGCCGCCTTCGTCTTCAACATCGGCGTCATCGCGTTCACGATAAACAGTCTCAGCGGCGGCTGAACCGAATTGCCGGGCCGATGGTCGCGCGACGCGGCGTTTCCGGTCTCCATTCTCCCCCGCTTATGCTAATTTGCGGAAATGGGGCGGACTCGGAGAACAGCATATGGATGCGCCGCCCGCCAATGATTCCGCCCGTCACGAATGGATACCCTGCCTCATCTGGCTGCCACGTCTGGCCCTGATCATAACGACGCATGGCATCGCCACGCGCCTGCTATTGCCCGGTGCCTATTATGTGCGCTGGTCGCGCTCGCTGGGCCGGAAAATCTATCGCCGGCGCCATTAACTTCCTTTTGAAAGGATATTGTCTCGATTTCGGGAACAAATGGCGCTGAATTTCACAAATAACGGCTTAGCATGACGTCACATCCTGCGCTAAGGGCGACGTCATGACCGCCATGCGCTTTTTTTCGGACAATGCCGCCGCCGTCCATCCCGCCGTAATGGAGGCGCTCGTCGCCGCCAATCATGTCGACACCGCCTATGACGGCGACGCGATCAGCCGGTCGCTCGACGCGGCCTTTTCAGACCTGTTCGAAACCTCTTGCGAGGTCGTGTGGATCGCGACCGGCACCGCGGCGAACAGCATCATCCTCGCCCATTTCGTGCGGCCGTGGCAGGGCATCCTCTGCTATGAGGAGGCGCATATCGAAGTCGATGAATGCGGCGCGCCGACCTTCTATTCGGGCGGCGCCAAGCTGATGACGCTGCCGGGCGCGGGCGCGAAGATCGACGCCGATGCGCTGAAGGCGCGGATCGCCGGCATCCGCAGGGATGTGCATCAGGTGCAGCCCGCCGCGATCAGCATCACCAACGCCACCGAATATGGGCTGGCGTGGCGGCCGGACGAAGTGCGCGAAATCAGCGAAATAGCGCGCGCCAACGACATGAAGCTGCATATGGACGGCGCGCGTTTCGCCAATGCGGTCGCCTTCGCCGGCTGTTCGCCCGCCGATGTGACGTGGCGCGCGGGAGTCGATGCGCTGTCGTTCGGGTTCACCAAAAATGGTGCGATGATGGCCGAGGCACTGGTTTTCTTTGGTGGCAGCGGCGGGGCGGGGGTGCGCGAGCTCAAGAAGCGCGGCGGACATCTGCTCAGCAAGGGGCGTTTCGTCGCCGCGCAGATTCGCGCGATGCTGAAGGACGATCTGTGGCTCGCCAATGCGCGCGCCGCCAACGCCGGCGCGCAGGCGCTCGCGCAGGCGTGCGGCGACCGGCTGATGCACCCCGTCGAGGCGAACGAACTCTTCGTGCGGCTGAGCGCCGAGGAAGCGGCTGAACTGCGCGCCCGGGGCTTTGACTTTTACGATTGGGGCGAGGGCGCCGCGCGTCTTGTCACGAGCTGGGACCAGGATGCCGCCGCGGTGGCGCCGCTCGCCGCTGCGATCGCGGCGCTATGACCGCACCTTCGGCGTCGCTGCTCAGCCCGCGCGTCCTGCTTCCCTTTGCGCTGGTAACGCTGATCTGGGGATCGACCTGGATCGTCATCAAGGGGCAGCTTGGCATCGTACCGCCGAGCTGGTCGGTCACTTATCGTTTCGCGGTTGCGGCGGCGGCGATGTTCGCCTTTGCCGTCGTCCGCCGCGAACGACTGATGCCGGGTCCACGCGCGCTGGCGTTTGCCGCCATGCTCGGCGTCGCGCAATTCGCCTTCAACTTCAATTTCGTCTACCGCGCCGAGCAGCATATCACGTCGGGGCTGGTGGCGGTGCTGTTCGCGTTGCTGATCGTTCCCAACACATTGCTCGGCCGCCTGTTCCTCCGCACACCGATCGAGGCGCGTTTTCTGACGGGGGCGGGGATTGCGATCGTCGGGGTGGCGATGATGATCCTGCACGAATATCGCGCCGCCGCGCTCGACGCGCACGCCGTGCTGATCGGAACCGCGCTCACCCTGTCGGGGGTGCTCAGCGCCTCGATTTCCAATGTGATGCAGGGGACGCATTTCGCGCGCGCGCAGTCGATGATCGTGATGATCGCGTGGGCCATGCTGTTCGGCGCGCTTGCCGACGGCGCCTTTGCGTGGATCACAATCGGTCCGCCGCAGATCGAGGCGACGCCGGCCTATATCGGCGGCGTCTTCTATCTCGGCGTCATTGCGAGCGCCGTTACCTTCCCGCTCTATTTCGGCGTCATCCGCGCGGTGGGGCCGGGCCAGGCGGCCTGGTCAAGCGTGCTGATCCCGATCATCGCGATGGGATTTTCGACCGCGCTCGAGGGGTATCACTGGGCGCCGCTGTCGATCGCGGGCGGCGCGGTCGCGCTTGTCGGACTGGTGATCGCGGTCGCGAAACGGCCCGCCAAACCCTCGGTCAGCGGCAATATGGTGTCGATGCCGGTCGAGAGCGACTAGCCCGCGCTGATCCGTTCGATATCGGCGCCGACCGCCTGCAGCTTTTCCTCCAGCCGCTCGTAGCCGCGGTCGAGGTGGTAGACGCGGTTGACCTCGGTCTGGCCCTGCGCCGCCAGCCCCGCGATGATCAGGCTCATCGATGCGCGCAGGTCGGTCGCCATCACCGGCGCGCCGACCAGATGATCGACGCCGCGGACGATTGCGGTGCGGCCCTTGACCTGGATGTCGCAGCCCATGCGCGCGAGCTCGGGGACATGCATGTAGCGGTTTTCGAAGATCGTCTCGGTGAACAGCGAGGCGCCCGTGCCGAGCGTCGCCATCGCCATGAACTGCGCCTGCATGTCGGTGGCAAAGCCGGGGTAGGGCGCGGTCGACAGCGTGACGGGGTCGGCGCGGCCGTCCATAGCGACGCGGATCCCGGCCTTGGTCGTCTCGACCGTCGCACCGGCTTCGCGCAGCGCGGCGAGCGTCGCTTCCATCTCGTCGGCCTTGGCACCGACCAGTTCGACATCGCCCTGGGTGATCACCGCGGCGCAGGCGTAGCTGCCCGCCTCGATGCGGTCGGCCATCACGCGATAGGTCGCGCCGTGCAGGCGGTCGACGCCTTCGATCGTCAGCGTTTCGGTCCCGATGCCGTCGATATGCGCGCCCATTGCGACCAGGCAGTTGCACAGATCGACGATCTCGGGCTCGCGCGCGGCGTTTTCGAGAACGCAGGTGCCCTTGGCGAGAACTGCCGCCATCACCGCATTTTCGGTCGCGCCGACCGAGACGACGGGGAAGGTGAACTTGCCGCCGGCAAGGCGCCCGCCGGGGGCGACGGCCTTCACATAGCCCGACGCAAGCTCGATCTCGGCGCCGAAAGCTTCCAGCGCCTTCAGATGCAGGTCGATCGGGCGGTTGCCGATGGCGCAGCCGCCCGGCAGCGACACGGTGGCTTCGCCCGCGCGCGCGAGCAGCGGGCCGAGCACGAGAATCGAGGCGCGCATCTTGCGGACGATGTCATAGGGCGCGACGGTCGAGGTCAGCGTCGTCGCGCGCGCGGTCATCACGCGGCCGAAATCCTCGGGCCGCGATCCTTCGATCGTCGTCGAACAGCCGAGCTGGTTGAGCAGATGCCCGAAGCCATCGACGTCGGCGAGCCGCGGCAGGTTGCGCAGGGTCAGCGGCTCGTCGGTCAGCAGCGCACAGGGCAGAAGGGTGAGCGCGGCGTTCTTGGCGCCCGAGATGGGGATACGGCCCTTGAGTCGCTGGCCGCCGCGAATGACGATCTGATCCATCGGGGCGTCTTTAGCGGATGCGTGGGTGCGTGCAAGCGGATGCGGTGTTCGGGTTGCGACCGAAGCACGATGTTTACGGCATCGTCATCCCGGACTTGCACCCCGGCTTGCGCCGGCGAACGCAAGGCGATTTGCCGCAACGTCCGCTCTCCAACCCAATGCCGCCAATCCGCCAAACGCCGCCGCAGTCGCCACCGACCCGCCATTTGTTGCAGCTTGCCAGCGGCGCCGCGCTCGGCCAGACGGTTTTGAAATGAAACCAGAGGAGCGATGCATGAGCGGCGATTTCGATCAGGTGCGGGTCAGGCTGGCGACGGGGGTCGAACTCGACGTTGTTGATATGGGGCCGCGCGATGCGCCGGTGCTGATCTTCCTCCACGGCTTTCCCGAATCGCACCGCACCTGGCGCTTTCAGCTGCCGCATTTCGCGCAGCATTTCCGCTGCATCGCGCCCGATCAGCGCGGCTATCGCGGGTCGTCGAAGCCGCAGGACGCCGCCTCCTACACCCCCGACAAGCTGATCGCCGATATCTTCGCGCTCGCCGACGCGCTGGACGTCGGCGATTTTACGGTCGTCGGGCATGATTGGGGTGGGGCGATCGCGTGGGGCGTGGCGCTCGGCGGTCAGCCGGGAGGGCTGCATCCCGAATGGTCGGGCCGCGTCACGCGGGCGGTCATCGCCAATGCGCCGCACCCCGCGATCTTTCAGCGCCTGCTGCTGACCAATGCCGAACAGCGCGCCGCGAGCCAGTATATCCGCACCTTCCGCGATCCCGCCAGCGATGCGATTATCGAGGAGCATGGCATCGCGGGCATCCTTGCCCATGCCTTTGCGGGCAGGGTGCCGAGCGGCGGGATCCAGCCGCCCGACGAGATCGCCCGGCTACTCAAGGATTGGGAGGATCGCGACACCTGTCGCGCGATGATCAACTGGTATCGCGGTTCGCCCGCCAATGTGCCCGCAATGGACGACCCCTATGCCGAGCCGCCGGCGATGCCTTTTCCGAAGCTGACGATCCCGACGCTGGTCGTCTGGGCGCTCGACGATGTCGCGCTGCCCCCGTGCAACCTCGACGGGATCGAGGAACTGGTGCCCCATATCACCATTGTGAAGGTGCCGGGCTGCGGCCATTTTGTGCCTTGGGAAGCGCCCGATGCGGTCAACGCCGCGATGGACGAATTTCTCGCCGCAAACTGACCCGCGTCGCCGTTTAGCGGAGCCCGAAAAACGGCGGACGACTATAACAGTCGCCCGCCGGAGGGGTCGGTTTTGGGGTGCACCTTCAGTCCGTCCACTGGTTTGCGACCCAAAAACTGAAGGTGCGATTTAACCATAGATTTGGCCTATATTGCAGGCTTTCAGATTCTCCCGCATTCGGCATATTCGCTGGATGAACGCGGGAGAAGTCAGGGCAATCGCCAAGGTCGACCGGATCGACGGCCCGAGCAGTTGGACGGTGTCTGGCGATTGTCACATCCTGATCCTTTACGAAGCGGGCAGCTACCACTGGCTCGAGACATGGCTCGACGGACGGCGGACATCGCTCGGCGATCCGATCCCCGGCGAAATGTGGCTGGCGCCCTTCGGTCACGAATATCGCGCGACGGCGCAGGGCGGCGCGGTGCGTAGCATCGAGGTTGAAATTCCGCATCACCGGCTCGCCGTTTCGCCCCATGCGCGGGCGATCGCGGGGCATGACGATCCGGCGATGGCGGCGCTCGCCCGCGCGCTCGCGGCGGGCGATGCCCAGGCGGGCGACGCCCTGATCGCCGCGATCGCCGAACGGCTCGCAACCACGGCAACGCTTCCGGTACAGCCGGGCATCGCGCGGCGCATCGACGATCTGATGCGCTATATCCAGAAGGGCCTTGAAACCCAGCTGTCGGTGCACGAACTTGCCGAGGAAGCCGGCATGTCGGTCAATAATCTGATCGTCCAATTCGCGCGCGCGACAGGCCGGACGCCGGCGCAATATGTGCTGCATCAGCGGCTGCGCCGCGCCTGCTGGTTTCTGCTCAACCGGCCGCTGAGCGTCGCCGAAATCGCCTTTGCAACCGGCTTTTCGAGTCACGCGCATCTTTGTGCTGTGTTTCGGCGCAGGCTTGCTATGTCTCCCGGCCAGTGGCGCAAACTTATGAAGGGGAGGGCGAGCGTCGATGGCGAGGACCAATCTGTTTCGGGCGCGTGACGCGCACGGCCATGCGCCGGTCACCTATATCGAGTTGTTCTTCGACCTCGTTTTCGTCTTCGCGATAACCCAGCTTTCGCACGGCCTGCTCGCGCATCTGTCGCTGCTGGGGGCGTTGCAGGCGCTGATCCTGCTGTTCGCGGTCTGGTGGGTGTGGATTTACACGACCTGGGTTGCGAACTGGCTGAACCCCGACCGCGCCAATGTCCGCCTCATGCTGATCCTGCTGATGCTCGCGGGGCTCGCGCTGTCGAGCGCCATTCCCTATGCGTTCGGCAAGAATGGCTGGCTGTTCGCCGCCGCCTATTGTTCGATGCAATTGGGGCGGTCGCTTTATGTCATCTGGGCAAGCTGGGGGATCCACGACGGGCGCGCCCGCAATTTCGCGCGCATCGCCTTCTGGTCGCTGCTCACCCTGCCCCTGTGGATCGCGGGCTGCTTCGCCGATGCCGGGGTGCGGATGCTGTGCTGGGCGGCGGCGCTCGCCATCGAATATGCCGGTCCTTTCGCCTTTTTTGCGACGCCCGGGCTGGGCCGGTCGAACGCGGCTGACTGGGACATCGCCGGGGCGCATATGGCCGAACGCTGCGCGCTGTTCATCATCATCGCGCTGGGCGAGGGGGTGCTCGTCACCGGGGCGACCTTTGCGACGTTGCCGCAGGACGCGCTCCACTGGACGGCTTTCGTGACCTGCTTCCTGGGCAGCGCGGCGCTGTGGTGGCTCTATTTCGACACCGGCGCGGTGCGCGGAAGCAAGCTGATCGAGGCGAGCGGCGACGCCGGGCTTCTCGCGCGCAACGCCTATACCTATTGGCATATCCCGATCGTCGCGGGGCTCGTCGTCTCGGCGGTCGCCGACGAAATGCTGCTCGCTCACCCCAAGGGGCATATCGAGCCGGCCTATCTCGCCGTTGCCGTCGGCGGCGCGCTGCTCTTCCTTGTCGGCAATATGGGGTTCAAGCGCGCGACGAACGATCGGCCGCTGCCGCCCTTTTCGCATATGCTCGGCTGCGCGCTGCTGCTCGCGATCGGCGCCGCGGCCTGGTTCGGCCATTGGCAGCCGCTAACGCTCGGCATGGGGATTTTCGGCGCGCTGTTGTTCACCGCGATCTGGGAATGGGGATCGCTCAACGGCGGCTGGCAGCGCTGGGCGCCGGGGCTCGGCCGCCTGTTCGGCGCCGATCCCGATGCGTAGCCGGATGTTTCAGGGGAGGAATTCATGTCGCACACCATGATCATGCTCATCGCCGCGCTGGCCCTGCTGGTCCTGCTGCGCCTGTCCATACGCGACGCCGCCCGCGCGACCCGGCTGTTTCTGGTCCTGTGGTTGGTCGTATCGGTCGCCAATCTGCTCTTCGGCGTGCTTTCGGCCGGCTATGGCTGGGGCGAGGAGGCGACGGTGTGGCTGCTCGTCTTCGGCGTCCCCGCGGCTTTCGCGCTGATCACGCAGCGGTTCAGGGTGCGGGATTGATCAGGCAGCCATTGGCGCCGGCATAGCGCGCGCTGCGCGATGCGAGCAGCGGCACGCTGCCCGTCACCGTCTTCGTCGCCGGATCGTCGCTGAGCGACACCAGTTCCATGCCGGGTTCGAAGTCCGTCTGGCAACTGTCGAGGCTGCGTCCCTGGACATAGCGGCACGAACAACCGACGCGCGCGGCATAGGCCGAGCCGAGTTCGGCCTGCGCCTTGAACGACGGAAATTGCCAGATCAGGAAGATCAGCAACAGAACGCCGAAGCCCGCCGTCCATGGCAGGCAGCCGCCCCAGCGGCTCGCCCCGCGCTTGCGGCCGTGCAGGCGGCGCGGCACGTCGGGGCGCTCGCCGGTCGGCGTCGGCGCCGCGGCCGGTTCGCCCGTTGCCGTTTCGGGTGGGTTGGTGTTACTCACGGGCGGCCATGATCACGAAAAAACTCCTGCTGGCAAGTGCCGCGCTCGCGCTTCTGGGTGGCTGGTCGCTGACGCACGCCGCCGGGCAGGGCAGCATGGCGCCGCCCGCACCAGCACCGCGGCTGGGCGCGTCGATCGACGATGTCGTGCCGGTCGCTGCGTCGCCCGCGCTCCCGGCGCTCGGTCCGGTGGTGAAGGCGAAGGCCGATGCGCTGTTCGACGATGCCGGCGATGTCGGCGAGACGCGCGCGCTGTTGGTCCTGCGCGACGGCAAGCCGATCTACGAACGCTATGGCGCCGGCTTCGGCCCCGATACCAAGCTTATCAGCTGGTCGATGGCCAAGAGTATCACTGCGGTGCTGACGGGCTTTCTGGTCGCCGACGGCCAATTGTCGCTCGATGGCCCGGCGCCGGTCGCGGCGTGGCAACGCAGCGGCGATCCGCGCGGCACGATCACGCTCAGGGATCTGTTGCACATGTCATCGGGCCTTGAGCATGTCGAGGAAGGCGACCCGGTTTGGCGCGGCGACACGGTCGACATGCTGTTCGGCAAGGGGGCGCAGGATATGGCCGCCTTTGCCGAGGGCAAGCCCGCGATCGCCAAACCGGGTGAAGTCTTCAACTATAGTTCGGCGACCAGCGTCATCCTTGCCGACATCCTGACCGATGCACTGACCCCGTCCTCGAACCCCGACGCGCGGCGCGACGCGATGCTCGATTTCATTCACGGCCGTTTGACCGAGCCGCTGGGAATGACCAGCCTGACCCCCGACTTCGACGCGCATGGCACGATGGTCGGCGGATCGATCATGCACGCGACCGCACGCGACTATGCGAAGTTCGGCGAATTCCTGCGCAATCATGGCGTTGCGAACGGCCAGCGCCTGCTCCCCGAAACCTGGATGCGCTTCATGCTGACGCCGTCGCCAAACGATGCCGGCTATGGCGGGCACATCTGGCTCAACCGCGCGCGGCCCGCGGGCGTGGGGGCGGCGCTATGGCCCGATCGCGGGCCGAACGACCTGTTCGCCTGCATCGGGCATCAGGGGCAATATATCATCGTGTCGCCGTCGCAGCGGATCACGATGGTGCGGCTCGGCATAACGAAGGACAAGCAGTTCCCGGCGCTCCGCCGCCATCTCGCCGATCTGACTGCCGCGCTCTAAGGCGCTACGCCGCGATCGTCAGAGCAGGAATTCGCCGGTCAGCGTCGTGACGCAGCGACCCGAAAGCTCGACCTGATCGCCGTCGATATGACAGCCGACTCGCCCGCCGCGCTCGCTCGCCTGCCAGGCGGTAAAGCGGTCGCGCGCCAGTCGGCGCGTCCAATAAGGGGTAAGGACGCAGTGCGCCGACCCGGTGACGGGATCTTCATCGATCCCCGCGCTTGGCACGAACACGCGGCTTACGACATCGGCGCCTGCTGGGTCGCCCGCGCCGTCGGCGGTGGCGATCGCCTGTACATCGCCCAGCGCCTTGAGCGCCGCCATGTCGGGCGCCAGCGCGCGCACCTCGCGCGGATCGGCATAGACCAGCAGCGCATAGCGCCCGTCGTGCCACAGCGTCTCGACCGGCGACCCGCCGACCGCGGCTGCGATCTTTGCCAAGGGCTTGGGTTCGGGGCGATAGGCGGGCAGGCGCATGCGATATCCGTCCTCGTCATCGCGCGCGACAACGAGGATGCCCGCGTGGCGCGTGCGAAACCGCATGTCGCCGCGCCACTGGGCGGTGGTCAGCAGCACATGCCCGCTCGCCAGCGTCGCGTGGCCGCACAGCGCGACCTCTTGCCTGGGCGTGAACCAGCGCAGTTCGTAATCCGCCTCGCTCGTTTCGTCGGGGACGACGAAGGCGGTTTCGGAAAGGTTATTCTCCGCCGCGATCGCCTGAAGCATCGCGTCGCTCATCCACTCATCAAGCGGCATGACGGCCGCCGGATTGCCCTCGAACGCCCGCTCGGCAAAGGCGTCGACGCGCGTGATCGGCAGGCGGCGCCAGCTCATGGGTAGAGCAGTCCGCTCGTCCAGCCATCGCCCGCGCGCACGAACAACGTGCGTTCGTGCAGGCGATGCGCCCGGTCCTGCCAGAATTCGATTCGCTCGGGCGTCACGCGCCAGCCCGACCAGCGTGGCGGACGCGGCACGTCCTGCCCTTCGAAGCGCGCCTGCATTTCGGCAAAGCGGCTTTCGAAGCTTTCACGCGCGTCGAGCGGACGCGACTGCTGGCTGGCCCAGGCGCCGAGCTGGCTGTCGCGGCTGCGCGTCGCGAAATAGGCATCGGCGGTTGCGTCGTCGACGGTCGATACCGGGCCTTCGATGCGAATCTGTCGGCGCAGCGACTTCCAGTGAAAGAGCAGTGCGACATGCGGGTTCGCCGCAAGTTCGCCGCCCTTGCGGCTGTCGAGATTGGTGTAGAAGACGAACCCGTCGGGGCCATGACCTTTCAGCAGGACCATCCGTACCGACGGATGGCCGTCCGCCGTCGCGGTCGCCAGAGCCATCGCATTGCTGTCATTGGGTTCACTCGCGCGTGCCTCGCCATACCATAGGTCGAATAGCGCGAAAGGATCGGTCGTCGTCATGCCGGCTCAATACTCCGCGTCGCGCCTCTGGTCGAGCAAAAGCGTCGGGAACTTGACCCTCTGCGCAGCCATTACCACATGGCGCGCAATCGGCCCTTCACGGCCAGTCACTTATCGGGCTACAGGAGACAGATGGCAGATCCCTATTCCACCCTCGGCGTGGCGAAAAACGCGAGCGAAGCGGAAATCAAATCCGCTTATCGCAAGCTTGCAAAAGAGCTGCATCCCGACCGGAACAAGGAAAATCCGAAGGCGTCGGAGAAATTCTCCGACGTCACCAAAGCCTATGACCTGTTGTCCGACAAGGAAAAGCGCGCGCAGTTCGATCGCGGCGAAATCGATGCAGAGGGCAATCCCGCCATGCCGTTCGGTTTCGGCGGTGGCGGCGGGGGCTTTCGGGGCGACCCGCGCGGCGGGCCGCAGGGGGGCTTCGGCGGTTTTGGTGGCGAGGGCGCCGACTTCGGCGACATATTCGAAGGCCTGTTCGGCGGTCGCGGTGGTGGCGGCGGATTTGGTTTCGGCGGGGGACGCAGCGCGCCGCCGCAAAAAGGCGCCAATGTCGCCTATCGGCTGAGCGTTTCGTTCGTCGACGCGGCGACCCAGGCGATGCAGCGGATTACGCTTGCCGACGGCAAGACGATCGACCTCAAGCTGCCGGCCGGGGTCGAAACCGGAACGCAGATGCGCCTTGCGGGCAAGGGGCAGCCGGGGCCCGGAGGCAATGGCGACGGCATCGTGACGATCAGCGTCAAGGATCATCCCTTCTACGAACGCGATGGCGACAATATCCGGCTCGACTTGCCGATCACGCTGAACGAAGCGGTCAAGGGCGCGAAGATCAAGGTGCCGACCGTCGACGGACCGGTGATGTTGTCGATCCCAGCGGGTTCCTCGTCGGGCAAGGTGATGCGCCTCAAGGGCAAGGGGTTCAGCAGCAAGGGCGGCGGCCGCGGCGACCAGCTCGTCCGGTTGATGGTGGACATTCCTTCGGGCGACACCGCGCTCGAAAAGGCGCTCGAAAAGGCGCTCGAAGGTTGGACCGATACGCGGCCGGTGCGGGCCGATCTTGGCGTGTGATGCGTGGTTGAACGTCCCGGGCAGCAAGACGCCGCAGCGCTCGAACGTCAGGTCGCCGAAGAGGTCGGCAGGGAATTTCTGGCCGAAGGCCACTCGCCCCATTCGCCCGAGGCACGCGCCGAGCGCGCCAAGCGCATGCGCCTGCGCGGGCGGGCACAGGGCGTCATCGAACGCGGACGCGAAACGCTCGGCCCCGGGACACGCATCTTTCGTGTCGCGCGCCGGGTGGTGGTCGGCACCTATACCGACGGGTTCATCCACGCTGGCAATCTTGCCTATCTTGCGCTGATCGCGCTCTTTCCCTTCTTCATCCTGCTCGCTGCGGTGCTCAGTCTCGTGGGCGGCGCTTATGGCAGCGAGCGGGCGATCGAAGCGGTCTTTTCGACGATGCCGCCATCGGTTGCGCGCGCGCTCGCGGGGCCGATCGCCGAGGTGATGAGCGCGCGGACGGGCATTTTCCTCTGGCTCGGCGCGCTCGTCGCGCTGTGGACCGTCGGCAGCCTGATCGAAACGATCCGCGACATCTTGCGCCGCGCCTACGGCACCCATTTTTCCAAGGGCTTTTTCCACTATCGGCTGGTGTCGATCGGCATCGTCACCGGCGCGGTCGTGCTGATGCTGATCTCGTTCAGCATGCAGGTGCTGATCGTCGGCATCGAACAGTTCGTCGAACGCGTCCTGCCCTCTGCCTATCAGTCGGCGGGCGTCGTCGCCATTTCGCGCGGCGTATCGGGGCTGGGGCTGTTTGCCGCCATCTATTTTCTCTTCCTGTCGCTGACGCCGTCGAAATATCGCGGGCGACAATTTCCCAAATGGCCCGGCGCGCTCTTCACCACCCTGTGGTGGATGGCGGTCACTCTGGCGCTTCCGCCTTTGCTCGCCAGCCTGTTCCGCTATGACGCGACCTACGGCAGCCTTGCCGGCGTCATGATCGCGCTGTTCTTTTTCTACCTCGTCGGATTGGGTATGGTGATCGGCGCCGAACTCAATGCAGCGCTCGTCGAGGTTGAGGATTTGGGCCACGACGCTATTGGGCGCGTCGACGATATTGTGGTCGGTAACGACAAGACCGGAGAATGACATGGAGCTGATGAAGGGAAAGCGCGGGCTGATCATGGGGCTTGCGAACGACAAGTCGCTTGCCTGGGGCATCGCGAAGGCCCTGCATGCGCAGGGCGCCGAACTTGCCATTTCCTATCAGGGCGAGGTGATGGAAAAGCGGGTGAAGCCGCTCGCCGACCAGCTCGGCTGCGATTTCCTGATCGATTGCGACGTCAGCGACATGGCCAATCTCGACCAGGCCTTTGCCACGCTGGCGGCGCGTTGGCCGACGATCGATTTCATCGTCCACGCGATCGGCTACACCAACAAGGAGGCGCTGCGCGGCGCCTATGCCGATGTCGGGCTCGAAGATTTTCTGATGACCATGAACATCAGCGTCTACAGCTTCACTGCAGTCGCCAAGCGCGCGGCGGCGATGATGACGCCCTATGATCCCGAAACGGGGCAGGGCGGCGGCGCGATGCTGACGCTCAGCTATTATGGCGCCGAAAAGGTCATTCCGCATTACAATGTGATGGGCGTCGCGAAGTCGGCGCTCGAAACCAGCGTCAAATATCTCGCCAACGACTATGGGCCGCAGGGCATTCGCGTCAACGCGATCTCGGCGGGACCGATCAAGACGCTGGCAGCGAGCGGGATCGGCGATTTCCGCCTGATCCTGAAGTGGAACGAATATAACGCGCCGCTGCGTCGCAATGTGACGATCGACGACGTCGGCGGCTCGGCGCTCTATCTGCTCAGCGACCTGTCGAGCGGCGTCACCGGCGAAACCCATCATGTCGATGCGGGCTACCACACCATCGGCATGAAGCAGGAAGACGCGCCGGACATCGCGCTTGCCTGATGCGATCGCGGTCCGCCGCGCCTGCGCGACGGACGCGGCGGCAATCGCGGCGGTGCATCGGGAGGCCTTCACCGCAACCGGCTTCGGCTATCAGGGCGAGGCCGAACTCGTCGCGATGATCGAGGCCGATGGCGATGCGCTCGTTTCGCTCGTTGCCGAGCGTGCTGGTACGGTCGCCGGGCATATCCTCTTCAGTCGCATGAGTGCGGTCGCAGACGACCGGCCTCTTGCTGCGGCCGGACTCGCGCCGGTGGCTGTGCTTCCCGATTGGCAGGGGCAGGGCGTCGGCGGCCTGCTGATCCGCGGGGGACTCGCGGCGCTGCGCGATCAGGGGATAGCGTTGTGCGTCGTGCTTGGCGATCCGGCCTACTACACGCGCTTTGGCTTTTCCGCCGATCTTGCGGCGCGCTTCGCTTCGCCGTTCGCGGGCGAGCATCTGATGGCGATGATGCTCGATCCGGCGGCTGTCTGGCCGGTCGCGGGCCGGGCCGATTATGCCCCTGCCTTTGCGCGGATGGGCTGAGCGCGCTTGAATTGCGGCGCGATTCCCGCCATCGGCGGGGCATGGATTTCGCGCTTGCCCTCGATCATGTCCAGATCGCCATTCCGGTGGGCGGCGAAGCGCGGGCGCGCGCTTTCTATGGCGCGCTTCTCGGCCTCGCCGAATTGCCCAAGCCCGCCGACATGGCGGCGCGCGGGGGTTGCTGGTTCGCGCTTGGCGACCGGCAATTGCATCTGGGGGTCGAGGGCGATTTCCGGCCTGCCAGAAAGGCGCATGTCGCGCTCGCCACCGACGGGCTCGACGCGTTGCGCGCACGGGTCGAGGCGCATGGCCATCCGACGAAGGATGACAGCCCCGTCGATGGGCGTTACCGTTTTTTCACCGAAGATCCTTTCGGCAACCGCATCGAGTTCATGGACAGGACGCCGCGCACATGAGTTTCAACAGCTTCGGTCGCGTTCTGCGCTTCACCACATGGGGTGAGAGCCACGGGCCGGCGCTCGGCGCGGTGGTCGATGGCTGTCCGCCGCGCCTCGCGCTGTCCGAAGCCGATCTTCAGCCTTGGCTCGACAAGCGCCGCCCGGGCCAGTCGCGGCACACGACGCAGCGGCAGGAGCCCGATCAGGTGCGCATCCTGTCGGGGGTGTTCGAGGGCAAGACCACTGGCACGCCGATCAGCCTGATGATCGAGAATGTCGACCAGCGGTCGAAGGATTATGGGGAGATTGCCCAGGCCTATCGCCCCGGCCACGCCGATTATGCCTATGACGCCAAATATGGCATCCGCGACTATCGCGGCGGTGGCCGGTCGAGCGCGCGTGAGACCGCGGCGCGCGTCGCGGCCGGCGGGGTCGCGCGGCTGATCCTGCCCGAGGTGCAGATCCATGCCTGGGTCGCCGAAATCGGCGGCGATGCGATCGACCCGGCGAACTTCGATCTCGAAGAGATTGATCGCAATCCCTTTTTCTGTCCCGACCCGGCCGCGGCGCAGCGCTGGGAAGGGCTGATGGACGCCGCGCGCAAGTCGGGCAGTTCGCTCGGCGCGGTAATCGAATGTGCCGCGAGCGGCGTTCCGGCGGGCTGGGGCGCGCCCATCTATGCCAAGCTCGATGCCGACCTCGCCTCTGCGATGATGGGTATCAATGCCGTCAAGGGCGTCGAAATCGGTGCGGGCTTCGGCGCGGCGCGGCTGCGCGGCGAGGAAAATGCCGATCCGATGCGCCCCGCGAGCGACGGCAGCAACCGCCCCGATTTCCTCTCGAACAATGCCGGCGGCATTGCGGGCGGCATCTCGACCGGCCAACCGGTCGTGGTGCGCGTCGCCTTCAAGCCGACCAGTTCGATCCTGACCCCCGTGCCGACGGTGAACAAGGCGGGCGAGGCGACCGACATCGTCACCAAGGGGCGCCACGATCCCTGCGTGGGTATCCGCGGTGCGCCGGTGGTCGAAGCGATGATGGCGCTCGTCCTCGCCGACCACAAGCTGCTCCAGCGCGCGCAGTGCGGATAGTCGCCGAATGATCGCCGCGGCGCAGGCCTTTATCGCCCAGCATCAGGCGATCATCGGCCTTGTCGTGCTCGCCCTGATGTTCGTCGGCTTCGTGATGGAGCGCTTCCCGGCGACCGTCGTCGCGATCCTCGGGACCTGCACCTTCCTCTTCCTCGGCATCCTGTCGGGCAAGGATCTTTTTTCGGTCTTTTCCAATTCGGCGCCGGTGACGATTGGCGCGATGTTCATCCTGTCGGGCGCCTTGTTGCGCACCGGCACGCTCGATGCGATCGCAAACCGCATCATCGCCCGGGCGCAGCGACGCCCGAAGCTGGCGCTCGCGGAGATGTTCTTCGGCGTCTATGTCGCCTCGGCCTTCCTCAACAACACGCCTGTCGTGGTCGTGATGATCCCGATCATGCTCAAGCTGGCGAGCGCGCTGGGGATCAGCGCCAAGCGGCTGCTGATGCCGCTGTCCTTCGTCTGCATCCTCGGCGGCACGACGACGCTCATCGGCACTTCGACCAACCTGCTCGTCGCCGCGGTGGCGCAGGATAATGGCCTCGATCGCTTCGGCATCTTCACCATCACCCCGGTCGGGCTCGTTGCGGGGGTAGCGGGGACGCTGGCGCTGCTGCTAATCGCGCGCCGCTTTCTGCCCGACGATTCGCCGTCGCAGATCGCGCTCAGCCAGGAACATCGCACCTTCCTCTCTGAAGTGCGCATCCTGAAGGACGGTAATCTGGTCGGACGCCGCGTCGGCGACGTGCCCTTCGTCAAGCGCGCCAATGTGAAGCTCGTCGCGATGAAGCGCGGTGCGACGCTGCGCCGGTCGAACTTGGCCGACGATATATTGGAGCCCGACGACCGCCTCGTCCTGCGGCTCGAGCTTGCCGAACTCCTGTCGCTGCGCGCGAACAAGAATGTCGCCATCGGCCTGACCGCCGGGCACGACAATGCCGACCAGAATGACGAGGCGATCGTCGAGGCGATGATCGCCCCCAGCCACCCGGCGATCGGCCGCCGGCTGATCGAAATTCCGTTTCTCTCGTCGCTCAAGGTCCGCATCCTCGGCATGGCGCGCTTTCGCAAGACGCCGGGCCCGGACCTCCCCAATGCGCGCGTTCAGGCGATCGATCGCGTGCTGGTAACGGGGCCGGCGGACCAGATCGAACAGCTCTACGGCCATCCGCACCTCTATGGCGTCGGATCGACCAGCGAGCGCGAATTTCGCCGCAACAAGGCGCCTATCGCCATCGGCGCGCTCGTCGGCGTCATCCTGCTGGCGACCTTCAATGTCATGGACATCGGCGTCGCCGCGATCATCGGGGTCGGGCTGATCCTGGTGACGCGCTGCATCGACGCCGACGAGGCGTGGGATTCGATCGACGGCAATGTCCTCGTCCTGATCTTCGCGATGCTCGCGGTCGGGCTGGCGCTCGAAAATTCGGGCAGCGTCGAACTCGTCGTCGGCGAACTGACGCCGTTGCTGCGCAACGTGCCGCCGTGGGGGCTGGTCCTCGCAACCTATGTGCTTTCGGTGCTGCTGACCGAAATCATCACCAACAACGCGGTCGCCATTCTGGTGACGCCGCTGGCGATCGCGGTGGCGCGGCAATTGGGGGTCGATCCCTATCCGCTGGTGATCGCGGTCATGTTTGCCGCATCGGCCAGCTTCGCGACACCGATCGGCTATCAGACGAACACGCTGGTCTATGCGGCGGGCAATTACCGCTTCATCGACTTTTTCCGCGCGGGCATTCCGCTGACGCTTGCCGTTGGCGCCGCGACCTGCGCAGCCATTACTTTTCTTGTGTAGGCTCTGAAGATTCTGGCGATTGCTCCGCGGGCAACGGGCTGTTAGGCCCGCCATTTACATTCGGCGGGGACCGGAACAGGGGAGCGAATTGATGGCGAAACGCCTCACAATCTACATTTTGATCGGCATGGTTCTGGGGGTCGTCGCCGGCTATCTGGTGCGCGTTATGGTGCCCGCGGGCAGCGAGGCCTTCGATAATTGGCTGCGCGGCTTTTCGATGCTCGCCAATATTTTCCTCAATCTGATCAAGATGCTGGTTGCGCCGCTGATCCTGGGCACGCTGATCGCGGGGATCGCGCATATGGGCGACAGCTCGGCGCTCGGCCGCATCGGGGTTCGCGCCATTTCGTGGTTCATCATCGCCAGCCTGATCTCGATCAGCCTCGGCCTGATCATGGTCAATGTGCTCGAACCGGGCGCCGGGCTGCATCTGACCGTCGGCGCCCATTTGGCGGCGGAAGTCGGCGAGGTCAAGAAACTCGACCTGTTCGAATTCGTCGAACATATCTTTCCCAAGAATATCGTCGCCGCAATGGGCGAAAATAACGTTCTCCAGATCCTCGTCTTTGCGCTGTTCGCGGGCGTCGGCCTGTCGGCGATCGGCGAAAAGGGCGCGCCGCTCGTCCGCGGGGCCGAGGCGCTTGCCGAGCTGATGCTCCAGATCACCGGCTATGTCATGCGCCTCGCGCCGCTCGCGGTGTTCGGTGCGCTCGCCAAGGTGGTGGCGCAATATGGGCTCGGCATCCTTGCGACCTACGCCGAACTGCTCACCGAATTCTACATGTCGCTCGTCGTACTGTGGGCGCTGCTGCTCGGCATCGGGTCGATCTTCCTCGGCAAGCGGATCGTCGAACTGATCCGCTATATCCGCGAACCGATCCTGATCGCCTTCTCGACCGCCTCGTCCGAAGCCGCGATGCCGAAGCTGTTCGAACAGCTCGACCGCTTCGGGGTGCCGCGCCGCATCTCGGGCTTCGTGCTGCCGCTCGGTTACAGCTTCAACCTCGACGGGTCGATGATGTACGCCAGCTTCGCGACCATCTTCATCGCGCAGGCCTATGGCATCGAATTGTCGATCACGACGCAGATCCTGATCCTGCTGACGCTGATGGTGTCGTCGAAGGGCATTGCGGCAGTGCCTCGCGCCAGCCTGGTCGTCATCACCGCGACGCTCGCCATGTTCGATCTTCCGGTCGAGGGCGTCGCGCTCGTCTTCGCGATCGACCAGTTCCTCGACATGGGGCGCACCGCGACCAACGTCGTCGGCAATGCGGTGGCGACCAGCGTCATCACCAAATGGGAAGGCATGCTGGAGGTCGAAGATCCGGCGTTCGACGACCGTCCGCATGCACCGGCGCATACGTCGCATCACGGGATGCGGGGGCTGGACCTTCAGGAAGATATGGTCGAGGATAGGACCACGCCCCCGGCCGACCGCGCCTGACGCCCAGCTTTTCGGCCGCTCCCACCAACGGGCGCGCAAGGAGCTGAGCCATGACCGAAACCAAAGCCCCGCCCGGCGGGGATGAGGAGGCGCGCGCCAAGCAATTGCAATGGCGTATGCTGTTCGGTTTCGTCGGCGGCCTGATCGCCGGACTTGCCGCGCATTATGGTGCGGCGGGCGCCGGCTGGGTCGACAGTGCGACGACATACGTCACCGGTCCGATCGGCCAGATTTTCCTGCGCCTGCTGTTCATGCTCGTGATCCCGCTGCTGGTGTCGGCGCTGATCGTCGGTGTCGCCGAAATGGGCGAGATGCGGGCGTTGAAATCGGTGGGCATCCGGACGCTGCTCTACACGGTCGTCGTCTCGTCGATTGCCGTCGCGATCAGCCTGTTGCTCGTCAATCTCATCCAGCCCGGGGCGGGGGTCGATCCGGCGCTGGCCCGGAATCTGATCGCCGAGGGCGCCGAAGGCGCCAGGGCGATTACCGACCGCGCGGGCGAGGCGAAGTCGGGGATGGATGCGCTCGTTACGATCGTGCCGAGCAATTTCATCGGCGCGATGAGCGAGAATGATGTGCTCGCCGTCATGTTCTTCGCGCTCTTCTTCGGTATCGGCCTGATGCTCGTCCGGACGCCGCAGACGGCGGCGCTCAAGACCGCGATCGAGGGTGTGTTCGAAGTGTCGATGAAGCTGATCGGCCTCGTCATCCGGCTCGCACCGATCGCCATCTTCTGTTTCATGTTCAATCTTGCCGCGCAGTTCGGCTGGGATCTGATGGTGCGCCTGTCGGCTTATGTCGGGGTCGTGCTGCTGGCCCTCGCACTCCAGATGTTCATTGTCTTTCCGGTGATGTTGCGGCTGCTTGCGAACAAGTCGCCGACGGCCTTCTTCCGCCAGACGCAGGAAGCGTTCGTGATGGCCTTCGCGACATCGTCGTCGAATGCGACGCTGCCCACCGCGCTGCGCGTTGCGCACGACCGGCTGCGCCTGCCCGACCAAGTGGCGCGCTTCGTGCTGACGCTCGGCGCTACCGCAAACCAGAACGGCACCGCCATGTTCGAAGGCGTGACCGTGATCTTTCTTGCGCAATTCTTCGGCATCGACCTGACACTTCAGCAGCAGCTGATGGTGATGCTCGTCTGTATCCTCGGCGGTATCGGCACTGCGGGGGTACCGGCGGGGTCGCTGCCGGTTATCGCGCTGATCCTCGCCTCGGTCGGCGTGCCGCCCGAAGGGATCGGCCTGGTGCTCGGCGTAGATCGTTTCCTCGACATGTGCCGCACGACGCTCAACGTGATCGGCGACCTTGTTGCGGCGACCGTGGTTTCGGCGGGCACGAAGGACGAAGCGCGGCCATCACCCGCCTGATCGGGGCCGGCAGCCCGGCATCGGTCAGTTTTCGCGAACGTGTCCGGACCGGTCGTCACGGCTCCGGCGCGGTGCATCGCCTGTGGGACGCGTCGGCGGCGGTGCGCTTACTGCAGGCGGCCGCGGGGGCGGCGTCCGCAAGGCAGGTGAAGGTCGCTGCGGAGCCGGGGCCGTGCGGTTGGCAGGCGGCGCGGTCACAACCGGAGACGAGCGTTGCCTGCTTCCTGTCCATTCGCCCGTAGGCGCCGGTCGCGTGCTGATTACACCCGGGCCACCCGCTGGGCGCCGCGGTACAGTGAATTGATCGCCAGGCTCTGTCGTCGGGGTGCTGCCCACCGGCGGACGCGGGCGGATGACGCCCGGACCGCGATCGGGGCGTCCGGGGTTGCCGCTGGTCGGCGGGGTACCGGCGCCGGGCCGACCGCCGGGCGGGCGCGTCCCATGCTGGCCGTCGCCGTCCCGATCATGCCCCTGCCAACCGCCGGGGCGATGGGGGCGACCGCCGTGATCGCCGCCGCTCGACGGCGGGCGGCCTTGCCAGTGGCCGTCGCCGCGGTCGCCGCGATGCTTCCACCAGGCGCGGCGCCCGCCCCAATAGTTCAGATACTGGCCGCGCAGCGGGTAGCGGTTGCGATAATTGTCGAACATCCACATGCCGTAGCCGGGGTAATAATAATTGTCGTACCAACCGCCGCCGAAGCCGATCTGGACGAAGCCGCCGCTATAATCGGTCGGATCATAGCAATCATAGCCATAGCCGTCCGAATAGGCATAGGGATCATAGTCGTAATAGTCGTTCGCGCAGACCCCCGCCGAGGCATAGCTCGGGCCATAGAGATCGCCGTCATAGTAGCAGCCGCCGAGCGTCGCGGTGGCGAGAGCGCCGAGCGCGAGGGAGAGGGGCTTTTTGAGGCTGTTGGGCATGATGCCATCCTTCCTTGGCGCCGCGATGGAGGCGCCATATCGGAATCGAAACTGCACGAAGCGAGTTGAATTTGCGGTGAATGGTCGCCGCCGCCGGAATAAGACTTACTTGCAACAATGTCAGTAAGCCGATAGTCTGCGCCGACATCGGACAAAATGAAGGATTTGCCGCGATGAATGCCCCCACGACGATCGAATGGTCGGAACGCCGCTTCGGACCCGAGACCGCGCACTGGATGCCGCGCAACGCGGAGACCGCGCTCGATCATATTCCCGGCGACGACGGGATTCCCGTGCTCGGTACGACGCTGGCGCAGCTCAAGGATCCGGTCGGCTTCACTAACCGCATGGTCGCGCAGCACGGCAAGGTCTATCGCGCCAAAAGCTTCGGCGGCCGCGGCGTGTCGCTCGTCGGGCCCGAAGCGAACGAGCTTGTCCTGTTCGATCGCGAAAAGATCTTCTCGTCCGAACAGGGGTGGGGGCCGGTGCTCAACCTCCTGTTCCCGCGCGGCTTGATGCTGATGGACTTCGAAAAGCATCGCGCCGATCGCAAGACGCTGTCGGTCGCCTTCAAGCCCGAACCGATGCGGCATTATGCCGGCGCACTGAACGAGGGTATCGGCAGCCGCATCGGCGCATGGAGCGGCAAGAGCTTCAAATTCTATCCGGCGATCAAACAGCTGACGCTCGACCTGGCCGCGACGAGCTTTCTCGGCATCCCCTGGGGGCCGGAGGCGGAACGGATCAACAAGGCGTTCGTCGACATGGTGCAGGCGTCGATCGGCATCATACGCGTGCCGATGCCTTTCACCGCCATGGGCCGCGGGGTCGCCGGGCGCAAATTCCTCGTCGATTATTTCACGCGGCTGGTGCCCGAACGCCGGGCATCGGAGGGCGAGGATATTTTCACCCAAATCTGTCACGCCAAGGACGATGACGGCGAATATCTCAGCGTCGAGGCGATCGTCGATCACATGAATTTCCTGATGATGGCGGCGCACGACACCATCACCAGTTCGATCACCTCGCTCGTCTGGCTGCTCGCCCGGCATCCCGAATGGCAGGACCGGCTGCGCGACGAAATGCTGTCCGTCGCGCCGGCGGGCGCGGGCGTGGGGCACAACAGCCTCGGCGAGCTTGAGCTGACCGAAATGGCGTTCAAGGAAGCGTTGCGACTGATCCCGCCGGTGCCCGCCATCCCGCGCCGCGCGCTCCGGGATTTCGAATTCGGCGGCTACCATATTCCCGCCGGCACCAATGTCGGGATCAACCCCAGCTATACGCATATGATGGCCGAATATTGGCCGGACCCCGAACGCTTCGACCCGCTGCGCTTCGCGCCCGAAGCGGTGCGGGGTCGCCACAAATATGCATGGGTTCCCTTCGGCGGCGGCGCGCATATGTGCCTGGGGTTGCACTTCGGCTATATGCAGGCGAAAATCTTCTTCCATCATGTGCTGACGACGCATCGCATCCGCATCGCCGACGGCTATGCGCCCGACTGGCACATGTGGCCGATCCCGCGCCCGAAAGACGGGCTGACGGTCACCTTCGAACCGCTCTGATCTTCGCCCGGCGATTTCAGCGGCTTGCGCCGCGACCCGTCCACCCTATCTCTGTCTTTCAACCGAAAGGCAGGGGGACAGGATATGGCATTGGCGGCTTTTCTTGCGGGGCTGGTGGCGGCGATGCTGCTGGCACCGGACACGCCCGCGGCGCGCTGGCTTCACCGCCATTGCGTCGAAGAACTGCTCGATCTCGCGAGCCGGCTCGAGCGCAAGCATATCCTGTTCCTCGTCGTCGGCCTCGTGTCGATCCAGGCTTTCGCGATGGCCCTGCCCGCCGAACTGGCGGTGGCGATGGCGTGGGATGTCACCGTCTATGTCGATCTGGTCGTCGCCGTCTGGACGTTCTCCGCCTTCGCGCGCGTCCGGTCGATGAAGGCCTGGGTCGCGATGAAAATCCGCGGGTCACTGCTGCGGCTGCACGGTCGCCGGGTGCGGGCGCGCCGCGTGCGCCGACCCGTCGAAAGCCATAGCGCCGCAAATGACGACGACCCGGCGCCGGCGCGCGTTGCGCTGGCGGCCTGAGCGCCGCCGTGGCACGCCGTCGCGGGCCGATGCTGTCCCTGCTGCTGCTGGCGCTGCTAGGTGCGGGCTTGCTGGTCGGCTGGCGCTGGCTGCGCGCGCATCCCGAACATGACCCCTTTGCGCCCTTTGACCTCGCGCAGCCGAGGGGCTGGGCAACGCATCGCAAGCTCGTCGGACTGGCGGGCGAGGATGAGGCCTGTTTTGCGGTGTTCGACCGCGCGGGCGAGCGATACGCGCGGCGCCCTGCGGTCGGCGCGGGGCAATGCCTTGCGAGCCAGCGCATGATCCTCGCCGGCAATCGCCTTGTCCCCTCGATGCGTCCCGCGAACGCCGCACCCGGCTGCGCCGTGACCGCGGCGCTGGCGCTATGGACGCGTGATGTGGTTCAGCCCGCGGCGCAGGACCATTTCGGACAGAAGGTTGTCGGCCTTGAAAATCTGGGCAGCTATAATTGCCGCAAAATCGCCGGGCGACAGGCGCAAAGCGAACATTCGACCGCCAATGCAATCGACATTTCGGCCTTCATCCTTGCTGACGGGACGCGTGTGGCGCTGCGTGCCGACTGGGACGATCACGGTGCGAAAGGAGCTTTCCTGCACGCGGTGCGCGATCGGTCGTGCGGGCTGTTCAGTACGCTGCTGTCGCCCGATTATAATCGGGCGCACGCCGACCATTTCCACCTCGATATGGCGGCGCGGACGGCGGGGTGGACGGTCTGCCGCTAGGGTCCCTGACCCTAAGATCGACCGTCAGACCGTAAAGCTCTCGCCGCAGCCGCACGCGCCCTTGGCGTTGGGGTTCTCGAATACGAAACCCGCTGCGAAATCATCTTCTACCCAGTCCATGGTGCTGCCGATCAGATAGAGCACCGACGCGCCGTCGATGTAAAACACGCCGCCGGGCGTTTCGATCTTCTCGTCGAATTTCTGCTCTTCGGTCACATAGTCGACCGAATAGGCAAGGCCTGAACAGCCGCGCCGCGGCGTCGACAGCCTGACCCCGATCGCGCCGTCGGGCGCGGCCGCCATCAGCTTTGCGATGCGCGCTTCGGCGCCGGGCGTCAGCGTGACGGCGGCGGGGCGGGCTGTCCGCGTCTTCTCGGGTGTCTTGGCTTCAGTCATCACAGCATTCCCAATTCGAGCCGCGCCTCGTCGCTCATATTGGCGGGCGACCAGGGCGGATCCCAGACGAGGTTCACTTCGGCGTCGCCGACGCCGGGCACCGCGCCGACGCGCAACTCGACCTCGCCAGGCATCGATTCGGCGACGGGGCAGTGCGGGGTGGTCAACGTCATGGTGACGACGACATGGCCTTCGTCGATCTCGACATTGTAGATCAGGCCAAGGTCATAGATATTCACCGGAATTTCCGGATCGTAAATATCCTTGAGCGCCGCGACGACGGCTTCGTACAGGTCGCCGCCGACGCCGTGCGGATCGACCGCGGCGGGCTTGGCGGCCAGAAAGCCCTCCAGATAATCGCGCTTGCGCTCCAGCTTCTCGGGCGCGGTTTCGGCATCCTCGACGCGCGCCTTGGGCGGCGGCGCGACGCTTTCCACTTCCTCGATCCTGATGCTGTTTTCTTCGCTCATCCGAAAATCCTCTCGACGCGCGCCAATCCTTCGACCAGCGCCGTCACATCGTCTGCATTGCTGTAGAGCCCGAAGCTCGCGCGGGCGGTCGCCGGTACGCCGAGATGCGCCATCAGCGGCTGCGCGCAATGATGCCCGGCGCGGATCGCGACCCCGCTTTCGTCCAAGATAGTGCCGATGTCGTGCGGATGAACCCCCGCCATCGCGAAACTGACGATCCCGGCGCTGCTGTCGGGGCCGAACAGCGTGATGCTGTTCTTGCGGGCGAGCTGCTCGCGCAAACTGCCGACCAGCGCACATTCATGCGCGTGGATCGCCTCGACACCGATCGCTTCGACATAATCGACCGCCGCGGCGAGACCCAGTGCCTCGACAATCGCGGGCGTGCCGGCTTCGAAACGGGTGGGGGCGGGTGCGTAGGTCGTCCTTTCGAACGTCACCCGGTCGATCATCGACCCACCGCCCTGCCACGGCGGCAGCGCGTCCAATTTGTCGCTCCACAGCACGCCGATGCCGGTCGGTCCGTAAAGCTTGTGCCCCGAAAAGGCATAATAGTCGCAGCCGAGCGCCGCGACGTCGACGGGCAGGCGCGGCACCGCCTGGCACCCATCGATCAGCAGTTCGGCACCGACGCGATGCGCAAGGTCTGCCGCGCGTGCGACGTCGAGCGGACTGCCGAGCACGTTCGATACATGCGCAAAGGCGACCATGGTGTGATCGGGGGTGAGCATCTTCTCGGCGGCGTCGAGGTCGATGCAGCCGTCGGCGGTTAGCGGGCAGACATCGACCTGCCAGCCGGCAAGCTGCCACGGCACGATATTGCTGTGATGTTCGAGCACCGACAGCAGCACGCGGCCCTTCTTCGAATGCGCGTAAGCGACAAGATTGATCGCCTCGGTCGCGCCGCGCACGAAGGCGATCTGATCCTCCTTCGCGCCGATGAAGCCCGCGATACGCCGCCGTGCCGCCTCATAGGCGAGCGTCATGTCGGCCGAGCGGGCGTAGACACCGCGGTGAACGGTCGCATAGTCGCGGCCCATCGCATTCACCGTCGCGTCGATCACCGCCTGCGGCTTTTGCGCGGTCGCGGCGGTGTCGAGATAGTGCCAGCCGGGCGTCAGGCCGGGAAACTGATTTCTAATCCCGTTCGTGTCGAGCGAAGTCGAGACACCCTGAGGGCGCGCATGACCGATGGGCATCTCGACTTCGCTCGATGCGAACGGGGAGGAGGGATTGCTCACACCAATTCCCCCAATTTCGTGAGCGCGAGCGCTTGCAGCTTTTCCTCATCCTCGGCGCCGTCGAAAACGCCAGCCACGAAAGCCTGCAGCAAGATCTTCTTCGCCTCGGCCGGGGGCAGTCCGCGCGACTGGAGATAATAGAGGCTCATCGCGTCGAGTTCGCCGATCGCACAGCCGTGCGCACATTTGACGTCGTCGGCGAAGATTTCGAGTTCGGGCTTGGCATTGGCGGTCGCGCTGCGCTCGAGCAGCATCGCCCTCACATTCTGTTCGCTGTCGGTCTGCTGCGCGTCGCGCGCGACGGCGACCTTCCCGAGATAGGTCCCCGTGGCGGTGCCGCCGAGGACCGAACGCACCATCTGCCGCGACGTCGCGCCGGGTTCGGCATGGGTGACGGTGGTGACGATCTCGAGGTTCTGCTCGCCGCTACCGATCTGCGCGGCGCCGAGATGGAAGTCGGCGCCCTCGTGTAGCGTCACGTCCAGTTCGATGCGACCATAGGCGCCGCCAATGTTGAGCACATGCAGCGACGCGGCCGCACCCTTGCCGATGCTCATTTCGATCTGGTGGATTGTCCCTTCGTCCTGCACGATCGCGCGCTTGAAGTCGCCGCCCGCGGGCACGACGATGCTTTCGGGCGCGGGCAACGGCCACGCCGCGGTCACCGCGTCGATGTCGCTGTAGCGCCACGCTTCGTCGCGCCGGGTGGGAAGGGCGGTAGTCGTCACTCGGCGACCTCCCACACTTCGTCACCCCGGACTTGATCCGGGGTCCACGCGGTCGTGGATGCCGGATCAAGTCCGGCATGACGATGAAAGGAAAGGGGCGTATAGATGCTCACGCCGCGATCTCCGCATAGCCTTCGCGTTCGAGCTCAAGCGCGAGTTCGGGCCCGCCCGATTTGACGATTCGGCCGCCGGCGAGGACGTGGACGAAATCGGGCCGCACATAGTCGAGCAGGCGCTGATAATGGGTGATCAGCAGCACCGCCTTGTCGGGGCGCCGCATGATCGCGTTGATCCCGTCGCCGACGATACGCAGCGCGTCGATGTCCAGCCCTGAGTCCGTCTCGTCGAGGATCGCGAGCTTCGGGTCGAGGATGCCCATCTGCACCATCTCGTTGCGCTTCTTCTCGCCGCCCGAGAAGCCGACGTTCACCGGGCGCTTGAGCATGTCCATATCCATCTTGAGCAGCCCCGCCTTCTCGCGCGCCAGCTTCAGGAAATCGCCGCCCGACAGTGGTTCTTGCCCACGCGCCTTGCGCTGGGCATTGAGGCTTTCGCGCAGGAACTGGACGTTCGACACACCGGGGATTTCGACCGGATATTGGAAGCCGAGGAACAGGCCGGCGGCGGCACGCTCGTGCGGGTCCATGTCGAGCAGATCCTGCCCGTCGAAGGTCGCCGAACCCTCGGTGACTTCATAACCGGGACGCCCGCCGAGAACGTAGGAGAGCGTCGACTTGCCCGCGCCATTGGGCCCCATGATCGCATGGATCTCGCCCGCATTGATGGCGAGCGACAGGCCTTTCAGGATCGGCTTGTCGGCGACGGTGGCGTGGAGGTTTTCAATTTTGAGCATCGGTCTCTCTGATTTTGGAAGTGTTCGTTGCCAGCCGGAATAGCCCGAAGGTCAGTAATGGGAGGCCGTAGACCATGAAAAAGGCGCCAAGATGGAAGGATCCGTCAACCATCATGGTCCACGGAATGCCGTCACCGAGAACAGACATCAGCCAAAGGCTGAAAAGCCAATAACCGAGCAAGAGCAGGATGGCGAAAGCCAGAAGATAGCGCCACCAACTCACCCCACGCTCCCCTCGAGGCTGATCCCCAGCAATTTCTGCGCCTCGACCGCAAACTCCATCGGCAGTTGCTGCAGCACTTCCTTGGCAAAGCCGTTGACGATCAGCGCCACGGCCTCTTCCTGCCCCAGCCCGCGCTGCATGGCGTAGAAGAGCTGGTCGTCGCTGATCTTGCTCGTCGTCGCTTCATGCTCGACGGTCGCCGTGGGATTGCGGACTTCGATATAGGGGACGGTGTGGGCGCCGCAGCGGTCGCCGAGGAGCAAGCTGTCGCACTGGGTGAAGTTCCGCACACCCTCGGCGTTCGGCGCCACCCGCACGATGCCGCGATAGGTGTTGTTCGACTTGCCCGCGCTGATCCCCTTCGAAACGATGGTCGAGCGCGTGCGCTTGCCATTGTGGATCATCTTGGTGCCGGTGTCGGCCTGCTGGAAATTGTTGGTGACCGCGACCGAATAGAATTCGCCGACGCTGTCGTCGCCGTTGAGCACGCAGCTCGGATATTTCCAGGTGATCGCGCTGCCGGTCTCGACCTGCGTCCACGACACCTTGCTGCGCTTGCCTTGGCACAGCGCGCGCTTGGTCACGAAATTATAGATGCCGCCGAGGCCCTCGGCATTACCGGGGTACCAGTTCTGCACCGTCGAATATTTGATCTCGGCATCGTCGAGCGCGACCAGTTCCACCACCGCGGCGTGGAGCTGGTTCTCGTCGCGCATCGGCGCGGTGCAGCCTTCCAGATAGGAGACGTACGCGCCCTTGTCGGCGACGATCAGGGTGCGCTCGAACTGGCCCGTATTCTCGGCATTGATGCGGAAATAGGTGCTGAGCTCCATCGGGCAGCGCACACCCTCGGGCACGTAAACGAACGTGCCGTCGGAGAAGACCGCGCAGTTGAGCGTCGCGAAATAATTGTCGTGCATCGGCACGACCTTGCCGAGCCACTTTTTCACCAGCTCGGGATATTCGCGGATCGCTTCGGAAATCGACAGGAAGATCACGCCCGCGCGCTTCAGTTCCTCGCGGAACGTAGTCGCAACGCTGACGCTGTCGAACACCGCATCGACCGCGACCTTGCGCGCGCCCTCGACGCCCGCGAGCACCTTCTGCTCCTCGATCGGGATGCCGAGCTTCTTGTAGACCTCGAGGATCTCGGGATCGACCTCATCGAGGCTCGCGAGCTTCGGTTTCGCCTTGGGCGCTGCATAATAGTACGCGTCTTGATAGTCGATCGGCGGCACGTTGAGCTTCGCCCAGTCGGGCGTCTCCATCGTTTGCCAGTGGCGGAACGCTTTCAGTCGCCAGTCGAGCATCCATTCGGGCTCGTTCTTCTTGGCGCTGATGAAGCGTACCGTATCCTCGGTGAGCCCCTTGGGCGCGAAGTCGGTCTCGATCGCCGAGGACCAGCCATGCTCATAGTCGGCAACGCGCAGCGCGGCGTCGCGGGCTGCCTGATCCTTGACGGGGGTTTCGCTGTTATCGGTCATAATCTTAACTCGTCGCTCCCGCGAAGGCGGGGGCCGTGGGAGGGGGCAATCCGGCGCTGTCGCCCGGACGTCCAGCGCCCAGCGCAGGGGCACCGCTCAGGCTGGCGAGGCTGATCTGTGCCAGCGCGCCGCGCACGGCGCTGTTGACGACGCCCCAATGCGGCTTGACGCGGCAATTGCCTTCGAGCGCGCAATCGTGGCGACCGTCCTCGACGCAGGTGGTGAGGGCGATCGGGCCTTCGACGGCTTCGATAATATCGGCGATGCTGATCGCCGCTGCGGGCCGCGCGAGGCGTACGCCGCCGCCAGTGCCCCGCGTCGACACCAGCAGGCCGGCGCGGGCGAGGCCGCTCACCAGCTTCTGCGCCGTCGGGCCGGGAATGCCCGTCTGTTCGGCCAGCATCGCCGCATGCAGCGGCACCGATCCGCACTGGCGCGCGGCGGCGCTCATCAGCACGACGGCATAATCGGCAAGGTTGGACAGGCGCATGGCTCTTTCCGGCGGAACTGCGAATGATTCTTAATTGGAGTAATTCGTTCCAATTAGATAGTCGCTGAGCGCCCTAGGCGCAAGGTCGCGGACCGGCAATAAAAAAAGGCACCCATCCAGCCGGAGCCGAATGAGTGCCGAGATGAAGGTCTCAGTCCTCGTCAAAGGAAGAGCTCTTCTGGGTCGCAGGTTCCGGATAGGTCGCGGGCCTGATTCGCGATTGTATCAAAACGCCAAATCGTCGCTCGGCGCCGAAAAAGACCGTCCCGTCGTGGGGCAGGGCGAATGGACTCAGGTTTCGGAAACGATCGGGCTGACCTTGCCTGCAAGCTGCTTGCGGCCCTTCGTCGTCGCCTCGGTATAAAGCGTGGGCTTGCCGAGCTGTCCCGGGGTTGCCCCGGCAAAGCGCTTGATCTCGCGGATCAGGTGCGACTGGTCGTAAAAGGCGTCGCCAAGCTGCGCCTGGTCGAGTGTCTCGCCGCGCGCCAGTGCCGCCGCGGCGCGCACGGCGCGATATTTGCGCGCCAGCATGCGCGGAGACAGGCCATAATAATGTTTGGTCATCCGCTCGACCGAGCGGATCGACATGCCGGTTGCTTCGACCAGGTCATGCACCTGCGGCGACGCCGATCGCGTCAGCCATTCATCGACGGTGCGGATGAACCACATCGCGGGCGCCTCGGTCTGTTTCAGCACCGCGCGGACGAAATTATTACCGATGATCAGCCGCTCTTCGTCGTTCGCGGCGCCCAGTATCGCGTCGGCGACCTCGTTGATCCAGTCGCCGAACAGATCGGCCGCGTCGATCGCGCGGTCGGTCAGTTTCTCGCCATGGCTGCCCATCAGCGCGGCCCAGCCGGCGGGCAGCATGCCGAAGCCGAAGATGCGCGTCGGGCGGTTGCTGATCGCGCGGACGCGCCCGCTCGTCGGCCCGACGATATTCGCGCGCCGTACCGCGCTGCTGTGCCCGTCCGAAAAGACATATTCGCCGTCGGCGACGGTGATGAAGCGAAACTGCGGGCGGTCGGCGCGCTCATATTCGTCGAAGCGCGGCATGTTGATGCGCGCGCAGTAAAAGCTCGACACCATGTCCGCCAGATCGGGATCGGGCGGAAAATAGTGCAGCTCGAACGGCTGCTCGCCGCTCATCTGCCCGGATGAGGCTGACGTATCCGACATGACGAGACCGACCCTTCGGTGGCTTTGTTGCCGCCTGTTGCTTCCCCGCTATAATTTCAGAACGCCCGGCTGCGTCAAGGCGCAATTTTGATTCGCACTATCAACGGCTGGCGGCGATCCAGGCATCGACGCTGCGTTCGAGGATGTCGAGCGGCACCGGCCCCGATTTGAGCACGACATCGTGAAAGTCGCGATAGTCGAAACGGTCGCCCAGCGCCGCCTGCGCGCGCGTCCTCAGTTCCATGATCTTGAGCTTGCCGATCAGATAGGCGGTCGCCTGCCCCGGATAGACGATATAGCGTTCGATCGCCTTTTCGATGTCGCCATCGGGGTTGGGCGTATTGTCCTTGAGATACTGGATCGCCTGCTCGCGGCTCCAGCGCTTGTCGTGAATGCCGGTGTCGACGACGAGCCGGCACGCGCGCCACAATTCCATGCCGAGTCGCCCGAAGTCGCTGTAGGGATCGGTGTAAAAGCCCATGTCCTTGGCGAGTTCCTCCGAATAGAGGCCCCAGCCCTCGGTATAGGCGGTGAAGCCGCCGAAGCGGCGGAAGGGCGGCAGGCCGGTCAGCTCGGTCTGCACCGCGCGCTGCAGGTGGTGGCCCGGAATACCCTCATGATAGGCGAGCGCCTCGAGCTCGGTCTTCGACATGTCGCGAAGGTCGTAAAGGTTCACATAATAGGTGCCGGGCCGCGATCCGTCGGGCGAGGGCGACTGGTAAAAGGCTTTGCCCGCCGACTTTTCGCGGAACGCTTCGACCGCTTTCACCTGCAGGTGCGCCTTGGGCAGCGTATGGAAGAAGGCGGGCAGCCGCGCCTCCATCGCCTTCACCTTGGCATCGACATCGGCCAGATAATCCTCACGGGTCGTATAATAATATTGCGGGCTGGTGCGCAGATGCTCGAAAAACTCGCGCAAAGTCCCTTTGAAGCCCACCTGTGCCATGATCTTCTTCATCTCGCCGTGGATACGCGCGACTTCGGAGAGGCCGAGCGCGTGGATCTGCGCCGCGCTCATGTCGGTGGTCGTGTAATTGGCGAGCAGCGCGGCATAATAGGCTTTGCCGTCGGGCAGGCGCCAGATGCCGTCCTGCGTCGGCGCGACCGCCTGCTGGCGCTTCATTTCGGCGAGCAGCCGGCCATAGGCGGGGCCCGCGCTTTCGGTCCATGCGGCCTTCGCGGCATCGGTCAGCCGCGTCTTTTCGCCGGCGTCGATGTCGAGCTTGCCGACCTTCGCGCCGATATCCTCGATCACCGCATTGTCCGGCTTCATCAGATTTTCGATGTCGCTGATGACATAGGCATAGACCCACTTCGGCGGCTGGACGCCCTTTTTGGCGCGCCGCGCCGATTCGGCCGACAGCGCGTCGAGCACCGAACCCATGCCGCGGATGCGCTCCACATAGGCTTCGGCTTCGGCAACATTGGCAACGCGGTGAATGTTGATCAGAAAGGCGGGCATCTGGCTCTGCGCGCCGTTCATCTGGTCGAAGATATATTCATCGTCGCGGAACGGGAACAGCCGCTCTGCGCGCGCCGCCTGCGCGTTGAACAGTTCGAAGGACAGCGCCTCCTCCGGCGACAGTTTCGCAGGGTCGAAGCTCGCGCGCATCGCGGCGGCGGTCGCCTGTTGCAGCGTGTGGCTGGCAACCTCGGCATCGTCGCTCGGGTCGTTCCACTTGCCGTAATCGGCGTCGCGGATGCCGCGATAGGCCTTGCCTTGCGGGCTCAGCGACAGTTGCGCCTCGTCATAATTGTCGAAGAATTGCGCGAGGTCGGCGCCGGCCGGTGCGCTCGCCGCGGGCGATTGCGGTGCGGTCGCCACGGTCGCCGGCGTGCATCCCGCTGTTGCCAGCAGCACAAGCGCGGTGGACAGGATCGCGGTGGACGGGCGGGCGGCGAAACGGCGATGCGACACAAATGTCTCCCTCTGTTGGCCGGCTGACTGCGGGTCCGGCAAGGCCCCTCATTTTGCAACGATTTCCGGCTGGTCGGCAGGGGGCTTGCCATAGCCGCCGCCCCGGCGCAATGGCGGGGGCATGTCGCTTTTTGCCTCCGCCGCCGATGCCGCCTACGGCCTTGTCCGCCCCGTCGTTCACGCGACCGATGGCGAGGCGGCGCATAATCTGACGCTCGCCGCGTTGCAGCCCTTGCCGCGCGCGCGCCGCGCGCTGACCAGCCCCGTGCTGGCGACCGAACTGGCAGGGCTGCACTTCCCGAATCCGGTGGGCCTCGCCCCCGGCTTCGACAAGGATGCGCGCGTGGCGCATGCGATGCCCCATTTCGGTTTCGGCTTTGTCGAGGTCGGGACGCTCACCCCCTTGCCGCAGGACGGCAATCCGCGCCCGCGGCTGTTCCGGCTGGTCGAGGACCGCGCGGTGGTCAACCGCATGGGCTTCAACAACGGTGGGCAGGCAAAGGCGGCCGACCGCATCGCCTGCCTGCGCCGCTACGGTCTGCCGGTGCCGCTCGGGATCAACATCGGCGCAAACAAGGACAGCGCCGACCGCATCGCCGACTATGCGAAGGGCACGGCGGCCATGGCGCCGCTCGCCGACTATCTGACCGTCAATATTTCTTCGCCCAACACGCCGGGCCTGCGTGCCTTGCAGGATCGCGGCGCACTCGAGGCGCTGCTCGACGGCGTCGCCGCGGCGCAGCCCGCGGGAGCGGCCAAGCCCGTCTTCCTGAAGGTTGCACCCGATCTCGAACCCGCCGACATCGACGATATCGTCGCGGTGGCGATCGACAAGCGCCTGGCCGCGATCATCGTGTCGAACACCACGATCACGCGCCCGCCGCTCGCCTCGCGCCACGCGGACGAGGCGGGGGGGCTATCGGGCGCGCCGCTTCACGATCTTGCGTTGCAGCGCCTGCGCGACTTTCGCCGGGCAAGCGGCGGAGCGGTGCCGCTGATCGGCGTCGGCGGTATCGCCAATTCCGATCAGGCCTGGGCGCGCATTCGTGCAGGCGCCAGCCTGATCCAGATTTATTCGGCGATGGTGTTCGAAGGGCCGGGGCTGGCCGCACGCATCGCGCACGGCCTCGAAGCTCGCGCCGCGCGCGACGGCTTTGCGCGGGTGAGCGACGCGGTGGGCGCCGGCGCCTGACCTGCTCGCGCCGACGGGCGAGGGGAGACGGGCGGGGGGAACAGGGCTTGCACTCGACAGACCCCCGCGCCAATGTCGCGCCCATGCTTAAACGACTCTTTGCTGTCTTCAGCCTCTTCGTCCTTGCCGTTCCGTCGCTTGCCGCGGCGCAGGGCGTCACCTCGTCGGCCGACCCGCGCGCGACCGAGGCGGGGCGAGAGATATTGCATCAGGGCGGATCGGCGGCTGACGCCGCGATTGCCATGGTCGCGGTGCTGACCCTCGTCGAACCGCAATCGAGCGGCATCGGCGGCGGCGGCTTCATGGTCTATCACAATGCCAAGGACGACAGCATCTCGACCATCGACGGCCGCGAAAAGGCGCCGGCGGCGGCGAAGGGCGACCGCTTCCTCGGCCCCGACGGCAAGCCGCGCGGCTTCATGGACGTCGTGCCGGGCGGCTTGTCGGTCGGCGTTCCGGGCAATGTCCGCCTGATGGAAATGGCGCACAAGAAATGGGGTAAGCTCGAATGGAAGGCGCTGTTCCAGCCCGCGATCAAACTGGCCGAGGACGGATATAAGGTTACGCCCGCGCTCTACACCTGGCTCGAGCAATTCCAGCCGGTGTGGAAGGATTTCCCGGCCGCCCGCGCCATCTATTATGTCGACGGCAAACCCGCGCCCGTCGGCACCGTGATCCGCAACCCCGCCTATGCGGCCATCCTGCGCGACATTGCAGCGCGGGGCCCCGAAGCCTTTTATGCGGGCGCCAACGCCAAGGCGATCAGCGACGCGGTGGCCAAGGCGCCGCGCAATCAGGCACAGCTCACGCTCAAGGATCTCGCCGCCTATCAGGCGAAGGAGCGCCCGGCGGTCTGCACCACCTATCGCATCTACAAGGTGTGCGGCATGGGGCCGCCCTCGTCGGGCGCGACGACCGTCTTCGGCATCCTAGGCATGCTCGAGGGCTATGACATGAAGGCGATGGGCAAGGATAATCCGATGAGCTGGCACCTGCTGGCCGAAGCGATGCAACTCGCCTATGCCGACCGCGCGGCCTATCTCGGCGACGCCGATTTCGTCGATGTGCCGGTGAAAGGCCTACTCGACAAAGGCTATCTGGCCGAACGCCGCCAGCTCATCTCGCCCTATGGCGCTGCGGGTCATTATGAACCCGGCACGCCGCCGGGCGCGAAGCCGCGCGCTGCCGCACCGCCGATTCCCGAACATGGCACGACGCATTTCGTCGTCGCCGACAAGGACGGCAATGTCGTCTCGATGACCTCGACCGTCGAAAGCATCTTCGGCAGCCAGCTCATCGCCAACGGCTATTTCCTGAACAATGAACTCACCGATTTCGACTTCGTGCCGGTCAAGGACGGGCAGCCGACCGCCAACCGGGTCGAAGCGGGCAAGCGGCCGCTTTCCTCCATGTCGCCGACGATCGTCTATGGCCCCGACGGCAAGGTGATCCTCGCGGTCGGCTCGGCGGGCGGCAAGCGGATCATCATGCATGTGACCAAGACGCTGATCGGCGTCCTCGACTGGGGCCTCAGCGCGCAGGACGCGATGGAACTGCCCAATATCTTCTTCGGCCAGCAGGGCGTGCTGATCGAGAATGACGATCTCGGCAAGGCGATCGCGGCGAAGATGAAGCCCTTCGGCTACAGCTTCACGCCGACCGATCTGGGCTCGAAGCTCAACGCGATCGAACGCGTCGGCGATGGCTGGCGCGGCGCCGCCGACCCGCGCGGGCCCGGCACCTCGTCGGTCGATGGCGCCCCGGCCCAGAACTGACCCGGAAGGGGGCTTCAACCGGAACGCCGTTCACCCTAAGAACGACCCAACGACAATAACCTCCCGAGGAGAGCGAGAGGCATGAAGCTGGACAACCCGCATCTCGACCATTTTCCCAGTCTGGTCGCGATGTTTTTCGACCGTGCCGAACGGGGCGGCGAAAGCCCCTTTCTCTGGCACAAGGCCGATCGCGCGTGGCAACCGCTGAGCTGGCGGCAGGTTGCGAACCAGGTCGCCGCGCTCGCGCATAATCTGCGCGCGCTGGGGCTGAAGGAGGGCGACCGCGTCGTCCTCGTCAGCGAAAACCGGCCCGAATTCTGCATCGCCGATCTCGCCATCATGGCGGCGGGGTGCATCACCGTGCCGACCTACACCACGAACACCGAACGCGATCACCAGCATATCCTCGACAACAGCGGCGCGCGCGCCGTCATCGTCTCGACCGCAAAGCTCGCGCGCACCCTGATGCCCGCGGTAATGCGGTCCGACGCGCATATCGTCATCAGCATGGAAAGCCTGCGCGTCGGCCAGCAGGGCGAGGTGGCGGTCCACGACTGGGCGCCGCTGGTCGAAGGCGGCGAGGCGCATCTGGCGGACGCGAGGGCGCGCGGGCTCGCGATGACGCGCGATGATACCGCCTGCCTTATCTACACCAGCGGCACCGGCGGCGCGCCGCGCGGAGTGATGCAGCATCATGGCGCGATCCTGCACAATGCGGCGGGCGCCGCCGAGGTGCTGGTCAATGATTTCGGCATCGGCGACGAAGAGGTTTTCCTCTCCTTCCTGCCCCTGAGCCATGCCTATGAACATTCGGGCGGACAGTTCCTGCCGATCATGGTCGGGGCACAAATCTATTACAGCGAGGGTCTCGAAAAGCTCGTCTCGAACATCGAAGAGACGAAGCCGACGATCATGGTCGTCGTCCCGCGGCTGTTCGAAGTGATCCGCGCCCGGATGATCAAGTCGGTCGAAAAGCAGGGCAAGCTTGCGAACTGGATGCTCAGCCAGGCGCTGCGCGTCGGCGAAAAGGATTATGAGCGCCGCCTCGGCGTGCTCGACCGCCCGGTCGACCTCATCCTCAACAAGCTGTTCCGCCCCAAGATCCAGCAGCGCTTCGGCGGCCGCATGAAAGCGCTCGTTTCGGGCGGTGCGCCGCTCAACCCCGAAATCGGCGTTTTCTTCCACTCGATCGGCCTGACGCTGCTTCAGGGCTATGGGCAGACCGAGGCGGGGCCGGTGATCAGCTGCAACCGTCCCTCGGTCGGCCTCAAGATGGACACCGTCGGCCCGCCGCTGATGAACACCGAAGTGCGGATCGCCGACGATGGCGAAATCTGCGTCCGCGGCGAACTCGTCATGAAGGGCTATTGGCGCAACAAGGAGGAAACGGCGCGCGTCCTCGTTCCCGATCCGGCCGAACCCGACAAGGGGCCATGGCTCCATACCGGCGACATCGGCCATATCGACGATCAGGGCCGCATCGTCATCACCGATCGCAAGAAGGATCTGATCGTCAACGACAAGGGCGACAATGTCTCGCCGCAGCGGGTCGAAGGGATGCTGACGCTCCAGCCCGAAATCCTGCAGGCGATGGTCTATGGCGACAAGCGCCCGCACCTCGTCGGCATATTGGTGCCCGATCCCGAATGGATGGCCGAATGGGCCGAGGTCGAAGGGCTGCCCAAGGATCTGAAACTGCTGCGCGAGCACGAAAAATTCCGCACCGCGATCCGCGAGGCGGTCGACCGCGTCAACGGCCAGCTTTCGGTGATCGAAAAGGTGCGCAAGTTCGACTTTGCCGACGAACCCTTCACGATCGAGAATGAACAGATGACCCCGTCGATGAAGATCCGCCGCCACATCCTGCGCAAGGTCTATGAGGACAAGATCGCGGCGCTCTACAAGGGGTAGGTTCGCGTCAGGATACAGGCGGGGGCGCGACCCGAAAAGCTCGGCGCAAACCGGACCCCCGCCTGTGACCGAACCTTTGGTTCAGCCGCCGTCCCCCGCCGGTTTGCGATAGGGGACGAATTCGCCAAAAACGCATGTCGGACCGCGAATGCCGCTGCTGCGATCAACCAGGTAAAAGAAGTCGCCTTCGCAGGTCGACGATCCGAACTGGCGCACGACCATGATATCGCTGTCTCGCGCGAGGCCGGGGCAACTGCCCTTCAGCGTGTTGCGGTAAACCAGATTGCGCCCCGATCGATAGAGCAGGATGTTGTCCGACACGCGAATGGTGTCCGACGTCCGGTAATTGGGCAGGCATTTGACCGGGGTGCCGGGCGTCTTGCCCGCGAGCTGCTTGTCGAGCGTCGCCGCCTGCTTGGGCGTCAGCGCTGCGGCACCGGGGGTGCCGCTTCCCGACGGCGCACAGCCGGCAAGCGAGGCGGCGGCGCCGATCAGTACGGTGCAAAGGGCAAAACGGGGCATGGTCATCATAGGGATCCTGACGGGCGTTGTTTGGCGGACGGACGCTGAACGAGGGCTGAAGCAACCCATGTCAGGCCGCGTCCTTCAGCGCGCGGATGCGGCCGAGTTCCGCTGCGCTGGGCGCGCGCAGAAAGGGGTTGGTCGCGCGCTCGTCGCCGATCGTCGTCGGCACCGTCGCCATGCCTTGCGCGCGCGCCGTTTCGACCGCGCTCAGGCGCTCGGCCAGTGCGCGGTTGTCGGGATCGACCGTCACCGCGAAGCGCGCGTTCGACAGCGTATATTCGTGCGCGCAATAAACGCGCGTCGTATCGTCGAGGGTGGCGAGGCGCTGCATGTTCGCGAACATCTGGTCGGCGGTGCCTTCGAACAGGCGCCCGCATCCCATCGCGAACAATGTGTCGCCGACGAAGATCACACCGTCCCCGGCAAAATGATAGGCGATATGCCCGGCGGTGTGCGCGGGGACAGCCCAGACATCGGCGACATGCGCGCCGAGCATGACCCGGTCGCTATCGGCGACGAGGCGGTCGGCGGTCGGAATGCGCGCGCGCTCGGCCGCCGGCGCGATGATCTCGCATCCGGTCTTTGCCTTGATGTCGGCGTTACCGCCCGTATGGTCGGGGTGCCAGTGGGTGTTCCAGATCGCGGTGATCGGCCAGCCGCGCGCGTCCGCCTCGGCCAGCACCGGCTCCGCCACGGCGGGGTCGACGACCATCGTTTCGAAGCTCGCCGGATCGTGGACCAGCCAGACATAATTGTCGCTGAGGACGGGGATGCGGACGATTTCCAGCGCGCTCACGCTCTTCTCCTATGTCTCGCCGGCCTCATGCCTTCCAAGACGGACACGCGCGCGCGCCGCCTTGGTTGCACGATCTACCAGCTTCCCGTGTTGGGCATCGAGGCCCAGGGTTCGGCAGGCTCCAGATGGCCGTCCTGCAACAGCTCAACCGAAATGCCGTCGGGCGATCGCACGAAGGCCATATGGCCGTCGCGCGGCGGGCGGTTGATCGTCACGCCGGCGTCCATCAGGCGCTGGCAGGTTTCGTAGATATTGTCGACGCGATAGGCGAGATGCCCGAAGTTGCGCCCACCCGAATAGCTTTCGGGGGCGCTACCATCCTCGGGCGGCCAGTTATAGGTCAGTTCGACCTCGGCAATGCCGGCCTGTCCCGGCGGGGCCAGAAAGATCAGCGTGAACCGGCCCGCTTCGCTGTCGAAGCGGCGGACTTCCTCAAGCCCGATCAGCTTGAAGAAGTCGATGGTGGCGTCGGGATCCGAAACGCGGATCATCGTGTGGAGATATTTGGTCATGCCCCCATATTAGGCACGAAGCGGGCGACCTTCAAACGCTTCGAACAGATTTACGAATTCATCGGGGACCGGGCTCGGCGCGCCCTGCGCTTCGGCGACATGGACGTTGACCAGAACGCCCGTCGCGCGCAGATCGTCCACGCCCGCGCCGTGCAGTTCGAAATGAAAGACCATCGAACTGCGCCCGACCCGCGCCGCGCGCACGCAGATGTCGATTTCCTCGTCGAGCAGGATGGGCGCACGATAGTCGATCTCGGCGCGCGCAACATGGAATTCGGGGCTGTCGTGGCCGGGCCAGCGATCATATACACCCGCCGCGCGCCAATATTCGGTGATGCCGATGTCGAAATATTCAAGGTAGCGGCTGTTGAATACGACGCGCTGCGCGTCGATCTCGGCATAGCGAACGCGTTTGCGCACATGGAATTTATAGTCGCTGCGGGCCATGATTGTCCTTCAGTCCGGATGGGTCGCGAGGCGCGCGACGGTATCGATCAACAGGGCGATGTCGCCATCGCGCGAAAGGCGGTGGTCGCCGCCCTTGACCAGCGTCACCTGCACATCGTCGCTGGCAAGCGCCGCGGCAAGGCGCAGGCTGATGTCGGGCGGCACGTCGCCATCCTCCTGGCCGTGGAGCAGTCGCACCGGACAGGCGAGGGGGATTTCACCGTCGAGCAACAAGTTCGCCTCTCCCGACTGGAAGAAGCCGCGCGTCGTCACATAGGGCTGATCGCCATAGGGCGTCTCTTCGATCAGCGCGCCTTCGGCGAGGATGATCGCCTTTTCCTCCGGCGAGAAACCCCAGCGGGTGAAGTCGGGCGCCGCCGCGATGCCGACCATTCCCGCCACCCGCGCCGGCCCGTCGCGCGCGACCAGTTCGCGCGCCGCAAGCAGCATCAGCCAGCCGCCCATCGACGATCCGACAAGGATCACCGGCCCCTCGACCTTTGCGTCGATCAGGTCGAGGACGTCGCCGCGCCAGTCGAGCAAAGTCTGGTCGGCAAACAGTCCGTCGGACAGGCCGCAGCCCGCATAATCCAGCAGCAGGCAGGCCTGCCCTTCGGCGGCCGCCCAGTCGAACAGCGCGGTCGCCTTGCCGCCGGCCATGTCGGACATATAGCCGGGCAGGAAAATGATCGTCGGTCCCGTGCCACTGGCATGGCGATAGGCAAGCCGCGGGCGGCCGGGACGGTCCAGATACTCGGGCATTGCGGGTTCACTCATCGAACCGACCTCTCATTCCGTTCGTGTCGAGCGAAGTCGAGACACCCGTTGGGGCAACGCTTGGCCGAGGGGCATCTCGACTTCGCTCGATGCGAACGGGTATTTGGGTGCCAGATCGCCCCCACCGACGTCAGATCACCCAATCGACCGTGTTCATCTGCGCCACGGCCTGGCCCTTGGCGCGGCGCTGTTCGACCATGATCTTGTTGAGCCGCTGGATGGTGTCGCTGCCGGTGGTGATGCACCAGCCGGGCACGACCGCATGGACCAGCGCACACAGCCCGCCCCAGATCATCGTGAAGCCGAAGCGCGCGGCGACCCCGAAATGCTCGACGTAATTTTCGTCTACGCTTTTCGGATGATCGACAAACAGGCGCTTGAACATTTTGGCGGCTCCTTTTGGGTTGCCGCCGCCCTAGCGAGCGGCCGGGGCGCAGGCAAGGGCGGTATCCGGATCCTCCCCGTGGCGGGGCGGTTACGCCCTTGCGACAAGGAAGGTGCGTTCCCCCGCGAAGGCGGGGGTCCAGCTCCAACCAAGAGACGCGCGGCAGCGCGGCCTTCGACACCTCGCGTCGAAGCTGGACCCCCGCCTTTGCGGGGTAACACTTACTTGTTCGAATGGGATATATGCCCACCTTGTCCGGAGCGCCGACCAGGCAATCGAAGGCCGCCGCCACCTTGTATCTTGATAATGATGCATAAGCGCGTTTGCGGGAGGGTCCGCTAGCGGACCCTCCCGCGCCGTCTGCGAGCCCGTTGCCACCTAGGTTCTCGAGACCGCTGGGGAGCTTGGGCCCGG
>NZ_FYAT01000015.1:0-78973 GCF_900185685.1 Sphingopyxis sp. P1IMeth2
TGAAAAACATTCTTCGCGATATCCAGACCGATTATGCTAACTTCCAACACGGACGCCTCCTCTAGTGGTGTGACAACACCTCCACTATGGCACATCGATGCCGCCGGGGGGCGTCCACCCCATCACCTCAACGCCACCGTCCCCTACCCCCTCCGATCGAGCCGTTCGCTCAAATCTTCGACCTTCTCGACCAGGTCGGCGATGCGCATGCGGTCGATCTTTTCGTGCAGGCGCATGATTTCCAGTTCGGCGCGCAGGTTGATTTCATAGTCGAGCCGGGCCGACAGCCGGTCCTTCGCCGCCTGCCGGTTCTGGCTCATCATGATCACCGGCGCCTGGATCGCCGCGAGCATCGAGAGCATCAGATTGAGGAAGATATAGGGATAGGGATCGAAGACGAGCCCCGCACGCGCAAGGACGCTCGAATTGAGCAGCATCCACGCGACGAGCACGACGCCGAAGGCGATGATGAAACCCCATGAACCGCCGACCGCCGCCACCCGGTCGGCCAGCCGGTCGCCGAAGCTCGCTTCCTCGTCGTCGATCTCGCCCGCGTTGCGGCTGGTCGGTGCGCGTTCGGCGATGGCGCAGATGACGCGCTGTTCCTGTTCGTCGAGTTCGTTGAACGCGCGCCCGAGCAGGCGCAGCGCCATGTCCGCGATCCGGGCTTCGTCATTCATGACGATCAGCCGATCCAGCGCCAGATGCCCGCGGCCATATAGCCGAGCGCGCCATGCCCCCAGGTCGCCGCGAGCCACAGCAGGATGCCGCCGAACAGCGCATGGCCGCGCGGGATCGCATCGCCCCACGGCGCCGCCCCCGCAACCTGGCGCCCGAACGGTAAGAAGCTCGTCCGCGCCGCCCAGTGGCGCCACGCATCACCCATCAACCGCGCCTTCTTCGCATCCTGCCCCGCCGATCCGACGAGCGCGAGGAAGGCGATCGTTGCCGACAGCAGCAACTGCGCGCCCGTCGGCATGACGAGCGCGTGGGCGAACGCCCACAGCGCAAAGCCCCACATCATCGGATGACGGGTAATCGCGAAAACCCCGCGCGGCGCCCCCTGGGCGGCGAACGCCGCCTTCGGCGACGGCAGCGCCGGATTGCCGATCAATGACCCCATGAACAGGATGCTCGCAAAGAGGACGATCAGCGTTGCGAGCGCCCAGAGCGGATCGTCGACCGTCCACAGCGGCGGTTCGGGCGGCATCGCGCGCCACGCCTGAACGAGCGGAATGAACGTGGCGAAGGCCACGATCGAATAGACGATCTGGAACCCCCGCTCGCCGAGCCGACTGGCCAGCCCGTCGCGCAGCGGGTGCGACAGGAGGAGGTGCGAGCCGACGAATAGCACCGCGGTTGCGATCAACAGCGACATGGGGTTCATCGGCTCGCCTCCTTCATCTCGCGGCGCGCTCAGCCTCTCTGGCGCTTACCGGTCATAGGCCTTGGGCAATGCACCTTCTTGCGGCGTCGCATAGCGATCGCGCAAGCGGTCATGTCGCGTCACGAGCGATTGGCGCTTGCCGTCGATCCACACCGCGGTCGGCCGGCTGCCGAGTTCGAGCGGATCATTGTCCCAGATCACGACGTCGCCGACGCGCCCGGCGCGCAGCGATCCGATCGTGCCGTCCATGCCGACCGCCCGCGCGGGGGCGCTGGTGATCGCGGCGAACGCCTGATCCCAGCTCAGCCCGCTGGCGCCCGGCAGCTTTGTCAGCGCGACCAGGTTGCCGGCATATTGCGTGGTATAGCCCATCTTGTGCGCGTCATCGTCGTCGAACACGCCAACCGAAACATCGACGCCGGCGGCTTCGAGCCGCCCGGCATTCGATTGCGTCGCGCCCAGCCGTTCGAAGCTCGCGGGGAGGTCGCTCAGCGGCGAGACCAGCACCGGCACCTTCGCCGCAGCGATGTCCCGGGCGACAAGCCAGCCCTCGGTCGCGCCAACGAGAACAAGTTTCAGCGCCGGAAATTCGCCCTTCAGTTTCAGCACGTTCAATATGTCGGCGGCGCGATCGACGCGCACGAACAGCGGGGTCGTGCCGTTGATCACGCGGACCAGTGCGTCGGCGTCGGCGCGCTGGATCAGCGCGTCGCTGCCCCATTCGGCAAGCGTCGCGGGATTGCGGGCATAGCTGCGCGCCGCCAGCAATTGTTCGCGGAACATCAGGAAGGTCGCCGCGCGGCTTCCCCCCGCGTTCGACGATCCGCCCTCGCCGAATTCGATGAACTGCAGCGCGCGCGGGCGCGTCACCATGTCATTGTCGTCGCCCAGATCGACGACCGCCCCTTGGCCCGCGAACAGCCCGCTGCTGTCGCCCGGCGCAACGATCGCGCGGGTGACGCCGGCGGCGCGGTTGACCGCGACGGGCGAGCCCATCGGGTTGAGCGCGGGCGCGATGTCGATACCCGCCGAAAAGCGCGAACGACGCGCCGAGCGGTCGTTGCTGCCCTGCACGGCATCGACCTCGACCAGTCCGACGCGGCTGAACGCCGCGACGATGCCGGGCGTTACCCAATGGCCGCCGGCGTCAACGCGCTCGATCCCTGCGGGGACCGCAACGCCCGCGCCGGCGGCGACGATCTTGCCGCCGCGCACGACGACTGTGCCGCCCTCGATCGGGGCGCTGCCGTCGCCGATGACGAGCCGCGCGTTGGTGATCGCAACATCCTGTGCCGCGACCGGGGCCGCGATCAGCGCGGCGGCGGAAAGCAGAAGCGCGCGCATCATTTCACATCTCCCTCGCCGGGCTGCCCCAGCTCGAAATCGCTCACCGGTCGCCGCTTGGGATCGGTCGCGTCAAACATCAGCGCGCCGTCGATCCAGACCTTTTCGGGCCGCGTATAGACGCTGAACGGGTTGCCGTTCCACAGCACGACGTCGGCCATCTTGCCCGGCTTCAGACTGCCGGTCTTGTCGGCGATGCCCAGCGCCTTGGCGGGATTGTACGACAGCCAGGTCCACGCCTGTTCGTCGCTGATCTGCATCCCCATGCGCCGCCCGGCGGCAAGTCCCTTCGCCGCTTCCTGGTTCAGGCGCTGGATCTGGTTTTCGTCGTCCGAATGGACGATCGTGCAGGCGCCAGCCTTGTAAACAAGCGCAATATTTTCGGGCACCGAGTCATAGGCTTCCATCTTGAAGCCCCACCAGTCGGCCCAGATGGCGGCACAAATGCCTTCCTTCGCCAGCACGTCGGCGATCTTGTAGGCTTCGACCGCATGGTGGAACGCCGACACCTTATATCCGAACTCGTGGCTCATATCGATGACCTGCGCCATTTCGTCGGCGCGGTAGCAATGGTTCTGAACCAGGATTTCGCCCGACAGCACGCCGGCGAGCGTTTCCATCGCCAGATCGCGATCGACCGGCTTTCCTTCGTCGAGCTTCTTCTTATAGGCTGCGGCCTTGGCCCAGGTCGCACGATCGACCGCGAAATTGCCCATGCGGGTCGAGGGCATGCGCCCCTTGCTGCCATAGACGCGCTTCGGATTCTCGCCGCACGCCATCTTCATACCATAGGGGGCACCGGGGAATTTCATCCCCTGCACCGTGCGCGCCGGAACATTTTTGAGCACGACCGAGCGGCCGCCGATCAGATTGGCGCTGCCCGGCAGAATCTGGAGGCTCGTCACCCCGCCATTGGCGAGCGCACGGCTGAAGCCCGGATCCTGCGGCCAGACGCTATGCTCGGCCCAGACTTCGGGCGTCGTCGGGCTGGTCGCCTCATTCCCGTCCGAATGCGCATCGACCGACGGGCTGGGATAGACGCCGAGGTGGCTGTGGATATCGATCACGCCGGGGGTGAGATATTTGCCGCTGCCGTCGACGACGTCATAACCCGCGGGGGTCGCCGTATCAGGGCCGCCGATGCTCACCACCTTGCCGTCGGCAAACAGCGCGACGCCATTGTCGATGCGGCCGCCTTCGCCGTCGAAGATCGTCACGCCGCGCACCGCCGTCGGGCGGCCTGCATAGGCGTGATAGGTCGACGGATAGGGATCCTTGTTGAACTTCTCCGGCTTTTCGGCGCTCGCGGCGGGCTTGTCGCCCGCCGACTGCGCCGAGGTGCCCGACGCCGCGCAACCCGCGAACGCCAGCGAAACGGCAGCCAGCAGACTGCCCTTCACGCCCCTGATCATGTGCTTATGCCCCCTTCGGTTCGGGATGCGTCCCCGCCGCTTGCGGTTCGGCAAGTTCGCCAGCTCCGGCAACGCTGTCGTCGCGGTCGCGCAGCGTGTCGAGGTGCATCCACTTCTTCACGATAGGCGACAGCGCCAGCACGACGACGCTGACGCCGATCGTGATGATGCCGATTTCCTGATAGATGGCGAGCGTCGCCTCCTTGGTCATGTCGCCGCTTTCGCCGCCGGTCGCTTCCCCGATCTTGCCCGCGACGAAATTGCCGACCGCGGTCATGTAGAACCAGGCGCCCATGATGAGCGAGGCCATGAACGACGGCGCAAGGCGGTTCATCGCGCTCAGCCCCACCGGCGACAGGCACAGCTCGCCGGTCGTGTGGAGAAGATAGAGCAGGAAGACGAACAGGACAGGCGTCGCGACCTCGGGTCCGACGCTGCTCGCGCCCCACACGAAGACGAGGAAGCCCGCCCCGACCTGCGCGAGCGCCAGCGCGAACTTCGCCGGCGCCGAGGGTTCGAGCCCGCGCTTGCCCAGCCACTGCCACAGCGCCGCAAAGACCGGCGCGAAGAGGATGATGTAGATGGGGTTGATCGACTGGAACACCGATGCGGGAACACCGCCCTTGTCGACATAGCGGTCGGTGTAGAGGTTGAAGCTGCCGCCAGCCTGTTCGAACAGACCCCAGAACAGCGGGTTGAGCGCGATCAGGAATAGAATGGCGAAAATGCGTTCGCGCGGTTCCTTCTCGAGCTTGAAGGCCTGGAACAGCACCCAGCCGAGCAGTCCGAGGCCCGAAATGACGAGCAACGTCTGGATCACATCCTGATACTGGACGAGCGCCCACATCACGCCGACGGCGACAAGGCCGACGCCATAGATGCTCCACTCCTTGGATTTCGCGAGCGGTGCGGGTGCCTCGCCGGCGCCGAGCAGGACATTCTTGCCGAGCACGAAGACGATCAGGCCGGCGACCATGCCGATGCCGGCAAGACCGAAGCCATAGGCCCAGCCGATCTTCTGGCCGAGATAGCCGACGAGGATCGTGCCGAGCGCCGCGCCGACGTTAATCCCCATGTAGAAGATGGTGTAGGCCGCATCGCGGCGCATGTCGGTCAGGCGATAGAGCTGGCCGACCATCACCGAGATATTGGCCTTGAGGAAACCCGAGCCGACGATGATGAGCGCGAGCGCGAGCCAGAAGATGTTGATCGCGGGATCGGCCTGCTTCGTCGCGGCATCGGTGATGCCGTGATCGCCCTCGAAGGCCATGAACAAATGGCCGAAGGCGAGGAGCACACCGCCGAACAGCACCGCCTTGCGCTGCCCCAGATAGCGATCCGCAAGATATCCGCCGAGCACGGGGGTGATATAGACGAGCGCGGTATAGGCGCCGTAGATCAGGTTCGATTTGCCGTCCGAAAACAGCCAATGCTGCGTCAGGTAGAAGATCAGCAGCGCGCGCATGCCGTAGTAGGAGAAGCGTTCCCACATCTCGGCAAAGAACAGCATGTAGAGGCCCTTGGGATGGCCGGCGAATTCAGGTTTCTTGCTGGCGGCGACCAAAGCGCCGATGCTCAAAAAGACCCCCAGGATGACCAGCGCGATAACCGCGATCCAGTCCCCCTCGTCCCATAAGGCCATATTTTTCATCTATATGCGTCCCTTTTCCCGGATGGTTTTGCCGCGGACTTCTGCCGCGCGAATGGGGCAACCTAGCGCGAAAATTGCGTATGGGAAGAATCTAATTGCGCATGAAACCAAAGCGCCCGGCGCGGCGGGGTTGCGCGGATGCGGGCGAGACGCCACATGGCGCGCGATGTTCAACGACACCTCTTCGCTGAAAAGCCACCTCGCCACGCGCCGCTCGGGCAAGGCGCGCGACATGGTCGTCCCTGGGCCCGACGCGGACGAATTGCGCGCGATCATCGAACTCGCGCTGCGCACGCCCGATCATGGCAAGCTCGCCCCCTGGCGCATCATCACGATCGCGCCCGAACAGCGCGATGCCTTTGCCGCGCTGCTCAAGCAGGCATGGGTTGCCGAAAATCCCGGCGCGGCCGGCATGGATCTCTCTGCGCTCGACCAGTTTGCGCATCAGGCGCCGACGCTGCTGCTCCTCGTCTCGGCGCCCATCGCGGGCAGCAAGATCCCGCTGTGGGAACAGCAGATGTCGGCGGGAGCAGTCGGCATGAACCTGCTCCACGCCGCGCACGCCCACGGCTATGTCGGCAGCTGGCTCACCGGCTGGGCGGCGTTCAGCCCGAACGTCGGCGCCGCATTCGGGCTGCGCGAAGGCGACGCGATCGTCGGCTATTTCTTTATCGGCACCCCCGGCGCCGACCTGTCGGAACGCCCGCGTCCATATTATGACGAAATCGTCAGCGCCTGGGACATTTAGTGTCGCCTAATATCAGCAGAAACTAATTTTCTTCAATTGACTGTGCTGCTGTCTTATGGCATTAAGGCGGCATGCTCGATCAGACCAAACCCGTTTATCAACGGCTTCGTGACGTGATCGCCAATGCGATTCTCGACGGCACCTTTCGCGATGGCGACATGCTCCCGTCGGTCCGGTCGCTCGCTGCCGAGGAAGGCGCCAACCCGCTGACCGTCGCCAAAGCCTATCAGACCTTTCAGGACGAAGGTCTGGTCACGGTGAAGCGCGGGGTCGGCATGTTCGTCGCCGAGGGTGCGACCGATCGCCTGCGCACGCTGATGCGCGAAGATTTCCTGACCAACGTCTGGCCGCCGGTCGCCGAGCAGATGCGCCGCATCGGCCTCGACGCGCGGACGCTGCTCGACCTCACCGACGCCTGATCGCCTTTCCCGAACGCGACGAGCGGGGCCGCTGCGCCGCCGCTGCGCGAAGACACGATGCTGCGTCAGCCCTTTCCACTGACGCCGCCACCTGCTAGGCGCCCGGCGCCATGTCCCAGAACCACCCAGACCGCCGCACCTTCGCCATCATCTCGCACCCCGACGCGGGCAAGACGACGCTGACCGAAAAGCTGCTCGTTGCGGGCGGCGCCATCCATATGGCGGGCGAGGTCAAGGCACGCGGACAGGCGCGGCGCGCCCGCTCCGACTGGATGAAGATCGAACAGCAGCGCGGCATTTCGGTGACCTCGTCGGTGATGACCTTCGAACATCAGGGCCTTGTCTTCAACCTGCTCGACACGCCGGGGCACGAGGATTTCAGCGAGGACACCTATCGCACGCTCACCGCGGTCGATAGCGCGGTGATGGTGATCGACGCCGCCAAGGGGATCGAACCGCAGACGCTCAAGCTGTTCGAGGTGTGCCGCCTGCGCTCGGTGCCGATCATCACCTTCATCAACAAGGTCGACCGCGAAGGCCAGTCGCCCTTCGAACTGCTCGACGAGGTCGCCGACCGGCTGGCGCTCGACGTCTGTCCGATGAACTGGCCGGTCGGGATGGGCGGCACCTTCTCGGGCCTCTATGATCTGGTCGAACCGTCGCTCGCGGTCCCCGGCAAGGAAGCCTCGCGGGCGTTCGAGGGCGAACGGATCGCGCTCACCGGCCATGACGATCCGAAGCTGGCGGCGGCGGTCGATTCGCGTGCGCTCGATCAGTTCAACGAAGAAATCGAGCTCGCCTCCGCGGGCTATGCGTCCTTCGACGTTGACGCCTATCGGAACGGCGACCTCACCCCCGTCTATTTCGGCTCCGCGCTCAAGGAATTCGGCGTCGTCGATCTGCTCGCCGGGCTCGCGGCGCATGCGCCGGGACCGCAGCCGCAGCCTGCCGAACCCGCGCCGGTACGCCCCGACGACGATGCCGTCACCGGCTTCGTCTTCAAGGTACAGGCGAATATGAACCCCGCGCACCGCGACCGCATCGCCTTCATGCGCCTGTGTTCGGGCAAGTTCGAGCGCGGGATGCGACTGACGCAGGGCGGCACCGGCAAGGCGATCGCGATCAGCCGCCCGATGCTTTTCCTCGCGCAGGACCGCGAAATGGCCGAAGAAGCCTGGCCCGGCGACATCATCGGCATCCCCAACCACGGAACGCTGCGCGTCGGCGACACCCTCTCCGAACGCAGCGACGTGATGATCACCGGCCTGCCGAACTTCGCCCCCGAAATCCTGCGCCGCGTCGCGCTCGTCGATCCCACCAAGACCAAACAGCTCCGCAAGGCGCTCGACGACATGGCCGAAGAAGGGATCATCCAGGTCTTCTATCCGGAGATCGGGGCCAACATGATCGTGGGCGTCGTCGGCCAGCTCCAGCTCGACGTGCTGATCAGTCGGCTCGAGGCCGAATATAAGGTCGAGGCAAAGCTCGAGGCCAGCCCGTGGGATACCGCGCGCTGGATCGCCAGCGATGACGCCGCCGCGCTCAAGCAGTTCCAAGCCGACAATCGCGGCGCCGCCGCCACCGACCGTGACGGCGCGCCGGTCTTCATGGCCAAGGATGCGTGGGAAGTCGGCTATGTGACGCAGCGCAATCCGTCAATCCGCTTCACCGCTACCAAGGAACGGGTGTTCGCACCGGCCCAATAATCTCGCCGCCCCCGCGAAGGCTGGGGCGACCTACATCAGAGCAGGCTCAGCAAATCTGCGGGCGCAGCGGCCGTGTCGCTCTCCTCTTCCTCGCCCTCGAACTTGCTCAGCGTCACGCCGAGCAGCCGGATCCCCTGCTCGACCGGCAGCAAGGGGGCAAGGATCGCCTCCCCCGCCGCGAGCAGCGCCGCCCCGTCGGCGATCGGCGCCGCCACCGACTTCGCGCGCGTGATCGTGCGAAAGTCGGCATAGCGCAGCTTCAGCGTCACCGTCCGTCCGCGCGCGCCCTTCTTCGCCGCCCGGTCCCATACCACGGTGCAAACATGGGCGAGCGCCTCGCGAATTTCGGTGTCGCTGACCAGATCGTTGAAGAAGGTCCGCTCACCGCCGAGGGACTTGAGCGGCCGGTTCGATCGCACACGGCGATGGTCCACCCCGCGCGCCAGATTATAGAGCCATTCGGCGCTATTGCCGAAATGTGCCGCCAGCCACGCGCGGTCCTGCGCCGCGAGATCGGCGCCCGAAAAGATGCCGAGCCCTTCCATCTTCGCGGCGGTCACGGGGCCGATGCCATGGAACCGCCGGATCGACAGCGTCTGGACGAACGCCGCGCCTTTCCCCGGCGGAATCACCGTCATCCCATCGGGCTTGTTCTGATCAGACGCCAGCTTGGCGATGAACTTGTTGTACGACACGCCTGCCGACGCGGTCAGGCCGGTTTCGGCGCGGATGCGTTCCCGGATCAGCCGCGCGGTCGCCGTCGCGCTGCCCAGTTCCGCCTTGTCGCGCGTCACGTCGAGATAGGCTTCGTCGAGCGACAGCGGTTCGACATCGTCGGCGTAGTCGTGAAAGATTGCGCGGATCTGATGCGATATCGCGCGATAGGCGTCGAACCGCGGCGGCACGAAAATCAGCTCGGGACACTGGCGCTTCGCGGTGATGCTCGGCATCGCCGACCGGACGCCGAATTTGCGCGCTTCATAGGATGCGGCGGCGACCACCCCGCGCCGCGAAGATCCGCCGACCGCGACGGGCTTGCCGCGCAGCGCCGGATCGTCGCGCTGCTCGACCGAGGCGTAAAAGGCGTCCATGTCGACATGGATGATTTTGCGAACCGGCGCCTCGCCGCCGTCCGCTTCACTGTCGCCGGTCTCGCTCACACGCCGATTCCTAGCATGTTGCCACGATGTTCTCAATCACCGCTGCGCGTTCCGCTTGACGACCCCGCCCCAAACTGGCAATCGCGCGCACCTTGGCGAAGCGGGTATAGCATAGTGGTAATGCTCTAGCCTTCCAAGCTAGCTAGGCGGGTTCGATTCCCGCTACCCGCTCCAACCTCCCCTGCATCACCGCCCGATCTGATCGGCCTTGTCGCGCAGGTCGGCTGCCGCCTGATCCTTCTCCCGCCGTTCGAGAAGATCGGCATAGAGCCGCATGATGTCGGCGTTCAGCGGCTGCAGGCGATAGGCGAGCGCGATCATCGGCAGTGCGCGGGCGTCGTCGCCCTTTGCTGCCCAGGCGCGCGCCAGTTCGCGCAGGATGACCACGTCGCGGTTGCCGATCCGTTGCCGCACCCGGTCGAAATGGGCGATCGCCTGATCCCAATGCCGCAAGTCCATCGCCAGATGCCCCGCCAGCCGTTCGGCGGCGAGGCTCGATGGCTGGCGATTGCGCAGCGCGAGGATCGCCGCGCCCGATCCCGCCGGATCGCCCGAGCGATAGAGCGCGTTGGCGAGCCGCAGCGTCGTGCGCTCCCCCGCGTCGAGGTCGCGCGCGGCACGATAGGCGGCGATGGCAAGATCATAGCGCTCGCCCGCCAGCGCCGCGTCGCCGAGCAGGATATGCGCGTCGGCGACGCCGCGATTGGCGTCGCGCAGCCGCGTCGCGCGCGCGATGGCCCGGGCATATTGGCCGCTTGCCATGTCGGCCGCGATCGCCGGGATCGCCTTTGCCGGATCGAGCGGGGCGGCATCGGCCGCCATCGCGACCAGGCCATAGTCGTTATCGACCGCAAAGGGTCCAGCCTCGCCGCGCGCCAGGCTGGCGGCGCGCGCCTGATAATCCGCAGATACGCCGCCTCGGCCTTCTTCGGCAGCGACGCGTGCAGCAAGCAGCAGCGACCAGCTATCGGCATCGCCGCGATCGACGATCGGTTGCAGCGCCGCCATCGCGCCGTCGTCGTCGCCATCGGCCCAGTTCGCCGCGGCCAGCACGCGCCGCGCGGTGAAATTGTCGGGCTGTTCGGCAAGCAGCCGCTCGGCCCAGCTCGCGCCGACTGCCTCGCCGCCCAGTTGCAGCTCGACGATGGCGCTTAGCAGCATGAAGCCCGGTTCGTCGTCCATCTGCCCGCGTGTGCGCTGGAGCAGGCTGCGCGCGAGCTGATAATCGTCGGCGCGCGCCGCGAGCACTGCCTGCAGATAATAGATCCGCGGATCGCCGGGGATCAGCGTCGCAGCGTGGCGCAACGCGACCAGCATGTCGCGATAGCGGCCGATATCGCCGAGCGTCGCGGCCTGATCGATCAGCGCCCCGGCATTGTCGGGATCGGCGGCGAGCGCCGCGTCGTACCAGCGCAGCGATGCGCGCAGCCCCTCCTCGGTGCGGACGAGATTGGCCTTGAGTGCCAGCGCTGCGCTGTTCGTTCCATCGAGTTCGATCGCATAGTCGGCCGCATCGCGGGCGCCCTTGATATCGGCATTGGCATTGCGGAAGCGCGCGACATCGACCCACAGCATCGAATCGCGGGGCAGTTCGCGCACCGCGCGGTCATAGGCGTCGCGCGCCGACGCAAGGTCGCCATTGTCCAGATGGACGTTGCCCGCGACCCACGCCGCCTCGCCCATCATTTCGGGCGCGATCGGACCGCCGTCGAGTTCTTCGAAGGCGCGGCGACCGTCGCCCTGCATCGCATAGGCGCGCGCGAGCAGCGGGCGCAGCACGGCGCGATTGCCGCCCGCATCGATCGTCGCCTTGACCGCGGCCTCGGCCGCCACTCCGTCGCCGAGCCGGAACAATATGCGGATCAGCCGGATGCGCGGTTCGAACGATTGCGGATCGTCGGCAACCGCCCGTTGCAGTTCGGCGCGGCGCTCCTGCAGGTCGGCGCGCGAACCCGGCGGCTGCGGCGCGGCGCAGCCGGCGAGCGCCGACGCCGCGACCAGCACGGCCAGCCAAGGCCCGCGCCATGCCATTCAGGCCTGAATCCGATATTGCTTGAGCAGGTCGTAAAGCGTCGGGCGACTGATCCCGAGCAATTTGGAGGCAAGCGAGATATTCCCCTCGCTTTGCGTCATCGCGCGGCGGATCGCCACGCGGTCGGCGGCTTCGCGCGCGCTGCGCAGATTGAGGTGGCTTTCCCCGGGCTCGTCGCCGCGCCCCGCCATGTCGAGATCGTCCTTCGTCACCAGCTTGCCGTCGGCCATGATGACCGCGCGCTTTATCCGGTTTTCCAGCTCGCGCACATTGCCCGGCCAGCGCGCCGCATCGATCGCCTGCAACGCGTCGGGGGCAAAGCCACGCACCGCCGGGTTCATTTCGGGCGCATATTTATGCAGGAAATGCCGTGCGAGCAGCACCGCGTCGCCCGGCCGTTCGGCGAGCGCGGGGATCTTCACCACCATTTCGGCGAGCCGGTAATAAAGGTCATCGCGGAAGGCACCTTGGGCGATCATCGCGTCGAGGTCGCGGTGCGTTGCGCAGACGATCCGCGTGTCGACCGCGATCGGCTTGCGGCCGCCGATGCGCTCGATCGTGCGCTCCTGCAGGAAGCGCAGCAGCTTCACCTGCAGCGGGAGCGGAATGTCGCCGACTTCGTCGAGGAACAGCGTGCCGCCGTGCGCCAGCTCGATCTTGCCCTCGGTGGTCTTGACCGCACCGGTGAACGCGCCCTTTTCATGCCCGAACAATTCGCTTTCGAGCAGATTTTCGGGGATGGCGGCGCAGTTGATCGCGACGAAAGCGCCGTCGCGCCGCCCGCTCGCCTCGTGCAGCCCGCGCGCGAGCAATTCCTTGCCCGTGCCGCTGGCGCCGAGCAGCATCACCGACACGTCTAGGTTGGCGACGCGCTCGATCGTGCGCGCGACCTTCTGCATTTCGGGCGCGCCGGTGATCATGCCGCCGAGGACGCGGTTGTCGCCCGTCCCTGCCTCGGCAAGCCGCGCATTTTCGACCTCAAGCGCGCGGACGTGAAAGGCGCGGCGGACGATCAGGCCCAGTTCGTCGATGTCGATCGGCTTCTGATAAAAATCCCAAGCCCCGCTTGCGATAGCGGCAAGGGCGCTGGAGCGCTCGCCATGCCCCGAAACGACGATCACCTTGGTATCGGGGCTCAGCTCGAGGATCGCCTGCAGGATGCGGAAGCCCTCGCGCGTTCCGTCGGGATCGGGCGGCAGGCCGAGGTCGAGCGTGACCACCGCCGGTTCCTCTGCGCGCAGCAGGTCGATCGCGCTGTCGTGGTCGCCCGCGACCAGCACCTCATAATCTTCATAGGCCCATTTGAGCTGCGTCTGCAGCCCCGGATCGTCCTCGACGACCAGCAGCTTCGGGCGGGGCGCGCCGGTGTCGCTCATTGATTTACCGCTTTCCTGTCGTCCTGATCGTCATTCACCGCGTCACGCCCGTCGGCGAGCGGCAGCCACAGCGAGAAATCGCTACCCTTGCCCGGCTCGCTCGTCACCTCGATCCGCCCGCCCATCGCCTGCGCCAGCCCCATCGCCTCGAACGCCCCCAGCCCGAAGCCGCCATCCTTGGTCGACACAAAGGGTTTGAACAGTTCGTCGCGGATGAAGGCGCGCGTCATGCCGCTGCCCTGGTCGATAACATCGATCCGCACCCGGCCCTGTTCGGCGACCGCGATCAGTTGCACCGGCGTATCGCACGGCGAGGCGTCGATGGCATTGGTGACGAGATGCTGGACGATCTGGCGGATCGACGCCGCATCGCCCCACGCCGTCAGCCCCGCCTGACACCCGACGAACAGCGCGCGGCGCGCGCGCACTTCGGCTGCGACGTGGTTGAGCACCGGCTCGATCAGGACGCGTCCGCGCTCGCCCGCGGGCCCGCGCCCGCGCGGCGACAGTCGTTCGAGCAGATCGGACAGGCGCCCCGCCGAAATGCGCAGCGTCTCGATCATGTCGGCACGAAACTCCGGCTTGTCGGCATGGCGCTCGGCATTGCGCGCGAGCAGCGACAATTGGCTCGCCAGATTCTTGATGTCGTGCATGATGAAGGCGAAGCGGCGGTTGAATTCGTCGAAGCGCTTGGCTTCCGACAGCGCCTGCTGCCCCTGCGCTTCGGCCAGATAGCTCGCCGCCTGCTGGCCCGCGATGCGCAGCACGTCGAGATCCTCCCAGTCGAGCGCGCGCGACACCGGCGGGCGGTGGAGCACCACGACCGCAATCATTCGCTGGAAATGCAGCACGGGCACCACCACCCACGCCCGCGGGTCGGAGAGCAGCCAGTCGGGAATCGCCAGATCCTCAGCCCCCTGCCGCTTGCCCGCGCGTTCGGCGTCGAGATCGACGATGTGCCGCGTTTCCTGAAGCATATAGGCCGATCGCGGCGACAGCGACGCATCGCCCTGCCCCTCGCCCTCGCCCGCGTCGGTCCAGCGCCACCGGTCGGCGGCCCGAAAGCCGCCCTGCCCGTCGGGTACCAGCAGCAGCGCGCCGGGACTGCCGGTCAGTTCGGCAAGCGCCTTGGCGACACGGCGGTGGAGATCGCCCCCATCCTCGCCCCCCTCCACGCCATCGCCCGCGCGTTCACCGAACTGGCCCAGCGTCGCGGTGAAGCGCAGCCATTCGGCGCGGTAATCATAGCGGTGCTCGAAGAAATGCTTGGAGATCATCACCGACAGCCAGGCACGCGTCGGCGCCGAGAGCAGCAGCAGCCCGCCGATACCCAGCGCCGCGATCAGGAAGATCCCCTGCGCCGCCTCTCCATAATCGCCGCCGATCAGCCGCGTGACCGCCCCGACGACGCCGATCAGCACCAGATAGGCGGCCGCCGCAAGCAGCAGCATCCCCCGTGCCGCGACGCTGCGCGACAGGCGGATACGCTCGCGCCCGACGTCCATCGCGGCGAGCACGAACAGCGGCAGGATCAACAGCGCGACCGCGGGAAGCAGCGCGATCAGCGTCGTCGCGCGGGTGCCGGTCAGCGCCCCGATGAACTGGATATTGAGCTCATAGGTCCACAGCATCGCGAAGCCGCCGGCGATTGCCAGCACCGGGGTGCGGATCGCGGCGCTCGCGCGGCGCACGCCGCCATCGACGACGATCAACCCGCCCGTCGCGACGATCATCGCCGAAATCGCAAGCGTCGGCGCCGCCCAGGATTCAGCCGCATCGCCGCCCTGCCAGATCGACAGCGCGCCGATACCGAACATCAGGAAACAGATGGTCAGCAGCAGTCGCTGAACCAGCCGCAACGGCCGCCCCATCGGCGCCGCCGCACTCCAGAAACTGGCGCCGAGCCATAGCAGGATCGCCGCATCGCGCAGCGGTTGCACGACGAGCGCGGCCGCACTGTCCGGCCCCGCGAGCCACAAGGCGCCGCACCACACGGCCATCGCCGCCGCCGCCGCAATCGTGGCGCGCGGTGCGGTGAGCAAGGCCGCCATGCGCGCGCGCGGCCGCACGAGCAGCCAGATCGCGGCACCCGAAAAGCCCAAGGTTCCAAGCCCGGCGAGCAAATGCGTAAGGCCGGCGAGAAGCGTCATCGTCAGCGCGCGCCCTCCGGCCACAGCACGACGCGCACCGTCTGGAGCAGGATCAGAAGATCGAGGAAGGGCGAATAATTCTTTGCATAATAAAGATCATATTCCAGCTTCACCCGCGCATCCTCGACCGACGCGCCATAGGGATAGTTGATCTGCGCCCAGCCGGTCAGGCCGGGCTTCACCATATGGCGTTCGGCATAATAGGGCAGCTGGCGCTCGAGTTCGTCGACGAAGCTCGGCCGTTCGGGGCGCGGGCCAACGAAGCTCATCTCGCCTTTCAGCACGCACCAGAGCTGCGGCAGTTCGTCGATGCGCAGCTTGCGGATGATGCGGCCGACGCGCGTGATGCGGGGGTCGTTTTCCGCCGCCCACACCGCCTTGCCCGCCGCTTCGGCATCGGTGCGCATCGAACGGATCTTCAAGATATTATAAGGTTCGCCGAACAAACCGACGCGCGGCTGGCGATAGAGGACCGGCCCCTTGCTATCGAGTTTCACGGCAAGCGCCGCGATCAGCGCGAGCGGCAGGCCGATCACCAGCACGATCAGGCTGGCAACGATATCGAACAGCCGTTTGCCGACCTTGGAGATGCGTTGCCCCGCCGAAAAACCGTCGGAAAAGATCAGAACGCTGGGGTTTGTCGTCGCCAGATCGACGCGGCCCGTTTCGCGTTCGATGAAGCTGGCGATGTCGTTGACATGCACGCCGGTGGTCTTGACGCGCAGCAGATCGGCGAGCGGCAGCGCATTGCGCCGCTCCTCCATCGCGAGCACGACCTCGCCCGCGCGCAGCGCAACGACATGGTCGGACAGGTTGGCGATCGCTTCGCGTGGGACCGCCTCGGCAATCGTGCGCTCGTTCCCGGTCATCGCAACGAAGCCGACGACGTCGATGCCGCTTCCCGGCGCCTCGGCAAGCGCGCGCAGCCGCGCCGCGCGCGCGCCGGCGCCCAGCACGAGGATGCGCCGCTTGAACGCATCGGCGCCCGCACTTTGCGTCAGTGCAAGCCGGATGAGAAACAGCGCCGCGATCGCCAATCCCATCGCGTAAAAGCTGTTGACGCGCCACAGCGTCGCGGTCGGCAGAAGAAAGCCCACCACCGAAAGGAAAATGACGCCCAGCGACACCGCAGCGAGCAGGCGCGCCGTCGCGAATTTCATCGATCGCAGCGCTTCGGCGCCATACATGCCGGTCGCCATCATCGCGAGCGAATTGGCGACGGCAAAGGTGGTGAGCGGCAACCAGCGATCGCCGAAGTCACCGGCATCGAAGCCGGCGATATGCGCATAAAGCGCCCACGCCGCGTTGGCAGACGCAAACAGCGCCGCAAATTCGAGCAATGCGAGCCAGACGACCGCGTGCGGGACATAATGTTTGAACAAACGGAACATGTTGCGCCTGGCCCTTTCGGGCTGACATCCTAAAGTCGAGGCGTGAAGTGTCGGTTAATTTTACACTCGCGCCGGACCCTATTCGGGGATGACCGCGCGACTGACAGAGGATAGAGCCAAGGAATGAGTATCGAAATTCAACCGATCATCCTGTGCGGCGGCGCGGGTACCCGCCTCTGGCCCGAATCGCGCGGTGATCGCGCCAAGCAATTCCTGCCGCTGACCGGCTCCGAAAGCCTGTTCCGGGAGACCGTCGCCCGCACCCCCGCCGGGGCGCATTTCACGCCGCCCGTGATCCTGTGCGGGACAGGCCATGTCGCGACCGTGCGCGACCAGATGGGCGATCATGAGGCCGCGCTGCTCGTCGAACCGATGCCGCGCAACACCGCCGCCGCCATCGCGCTTGCGGTGGCGCGCGCCGACGCCGACAGCTTGCTGCTCGTCATGCCCAGCGACCATATCATCGCCGACGTTTCCGCCTTCCACGCCGCCATCGCCAAGGGCGCGCATCTGGCGCAGCAGGACTGGCTCGTCACCTTCGGCATCGCCCCCGACCGCCCCGAAACCGGCTTCGGCTATATCGCCAGCGGCGCCGCGCTCGGCGACGATGGTTTCGCGGTCGCCCGCTTCGTGGAAAAACCGCCCCTGGCCGAGGCCGAACATATGCTGGCTGCAGGCGGTTATAGCTGGAACGCGGGCATTTTCCTGTTTCGCGCTGGCCGCATGCGCGATGCGATGCTCACCCATTGCCGCGCGATCTTCGAAGCCGCCGACCGCGCCGTCGCTGCGGGCCGATATGACGGCGACGCGCTCTATGCCGACGCCGACGCCTTTGCCGCCGCGCCCTCCGATTCGATCGACTATGCGGTGATGGAAAAGGACGACCGCGTCGCCGTCGTTCCCGTGGCGATGGGCTGGTCGGATCTCGGAAGTTGGCAGGCCGTCCACGCCCTCGCTGGCGGCAAGGATGCCGACGGCAACGCGGTCAGCGGCGACGCGTTCCTGCACGACAGCCACGGCAATCTTGTCCGTGCCGGCGGCAAGCGCGTGTCGCTCGTCGGGATGGAGGGCGTCGCGGTCATCGTCGACGGCGACGACATTCTCGTCATGCCGCTCGACCGCTCGCAAGACGTCCGCGCCGCCGCCAAGGCGCGCGGTTAGGGCGCGCCGCCCGCGACCTCCTCATCCGCGGGCAGGATATCGACCCGCGCCGCCAATATCCGGTGGCGCATCGCGTCCCAGTCGGCGAAGCGCCAGAAGGTCGGGCTGTCGCGTCCGACGATACGCGGATTATCTGCCGACGGCCCGATGGCGCGGTCGTGGAACGCGATTTCGGTCAGCGTCTCGCAATCGAAGAAGATGCGCACCATCACATCCTCAGCATAGTCGCCCGCGCTGCCCGTCACGACGCCCAGTTCGCCGCACGACAGCCGCACCAGCGTCCCGACCGGATAAATGCCCAGGCTGTCGGCGAATTGATCGAGCAGACGGCTATCGAAATGCCCTTGCCATTGCTGCATTTCGGTCAGCGCCTCGCACGGCGTCCACGGATCCTTGTAGGGACGCTCCGACGTCACCGCGTCATAGACATCGCAGATGGCACCCATCCGCGCGAACAGCGACAATGCCTCGCCCGACAGGCCATCGGGATAGCCGGCGCCATCGACTTTCTCATGGTGCCGCAGGCAGACTTCGAGCGCCGCCTCGGGAACATCCTTCGAATTGGCAAGCAATCGGTGGCCGGCGGCGGGATGCCCGCGCACCGAATCGCGCTCAAGATCCGACAGCGCCCCCGACTTGGTCAAAATATCGTCCGAAATCGCAATCTTTCCGACATCGTGAAGCAGTCCGGCGACGCCCAGATCCTGCACGACGCGCTCATCGAGTTCCAGATGCCGCGCGAAATTCATCATCAGCGCGCACACCGCCACCGAATGGAGATAGGTATATTGGTCCTTTTCCTTCAGGCGGACGAGATTGATCAACGCCTTGGGATCGCGTTCGATCGAGGCGCCGATCGATTTGGCGAGCGGCACCATCCGCCGGGCCTCGACCGCGCGGCCCAGCCGGGCCGTCTCGAACATTTCGCTGACCGCTTCGCGCGACCGTTCGATGGCGCGGCGCGCGCGGCGACATTCGGCGGCATAGCCCTTGCGCTGGCGCGGTTCGTCGCGCGGCGGCGGAGGCGGCGGCACCATGGGCTCGGGCCAGGCGATCGGCCGTGCCGCGGCACGCGACGGCTGGGGACGCGCAGGAAGCTTCGCCGCGACCGACTCGGGCCACGGCGCATCTGTCGCTTCATCGATGTCGCTGCGGCTCTTGTCGATGATCAGCGCGTCGATCGCGGAGGCGCGGATGCGCAGCAATTGTTCCATCGTTTCGACGCGAAAGTGCCGGCGCCAAAACGGGTGATCGAACCACGAGCCTTCAAAGCCGTGGACGAACATCCCGATCTGAGCCTCTTCGGGCTTTATCCGAACCAACATAACGCGCGGTCCCAACAGGTCCTTGGCATCCCCCCGATGCCAACCTCCGGCGCTACATAGATTTTCTTAAAAGCGGGTATATGCGCTGCCCCGTTTTGGGACGAAAACTCAATCGCCCGCAAAATCGAAGGCGCTCACGCCGCGTTCACCATCGCGAAAGCGCAGCGGGCGGCCGATCGGCGGCGCCGATCGCTGGACGCAGCCGGTCCGCGTGCAGCGACGACAACCAAGGCCGATCGGCGTCGCGGCGCTGCGCATCAGGTCCAGGCCGCGCGCGGCGATCAGCGGCGCCGCAACCTTGGCATCTACGCCCACGCACACCGCGAACCGTGCCGGCGTCCCGCCCCCCGTTGCGCCGGGTGCCGCCACGTTGCGGCTCTGCGTGAACCAGCGCGATCCGTCTTCCAGTTCGACCAGATCGGCGACCACCTCGCCGGGGCGCGCGAACGCTTCGTGGACGCCCCACAAGGGGCAGCGCGCATCGCCGTCGACGAGCGGCGACTGGCTCGCGCCGGCATAGCGCTTGCTCCCCTGCCCCGCGCGGTCGATGCGCAGCATGAAGAAGGGCAGCCCGCGCGCACCCACGCGCTGCAGCGTCGTCAACCGATGCGCCACCTGCTCGAAGCTCGCCCCGAAGCGGCGCTGCAGCAACAGCAGATCGTAACCCGTCGCATCACAGGCGCGCAGGAAGCGGCCATAGGGCATCATCAGCGCGCTCGCGAAATATTGGATCAGGTGCCGCTCGAACAGCCGCGCCGCTGCCGCTTCGGCAAATTCCGCGCCGGCAATCAGCGCATCGATCTCGTCCTTCGCCTCGATCTGCGCCAGCGTCGCCGCCGCCTGAAAGGTCCGGCTTGCCGGGCGCAGCAGTTCGTTCAGCATCAATTGCCGCGCATGCCAGTCGAGCCAGCGGAGCCGGTCGGGCATGACATCGGCGGGCAGGATGCGGATGCCGAGCTGGTGGCGCGTACGCAGCCGCTCCGAAATCGTGCCGTAAAGGTCGCCACCCGCAAGGCGCAATTCATCGGCCAGTTCCTCGGCGCGGGCGTCGAGGTCGGGGAAATGGTTGCGCCATTTCTCGATGGCGCGGCGCACCGCGGCCACTTCGGGGGCATCGCCCTCCACGTCCCCGCGCCCCTCTGGCGCCGCGTCGAACAGCCGTGCAAAGGCCGCGGCGGTCGCGGGCGCAGTCTGCAGCCATTCATCGACCTCCTGCGCGCCGATGCCGAGATCGGCGAAACGCGGATCGGCAAGCCGCCGCCGCAGGCCTGCAAGCCCGCCGGGCACGTCCTCGGCGCCCAATTTCGCGGCGTCGAAGCCGAAACGCTCGGCCAGGCGCACGATCACCGTCGCCGACAGCGGCCGCTGGCCATGCTCGATCAGGTTGAGATAGCTCGGCGAAATATCGAGCGCCTCGGCCATCGCCGCCTGCGTCATTGCCGCTTCACGCCGGACCTTGCGCACCGCCGGCCCTGCAAACACCCGCCGCTCCGCCATAATTGTAACTTTCTTTACTGATTTACATGCTGATTTACACCTGATGGCCATATTTCACAAATATTATTGACAAAGCTTTTCGCTTTCGGCGGCACTTTCGCCACCATCCACCCATCACCTCTCACAAGGATATGACGATGGGTTATCAGGAAGACATGGCACAGGCTGGCCGCCTCATCCGCGACTATGACGGTACCTGGGACGGCATCAGCGGCGAGAGCGTCGCGCGCATGCGCGCCCAGAACAAGTTCCGCACCGGCCTCGACATCGCCCGCTACACCGCGCGGATCATGCGCGCCGATATGGCCGCCTATGACGCCGATCCCGCCCACTACACCCAGTCGCTCGGCTGCTGGCACGGCTTCATCGCGCAGCAGAAGATGATCTCGGTCAAGAAGCATTTCGGCACCACCAAGGGCCGCTACATCTATCTGTCGGGCTGGATGATTGCCGCGCTGCGCAGCGAATTCGGCCCGCTGCCCGATCAGTCGATGCACGAAAAGACCAGCGTCCCGGCGCTGATCGAGGAAATCTACACCTTCCTGCGTCAGGCCGACGCCCGCGAACTCGGCATGCTGTTCCGCGATCTCGACGCCGCGCGCGCCGAGGGCGACGAACTCAAGGCCAAGCAGGTTCAGGCCGCAATCGACAATCATGAAACGCATGTCGTGCCGATCATTGCCGACATCGATGCCGGCTTCGGCAATGCCGAGGCGACCTACCTGCTCGCCAAGAAGATGATCGAAGCCGGCGCCTGCGCGCTGCAGATCGAGAATCAGGTTTCAGACGAAAAGCAGTGCGGTCACCAGGACGGCAAGGTCACCGTGCCGCACGAGGATTTCATCGCGAAGATCCGCGCCTGCCGCTATGCCTTCATGGAACTCGGCGTCGAGGATGGCATCATCGTGACGCGCACGGACAGCCTCGGCGCGGGCCTGACCAAGCAGATCGCCTTCTCGAAGGAACCCGGCGACCTTGGCGACCGGTATAACAGCTTCCTCGACTGCGAAGAGGTCGAAGGCGCGGGCAACCCCGGCGACGTCCTGATCAACCGCGACGGCAAGCTGATGCGCCCGAAGCGCCTGCCCTCGAACCTTTATCAGTTCCGCCCCGGAACCGGCGAGGATCGCTGCGTTATGGACTGCATCGCAAGCCTGCAGAACGGCGCCGACCTGCTGTGGATCGAAACCGAAAAGCCGCACATCGAACAGATCGCCGGCATGGTCGATCGCATCCGCGAAGTCGTGCCCAATGCGAAGCTCGCCTATAATAATTCGCCGAGCTTCAACTGGACGCTCAACTTCCGCCAGCAGGTGTTCGACAGCTGGCAGGCCGAAGGCAAGGACGTCAGCGCCTATGATCGCGCCAAGCTGATGAGCGCCGATTATGACGAGACGGAGCTGTCGATCGAAGCCGACAACCGCATCCGCACCTTCCAGCGCGACGCGGCGAAGCGGGCGGGCATCTTCCACCACCTCATCACGCTGCCGACCTATCACACCGCGGCGCTCAGCACCGACAATCTCGCCAAGGAATATTTCGGCGACGAAGCGATGCTCGGCTACGTCAAGGGCGTCCAGCGCAAGGAAATCCGCCAGGGCATCGCCTGCGTGAAGCATCAGAACATGTCGGGCAGCGACATCGGCGATGACCACAAGGAATATTTCGCCGGCGAAGCGGCTCTGAAGGCCGCGGGCAAGGACAATACGATGAATCAGTTCGCCGCCTGACCCAGTTTGGCGCGGGGGTTTTCGTTGCCCCCCGCGCCTTCCGAGCTTTCCTGGGGAGGAAAGCCTGCCCGCCGGACGTCGTTCGATGTCCGGCGGGCATTTTTGTCTGGATACGGTGACTTACCCCATTGGCCTTGTATCCCGCCGATTTGCGTGCATTATGGGGGAAATAGAAAAATCCCTCTCCCCACAAACGGCATCTCCCCATGAACGATACCCGACTGAAACTGATGGAAGCCATCGCGCGCAAGCGAACCGTGACCGCGCGCTACAATGGCAATGTGATGCGCCTCGCGCCGCATCTGATGTTCGAACGCCACGGCGCGCTGTTCGTCAGCGCGCTTAACCTCGACAAGAATTGGCGTTCCGACGACGAGCGCCGGCTCGGCCATTTCAAGCTCGATGGACTGGCGCAGACCGAGCTGGTCGACGAGGGCTTCGACCCGCTCCCGGCCTTTGAGCCCGTGGCGCCGAAGGACGAAGACACGCTCGTCCTGTCGATCTGATCCGGTCCGCTGGCCGCTCCGGCATTTTCTGCTGGAGTGCACAAGCAGGCTGCAGTTCGGGCCGCCTCCACCCCCGTTGGGAGGTAAAGACGGCCCGCACGCCTCCTATGTCGATGGCGATTCGTCGCCGTCCTTCGTCTTGACGAGCGACCAGAGCACGCCGCCCGCGATCAACGCGACCGTGACGCCCAGGCTGATCAGCGGCGGGAATTTGGCCCCGCCGAGCAGGAAGTCGGCGACGAAGATCTTCGACCCGATGAAGACGAGCACCAGCGCCAGCGCATATTTCAGATAGTGGAAACGGTGCACCATCGCGGCGAGCGCGAAATAGAGCGCGCGCAGACCGAGGATCGCCATGATGTTCGACGTATAGACGATGAAGGTGTCGGTCGTGATCGCGAAGATCGCCGGCACACTATCGACCGCGAACACGAGGTCGGCCAGATTGATGACCACCAGCGCCAGGAACAGCGGCGTCGCGGCGAGCGCGAGCTTGCCGCTCCTCTTGTCGATCGTGCGGACGAAGAATTTTTCGCCGTGCAGGTCGGGCGTGATCGGAATGTGCCGTGACAGCCAGCGGACGACCGGATTGCCCGCAACGTCCATCGGCTTGTCGCTCGCGAACAGCATCTTGACGCCGGTGAAGACCAGAAAGGCGGCGAAGACGTAGAGCAGCCATTCATATTCGGTAACCAGCGCCGCGCCGCCCGCGATCATGATCCCGCGCAGCAAGATCACCGCGACGATGCCCCACAGCAGCGCGCGATACTGATAGCGCGCGGGGATGGCAAAAGTCGCGAAGATCAGCGAGATAACGAAGATATTGTCGATCGACAGCGCCTTCTCGATGAAGAAGCCCGTATAATATTGCAGGCCGGCCTCGCCGCCCTTCTCCGCCCAGATCCACGCGCCGAAGGCCAGCGCGATGCCGATATAGAGCGCCGAGAGCTTCAGGCTCTCGCCGATCCCCATCTCCTTGTTCTCCTTGTGCAGGATGCCAAGGTCGAATGCGGTCAGCGCGACGACAAGGCCGATGAAGGCGGCCCAGAACCAGACCGGCGTGCCGAGCCAGTCGGAAAACAGAAATTCCATATGCGTCCGTCCCAAAAGAAGGGACGCGCCGCTCGCAAGCGACGCGCCCATATCATGGATTATCGATGGTTAGCGGCCGAAGGCCGGGCGCCGCGCGAGCATGGCAAGGCGATCCTTGACCGCCAGCTTCAGCTTCTTCAGCCGCAACAGGCGAAACGGATCGCCGCCACGCCGTCCGCGCTCGCGACGCACGGCGTCGTCGAGCTTGCGGTGCAGCACGGTCAATCGATAAATGTGGGTATTCATGGACATAAGGCGCCTCCTGATTGAGATTGCTCAAAAGCAGGTGACGCCGATGCCGGGCCCTTTGGTAGGGGGGAGGATGGGCCGCCAAGGCATCGGTGTCACCCGATGCGGTCCGACATCACGTGGCGGGAAAAATCCCGCCGACGCCAGAGGGGCCCGGCCCGCACTTTTCAAATGTAGGATAGCGCCCCGCCGCTTGCAAGTCCTCCCGGGGACATTTGGGAGGACGCCTGCCGGCGGCGGGACGCTACGCGTCGATCACTCGACGCGATTGAAATGCGTGGTTTCCAGCTTCTGGCTATTGTCGCTCGACCAGACGATCGTTTCGGTCATCGATTTCAGATCCTTGGCGACGGTATAGACCCGCGTCGACACCCGGGTGCCTGCCTTTCCCAAAGTCATCACCAATGTGTCCGGTGCAGGCTGACGCAGGGCGACGGTGTCGATAAAATCCATGTTGCCGGTGATCGGCACGGCGACGCCATCGAGCGCGGCGGTCGATTCCGAATATTTGACCGAGCCGTCGGGCGCGACGATTTCGACGCGCGTCGTCCACTTGCCGTCCTGCGCCGGCCGGAAGCTGATCGTCACCCGCCGGGGCCGTTCTTTTTCGGGCAACTGCGATGCGTCCAGCGACCAGCTTCCAACCAGCGGCAAGGAACGCGATGCCGTATCATGGGCGGCGTTCAAGGAACCCGGCTGGTCATCGGACGGGGCAGCCGCGAGCATCATTCCGGCGGCAGCCAGAGATATTGCAATGAACATGGCGATCATTCCTTTCGAACCGCGAACCCCGATGGTTGCGGTGTGCGCCAACGGCTCCACATCGGGGTGTCGTTTCGGAAGATCGATATTTTCGTCACAAGTTTTTTGGAGGTCGAGAAGGCGCGCCAATTCGCGGCTGCTGCCGACCCCCGTCTTGCGGCGGGCGGAGCGCAGGCGCTCGTTGATCGAGGTTTCCGAATGCCCCAGACGCGCCGCGATGGTCTTGACGGTATGTCCCGCGACCAGCAGGCGCAAAACTTCCATTTCCCGGTCGGTCAGGCGTGCGGACAAGCCGGGAAATGGGTCATGCGCAGACATGGCTTTTGCTCACCACAGGGCCACCAACAGGTCCATCCCAATTTATTTGGGAAATGGCGCCGGGGCCAGAGCGAGCGTGCGCAGGGCCGAGCGCCAGAATCAGGTCAGCGCGTCGGCCCCAATCCGCCGATCACCCCTTCGGCATCAGCTTCATCGCCATCGACGTCAGCGCCTCGGTCGCGGTCGAGATGACCGCGGGCGCGTCGGGCGCCCAGAAGGGCGAGTGAAGGCTGGGCAGGGTCCGCCCTTCCTTCTTCGCCGCATCGAGTTCGGCCTGCGGCACGCCGCCGACCCAGATGATTAGGCTCTTGATGTCCTTGTCATCGCGCGAGAAGCGGCCGAAATCCTCGCCCCCCATGACCGGAGGCATTTTGATCACGCGCTTGTCGCCAAAGCGCGTCGTCAGGAACGCTGCCATATCCTCGGTAAAATCGGGGGTGTTGAAGGTCGAGGGCGTGAATTCGTCCTTTTCGACGCTGACCACCGGCAATTTGTCGTCGGGGAGGCCTGCGGCGATCGCTTCGCCCTTGGCCACGCGCGCAATGCCGTCGAGCAGATGGTTGCGCACCTCGTCGGTATAGCTGCGAACCGTCAACTGCAGTCGCGCCTCGTCGGGGATGATATTATGCTTCGCGCCGGCATGGAAACTGCCGACGGTGACGACCGCGCTGTCGAGCGGGCTGATTTCACGCGACACGAGCGTTTGCAGCGCGGTGACGATCCGGCTCGCCAGCACGATCGGATCCTTGGTTGCCTGCGGATAGGCGCCATGACCGCCGACCCCCTTTACCAAGATGTCGACGCTATCGACATTGGCGAGCGCATAGTCTGGCGTATAGCCGATCGCGCCGGCCGGAAACTGCGCCGCGTCGTGGAAGGCGAGCGCATATTGCGGCTTGGGAAAGCGGGTATAGAGCCCATCTTCGAGCATCATCCGGGCGCCCGCGCCGCGCTCCTCGGCAGGCTGGCCGATCATGACCAGCGTTCCCGACCATTTATCCTTATTCGCCGCCATCAGCCGCGCGGTGCCGATCCACGACGTCATGTGCGTATCGTGGCCGCACGCATGCATCACGCCGGTTTCGACGCCTTCCTTGGTGGTCACGCGAACCTTTGACGCACCGGGCAGGCCCGTCTGTTCGGTCACCGGCAATCCGTCCATGTCCGCGCGCACCAGCACCACCGGACCGGGGCCGTTCTTCATCACGGCGACGACGCCGGTTCCGCCAACCTTTTCGGTGACATCGAAGCCGAGCTTGCGCGCTTCGGTGGCGAGAATGCCGGCCGAGCGCACCTCCATGAAGCTGAGTTCGGGGTTGGCGTGCAGATCCTTGTAGATCGTCATCAACGAGGGCATCTGCTGCTGCACCTGATCGCCCAGCGATTGCGCCGCCGCCGGCATCGTCAGCGCCAGTGCCGCAACGCCCGTCCACAAAATCCGCATAAATCCCCCTTTGTCCGTCAATCTCGCCCGTCAAATCTTTCCGTCAGTTTGCGGGAACCAGCTCGATCACATCGAGCAAGGATTCATAGGCCGGCGCCGGCAGCACCAGCCGCCAGCGATTGTCGCCGATCCGTTCGACCAGCCCGGCCATATCGCGCATGCGGTCGGTACCGTAATCGATAGCCAGCCGTTCGTCGCCAAGCTGCAGCGTGCCCAGAAAGACCTGCCGGTTCAGGCTGTCGGGAAAGATCAGGCCCACGGGACGCTGCGATCCGGTCAGCTTGACGAAGCTCGCGATGCCCTGCTCGTCGGCGATGCGGCACCGGAACCAGTCATAAGCGATATAGGCGAGCGTGCTGCGCCCCTGCGTACCAAGCTTGATCGTCCGGCACCGGTAATCGCCAGCAGGAATGTGCGGATTGGGCAGCGCCGCCATCGGCTCGAGCAAAACGCCCTCGCGCTCGATATCGGCGCCATAGCCTTTCGCGCGCGCATCGGTCAGCGCCGCCTGCCAGCTCTTGTACCAGCTGCGTATGCGTTCCTTGTCCTGATCGGTCGCCGTCGCACGCCACGTTCCTGCGGACGCAGGGGCATCGGCCGCCGAAGGCGGCACGGCGGGCACGGTCTGACAGGCGCCAAGGGTCAACCCCAGCGCCAGGGTGGAAACAAGCGTAGTGCGACCCCGCATTCTCGGTCTCTCCTGATCGGCTTTGGTTAACCCTTAGGAGGCGACGGACGAATGCTCAAGGGCGGGACGCGCGCAAGCGCCCTCAGGCGGCGGTCCAGCCGCCATCGACGCTCAGATTGGCGCCAGTGATGTTCGCGGCCTCGTCGCGGGTCAGGAAGGCGGCGATCGCGGCCACTTGCTCGACCGTAACGAACTGCTTGGTCGGCTGACCGGCGAGCAGCACGTCGTTGATGACCTGCTCGCGCGTCATATGCCGCGCCTTCATCGTATCGGGGATCTGGTTCTCGACGAGCGGCGTCCAGACATAGCCCGGGCTGATGCAATTGACGGTGATGCCGGCTTCGGCAACTTCCAGCGCGACCGTCTTGGTCAGGCCAGCAAGGCCGTGCTTTGCGGTGACATAGGCCGATTTGAACGGCGAGGCGACGAGCGAGTGCGCCGATGCGGTACCGATGATCCGCCCCCATCCCTTCTTGCGCATCCCCGGAACCGCGTGGCGAATGGTGTGAAAGGCCGCGGTCAGGTTGAGCGCGATGATCATGTTCCATTTTTCGACCGGGAAATCCTCGACCGGCGCGACATATTGCATGCCCGCATTGTTCACGAGGATGTCGACGCCGCCCATATCCTTGTCGGCGCGCTTGAACATCGCTTCGATCTCGTCGGGCTTGGTCAGGTCGGCACCATCATAGGCGGCCTTGCCGCCGTTCAGCACCTGCAGCGCCGCGCGTTCGGCTTCGATCGCCGCCTCTTCGCCGAAGCCATTGATGATGATGTTCGCGCCCTCGGCGGCGAGCGCCTTGGCAATGCCGAGGCCGATGCCCGACGTCGATCCGGTGACGAGAGCCGTCTTGCCTTGCAGTCGCATAAATAGTCCTTTCTTCGGGGGGGGATAATGATGGCGGTCAGCCGGCCTTGGGCCGCAGCAGGTCGGCCTGCACCGCGAAACTGTCCGATCGCCCTTCGGCGATGCTTTCGGCAAGAAGATGCCCGTCCTTCATCGCCGCTTCGACCGCGGCGCGGCCGAGTGCCCAATTGGCCTCCATCGTCGAGCGCGAGAATTCGAAATCGCGCGCACCGGTCTGCCAGGCGGGCGGTTGATGGATGAGCTGCACGACGTTCAGCGCCTTGCAGTCGACCATCTTCTGCACCGCCTTGACCTCGGGCAGATCGCGCGCCTCGGGCGGCAGCTTCGCCAGCATCCGGTCGATCAACGCATGCTCCTTGCGCCGCCGTACCAGCCCGTCGGAAATGCGCCGGGTACGGCTCGAATAGCGGATATCCTTTTCGCGCGACCAGACCTCTTCCAGATCGTGCGGACGATCGCCGCGCGCCGGGAAAAGATCGACCTGAAAGACGAGCATATCCTCGTGCGCTGCCTCGACCACATGCTCGAGCGGCGTGTTCGACACCAGCCCGCCATCCCAATACCAATGCCCGTCGATCTCGATCGGCGGCAGCCCCGGCGGCAAGGCGCCGGACGCCATGATATGCCGCGCGTCGATCCGGTCGGTGCGGGTATCGAAATAGCGGAAATTGCCCGTCTCGACCGCGACCGCGCCGACCGAAAGCCGGACATTGCCCGTGTTGAGCCGATCCCAGTCGATCAGCTGGTCGAGCGTCGCGATCAGCGGCGTCGTGTCATAATAGCTGACCGCGGCAGGCGTCTGCCGCTCGGCAAAAAGCGGCGGCGGGATGCGCGGAACGAAAAATCCCGGCACCCCGAAACTCGCGACCCGTGCGGCCGCGCCCAGATGCACCCACTCCCGCACCGCATCATTGTCGACCACCGGTAGCGAGGGCAGCGCCGACGACACGCCTTCCCAAAAGGCGCGCATCTTTCCGACCGCCTCGTCGCGCGGATTGCCCGCGATGATGGCGGCGTTGATCGCCCCGATCGAAATACCCGCGACCCAATCGAGTTCGATCCCAAGATCGATCAGCGCTTCGTAAACGCCGGCCTGAAAGGCGCCAAGCGCACCGCCCCCCTGCAGGACAAGCACCACAAGGTCGGGAAGCGGCAGGGCGGCTCGGGCAGCGCGGCGAGGCATGGACTCGGAAACGATCCTCTTTTGGGTCGGCACCCGCGTCTTTTGTGCGCCGCAACAGCGAACAATGCAAGGGTGCTGTGCAGCGCGAATCCCCTTCCAATTGCGGGGTGCTGCTGCCACAACCGTTTTACGACAAGGCTTTGACGGCGGAGACAGGCATGCGCCTCGACGATTATGATCCCGGCGACGACATTCGCGATCTCGGTCGCGGCGGGGGCGGATTCGGCGGCGGGGGCGGCGGCATGGGCGGATTGCTCGTCGGCCTGCTGCCGATGCTGCTCGGGCGCAAGATGGGCTGCGGGACCATCCTGCTGCTCGGCGTGCTCGCCTTCGTCTTTCTCGGTCCCGGCGCCAGCCTGCTCAGCACCGGCGGCGGAAGCGCCGACCCGATGGCACAAAGCCGCGGCGCACCGCAGGGGGTTGCCTGCGACACGGCGGCGGAGAAATTCGCCTGCAACGTCTTCGGCTCGACGCATCAGGTCTGGGGGCAGCTTGTCGACGGCTATCGCAAGCCGACGCTCAATTTCTTCACCGACGAAAACCGGTCGGGCTGCGGCGCTGCACAGGCGGCGATGGGCCCGTTCTACTGCCCTGCCGATCAGGGTGTCTACCTCGACACAGCTTTCTTCAACGAACTGGCGAGCCGCTTCGGCGCCGCCGGCGATGCAGCGCAGGCCTATGTCGTCGCGCACGAAGTCGGTCACCACATCCAGACGCTGACCGGCATTTCGGACAAGGTTCGCCAGATGCAGGCGCGATCGTCGCAGGCCGAGGGCAATGCGCTGCAGGTTCGCATGGAGTTGCAGGCCGACTGCTACGCCGGCGTCTGGGCCAATCGCGCGCGGACGAAGGACGGTCAGCCGGTGATGGAACCCGGCGATATGGAAGAAGCGATGCGCGCCGCCAACGCGATCGGCGACGATACGCTGATGCGCTCGGCCGGGCAGCGTCCCGTTCCCGAAAGTTTCACCCACGGCACGAGCGAACAGCGCATGAGCTGGCTGCGCCGCGGCCTGGAAACCGGAGATCCGCGCCAGTGCGACACCTTCAACGCTTCGCGCTGATCGCCGCGCTGGCGGCGGCATCCGCGCCCGCTTCGGCGGCAAGCGTCTATGTAAAGGCCGGGCGCCTGATCGACGGGCTGACCGACACCGTTCGCACCGGCCAGTGCATCACCATCGCCGACGAGCATATCGTCGCGGTCGCGCCGTGCGGCAAGGCGCCCAACGGCGCGCAGGTCGTCGACTGGTCGGCCTATACGGTGCTGCCGGGGCTGATCGACCTGCACACGCATCTCGCCGATCTGGGGCAAAGCGCCGATCTTGCCGCACCGATGAAGGCCTCGCCCGCCGAAACTGCGCTCGTCGGCGCGCGCAACGCACGCGTGACGCTCGACGCCGGCTTCACCAGCGTGCGCGACGTCGGCACCTATCGCGGGCTGACCGACGTCGCGCTCCGCAATGCGATTGACCGCGGCGATGTACCGGGGCCGCGCATGTGGGTCGCGGGCGCCTATATCACCATCCCCGGCGGCGGCGGCGAACTCAACGGCGTCGTCCCCAATGACCAGCTCCCGCCCGATATGCGGCTGGGGGTCGCCGCGACGCCCGAAGAGGCGGCGGCCAAGACCGCCTTTCTGCTCGATCATGGCGCCGATTTCATCAAGACGATTGCGACCGGCGCGGTGCTGGCGATCGGCACCGAACCCGGTGCGCCCGAACTCACCGAGGATCAGCTTCGCGCCGTCGTGACGGTCGCCCACGCACGCGGCAAGCGCGTCACGGCTCATGCGCATGGCGCCGAAGGGATCAAGAATGCGATCCGTGCCGGGGTCGACAGCATCGAGCATGCAAGCCTCGCCGACGAAGAAGCGCTGCAAATGGCGAAGGCGCACGGCACCTGGCTCGCGATGGACATCTACAACGGCGATTATATCAACGACATCGGGACGAAAGAGGGTTGGCCCGAGGAATATTTGCGCAAGAATCGCGAAACCACCGACACGCAGCGCGCGGCGTTCAGGCGGGCCGTCGAATTGGGAATCAAGATCGGCTTCGCGACCGACGCGGGGGTCTATCCGCACGGGCTCAACGCGCGGCAATTTGCCTATATGGTCCGTTATGGCATGACGCCGATGCAGGCGATCCAGGCCGCGACCGGCCGCGCTTCGGAAGAAATGGGCCGTAGCGATGTCGGAGCGGTGGCACCGGGCCGCTATGGCGACCTGATCGCGGTAAAGGCCGACCCGCTGACCGATATCCGCATCCTCGAACGGGTCGATCATGTCATGAAAGGCGGGACGATCATCCGCTGACGCGGCGCGCGCCGTCGCCGGACGCCGAGCCCGGTTGTCACGGCGCGGGCGCCTCGTTAGGGGCTGCGCAGTGGACAACAGCATCGAAATCGGAATCGACGGCGCGCAGCGGCCCGTTCATGTCAATGTCCAGGAATTGCTGGCGACGCGCCTGTTGGTCCAGGGCAATTCGGGATCGGGCAAATCGCACCTGCTCCGTCGCCTGCTCGAAGAAAGCGCGGGGCTCGTCCAGCAGATCGTGATCGATCCCGAGGGCGATTTCGTCACCCTTGCCGACCAATATTCGCACATCGTCGTCAACGCGGGCGATTATAGCGAGGCCGAAATCGCGGCGATGGGCGCGCGTATCCGCGAACATCGCGCCTCGGTCGTCCTCAGCCTCGACACGCTGGAAATCGAGGCGCAGATGAGCTGCGTCGCGGTCTTCCTGAACGCCTTGTTCGATGCGCCGCGCGCGCACTGGTTCCCGGCGCTCGTCGTCGTTGACGAGGCGCAGATGTTCGCGCCGAGCGCGGCGGGCGAAGTGTCCGACGCGGTCCGGCGCGCCTCGCTGTCGGCGATGACCAATTTGATGTGCCGCGGCCGCAAACGCGGCCTCGCTGGAGCCATTGCGACGCAGCGGCTCGCAAAGCTCGCCAAGAATGTCGCCGCGGAGGCGAGCAATTTCCTGATGGGTCGCACCTTCCTCGACATCGACATGGCGCGCGCCGCCGACCTGCTCGGCATGGAGCGGCGGCAGGCCGAGCAGATACGCGACCTCGACCGCGGTTGTTTCCTCGGCCTTGGTCCCGCGATCACGCGGCGGCCGGTATCGATCCGTATCGGGTCGACCCGCACCGCCACGCGCGCCGGCACGCACAGCCTGTTGCCGCTGCCAAGCGCCGAGCCGGCCGATATGCAGACGATGCTCTTCGCCAATCTCGACGCCCAACCCGCGCCGCATCCCGCCCCGGCCCCACGCCCGGTCGCGGCGCAGGAGTTGATGGAGCGCTTCGTCGTCCCCGCCGAAGACGCCACCTCGCCCATCGACGACGGCCCGCCGTCGGCGCCGGCACCGGCGATCGATCCCGAACCCGTGGTCATCGCGGCGCTACGCGACATGCTGGCCGACCCGGCGTGCGGCTTCCATGCCGAATCCTTTCTCTATCAGGATTTTTCGGTGCGCTGCCGGATGCAGAAGCTGCGGCAGGTGCCGCTCGACCTTGCGCAGTTCCGGCGCCGCTTCGCGCTCGCCAAGGCGGGGATCTTCGATCCCGCGGAGCCGCAATGGCACGACCTGCTCGACGCGGCGACGCGCCTGCCCGACGACATGCTCGCGCCCTTCCTGCTGATCGGGCGCGCCGCGATGGAGGGATCGCCCTGCCCCGACGACGATGCGCTCGGCGCGGCTTATGGCACGCGCTCGCCGGGCCGGGTCCGCCGCCTCGTCGAATATATGGAGCGGCAGGGCGCGGTGGTGGTGCGGTCGGATTTCGGCGGACGCCGGTCGATCGGCATCCCGGCGCTGGGGTTGAGCACCGAGGCCGAGTGATCGGCCGCCCGCCCTCTCACGCTTGATGGTTGCGGCGGCGCGGCGCTTCGGCATAAGCGGCGCGAAGCAAAGAGAGGATTGGACCAGCGACGATGCAGCTCAGCCCCTATGACAGCGAGCATTTTCCCGAGATTCGTGAGGGCGTGCGGCGGCTGTGCGCCGAGTTTCCGGGCGAATATTGGCGCGAACTCGACGTAAGGCGCGAATATCCCACCGCCTTCGTCAAGGCTCTGACCGACGCGGGCTATCTCTCGGTGCTGATCCCCGAAGAATATGGCGGATCGGGGCTCGGCCTGTCGGCGGCGGCGGCGATCCTCGAGACGATCCAAGCCGAAGGCTGCAATGGCGGCGCCTGCCATGCGCAGATGTACATCATGGGGTCGATCCTGCGCCACGGGTCGGAAGAACAGAAGCAAGCCTATCTGCCCAAAATTGCAACCGGCGAGTTGCGCCTGCAAGCCTTCGGCGTCACCGAGCCGACGAGCGGCACCGACACGACCGCGCTGCGCACCGTCGCGGTGCGCGATGGCGACGATTATGTCGTGAACGGCCAGAAAATCTGGACCAGCCGCGCCGAGCATAGCGACCTGATGCTGCTCCTCGCGCGCACGACCCCCAAGGATCAGGCGGCGAAAAAGACCGAAGGCCTCTCGACCTTCATCGTCGACATGAAAAAGGCGCTGGCCGACGGGTCGCTCACCATCCGCCCGATCCGCACGATGATGAATCATGCGACGACCGAGGTCTTCTTCGACAATATGCGCATTCCGGTCGCCAACCTGTTGGGCGAGGAAGGAAAAGGCTTCCGTTACATCCTCTCGGGCATGAACGCCGAACGGACGTTGATCGCCGCCGAATGTGTCGGCGACGCCAAATGGTTCATCCGGAAGTCCGCCGACTATGCGAACGAACGCCATGTTTTCGGCCGCGCGATCGGCCAGAACCAGGGCATCTCCTTCCCGATCGCCCGTGCCTATGCCAATATGCGCGCCGCCGAATTGATGGTTCACGAAGCCGCCCGGCTCTATGAAGCCGCACAGCCCAACGGCGCGGAGGCCAATATGGCAAAGATGCTCGCCGCCGACGCGTCGGTCGAAGCCGGCAATGTCTGCATCCAGACCCACGGCGGCTTCGGCTTTGCCGAGGAATATGACGTCGAGCGCAAGTTCCGCGAGACGCGCCTCTATCAGGTCGCGCCGATCTCGACGAACCTCATCCTCTCCTTCCTCGCCGAGCATGTCCTCGGCATGCCGCGGTCCTATTGATGGCCGATACCCCGCCCTTCCTTCCGCGCCCGGTGCGCCGGATGGGTCTGGGGGTGGCGGGCGATGCCGACATCGAGCGCATGATCGCGGTCGAAATGCCGGTCTCGATCGAGGTTCAGGGGCTCGCCTATGCCGTGATGATGGCGACGCCCGCCGATCTCGAAGATTTCGGCGTCGGATTCGCACTGGCCGAGGGGTTCGTCGATACGGCAGCGCAGATCGACCGGATCGACGCGCAGCCGGTTCCCGGCGGCCAAGCGCTGCGACTCTGGCTTTCCCCCGCTTGCGCCGCGCGCGCGCTCGACCGCGCCCGGACGCGCGTGAGCGAGAGCAGTTGCGGCCTGTGCGGCCTCGAAAATATCGACGCGGTGCTGCGCCCGCTGCCCCCCGTGACCGCGCGCGTCACCGTGCCGCGCGCGGCGATCGCGCGCGCGCTTGCGGCGCTCCCCGAGCGGCAACCGCTCGGGCGTGCGACCGGCGCCGCTCACGCCGCCGCTTTCTGCGACCCCGATGGCGACATTCTGCTCGTTCGCGAAGATGTCGGACGGCACAATGCCCTCGACAAGCTTGTCGGCGCGCTCGCGCGCGGCGGCGTCGATCCGGCGGGCGGCTTCATCCTGCTGTCGGCGCGCTGTAGCTACGAACTGGTCGAAAAGACGGTGCGCGCGGGTTGCCCGATGCTCGTCACCATCTCGGCGCCCACCAGCCTGGCCGCCGAGCGCGCCGCATCGGCCGGGCTGACGCTCGTCTCGCTGGCGCGCGCCGACAATGCCCTCATCATCTGCGACGCGCAGGGCATGAGCGCATGAGGCTGCTCGGCGCGGTACTCGCCGGCGGGCAGTCGTGCCGCTTCGGCTCCGACAAGGCGCAGGCGCTCTTGGACGGCACGACGCTCCTCGATCATGCCGTCGCGGCGCTGAAGCCGCAATGCGACCGGATCGTCATCGTCGGACGGGAAAACGGGCGCGTCGCCGCGATACCCGACCGGCCGCGGCCCGGCCTCGGCCCGCTCGGCGGCATCGCCGGGGCGCTTTCCTATGCCGCAAACGAAGGCTTCGATACGGTGCTGACGGTGCCGGTCGACTGTGTTCGGCTACCCGCGAATCTGCGCGATCTGCTCGCCCCGCCGCCGGCATTTCTCGCCGCGCAGCCGGTTATCGGTCTGTGGCCGGTGCAGGCGCTTCCGCTGCTTGACGCACTCCTCAGCGAAGAGGACGACCGGTCGGTACGCGGCTTCGCCCGCCGGATCGGTGCGCGTGCGGTCGAGAACGATGTCGACCTGCCGAACATCAACCGCCCGTCCGATCTCGATCGTTTCGCTTAGGCGCCGACGACCCGCACCGGGATCGACTTTGCCGCCGGACAGCCGCTGATCGGGTCATAATAGGCGAGCGGCAGCAGCGGGTTGAGTTCGGGATAATAGCCCGCGATGGAACCTGCCGGCATCGGATAGTCGATCGCGGTCAGCCCCTCGACCCGCCGCACGATGCCGTCGGTGCTGATCGTTTCCAGCATGATCCTCGCGCCTTCGGCCAAGCCGCGCGCCGCCATGTCCTCGGCATTCATGAACACCACCATCCGGTCGTTGTACACGCCGCGATAGCGATCATTATAGCTGTAGATCGTCGTGTTGAACTGATCGTGCGATCGCACCGTCGCGAGCCGCAGCATGCCGGGATCATCGACCGGCGCATCGACGTGCAGTCCGGGCAGCGGCAGGAAATTGGCTTTCCCGTTCGGGGTCAGCCACGCGCGCCGCCGCGGCGCGATGTCGAGATGAAAGCCTTTGGGCGCTTTGATGCGCTCGCCGAAATCGGCATAGACGGCGGGATAGACATCGGCGATCCGGTCGCGGATGCGGGCATAATCGTCGATATAGCTCGCCCAATCGACCTTGCTGTCGGGCAAGGCCGCCATCGCCATGCGGCAGACGATCTCGACCTCCGGCAACAGATGTTCGCTCGCTGGATCGAGCACCCCGCGCGAGGCGGTGACGTTCGACATCGAATCCTCGATCGTGACGAATTGCTCGCCCGCCGCGGTTTCGATGCGTTCGGATCGCGCGATGACCGGCAGGATGAGCGCATCCTTGCCATGCACCAGATGCCCGCGGTTGAGCTTGGTCGCGATGCCGACGGTCAGGTCCAGCTTGCGCATCGCGTCATAGGCGCGGTCGGTATCGGGCACCGCGCGCACGAAATTGCCGCCCAGCCCGATGAAGACCTTCGCCGTCCCCGCCATCATCGCCTCGACCGATTCGACGGTGTGATGGCCGTGCGCGCGCGGCGGCTCGAAGCCGAAGACATCGCGCACGCGATCGAGATAAGCCTCGGTCGGCTTTTCGTCGATGCCGACGGTGCGATCGCCCTGCACGTTCGAATGACCGCGGATCGGGGAGATGCCGGCGCCGGGCTTGCCATAATTGCCCTTGAGCAGCAGCAGCGCCGCAACTTGCTGGAGCAGCCGCGATCCCAGTTGATGCTGGGTCAGCCCCATGCCGTAACAGATGATCGTGGCGTTGGAGCGGATATAGACTTCGGCGCAGCGGCGAATCTGCTCTTCCGAAATGCCCGAGACCGCGACCATCTCGCCCCAATCCTGCGCCATGATGTCGTCGCGCAGTTCCTCGAAACCTTCGGTATGCTCGGCGATGAAATCATGGTCGAAGACCGTTTCGCCCGCGGCTTCGCGCTCGAACATCGCGCGCATCATGCCCTTGATCAGCGCAAGATCGCCGCCGATCTTCACATGCACGAATTCGCTGGCGATCGGCGTCGAGCCGAAGGTTGCCATCTGCGCGATGTCCTGCGGCTCGGTGAAGCGGATCAGCGCGCGTTCGGGCATCGGATTGACCGCGACAATCGGAATCCCGCGCCGCCGCGCTTCGACGAGGCAGGTCATCATGCGCGGCGCGTTGGTGCCGGGGTTCTGCCCGATCACGAAGATGGCCTCGGCATGGTCGAAATCGTCGAGGATCACCGTCCCTTTGCCCACCCCGATCGCGGGCGGCAGGCCGCGGCTCGTCGGTTCATGGCACATGTTCGAACAATCGGGAAAATTGTTGGTGCCGAACTCGCGCACGAAGATCGAATAAAGGAACGCCGCCTCGTTCGGAGTGCGGCCGGAGGTATAGAATTCGGCCTGGTCGGGATCATCGAGCGCGCGCAGGTGCCGGCCGATCAGCGCAAATGCGTCGTCCCAGCTCACCGGCATATAATGGTCGGTCGCGGCGTCATAGCGCATCGGCTCGGTGAGCCGCCCCTGCATCTCGAGCCAATAGTCCGACTGCGCCATGAGCTCGGTGACGCTGTGCGCCGCGAAGAAGTCGCGCGTGACCCGGAATTTCGTCGCCTCATGCGCGAGCGCCTTGGCCCCATTCTCGCAGAATTCCAGCTTCTTGGTGCAACTCGCATCAGGAAAGGCGCAGCTCGGACATTTGAAACCGCCCGGTTGGTTCATCGACAGCAGCGCGCGCGATCCCTTGGTAACGACGCTTTGTTCGAGCAGCACTTTTGCGGTGGCCGCGGCGGCGCCCCATCCGCCCGCGGGCTGCTTGTAGGGGGTGTAGCGGGGCTTGCCTTCGGCCATGGTCGTATCCCGAGCGATTGGACGCCCACTATGGTCCCGCCATTGCATGAACTCCAGAGCTTATCGCCCTGCGTCGGCGACCCCGCCCGCGCCGAGCGCATCGCGCAATTGCCGCAGCGCATCCCCAAGCGCTTCGATCTCTGCCGCGCTGCGCGACCCCGCGACGATCGACGCCGACAGGCAAAAGCCGGGGCGTGGCTCGGCCAGGCCTGCGGCCACGGTCACGACGCCGCGATGCGCGAAGCCCTCGTCGACGGCAAAGCCCTTCGCCGCCGCCTCGCGCACCTGCGCGGCATAGGTCTCGAAATCGAGCGCGGCCTGCCAGCGCACCGGTGCAAAGCGACGCGCAAGTTCACGGGCATCGACGCCCTGCGCCGCCGCGAGCGCCCGGCCGGCCGCGCCCCCGCCGAGCGGCTGGCGCTGTTCGTCGGCGAGGCGCAGCCGCATTCCGGCATCGCTTTCGGCATGCGCGAGCAATTGCATCCGCTCGCGCGACACCGCCGCCCACAGGCCAACCGCCGCCTCGCTGCGCTGCGCAAAGCGAAGCATCAGCGGGCGGGCGCGTTCGGCAAGCGCAGCGGCGCCCCCATTGTCGAGCAGTGCAGCTGCCTGCCAGGCCGCGGTCAGCCGGTAACGCTTGCCCGGCTCGGCGCGCTCGATCGCGCCTTCGCCTGCCAGCGTCTTGAGAAGATTGAGGCAGCTCGACGGACTGAGGCCGAGGCTACGACCGATGTCCGACAGCGTCAGCGGTCCCGCGTCGGCGAGCAGGCGCAGGATTGCGAAAGCCAGAGAAACGGAACGCACGGGGCCAGTCATCATCTCTCTATATTTTCATATATATGAAAGAACAATTCTCAATGTTGAAATGATGCATTGCCCGCCCTATCGCGCTATCGATTGATTCGACGGGAGAGTGGCATGAGCGGTTGTCTGGACGGCAAAGTGGTCGCGATTACCGGCGCGGGACGGGGCATCGGGCGCGAACTGGCTCTCCACTGCGCCGCACAAGGCGCAGCGGTCATCGTCAACGACCCCGGCGTCGCGCAGGCAGGCGATGGCGGCGACGCTGCACCGGCGGAGACCACCGCGAACGACATTGTTGCCGCGGGCGGCAAGGCTGCCGCCAATTTCGGCAATGTCGCCGATCCCAAGGAAGCCGCCGGCATCATCGAGGATGCGGTCGCAAAGTTCGGCCGCATCGATGCCGTCGTGAACAACGCCGGCATCCTGCGCGATACCATCTGGCACAAGATGAGCTACGAGGATTGGAAGAGCGTCATCGAGGTCAACCTCACCGGCGTCTTCAACGTCTCGAAGGCCGCCACGCCCTGGTTTCGCGAACAGCAGTCGGGCAGCTTTATCCACTTCACCTCGACCAGCGGGCTGATCGGTAACATCGGCCAGGCCAATTATTCCGCCGCCAAGCTCGGCGTCGTCGCGCTGTCGCAGTCGATCGCGCTCGACATGGCGCGCGTCGGGGTGCGATCGAACTGCATCGCGCCCTTCGCGTGGAGCCGCATGACCAGCTCGATCCCGGCGACGACCCCGGCAGAGCAAGAACGCGTCAAGCGGTTGCAGGAAATGTCGCCCGACAAGATCGCACCGCTCGTCGCCTATCTCGCCTCCGACCTGTCGAAGGATGTGACCAACCAGATCTTCAGCGTGCGCAAGAACGAGATATTGCTTTTCTCGAAGCCGCGCCCGGTGCGCTCGATGGCCAAGCTCGAAGGCTGGACCGCCGAAGCGATTGCCGACGAGTTGATCCCCGCCTTCCGCCCCGCCTTCGCGCGCGCCGACGAGGTGTCGGCGCATGTTTTCCCCTACGACCCGATCTGAGGACTTCAAGATGAGCAACCCCGGCATGGACGCGGACGTCTTCGAACAGTTCATCGAACAGCTTCAGCGCTATGTGCGCGAGCGCCTTCTCCCCGCCGAAAAGGCGATCATCGAGAGCGACGCGATCCCCGACGATATCCTGTCCGAGATGCGCGACATGGGCCTCTTCGGCCTGACGATCCCGGAGGAATTTGGCGGCGCGGGGATGAACGTCAGCCAGTATATCCGCACGATCCACACCATCAGCTATGCGATGCCGGCCTTCCGATCGATCATCTCGATCAACATCGGCATGTTCGCCTCGGCGCTGAAGAATGGCGGGACCGAGGCGCAGAAGGCCGAATGGCTGCCGCGCGTCGCCGCGGGCGAAATTGCCTGCTTCGGCCTCACCGAACCCGGCTCGGGATCGGACTCGGCGGGGCTTCAGACCACCGCGACGCAGACCGACAACGGCTGGGTCTTGAACGGCACCAAGCGCTACATCACCAACTCGCCCTTCGCGAAGGTCGGCCTGATCATGGCGCGGACGAGCAAGGAAAATCTGCCGAAGAACGCCCATGTCTCGGCCTTCGTCGTGCCGATGGATGCCCCTGGTGTATCGATCGGCAAGTCGGACAAGAAGATGGGCCAGGCGGGCAGCCACATCGCCGATATCGTGATGGACGATGTCCGCGTCGGGGGCGAAGCGCTGCTCGGCGGTGAGCTCGGCAAAGGCTTTGCCTATGCGATGATGAGCCTCGACAACGGCCGCATGTCGGTCGGCGCCGCGGCCACCGCCTACGCCCGCCGCGCGCTCGACAGCGCGGTACGCTATGCGACCGAACGCAAGGCGTTCGGCGAACCGATCGCGAATTTCCAGCTGATCCAGCAGATGCTCGCGCAGAGCGAAATCGATATCTACGCCGCCGAATGCATGATGGAGGACGTCACGCGCCGCGCCGACGCGGGCGAGAATGTCCTGCGCAAGGCGGCGGCATTCAAGGTCTTCGCCTCCGAAATGTGCGGCCGCGTCGTCGACGCCTGCGTCCAGGTCTATGGCGGCGCGGGCTATCTCGCCGAATATGACGCCGAGCGTTTCTTTCGCGATGCCCGCATCTATCGCATCTACGAAGGCACGACGCAGATTCTGCAGCTGCAGATCGCGAAGCATATGCTGCGCGAGTTTGCGGCGGCGAATTGAGGGTGGAGCGCCGCCTCACACCCTATCGTCATCCCGGCCTTCGCCGGGATCTCGCCGGCGGGGGACGACGGAACACGCCATGTATAACCTCCTCTCCGGCCTGTCGGTGATCGAAGCCTCCTCCTTCGTCGCCTCGCCCACCGCCGGGCTTTATTGCGCACAATTCGGCGCCAAAGTGATCCGCGTCGACCAGATCGGTGGCGGCCCCGATTTCCGCCGCTGGCCGGTGACAGCCGAGAACAACTCGCTCTATTGGGAGAATCTCAATCGCGCGAAAAAGTCGGTGGCGCTCGATCTGTCCCGGCCAGAGGGGCGCGAGTTGCTGCAGCAACTGGTCCGCGCGACCGGCCAGTTCATCACCAACTTTCCGGCGGGCGGCTTCCTGTCGCACGACACGCTCGCCGAAGGCCGCGCCGACCTGATCACCGTGCGCGTGATGGGCTGGGCCGACGGCTCGCCCGCGCTTGATTATACGGTCAACAACAGCGTCGGCTATCCGATGCTGACCGGCGCGGGGCCCGAACCGGTCAACCATGTCCTGCCCGCCTGGGACCTGCTCACCGGTGCCTATGCCGCCTTCGCACTGCTCGCCGCGATCCAGAGGCGCAGCGTCAGCGGCGAAGGCGGTGAGGTCCGCATCCCCCTGTCGGACGTCGCGATCGGCACGGTCGCCAACCTCGGCGGTGTCGCCGAAGTCCTCTATTCGGGCGAAAACCGCCCGCGGCTCGGCAACGCGGTCTACGGCCTCTTCGGACGCGACTTCGTGACGCGCGACGGGCAGCGAACGATGATCGTCGTCGTCACCCCGCGCCAATGGGCGAACCTCGTCACCGCGCTGAACCTCGGCGAGGCCATTGCGAGCATCGAAAATGCACGCGGCGTCTCGTTCGCCAAGGACGATGGCCTCCGCTTCGACCACCGCGATGCGCTCTACCCGCTGTTCGAACAGGCGATCGCGAGCCGCGACCATGCCGATCTCGCCGCCGCCTTCGACGCGGGCGGGATCGTCCATTCGCCCTACCGCACGATGCTCGATGCGGTTCAGGACCCGGCGCTCGTCGCGAACAACCCGATCTTCGGCGCGGCGCAGAACCCCAGCGGCTTCGCCTACCCCGCCGCGGGCGCCTTCGCCACCATACCGCAGGCGGACCGCGAACCCCCGCGCCCTGCGCCGCTCAACGGCCAACATAGCGAGGAAGTGCTCGCCGCCTGCCTGTCCCTATCCTCGGGCGAAATCGCCCGCCTGATCGATACGGGGATTGTCGGTGTCGGCTGAATTGCCCCACTTCCCCTTCCTGTGCCCCCGCGAAGGCGGGGGCCCATCATCCGATCCTTGCGATGCCGGCCAGCGGTTGCTGAGGGCTGAGAGGGCAGGTGATGGACCCCCGCCTTCGCGGGGGCACACGCAATTTATGTTTGGAGATTAGAAAATGACCCTTCGCCGCGCCGCCATCGTCGCCCCGATCCGCACCGCTGTCGGCAAGTTCGGCGGATCGCTCTCCTCCATGACCGCCGGCGCCCTCGGCGCGGTCATCCTGAAGGCGCTCATGGAGCGCACCGGGATCGACCCCGCGCGGGTCGATGACGTCGTCTTTTCGCAGGGCTATGGCAATGGCGAAGCGCCGGCGATCGGCCACTGGTCGTGGCTCGCCGCGGGCCTGCCGCTCGACGTGCCGGGCTACCAGCTCGACCGCCGCTGCGGCTCGGGACTGCAGGCGGTCGTCAACGCCGCAATGATGGTCCAGACCGGCATGTCCGACGTCGTCGTCGCGGGCGGCGTCGAATCGATGTCGAACGTCGAGCATTATTCGACCGATATCCGCAAGGGCGTGCGGGCGGGGAACCTCACGCTCCACGACCGGCTGACCCGCGGGCGGCTGATGTCGCAGCCCGTCGAACGCTTCGGCGTCATCACCGGGATGATCGAGACCGCCGAAAATCTCGCCAAGGATTATGACATCAGCCGCGAGGCCTGCGACGCCTATGCCGTCCGCAGCCACCAGCGCGCCGCCGCCGCCTGGGCGAACGGTCTGTTCGACGACGAACTCGTCCCCGTCTCGGTCCCGCAGAAAAAGGGCGACCCGGTCGTCTTCGCCCACGACGAAGGTTACCGCGCCGACGCGACGATGGAAACATTGGGCAAATTGCGCGCACTCGAAGGCGGCGTCGTCACCGCGGGCAATGCGAGCCAACAGAATGACGCCGCCGCCGCGTGCCTCGTGGTCGCCGAGGACAAGCTCGACGAGCTCGGGCTGACCCCCATCGCCTGGTACCACAGCTCGGCTGCGGCGGGCTGCGATCCCAGCCGCATGGGCATCGGCCCCGTCCCCGCGGTCGAACGCCTCTTCGCGCGCAATGGTCTCGGCTGGGGCGACATCGACCTCGTCGAGCTCAACGAAGCCTTCGCGCCGCAGGTGCTCGCGGTGCTCAAGGGCTGGGGCTGGTCCGACGACGACAGCCGGAACGAAATCCTCAACGTCAACGGCTCGGGCATCTCGCTCGGCCATCCGATCGGCGCGACCGGCGGCCGCATCCTCGCCAATCTGACGCGCGAACTCGTTCGCAGGAATGGCCGCTACGGCCTTGAAACCATGTGCATCGGCGGCGGCCAAGGTATCGCCGCGATCTTCGAGCGCGCGGCTTGAAGGATATCCGACCAATGGACATTGGAGCGGCCTCTCCGCAAAAAGCCGTTCGTGCTGAGCTTGTCGAAGCACCGTCCTTCCTTCGCCGCGTTGAAGCGAAGAACAACCCTTCGACAGGCTCAGGGCGAACGGATTTTTGGTGATGCTTGCTAATCTGAACGCTGCGCTGATTGCCGCGCAGGCGTATCGCGGTGCGGCACAAGCCGCGCTCGCCGAGCGGCTGGCGGCCACCCCAATCGACAGCGAGCAGCGCGCGGCGCACGGCTTCGCATGGGTCGCGACCACGGTCGCAGCGCTCGAAGCGACGCTCGACTGGCTCGAGGCGGGCAAGGGCACAAACCCGCTCGACGCGCAGATCGCTACCCTCGCCTTCGCCGAGAGCATCGGCCAGCTCACCGGCGGCCTGCCGATGGGCCAGAACGAGATTTTCCGCCCCGCCGACCTCGGCCTCGCCGCCGCCGCCCGAACGCTCGCCGACGCCTGCGCGAACCTGCTCGACGCTGACCATGCCGTCACCCGCGCCGAGGTCGCCGCCGCGCTAGCCGAAAATCAATGGCCAAGCGAGACGCTCCACGACGCCGACCTCGACGCGATCCGCGACCAGTATCGCCGCTTCACCGACACCGCGATCATCCCGCACGCGCATGGCTGGCACCTCGCCAATGAGCTGATCCCCGATGCGACGGTTCGGGCGATGGCTGAGCTAGGCACCTTTGGCGTCTGTATTCCCGAGGAATTTGGCGGCCTCGGCCTCGGCAAGCTCGTCATGTGCATCGTTACCGAGGAACTATCGCGCGGCTGGATCGGTACCGGTTCGCTCGGCACCCGGTCCGAGATCGCGGGCGAGTTGATCGTTCATGGCGGCACCGATGCGCAGAAGGCCGAATGGCTGCCGCGGATCGCCAGCGGCGAAATCCTGCCCACCGCGGTGTTCACCGAACCCGACGTCGGCTCGGACCTCGGCTCGTTGCAGACCAGGGCGCGGCGCGAGGGCGACCATTGGGTCATCGACGGCGCCAAGAACTGGATCACCCACGCCGCGCGTTCGGACCTGATGACGTTGCTCGCGCGCACGCTGCCCGACGCGAAAGGCTATGCGGGCCTGTCGATGCTGCTCGTCCCCAAGCCGCGCGGGACCGAGGCCGATCCCTTCCCCGCCGCCGGCATGACCGGCAGCGAGATCGAAGTGCTCGGCTATCGCGGGATGCGCGAATATGCATTGCAATTCGACGCCATGACCGCACCCGCCGACGCGCTGCTCGGCGGCGAGGAGGGGCAAGGCTTCAAGCAGCTGATGCGCACCTTCGAGGGCGCCCGCATCCAGACCGCCGCGCGCGCGGTCGGTGTCGCGCGCCGCGCGCTCGAACTCGGGCTCGACTATGCGCGCACCCGCAAGCAGTTCGGCAAGGCGATCGTCCATTTCCCGCGCGTGTCGGACAAGCTCGCAATGAGCCTCGTCGATTTCGTCATGGCGCGCGAACTCAGCTACGCCGCTGCGCGCGCGAAGGATAGCGGCAAACGCTGTGACATCGAAGCCGGTATGGCAAAGCTGCTCGGCGCGCGCGCCGCCTGGGCGAACGCCGACGCCGCGCTGCAAATCCACGGCGGCAACGGCTATGCACTTGAATATGAGATCAGCCGGGTGCTCTGCGATGCGCGCATCCTCAACATCTTCGAGGGCGCGGCCGAGATTCAGGCGCAGGTTATCGCGCGCGGGCTGACCGGAGGACGCAATTGATGAATGATTGGAGCGCCTGGATCGGCCGCGAGGATATCCGCCACGATCATGTCGAGCCGGGCGCGGTGAAGCGCTGGCTCGCGACGCTCGACCGCTCTGCGCCCGCCGACGGCAGCGTCCCGCAGGCCTATCACTGGTGCCTCTGCCTCCCCGACGCGCCGACGGCGATCCTCGGCGCCGATGGCCACCCCGTGCGCGAGGATAGCGACGACAGCTTCCTGCCCCCCATCCCCCTCCCGCGCCGCATGTGGGCCGCAAGCAAGGTCGAATTCCTCAATCCCCTGCGCCCCGGCCAGAGGGTAATGCGCAGCTCGCGCGTCGCCGCGATCACCGAAAAGCAGGGCGGCAGCGGCGCGCTCGTCTTTGCCCAGATCGCGCACGAAACGCATGGCGACGGCGAACTCGCGGTGCGCGAGACGCAGACCATCGTTTTCCGCGAACCCGCGCCCGGCGGCGCCCCACCAGCCCCGCCGCCGCCGGGCGAGGGCCGCTTCGATCCCGGGGGCTGGGACGCGCACCGGATGCTTGTGCCGTCGGAGGCGCTGCTGTTCCGCTACTCGGCGTTGACCTTCAACAGCCACCGCATCCACTATGACCTGCCTTATGCGACCGAAGAAGAGGGCTATCGCGGCCTCGTCGTCCACGGCCCGCTCACCGCAACGCTCCTCCTCGACCTCGCGCAACGCCATTTCGGCGACAACGCCCTCACCCGCTTCGATTTCCGCGGCACGTCTCCGGCGATCTGCGGCGAGCAATTGCATCTGGCGCTGCGCGGCGACGGCGACGATATCGTTCTTGGGGCTTTCGCGAGCGACGGGCGGCAGGTGATGGCGGCGAGCGCCGCCCGCTAACTCAGGCGCGGCGCCCCCGGCCTCCCGCGCTATCTCCCGCAACCTTTGTCGCGCGATAATCGCGTTTCGGCGCAGCGCAGGCGCGCCGCCGGCCAATTACGCCCACAGCGGCAAGGCAAAGCACGATACTCCGTTATCCTCTCCCTCCCCCCTTAGGGAGGTGCGCCGGCGGCCCCATCCGTCGGCGCAAATTTTTCAGCTTTCGCCGAACAGATCGCGCTGCGCCTCTTCGAGCGCTTCGAAATAGCGGCGCCGTGCATGTTTTTCGGTGACGACGCCGATCACCTTTCCGCCATCGTCGACCACCGCCAGTTCATCGGCCGAGGCGGCATCGAAGGCTGCGATCATCGCCTCGACCCCGGTTGCGGGGTGCAGCGTGTCGTCGGTCAGCGTCGCAAGGCTGGCGATCGGGGCATCGCCCGCAATGTCGGGATGATAGGCCGCGGCTGTGACGACGATCCCGCCATAGCGGCCCTCGCCATCGGTGAGTACGGCCTTGGCCGTCGAACCGAGCGGCACGCGCAGGCGGAAATCGGCGACGGTCATGGCGGCGGGGACGGCGGTCCAGTCGGTGCGCATGATCCGTCCGGCGGTGAGCGTCAGCAACCGGCCGATGTCGCGCGGACTGCGGATCTTCGAGCCGCGCAAATGCAGGCGCCAGGTCGAGAAGCTGTAGCCGAACCATTCGCGCGTCAGCGCGCTCGACACCAGCGTCGCGGTCAGCACCACGCCCATCAGCGCGAAATCATGCGTCGTCTCGAGCATCAGCACCGCGAGCGTCATCGGCCCGCCGACGACCGAGACGCTGAGCGCCGCCATGCCGACCAGCGCCGCGTCATTGGGATCGAGTGCGATGCCGAGGGGGCTCATGTTGACGAGGCCCGCGAAGATCTGTCCGATCAGCGACCCCAGGAACAGCGAGGCAAAGAACAGCCCGCCGCGAAAGCCGAAGCTGAGCGACACGACCGACGCCGCGATCTTGAGCAGCAGCACGATGGCGAGGAAGGACAGCGCCGGGCGCAACACCAGATCGAGGTGCAGCGCGCCATGCCCCGCCGACAGCGTCTGCGGCGACACCAGCGCCAAGGGGATCAGCAGCAAGCCGCCGATGAGTGGCCGCCAGCCTGCGATCCGTTGCCATCCCTGAACGCGAATTTCGGCGAAGGTAACGAGCCGCATGATGAGGATGCCGAACAGCGCGGCAACCAGCCCGAGCAACGCATAGGCAAGATAGTCGGCGGTCGAAAAAGCGCGGTCGACGGTCGTCGCGATCAGATAGGGATCGACGCCGAGCGCGCGGCTGACGAACACGGCCGACAGCGCCGCGACCATCACCGGGGCGATCGCGGCGGGGGGATAATTGCCGATGACGATCTCGAACGCATAGAAGGCGCCGGTCAGCGGGGCGCCGAAGGCCGCGCCGATCGCCCCGCCCGCCCCGGCGCCGACCAGCGTGCGCAGATCGTTGCGGCGCAGTGCGAACCACTGGCCGAGCTGCGAGGCGAAGCCGCCGCCCATCTGCGCATAGGCGGCCTCGAGCCCCACCGACGCGCCCGCACCGTTCGAAATGATCGTCTGCGACGCGATCACCAGATTGTCGGCAAAGGGAATGCGTCCGCCGTGCAGCGCGTTTGCCTCGACCACGTCGACGGGCATGCGCTTGCGGTTGCGCAGGCCGCGCGCGAGCAGGACGAGCAGAAGGCCGCCGATGGGCAGCGCGACCAGCTTCCATGGATGATGGATCTCGCCGAGCGCGCTCAGCCGGTTGATCGTGACGCCGTAAAGAAGCTGCTGGATGCCATGCGCCAGAAATTGCTGGATGTTGGTCAGCACCCCAGCCGCCAGCCCCGCCAGCGCGGCGAGCAGGATGAACGCGGCTTCGCTCTCGCGCAGCCGCCGGCGTTGCCGCGCGGCGGCGATCAGCAGACGGGTTTTGCGTATCCGGAACACGTCGGCGCTCCAAGCGCGGCGGCGGCTCCGGGTCAAGTGTTAAGCCGCTTCGTGCCCGTGACATGCCTCGCACAGCGCCGCGATGATTCGCTGCATCTTGGCGTCGGACAGGCTGTAATAGCGCGTCTGCGCCTCGCCGCGCGCCGACACGATGCCCTGGTCGCGAAAGCGCGCCAGATGCTGCGACACCGCCGATTGCGACAGCCCGCTGAGTTCGGTGAGTTCGCCGACCGACACTTCGCGCTCGTCCATCTGGCACAGCATCAGCAGCCGCTCGGGATGCGCGAGCAGCTTCAAATAGTCGGCCATCTCGCGCGCATCGCGTTTCAGGATCGAAAGGTCGGTCGGCTTGGTCATGGGGAGAGGGTTCCTTCACGGCCATCGTCGCGCAGGACGATGTAAATCGCGGGAATAACGAGCACGGTGAGCAGTGTCGAGGAGGCGAGTCCGAAGAGCAGCGAAATCGCAAGGCCCTGAAAGATCGGGTCGGTCAGGATCGTCGCCGCCCCGATCATCGCCGCCGCCGCCGTCAGCACGATCGGCTTGAAGCGGATCATCCCCGCTTCGAGCAGCGTATCGCGCAGCGGTTTGCCCTCGCCCTTCGCATGGTTGATGAAGTCGACCAGCAGGATCGAATTGCGCACGATAATCCCGGCGAGCGCGATGAAGCCGATCATCGACGTCGCAGTAAAGGGCGCGCCGAACAGCATATGCCCCAGCACGATACCGACGAGCGTCAGCGGGATCGGCGTCAGGATGACGAGCGGAATCTTGAAATTGCGGAACTGCCCGACGACCAGGACATAGATGCCCAGCAGCGCAACCATGAAGGCCGCGCCCATGTCGCGGAAGGTCACCCAGGTAATCTCCCACTCGCCGTCCCACAGCAGGGTCGGCACCTGTTCATCGTCGGGCTGACCATTGAAGCGGACCACCGGCTTTTCCATCCCGTGCGCCTTCCAGTCGAACGCCTCGATCGCATCGTCGACCGCGAAGATGCCATAGATGGGGGCTTCATATTCGCCCGCCAGTTCGGCGGTGACCATATCGGCGGCGCGGCCGTTGCGGCGGAACAGCGCGGGTGATCCCGCCTCCTCGCGCGCATCGACGATCTCGCCGAGCTGGACGAGCCGCCCGCCCGGTCCCATCGTCGCAACCGGCGTCGCGGCAAGGTCGGCGCTCCAGCTGCGCTGCGACTGATCGAGCGCGATGCGGATCGGCAGCGGATCGCGCCCGTCGCCGCGCGGCGCATAGCCGACGGTCTGCCCGCCCAGCAGCGCGCCGATACTGTCGAAAAGCTGGCGCTCCGAAATGCCATAGGCGTCCATCCGCGCCCGATCGGGTATCAGCCGCAGCCGCGGGCGCGGGACGCCGAAACTGTTGTCGACATCCACCACATAGGGGACGGTGCGGAACAGCGCCTCGACCTGCGCGGCGGTCTTGCGCCGCGTCACCTCGTCGGGGCCGTATATTTCGGCGAGCAGCGTCGCGAGCACCGGCGGTCCCGGCGGGGTTTCGACGACCTTGATCGACCCACCGGCGGGCAGCGGCAGCGCTTTCTTCAGCCGCTGGCGCAGATCGAGCGCAATGGCGTGGCTCGACCGGTCGCGCTCGCCCTTGGGCGCCAGCGTCACCATCAAGTCGCCCATCTCGGGCCGATTGCGCAGGAAATAGTGCCGCACGAGGCCGTTGAAATTGAACGGCGCCGAGGTGCCCGCATAGGCCTCCATCGACCGCGCCTCGGGAATCTCCCGCACCACCGCGGCGGCGGCGTCGAGCGTGCGCCCCGTCGTCTCGAGCGACGTGCCCTCGGGCATGTCGAGGACAAGCTGCACCTCCGACTTGTTGTCGAAGGGCAGCAGCTTCACCGTCACCGCCTTGAAATAGAACATCGAGCAGGCGACGAGCGTCGCGGCGCCGACGGCAATCAGGAAATTGCGCGCGCTCTTGCGATCGCGGATCACGCGGATGGCGACGCGGCCATAGAGCGCGCCGAGCTTGCCCCCGCCCGCATGGTCGTGCGCCCCCTGCGCCAGCGTATCGCGCGCAAAGCGCACCATCAGCCACGGCGCGATGATCACCGCGACGAAGAAGGAAAAGAGCATCGCCGCCGAGGCGTTGATCGGGATCGGCGCCATATAGGGGCCCATCAGTCCCGATACGAACAGCATGGGAAGCAGCGCCGCGACGACGGTCAGCGTCGCGATGATCGTCGGATTGCCGACCTCGGCGACTGCATCGACCGTCGCGTCGATCCGGCTGCGCCCGTCGCCCATCGCCCAGTGGCGCGCGATATTCTCGATCATCACGATCGCGTCATCGACCAGGATGCCGATCGAAAAGATCAGCGCGAACAGGCTGACGCGGTTGATCGTGAAGCCCATGATGTTCGACGCGAACATGGTGAGCAGGATCGTGGTCGGGATAACCACCGCCGTCACCCCCGCCTCGCGCCAGCCGATCGCGAAGCCGATCAGAATGACGATCGACACCGTCGCGAGTCCGAGGTGGAAGATCAGCTCGTTCGCCTTTTCATTGGCGCTTTCGCCATAATTGCGCGTCACCGCGACCTCGACGCCCGGCGGGATCAGGCTGCCGCGCAGCGCCTCGACCCGCGCGACCACAGCGTCCGAAACATTGACGGCGTTCGCCCCCGAACGCTTCGCGATGGCCAGGCTGACCGCTCGCGCCATCGACCAGCGATCGCCCGCGCCCTTGGCCCAGCGCCATGCGCGCGCCTGATCCTCACCCGGCCCCTGCGTGACCGTCGCGACATCGCGCAGATAGACGGGATTGCCGTTGGCGGCGCGCACCGTGATCGTCGCCAGTTGCTCGGCGCTGCGGACCGTCTGTCCGGCAACGACGGCGGTCGCCGCGCCGCCTTCGCGCACCGTTCCGAGCGGGAAGCTGCGGTTTGCCTGTCCCACCGCGTCCATCAGCGCGCCGAGCGAGACGCCATGCGCGGCGAGTCTCGCCGGATCGGGAACGACGCGAAGCTGTTCCTCCTGCCCGCCGGTGATGAAGGTCAGGCCGACATTGTCGACCTTCGCAACCTCGGTCCGCAACCGGGCGGCGAGCGACCGCAGCGCCTGCTCGTTCCAGTCGCCGCGCGCGCCGGCCTTGGGCGACAGCGTCAGCACCACGATCGGCACATCGCTGATTCCGCGCACCGTGACCTGCGGCGGCTGGATGCCCTGCGGCAGCTTGTCCATATTCGCCGACAGCCGCTCGTTGATGCGGATGGCGGCGTCGTCGGGATCGGACCCGACCAGAAAGCGCGCGGTGACCATCACCCCGTCGTCTTCGGCCTGGGTATAGACATGTTCGACGCCGTCGACGCTCTTGACGATCGTCTCCAGCGGCTTGCCGATCAGTTCCACGGCATCGCTCGCGGACAGGCCGGGCGCGGCGACCATCAGGTCGACCATCGGCACGCTGATCTGTGGCTCCTCCTCGCGCGGGATCGTCATGATCGCGAGCAGCCCGACCATTATGGCGGCGAGCAGCATCAGCGGCGTCAGCGGACTGCGGATCGTCGCGCGCGTCAGCCGCCCCGACAGGCCCAGGCTCATTTGCCTGCCGCCCCGCGCGCCACCGCGATCAGCGTGTCGCCCTTGCCCGCGCCCGACAATATCTCGACCCGCGCCGGATCGTCAGTCGGCGCGATCTGGACCGGCACCCGCGACGTCGCATCCTTGCCGACGATGATCGTCACATAGTCGATGCCATAGCTGGTTTCGACGAAGCGGCGCGGAACGACGAGCGCCTGCCGCTCGCCGACCGCAACGCGCGCCGTGACGCGGCGACCGACCATCGTGCTGGCAAGTCCGGGGATCGGAACGTCGGCCGACATCTGCCCGCCGCTGACCGCGGGATAGACGCGGCCGACGCTGGCGCGCGGCGGCGCCGCGCCCTTGTCGTCCGAAAGTCCCGTCGCCAGCACCGCGCTTCCGACATGAACCTTGTCGGCCAAGGTTTCGGGCAGTTCGAGGCGCAAGACCATCGGTCCCGAGGTGATCGTCGCGATCGACGTGCCGGGCGCGACCGCCGAACCCGCCGGAACCTGCGCGATCAGCACGCGCCCTGCCGAGGGGGCGACCACCGCGCCCTGCCCGGCGACCGCACCGACCGCCGATTGCTGCGCCCGCGCCGCCGAAACCTGTGCCCGCGCCGCACGCGCCTGCGCTTCGGCCTGATCGAGCCGCGCCTGCGCATAGACGCCATTGGCATGGAGGTAGCGCACGCGCTCCAACTCGGCATCGGCCTGTGCGGCCTGCGCTTGGGCCGCCGCCGCCTGTGCGCCATAGGCCGCGCCTTCATAGCCGAGGCGGCTGTCGACGACGCGGCCGATCACCTGTCCCTTGCGCACCATGTCGCCTTCGCGAACACTCAGACTATCGAGGATGCCGGGAATGCGCGCGCGGGCGTCGGCCATGTCGACGCTCGTTACCAGCGCGCCAACATCCTTCCAGTCGGTGATCGTCACCGGCTGCAACGCCAGCCTTTCGCCCGTCACGGCCGCGCTCTTTTCGGCGGGCGCAGTCGTCTCGCCGCCACAGCCGGCGAGCGATAGCGATGCCGCAAACAGGGCGGCGCTGAGCAGCGCAGAGGTGAGCAGGGATGATGGGCGCATCGTCAATTCCCCGTCACGACCGGCAGGCCGGCCGCGCGCCAGGCGCCCATGCCGCCAGCAAGATGGGTGTCGATGTCGGGCCGCCCCGCCGCCGCCTTGTCGAGCGCCATCGCCGAACGGCGACCCGCGGCGCAGGTCAGGATGACCGGCTTGTCGCCCGCCGGAAGCGCGCTCGCCTGAAACCGCGACAGCGGCATCGACAGCGCGCCCGCGACATGGCCGCTCGCGAATTCGTCCGATTCGCGGACATCGACCAGAATCGCACGCTTTTGGTCAAGCAAAGCCGCAAGCTGCTGTGCGGGAATCTCCTTATGGCGCGGTTTGCGGAATAGGCTCAGCATGACGAAACTCCTCGGTTGACCGGCACGCTAACCGGCGCGGCCAGATTTCGACACTGATAATATTACTTAGTTGTAATATTCGCAATATCTAATATTATGCCGACAGCAATCGGGTCCGACTCACCGAACTGGCCGCACACCGAACCATTTGAAAAAGCCGGAGCCAGCCAGCGCCGGAACAAGGAGAGAAAGCATGTCGTTACCGCGGATCGTCGTTCTGGGCGCCGGACTCGGCGGCACCATTGCCGCTTACGAAATACGGGAGGCTTCCAAGGGCAAGGCCGAGGTGATGGTGATTTCCGACCAAGAAAATTACTGGTTCGTCCCCTCCAACCCCTGGGTCGCGGTCCGCTGGCGCGAACCCGAAGCGATCTGCGTTCACCTGCCCCCCGTCATGAAGCGCAAGGGGATCGATTTCACCGCGGTCGGCGCGAAGCGCGTCCACCCCAAGGAAAATCGGGTCGAACTGAATGACGGCGCCTTCGTCGATTATGATTATCTGGTCATCGCGACCGGGCCGAAACTCGCCTTCGACGAGATCGAGGGCTTCGGGCCGGAGGCGAACACCGTATCGGTATGCGCCACCGATCATGCCGCCGCCGCGGCCGATGCCTTCGACCGCTTCTGCGAAAATCCGGGGCCGATCGTCGTCGGCGCCGCACAGGGCGCCTCCTGTTATGGGCCGGCCTATGAATTCGCGCTGATCCTCGACACCGAACTCAAGCGCCGCAAGCTGCGCGACCGGGTGCCGATGACCTTCGTCACCGCCGAACCCTATATCGGCCATCTCGGCCTCGATGGCGTCGGCGATACCAAGAGCCTGCTCGAAAGCGAGCTGCGCAACCGTCACATCAAATGGATCACCAATGCGCGCGTCACCAGCTTCGAGGCCGGCATGGCGCATGTCGAGGAAGTCGCCGAGGACGGCAGCGTCAAGGCCAAGCACGACCTGCCCTTCGGCTATTCGATGCTGCTACCCGCCTTTCGCGGCGTCGATGCCGTCTTCGGCATCGAAGGACTGACCAATCCGCGCGGCTTCATCATCGCCGACAAGCATCAGCGCAATCCGACCTTCGCCAACATCTATTCGCTCGGCGTCTGCGTCGCGATCCCGCCGGTCGGCCCGACCCCGGTCCCGGTGGGCGTGCCCAAGACGGGCTTCATGATCGAATCGATGGTCACCGCGATCGCGCAGAATCTGAAACTCGAACTCGCCGGTCAGCCGCCGAAGCATGAGGCGACGTGGAACGCCGTCTGCCTCGCCGACTTCGGCGACGGCGGCGTTGCCTTTGTCGCGCAGCCGCAGATCCCGCCGCGCAACCTCAACTGGTCGTCGTCGGGCAAATGGGTCCATCTCGCGAAGATCGGCTTCGAAAAATATTTCCTGCGCAAGGTCCGCAAGGGCGAGAGCGAGCCCTTTTACGAAAAGCTCGCGATGCATGCGCTCGGGATCAAGAAACTCCGCTTCTGACGAAAGGAAGACCCATGAACCTCGATCGTGCCGTTTTGCGCTTCGCGGGCGTCGTCGTGCTGACGAGCGTGCTGCTCGCCTGGTTCGTCCATCCCTGGTGGATCGGACTCGCCGCCTTTGCCGGGCTCAACATGATCCAGGCAAGCTTCACCGGCTTCTGTCCCGCGGCGGCCATTTTCAAGCGTCTCGGCGTGCGGCAGGGAGCCGCCTTTAAGTGAAGCGCGCCGCGACCCTGCTGACGGCGGCATGCCTTGCTGCACTCGCGCTGCCGCACCCCGCGGCGGCGCAGGATTTGGCGACCGCCATCGCCGACGCGCGCGCGCACTCGCCCGCGCTCGAAGCGGCGGCTGCCGATGCCGATGCCGCCGCCGCGCGGCTTGCACAGGCGCGCGCCGCCGCCGGTCCCACCGCCAGTGTCGAGGGCAGCGTCGGCACCGGCCGGCTCGACCCCGGCGGCTATTTCGGCCTGACCGCGCAAAGCGTGACCCCCAGCGCCGTGCAACTGGTCGGCGAATACCCGCTCTACGCCGGTGGACGGATCAGCGCCGCGATCGATCAGGCCGCAGCGGGCAGCCGCGCCGCGACGCTTGGCAAGGATATGGCGCGCCAGAATCTGACCCTCGCGACTGTCGGCGCCTATGCCGAAGTGCTCACCGCGCGCGATCTTGTCGCGAGCTATGGCAAGCTCGTCGATGCGCTGGGCGAGATCGTTCGTCATACCGGCCTGCGCTACGACGTCGGCGATGCGACGAGCAGCGAGGTCGCCCAGGCGAAGGCACGCCGCGCCGAGGGACAGGCCGGTCTCGTCCAGGCCCAGGGCCGCCTCACCGCCGCGCTCGCCCGCCTCGAGCGGCTGACCGGCAAGCCTGTCGGCGATCTCGCCCCCCTGCCCCCGCGCCCCGAGGTTCCCGCGACGCTTGGCGAAGCGGTCGAGGCCGCCGTCGCCGCGAATGTCCTGCTCGCGCAGGCCGATGCCGGGGTCGACGGCGCTGCCGCGGGGGTACGCGCCGCCAAGGCGACCAACCGCCCGCAGCTCGGCGTCTTTGCCGAGGGCGCGCGGATCCGCGACCAATTCTTCCCTGACTATCGCGCCGATAGCGTCACCGTCGGGCTGCGCGGGCGCTGGACCTTCTTCGACAGCGGCGCGGGCAGCGCGCGCGTCCGCGAGGCGCAATCGAAACTCTCGGCCAGCGAAGCGCGGCTGCGTCAGGCGCGCGACGACGTCACCCAGGCGGTGATCGAGGCGTGGAGCGGGCTAGACAGCGCCGAACGCGCGCTCGATGCCGCGCGCGATGGCGACGCCGCGGCGCGCGAAGCGCTGCGCGGCACCCGCCTCGAAGTGCGCTCGGGCGCCCGCCCGCCGCTCGCCGAGCTCGATGCCGAACGCGAAGCGATCGCCGCGACCGCACGGCTCGCCGAAGCGCAGGCATCGGTGCAGACCGCGGCGTGGCGCCTCCGCCTGCTCTGCGGTATCGAATAGGCCTCCTCCTCCACTGGACAAACGGCGCCGTCTCACTATATTAGTTTTATCTAATATTTTAAACGAAGGAATGATCGCATGGACGACCTTCACCGCGATTCCGCCGCCGCGCTGATCGACAAGGCGCGCGCAACCGGCCGTATCCCCGTCGTCAAAAGCTTCTTCGACGAACCGACCTTCACCGCGACGCACGTCGTCCACGACCCCGCGACGCGCAAGGCGGCAATCATCGACTCGGTGCTCGATTTCGACCAGCCTTCGGGCCGCACCGGCCATGCGTCGGCCGACGCGATCGTCGATTATGTCCGCCGCGAAGGGTTGACCGTCGAATGGCAGATCGAAACCCACGCCCACGCCGACCACCTCTCCGCTGCCCCCTATCTGCAGGAGAAGCTCGGCGGCCAGATCGTCATCGGTCGGCATATCGAAACGGTGCAGACGGTGTTCGGCGCCATTTTCAACGAAGATGAGCGCTTCGCGCGCGACGGCTCGCAGTTCGACCGGCTGATGGCTGACGGCGAGCGCTTCATGCTCGGTGAGATCGAGGGAATGGTGCTCCACACCCCCGGCCACACGCCGGCGTGCATGGTGTGGATCATCGGCGATGCGCTGTTCACCGGCGATACCTTGTTCATGCCCGACTATGGCACCGCGCGCGCCGACTTTCCCGGCGGCGATGCGCGCACCCTCTATCGCTCGATCCAGCGCTTGCTGTCGCTCCCCGGCGAAACGCGGCTGTTTCTCTGCCACGATTACAAGGCGCCGGGTCGCGACAGCTTTGCCTGGGAAACGACGATCGCGGTCGAGCGCACCGCCAACGTTCATGTCCACGAAGGCGTGGACGAAGATCAGTTCGTCGCGATGCGCGAGGCGCGCGACAAGACGCTGTCGATGCCGCGGCTGATCCTCCCGTCGATCCAGGTCAATATGCGCGCGGGTCATTTCCCCGAACCCGAAGCGAACGGCACCCGATATCTGAAGCTGCCGCTCGATAAGCTGTAGGATAGCGCGCGCGATGACCGACCCCATGACGCTCAGCCTCGCCCAGATGATCCTCGGCGCGCTCTCCGGCGTGCTCGTCGGCTTCACGCTCGGGCTCGTCGGCGGCGGCGGGTCGATCCTTGCGGTGCCGCTGATGGTCTATCTCGTCGGGGTGCCGCAGCCGCATGTCGCGATCGGGACCGCAGCACTCGCCGTCGCCGCCAATGCGGCGGTTGGGCTGACCAACCATGCGCGCGCTGGCAATGTGCGCTGGCCGTGCGGGCTGACCTTCGCCGGCGCCGGAATCGTCGGCGCCTTCGCCGGATCGACCCTCGGCAAGAGCTTCGACGGCGCCAAGCTGCTCTTTCTCTTCGCGCTGCTGATGGTCGTCATCGCGGTCATCATGCTGCGCAAACGCGGCCAGGTCGGCGATCCCGCGGTGCGGATCAGCCGCGAAAATGCGCCGCGCCTGCTCGGCTACGGCCTCGGCAGCGGAGCGTTCAGCGGCTTTTTCGGCATCGGCGGCGGCTTTCTGATCGTCCCCGGCATCGTCGCCGCGACGGGAATGCCGATGATCAACGCGGTCGGCACCTCGCTGGTCGCGGTAACCGCCTTCGGGCTCACCACCGCCGCCAACTATGCCTGGTCGGGCCTCGTCGACTGGCAGCTTGCCGGGCTGTTCATCGCGGGCGGCGCGCTGGGAAGCTGGCTGGGGCTCAAGGGTGCACAGCGCCTGTCGGCCAGAACCGGACGGCTCAACACGCTGTTCGCGCTGCTCGTTCTCGTCGTGGCCGCCTATATGCTCTACCACAGCGCGGGGGCCATGCTCAGCTGAGCGCATATCACATTTACACGATATTATGAATTATATATGATCGCTGTCGAGCGAGAGGAAGCTCCCAGAGGAATCCCGATGCCCGACAACAGCGACAACCGGCCCGCTGCGCGCCCGATCCGCATCGGCGACACCGCGCCCGATTTCATCGCGCGCAGCACCGCCGGACCGGTGCGGCTCAGCGATTATCGCGGCCGATGGCTGCTCTTCTTTTCGCACCCCGGCGATTTCACCCCTGTCTGCACCAGCGAATTTCTGGCCATCGCACGCGCAGCCGATCGCTTTGCCGCGCTTGATTGCGCGCTACTCGCCCATTCGGTCGACAGCCTTTTTTCGCATCTCGCGTGGATCCGCGCGCTGCGCGACGACTTGGGCGTCGCCATCCCCTTTCCGATCGTCGAGGACCCCTCGCTCGAAATCGCGCACGCTTTCGGCATGGTCGACGCCCAGTCCTTCAGCGCCGCGACGGTGCGCGCGGCCTTTTTCATCGATCCCGACGGCGTCGTCCGTGCGCTGACCATCTATCCGCTGACCGTCGGCCGCTCGGTCGACGAGATGGTGCGCACCGTCGCGGCGCTCCAGCGCACGAGCGACGGGTCGGCGATGACGCCCGCGGGTTGGCAGCCCGGCGACGACCTCCTCGTCCCGCCCGAACTCGCCACCGAAGGCGTGCTCGCGGCCGACAATCCGACCGGCTGGTTCTACACGCTCGCGAAGGATGCCAGGGCGCGATGACCGGTGAGGCGCTCATCGACGACGATCTGGTCGAACTGCTGCGCGTCCTCGCGCATCCGGTGCGGCTCAAGCTGATCTTCGCCGTGCGCGATCAGGAGCTTGCCGTGGGGCAGATCGAAAGCGCGACGGGCATCGGCCAGCCATTACTCAGCCAGCAACTCGGCGTGCTGCGCAACGCCCGGATCGTCGAGACGCGGCGCGAGGCAAAGCAGATTTTCTACCGCCTGAAACCCGAAGCGCTCGCGCCCGTCCGCGCGCTCGCCGACCAGTTCGGCGCCAGTCCCGCCGCGACGACAAGCACCCGCGACGCCTCCGCCAGCGCCGCCCATTTCGCGAGAATTTTGCGCTAGCCCCGATCCCCGTCGATCTCGATCTGCCGCGTGGCAAGCGCCCGCATCGCGGGGCGGTGGCTGACGAGGATCAACCCGCTTCCCGTCTCCGTAAACCACTCGCCCAGCCGCACGATCAGCCGCGCCTCGGTCGCGCTGTCGAGCCCTTCGCTCGGTTCGTCGAGCAGCAGGAACGGCCGCTGCGCCAGCAGCGCTCGCGCCAGCGACAGCCGTTTGCGCTGTCCGCCCGACAGCCGCGCGCCGTCGTCGCCCAGCCAGCAGTCGAGCCCACCGGGCAATTGCGCAACGACATCGTCAAGGCAGGCAACGGTCAGCGCCGCCTGCATCTCGTCGCGCGTGATGCCCGGCCGTGCGAGCGACAGATTGTCGGCCACACTGCCCGCAATCATCGCCGCATCCTGCGCCGCGAGCGCGAACAGCGACCGCCGCGCCGCGAGCGGCAAGCCTGCCGCATGCAATCCGCCGATCCGCACATCTTCGGGCGCATCGTCGCGCAGCCCCGTCAGCGTTTCGAGCAACCGCGTCTTGCCGCTCCCCGACCGCCCGGCGAGCAGAACGCGGTCGCCCGGAACAATGCGGTGCAGGGCGCCCGCAACCGTCAGTTCGACGATCGGCTGCGCCGGCGCGCCGTCGCTCGCCGGGGCGGCGGCGTCCGGAAACATCGCATCGAGCCGCGCGCGCGCACCGCGGCTCTTCCAGCGTTGAATGTCGAGCCGGGCGAGGCCGCCGACGATCTCCATCGCGGCGGTCGCAGCAAGCGCTGCGAGCGCGACAACCGGGGCGCTAGCGGGCGACAGCGCGACGATCGCGGCCACCGCCGCACCGGTCAGCCCCCAATGCACGATCGACACCAGCGTGTCGGCGCCGGCCATCGCCGCGCGGGCGCTGTGGAGCGGCGCTTCGGCCGCCGCGATTGCCGCGCGCACGTCGGCGGCAAGCCCATAGACCGCAATATCGTCGCCCCCGGCGGCGAGTTCGACATAGCATCGCTTGAGCGCACCGAGCGCTGCGCTTTCGGCGTCGAGCGCGGGCGCGATCCGGTCGCGCCCGATCCGGCGCGCGACTGCAAAACTTGCCCCCGCTGCGCCCAGCAAGGCCGCTGCAGCAGCCCAGCCCGCGAGTGCCATCAACAGCATCGTCCCCGCGAGCGTTGCGATGCCCGACGGCACCAACGTCGTGCGCAGCAGCGCCTCCTCCAGCGTTTCGACGTCGCCGCCAAGCCGCGCCGCGACATCGCCGCGATTGTGGAGAAGCGCCGTCGCCGGCGGCGCCGCGATCAACCGCGCAAACAGCACGGCACGCACCTCGGCAAGGGCAAACAGCATCGCCTGATGGCTGAACAGCCGCTCGCCATAGCGCGACAGCGTGCGCAAGATCGCCAGCCCGCGGATGGCGGCGCTGGGCACCAGATAATTGAACGCCTTGACCGCCGCCGCGCCGGTCAGGCCGGCAATCGCCGCACCGGTCAGGAACCAGCCCGACACCGCGAGCAGGCCGATCGCCGACAGCGCAGCGACCGCAGCTGCCGCCATGCCGAGCAACACCGCGCGGCGCTGGCCCGCGCGCGCGGATCGGAGCAATGCCGCGATCATCCGATTTCCACCACGCTGTCCGCCGCACCGATCAGCGCCGGATCGTGCGTCGCCGCGACGATCGTTCGGGTCGTCGCAGCGGCCTGCAACACCACGACGACGCGCGCGGCACTCGCGGCGTCGAGGTCGGCAGTCGGCTCGTCGAGCAGCAGCAGCGGGCGGGGCGACAGCAGCGCGCGCGCCAGCCCGATCCGCCGCCGTTCGCCGCCCGACAACCCGCTGCCGCGGTCATCGACAACCCAGTCGATCCCGCCGCCGCGCGCGGTAATCAGCGCCGAAAGACCGAGCGCGTCAAGTTCGGCAATGATCGCAGCATCGCGCGCATTCGCCACTCCGACGAGAAGATTGGCGCGGAGACTCCCGGGCATCAGCAAGGGCCGCTGACCCGCCCAACCGCACAGCCGGGCGAGCGCGCGTGGGTCGATCGCGGCATCGTCGGCGTAAAGGCGCCCCGACTCGACGGGCACCTGCCCGATCAGCGCGCGGAGCAGACTGGTCTTGCCCGATCCGCTCGGCCCAACGATCAGGTGAAGGCCGGAGCCGGTCCAGCGCGCGCTGATCGGTCCGATCGCCGCGCCTTCGGGGTGCCGAACGACCAACGCATCGACCACCAGAGCCGCCGGTGCGCCGCGTAACCGCGGCGCGACTGCGTGACCGGCCATCGGCGCCTCCGCGGCGGCAAGCGCCGCCAGCGCCGCTTCGCCTTGCTGCTTGTCGTGATAGGCGGCCGCAAGGCGGCGCATGCCGAGATAAAATTCGGGCGCGAGCGCAAGAACGTAAAAGGCTTCGGCGAAGTCGAGGCTTTCGGGCGCGCGAAAGGGCAGCAGGCCGAGCAGCGAAAAGCCGCAATAGACCGCGACGAGCGCGACCGCGAGCGCGCTGAAAAATTCGAGGATCGCGCTCGATGCAAAGGCGATGCGCAGCACGCCCAGCGTCCGTTCCGCCAGATCGCGCGCCGCCCCGCCGATCTGCCGCGTGACGCGATCCTCGGCGCCATAGGAAAGGATCAGCGGCAGCGCGCGAACCCGGTCGACGAACAAGCCGCCGAGCCGCGACAGCGCCCCCAATTGCGCCTCGCTCGCCCGCGCCGCGGCGCTGCCGGCGAGCGCCATGCCGATCGCGAAGGGCAGCAGCGTGCCGAACAAGATCGCCGCGGCGAAGCTGCTTGCGGGCAGCGCCGCCAGCGCGATCAGCAGCGGGGAAAGCATCGCGGCACGGCGCAGCGGCAGGAAACGCGCAACATAGGGCTCGATGCGGTCGATCGCGGTCACCGCCAGTTCGGCATCTTCACCGATCAGGCGTCCGCGCCCCGCCGCGCTCACCATGAGCGCGGGCGCGACCCGCGCGCGCAGCTCGGCGGCAAAGCGCGCGGCGTGGCGCAGGCCGATCGCAAAGGCGCCGCCCTGCAAAGCGCCGCGTGCCAGCGCCGCGCCAACCAGCAGCAGCATCCACGCCCAGCCCGCAATGCCGAATCCCGCGTCGCCCCCTCCGCCGCCGCGAAGGTCGCGCGCAACGTGAAGCGCCAGCAATTGCGCGAGCGCGAGCGCGAAGAGCACCGCGGCAACGGCATCGCCAAGCCAAGCGGCCAAGGCACCGCGGCTGGCGGCGGGTGCTGCAGATGTGGCGTTATCTCTACTTGACATTTTTCTAATATTCACACATTCCCATATTCATTAAATGACGATGCCGCAAGCCGTGCGGCACCCCGCCGAGTCGCTGTTCAGGAGTGGCGCCATGGACCTGGCCGTAGTCGAATTATCCCGCCTGCAATTCGCCCTTACGGCGATGTACCATTTCCTCTTCGTTCCGCTGACGCTGGGGCTTTCCTTCATGCTGGTGATCATGGAGAGCATCTATGTCATCACCGAAAGGGAAATCTGGCGTACCATCACGCGTTTCTGGGCCCGCCTGTTCGGGATCAACTTCGTCCTCGGGGTCGCGACCGGCCTGACGATGGAGTTCGAATTCGGGATGAACTGGTCCTATTATTCGCACTATGTCGGCGACATCTTCGGCGCGCCGCTCGCGATCGAGGGGCTCATGGCCTTTTTCCTCGAGGCGACCTTCGTCGGGCTGATGTTCTTCGGCTGGGACAAATTGTCCAAGCAGCTCCATCTCCTCGTCACCTTCCTCGTCGCGCTGGGTTCCAATCTTTCGGCGCTTTGGATTCTGATCGCCAACGGCTGGATGCAGAATCCGGTCGGGTCGCGCTTCAATCCCGACACGATGCGCATGGAAGTCGTCGACTTTTATTCGGTGCTGTTCAACCCCGTCGCGCAGGCGAAGTTCGTCCACACGGTCAGCGCCGGCTATGTCACCGCCTCGGTCTTCGTTCTCGGCATTTCGGCCTGGTATCTGCTCCGCGGCCGTTACACCGCGCTCGCGAAGCGCTCGCTGACCGTCGCCGCGGCCTTCGGCCTCGCCTCCTCGCTGTCGGTGGTCGTCCTCGGCGACGAATCGGGCTATGCGCTCACCGATCATCAGAAGATGAAACTCGCCGCGATCGAGGCGATGTGGCACACCGAAAAGGCGCCCGCCGGGCTCACGCTCTTCGGCCTGCCGTCGGTCAAGGACCGCGAGACCCGCTATGAAATCAAGATACCTTATGTCCTCGGCCTGATTTCGACGCGCAGCCTGACCGGGCAGGTCCAAGGGATCAACGAACTGGTCCTCCACGCGCAGGAACGCATCGAAAGCGGCAAGCTCGCCTATGGTGCGCTCGAGGATCTGAAGGCCGATCGCACCAACGCCACCGCGCGCGCGACCTTCGAGGCGAACCGCAGCAACCTTGGCTATGCGATGCTGCTCAAGCGTTATGTCCGCGATCCGCGCAACGCGACCGCCGACCAAGTCATGCAGGCGGCGTGGGACACGGTGCCCAACGTCCCGGTCACCTTCTGGCTGTTCCGCCTCATGGCGGGGCTCGGCTTCTTCTTCATCGGCTTCTTCGCCCTCGCCTTCTATTATGCGACGGTGCGGCGCTTCGATGTGAAGTGGTTCCTGCGCGCCGCGGTGATCATCATGCCGCTGCCGTGGCTGGCCGCCGAAATGGGCTGGGTGCTCGCCGAATATGGCCGCCAGCCATGGGCGATCGAGGGCGTGCTGCCGACCTTCCTCGGCGCATCGAGCCTGACGGTGGCGCAGGTCTGGACGACCATCGCGGCCTTCACCCTGCTCTACAGCGCGCTCGCTTTCATCGAGGTGCGGCTGATGCTCGCGGCGATCCGCAAGGGCCCCGAGTCCAAGCGCGGCCGCGACCTTGCCTCGGGCATCGAACCCACCGACGCGGGCTATGCCCCGCTGCCGGCCGAATAAGGAGGATCAGACGATGGCGATTCCCTTCGACTATGAAACGCTCCGCCTGATCTGGTGGCTGCTTCTCGGCGTGCTGCTGATCGGTTTCACGCTCACCGACGGCTACGACCTCGGCGTCGCCGCACTGCTGCCCTTCATCGCGCGGACCGACGAGGAACGGCGGCTGGCTATCAACAGCATCGCCCCGACGTGGGAGGGGCATCAGGTTTGGCTGATCCTAGGCGGCGGCGCGATCTTCGCCGCATGGCCCTTTGTCTATGCGATCAGCTTTTCGGGCTTCTATCTCGCGATATTCCTTGTCCTCGCGGCGCTGATCCTGCGCCCCGTGGCATTCAAATATCGCTCGAAGCACGACGATCCTGCCTGGCGCAGCCGCTGGGATTGGGCGCTGTTCGTTGGCGGTTTCGTCCCCGCACTGGTGTTCGGTGTTGCGGTCGGCAACGTCCTTCTGGGCGCGCCCTTCCGCCTCGATAGCGACCTGCGTGCCTTTTACGAAGGCTCGCTGCTCGGCCTCTTCTCGCCCTTCACCTTGCTCACCGGCCTGCTGTCGGTGGCGATGGTCGTGCTGCACGGCGCCGGCTGGCTCGCGCTCAAGGCCGAGGACGGCGTCGTGATGGACCGGGCGCGCCGCTGGGGCAAGATCGCCGCGCTGCTCGTCATCGCGCTGTTCGCAATCGGCGGCGCGATGGTCGCCACGATGAAGATCGGCTACCGGCTGGAGGGCGAACTCGATCCCGCCGGCCCCTCGAACCCGCTGTGGGCAACGTCAGTCCCGGCGGCGGGCGCATGGCTCGACAATTATGGGCGCCACCCGTGGATGCTGCTCGCGCCCATCCTCGGCTTCCTCGGCCCGATCCTCGCCTATGTCGCGATCGCCGGGCGCAAGCAGAGCCTGCTCTTCGTCGGCTCGGCGCTCGCGGTGGTCGGGATCATCTCGACGGTCGGCCTGTCGATGTTCCCTTTCATCCTGCCCAGCTCGATCGACCCGCATTCGAGCCTGATGGTCTGGAATGCCTCGTCGAGCCACCTCACCTTGTGGATCATGCTCGTCGTGACCCTGATCTTCCTGCCCATCGTCCTCGCCTACACGGCGTGGGTGCTCAAGATATTGTTCGGCCGCGTCACGCTCGACGATGTTCGCACCAACCCCGATTTCTACTGACCGGAGGAACACGCCATGTGGTATTTTACCTGGGTACTCGGCCTCGGCCTCGCGGTCGGCTTCGGCATATTGAACGGCTTGTGGCACGAATTCCACTCGCCCGCCGACGACGACGCGACGCTCTGACCAGCGGCACAGCTATGAAAAAGGCCGGCGCAGTCCATGCTGCGCCGGCCTTTTTGTTTAGCCAGATTGACGCCTTACGCGGTGCCGTCCTGCCAGCCGCCGCCCAGCGCGAGGAACAGCGCGACCAGATAGGTCGCGCGCTGCTGTTCGGACTGGGCGATGCTCGCCTGGATCTGCGCCAGCGAGCGCTCGGCATCGAGTACGACCTGAAAATTCTCGCGCCCGGCCTGATAGCGAAGCCGCGCGATCCGCGCCGCCTCGCCCGCTTCGTCCGCCGCACGGCGTAGCGCCGCAAGCCGGTCGAGTTCGCCGGCATAGTTGGCGAGTGCGCTTTCGGTTTCCTGAAGCGCGCCGAGCCAGGTGCCGTCGAAGGTCGCGAGCGCAGCATCGACGCCGGCCTCCGCCTGCTTCAGCCGCGAACGCGCGACCGCGATGTTCGGAAAGCTCCACGAAATCAGCGGCCCGATCGAAAAGCGGAAGCTATCGGACTTACCCAGCCCCGACACCGCGTCGGCGGTCGATCCGACCGACCCGCCGATGCTGATGCTGGGATAAAGATCGGCGGTCGCAACATTGACGCGCGCCGCGGCGGCGGCGAGCTGGCGCTCGGCCCGGCGAATGTCCGGGCGACGGGCGAGCAGCGCGGCGCCGTCACCGACCGGAATCGGACGGTCGAGTTCGGGCGGCGCCTGGCATTGCAACGCGACCTGCGGCGATTCGGCGGGCGGCTTGCCGGTCAGCAGCGCAAGGCGATAGAGCGCCCCGGCGCGCTGCGCCTTCAAGGTCGGCAGGGTCGCGCGCGTCTGTTCCAGCAGCGCCCCCGCCTGCCCGGTGTCGAGTCGCGTCGCGCGTCCGCCTTCGAACAGCCGGCGCGTCAGGTCGAAGGTCTGTTCCTGAATGCGCAGCGTTTCCTCCGCCACCGCAAGCTGGCGGTTGTAGGCGCAGACGTCGGCATAGGCGCGCGCCGTTTCCGCCGCGACCGTGATGCGCGTCAGGTCGAAGGCTGCCTGTACCGCGTCGGCGTCGGCGCGGCTCGCGCGGATCGCACTTTCGACGCGCCCGAACAGATCGACCTGATAACCGATATCGAGCCCGACATCATAGCTTTCGCCCTCGACCGGGCCGATGCCGGTGACACTGCCCGGCTGGCGGGCGTATGTGCCGCTGGCGCTTATTCCGGTGGTCGGCAGGCGGCCGGCCCGCGATTCCTTCAACACCGCGCGCGCCTGCGCCAGATTGGCGGCGGCGACGCGCAGATCGGTATTGGCAGCCAACGCCTCTTCGACGAGCGCGTCGAGCGTCGGGTCGCCGAACAGGCTCCACCAATGCCCCGCCGGCTGCTCACCGGTGAAGGCGGGCGATTTGCCTGCCTCGAGGAAAGGTGTCTGTCCGGGAGCGGCGGGGGTCGGCGACACATAGGCCGGACCGACGGCGCAGCCCGACAGTGCAAGCGCGGCAGCACCGGCCAGCAGGACATTACGGCTCATCATGGCATCTCCAGCGGCGCATCGCCGCCCTTGTTGGTGCGGCCGCGCGCGAACCATTGCTGGACGCGATAGCCTAGCTTGCGCGACATGACGTAGAAGATCGGCGTGAAGATCAGCCCGAATATGGTGACGCCGAGCATGCCGAACGTCACCGCCGTGCCGAGTGCCTGGCGCATTTCCTGCCCCGGCCCGCTTGCCACCGCGAGCGGGATGACGCCGAAGATGAAGGCAAAGCTGGTCATCAGGATCGGACGCAGGCGCGACTGCGCGGCGTGAACCGCGGCGTCGAGCGGAGCCATCCCCTCCTCTTCCTCCGCCTGCTTGGCGAATTCGACGATCAGGATCGCATTCTTCGCCGCCAGCGCGATCAGCACGACCAGCCCGACTTGCGTCAGGATATTATTGTCCATCCCGCGCAGGTTCACGCCCAGCATCGCCGCCAATATGCACATCGGCACGATCAGGATCACCGCGAGCGGCAGCGGCAGCGATTCATATTGCGCCGCCAGCACCAGGAAGACGAAGACCACCGCGAGCAGGAAGATCAGCACCGCGCTGCTCCCCGCCTGCTTTTCCTGATAGGCGAGGCCCGTCCATTCATAGGAAAAGCCCTGTGGCATCGTCTTTGCAGCCAGTCCCTCCATCGCGGTCAGCGCCGCGCCCGACGAGACGCCCGGCGCCGCCTGCCCCTGCAGTTCGACCGCGGGGAACAGATTGTAGCGCACGACGCGGGTCGGGCCGCTGTCGTCGCGGAAGGTCGCGAGCGACGAGAGCGGAACCATCTCGCCCGACGAGGACCGCACCTGCAGGCGGCCGACATCCTCGATCCGGCTGCGCGCGCTCGGTTCGGCTTGCGCCGTGACGCGGAAGGTGCGGCCAAGGAAGTTGAAGTCGTTGACATAGGTCGAGGCAAGATAGGTGCCGAGCGCGGCATAGACCTGGCTCGGGTCGACCCCCAATATCTGCGCCTTGTCACGATCGACATCGGCGAAGATGCGCGGGCTACCGGTGTTGAACAGCGAAAAGACCTGCGTGACGTCGGGCACCTGCTGCGCCCCGCCCATCATCGCCTGCGTCACCTTTTCGAGGTCGCGATAGCTTTGCCCCTCGCGCGCCTGCAGCATCATGGTGAAGCCGTTGCCGTTGCCGAGGCCCTGCACCGCGGGCGGCGCAATGACGAAGGCGTTCGCTTCAGGGAGCGCCATCGCGAGCGCGCCCGACAGCTTGCCCGACAGGGCGCTCGCACTCAGATCGCTGCCGCGCTCGCTCCAGTCCTTCAGACGGATGAACATCGTGCCCGCGTTCGACGCGGTCGAAAAGCTTGCGCCGTCGAGACCCGAAAAGGTCGCGATGCTTTCGACGCCGTCGATCTGCGACACCGTCTTCTGCGCGCGCGCCAGCACCTCGCTCGTGCGGTCGAGCGACGCGCCGGGCGGAAGCTGGACCACGCCGATCAGCACGCCCTGATCCTGATCGGGGATGAAGCCCGTCGGCGTATCCGCCAGGCGCCAGCCGGTCGCGGCGAGCAGCACCGCATAGATGCCCAGCATCAGCGCCGTCTTGCGGATCAGCGACGCGGTGGTGGTGCCATAGCGTTCGGACAGCCGGTCGAACCCGTCGTTGAACTTGTCCGCGGCGCGGCGGACCACGCGCATGACCCGGTTCTTCGGCTCGGCGTGATGCTCCTCGTGCGGCTTCAGCAGCAGCGCCGCCAACGCGGGCGACAGGGTGAGCGAGGTCAGCAGCGAAAAGACCGTCGCCGCCGCGATCGTCACCGCGAACTGCTGATAGAAGATGCCGGGAATGCCGGGGATGAAGGCCGTCGGCACGAACACCGCAACAAGGACGAGGCCGATCGCGATCAGCGCGCCCGACACTTCGCTCATCGTCCGGTGCGCGGCTTCACGCGGAGTGAGGCCCTGACGAATATGCTTCTCGACCGCCTCGACGACCACGATCGCGTCATCGACGACGATGCCGACCGCGAGCACCAGCGCGAACAGCGACAGCGAGTTGATCGAAAAGCCGAGCGCCAGCTGCACCGCAAAGGTGCCGATGAGCGCCACGGGAATCGCGATGATCGGGATGATCGCCGCGCGCCAGGTCTGCAGGAAGACAAGCACGACGATGACGACCAGGATGATCGCCTCGATCAGCGTTTCCTGCACCGCGCTCACCGATGCCTGCACATATTCGGTCGGGTTGAAGGGGATTTGATATTCCAGCCCCGGCGGAAAATCCTTCGACGCCGCCTTGATCTCGTCAAGCACCAGCTTCGCGGCATCGAGCGCGTTGGCGCCCGGCTGCTGGATCACCGCCATGCCGACGCCCGGCTGGCCGTTGAACACGCCGCGCACGCCATAATCCTGACTGCCCAGCTCGACCCGCGCGACATCCTTCAACCGCGTGATCGCGCCATTCTGCGTATCGGTCTTGATCACGACATTGGCGAATTGTTCGGGCGTCACGAGGCGTCCCGGCACTTCGACCGGAAGCTCGAACGCCGGATTGCCCTTGCCATAGGGCGGCGCGCCGACCGAGCCGCCGGCGACCTGGACATTCTGGCTCTGCAGCGCCGCGACAATCTCGGTCGCGGTCAGGTTTCGCGCGGCGGCCTTGTCGGGGTCGATCCACACGCGCATCGAATAATAGCCGCCGCCGAAAATCTGCACCCCGCCGACGCCCTTCAGGCGCAGCAGCCGGTCGCGCAGCGTCGAATTGGCATAGTTGCCGACATAATCGAGGTCGATCGCCGGATCGGTCGTCGTCAGCGCGACGATCATCAGGAAGCCGGTTTCCTGCTTGTTCACCTGCACGCCGATCTGGCGCACCTGTTCGGGCAGGCGCGGTTCGGCGAGCGCAACGCGGTTCTGCACGAGCACCTGCGCCGCATCGAGGTCCGTGCCCGGCTGGAATGTCACCGTTATCTGCGCCAGACCCTGCGTCGAGGACGACTGGATATAGAGCATATTCTCGACGCCGTTGACCTCCTGCTCGATGGTCGACGACACCGTTTCGGCGATCGTGTCGGGCGAGGCGCCGGGATAGGATGCGGTGATGCTGATCGTCGGCGGCGCGATCTCCGGATATTGGGCGAGCGGAAGCTGCGGATAGGCAAACGCCCCGATCAGCGTGATGAAGATGGCGATGACCGCCGCGAAGATCGGGCGGTCGACGAAAAATCGGCTGAAATTCACTGTGCGCCGCCCTTGCCCGCTGCAGCGCCCGCCGCGGCAGGCTTCGCGGCCGCCTTGGCGGGAACGACCTTGCCGTCGGCGCCGATCCGGCCCGCCTCGATCTTCGCGGGCTTGCCCGGCATCGCGCGCTGGATGCCGCCGACGACGACGCGATCCTTGGCGGTGATGCCCGACCGGATCACGCGCAGCCCGTCGATGACGGGGCCAAGCTCGACCGGGCGCGCCTGCACCACATCCTTGTCGCCGATCACATAGACCAGACGCCGCGCCGCATCGGTAACGATGGCGGTGTCGGGCACCATGACGGCGGCGTGCGGCGCCGAAGCCGCAAGCTGAAGCTGGCCGAACATGCCCGGGCGCAATTTGCCGTCGGGATTCGGTACGACGGCGCGGACGGTGATCGTCCCCGACCCGTTCGACAGTGCGTTGTCGACAAAGTCGATCCGTCCCGAAATCGCATAATCCTGCTGCCCTTGCAGACGGATACGCACCGGCGCGCCGTCGAGCTTGTCGCCGCGACGCTCATAGCCCAGCAGGCTCGCCTCGGAGCCCTGGAAGCTGAAATGTATGGGGCTCGTCGACACGATCGTCGTCAACACCGTCTGATCGGCGGTGACCGCATTGCCGGGATCGACCAGCCGCTGCGAAATGCGGCCCGAAATCGGTGCGGTGACGCGCGTGAAGCCGACATTGAGCTGCGCCGATCGCACCGCGGCCTGCGCCGCCGCCACATCGGCTTCACCGGCGCGCACCGCGGCACGGCGCTGCTCGACCTCCTCGGTACTCGCCGCTTGCGATGCGGCCAGTGTCGCCGAGCGCGCGAATTCGGTTTTTGCGTTCGCCAAGGTCGCGTTGGCGCGCGCCAACTGCGCGCGCGCCTGATCGAGCGCCGCCTGGTTCGGGCGCGCATCGATCGAAAAGAGAAGCTGCCCGGCCCGCACATATTGGCCGTCGGCGAAGTGCACGCGCTGCAAATATCCCGACGCGCGCGGCCGCACTTCGACACTGTCGATCGCCTCGAAGCGCCCGACAAAATCATCCCACTCCGTCACGTCGCGGACGAGCGGCTGGGAAACAGTGACGGGAAGCGACGGCGGACCGCCCTGTCCCTGGTCGTCGCCGCCCGAACAGGCGGCCAGCGCGAGCGAAAGGCACAGGACGGGCGCGAGGAGAAAGCGCTTTTGCATGATCTTGTCTTTTCTGTTGAAGCGTTCCGCCATCGCGCCACAGGGAGGGGGGAAGTTGCGCGATGACGGTCGCTGTCCACTAGTCGGCCGTTCATCCTAAGTCAACAGTTGTTGATTTATTCTCATTCACCATTATGGACGGAAAAATGGAGAGGACCTCAACCATCAAACGGCGCGATGCCGTTGCAACCCGCGCGTCTATATTGGCGGCCGCGCACCAACGCTTTCTGCGCGAGGCGTATGAGAATGTCGGACTGCGCGACATTGCGGGCGATGCCGGGGTCGATGTCGCGCTGATCAGCCGCTATTTCGGCGGCAAGGAAGGCTTGTTCCGCGAAGTCGTCAGCGACGAAGCAAAGCCCCATTTGTTCCGCGAGCCCAAAAGCATCGACGAATTGCCCGGTTTTCTGGCGCAACTCGTCGCCGAAGACGACGACGCCGACCGCCATCATCGCATGGAGATGTTCGTCATCATGCTGCGCTCAGCCTCGTCTCCCAAGGCGGGCGATATCATCCGCGAACTGGTCAACCGCGACGTTCTGGAGCCGCTCGCCGGAACGATCGGCGGCGATCAGGGCGAGATGCGTGCCAATATGCTGCTGGCGATCCTGATGGGCGTCGGCGTCCTGCGGACGATCATGAAGGTCGATAATTTCGAACTCGATGCCGAAGAAGGGGCCGAGTGCGTCGAGCGCTTTCGCTGCCTGTTCGCGGCGGCGTTGACCTGCTGACCGGCGCAGCGCAACCGCCCTCCCCGGCCAGACGGTCGAAAAGATCGAGATAGCGGCGCGCAGCGAAAGCCGTGCCGAAAGGCTCGGTAACGACCGCCGGAGAAAAGGGCCGGCGATCCTGCCGGTCGATCCATTCGAGCATCGCCTGGGCGATCGCCGCCGGTTCGCGGCTGGGGACGATCGCGCCGCAATCGGCGTCCGCGAGCAAATCACGCAGGAAGTGCGAACAGTCGGTGGCGATAACCGGAACGCCGCGTTCGAGCGCTTCGACCGCAACGGCAGGCCCGCCTTCGTAGCGGGAGGTAATCAGCAGCAGGTCGGCATGGTCGAGCGCCGGCCCGATCGATGCAAGGCGCCCAGGTAGCGCAATCCGGTCCGCAACGCCCAAACGCCGCGCCAGCCGCGCCAGCCGCGGCGCGTCGGGCCCATCGCCCGCAATGGTCAGCCGCACGTCGCGATGCTTGGCCAGTTCGGCAACAACGCGCACCGCGAGACCGAAATCCTTCTGCTCGACGAGTCGCCCCGCCGCCAGCAGATGCAGCGGCCCGGTGCCCGGCACCTTCCTGGCTGCCGGCAAATTTATGATCGTGTCGATATTGGGATCGAAGATCACGCTGACCTCCGCGCGTCCCGTCAGCGCACGCACATCGTCCGCGAGCCCGGTCGACATGGCGGCGAACCAGTCGACATCGCGCGCCGCCCAACGAAAGGCCCGCGCAAGCAGCGCGCGTAGCGCCGGGATCGCCGAAGGCGCCAGCGGATTGCTGATCTTCGCCACGACCTTCGGCCGCCGCGGCAAATCGCGCACGGCGCCCGCCAGCACATGATGAAAATTGCCCGGCAGAAAGACGACGTCCGGCCGCAGGCGAGCGATCGCCGCCGACAGCGCACGCCGCAGGCGCAGGCGCGAAAGCGGCGTTCTGGGAATTTCGGGTTCGAGGCGTTCGGTGTGTACCCCGCGCGGCACGGCGGAGCGCAGCGGACCATCGAATGTGCCGCAAAGCAATGTCACGCGGCGCCCCTGCGCCACCCATTCGCGCGCCAGCCGCAGCGCGATCACCTCGGTCCCTCCGAACGAAAAATCGTGGAAAATTATGACGATGTGCTGCGCTCGCGCCACGCCGCAGGCCTTTCCGATGCCATACCGGCGCCCGTGTCGGACGCCCTTCCATCGACAAGACGCCGCGCGCGCCGATTTTCCGCACCGCGCCAATGCGGGATCGGCCGCGCCGCGGCGTCTGAAGCTGAAGAAGCGAAAAATCGCTGGAAACGATACTAACGGGATAAAAGCGTGAACGGATTGACGGTTGCCACAGCCCCCACACCGACGCCCCCCCTCGCCGCACTTGAGCCGCTGACACCAATCCGCAGCCGCTGGCCGGCGCTGGTCAGCGGCCTGCTCAGCCTGGCGCTGCTCGCCGGACTGATACGCGAGCTTTTGGGCGGCGGACTGGCCGCGCTGCACGAGGCGCTGCCCACCAACCCGCTTTTCTATCTGGTCTTCCTTGCCATCTATGCGGTGCAGCCGCTGTCCGATCTGGTGATTTTCCGGCGGCTGTGGGGTCTGCCGCTGTCGGGCATCGTGCCGATCCTGCGCAAGTTGGTCGCGAACGAGATTTTGCTCGGCTATTCGGGGGAAGCCTATTTCTACGCTTGGGCCCGGACGCGGCTCAACATGGTCGCGGCGCCTTTCGCGGCGATCAAGGATGTCAGCATCCTGTCGGCGGTCGTCGGCAACATCTTCACGCTGGCACTGCTCGCCATCGCCACGCCCTTCGCCTATTCGCTGCTGCCCGCGGAGCATATCCGCCCGATCCTGGGGTCGGTAGGGGTCATGCTCGCCCTGTCGCTCGCCATCCTGCTTTTCCGCGGCCGCCTGTTCTCGCTTCCTGCGAGTGAACTACGCTGGGTGTTCCTGGTCCACCTCGTCCGCACCATCGCCTACACCGGGCTGCTCGCGCTGTGCTGGCATCTCGCGCTGCCGCTCGTGCCGCTCGCGCTCTGGATGCTGCTCGTGACGGGACGCCAACTCGTCGCGCGCCTGCCGCTCGTCCCCAACAAGGACATCGTCTTTGCCAATCTGGCGGTCTTTCTGGTCGGCAACGACGCCGCGGTGACGCGGCTCGTGGCACTGACAGTCGCGCTGACCCTGCTCTGCCACGTCATCGTCTTTGCACTGACATGGCTGCCGCTGCGCAAGGGAGCGGCCGCATGACCCGCTTCCGCTTCCCTGCCCTCGCTGCCGCCATGCTGGCTTCAGCCGCAATGGTGCCGTCCGCACGCGCCGCGGTCTATGGCGACGCGCCCGCCTGCGCCGCGGGTTCGACAACGCCGGCGCTGCTCGTCTGGCTCGACGGGCTGAAGGACCGCAAGGGACGCATCCGGGTCGAGCTGTTCCCGAGCAACGACAAGGATTTTCTGGAGGATGATTTCGTCCTTCAGAAAGCGGGCAAGGATTTCCGCCGCATCGAATTTGCGGCCCCCGCCGCCGGTCCGGTCGCGGTGTGCATCCGGGCGCCGCGGCCTGGCCGCTACAGCTTCGCGATGATCCACGACCGCGACGGCAAGCACAAGTTCAGCTTTTCCTCCGACGGCGTCGGCTTTCCCGGCAATCCCAAATTGGGGTGGAGCAAACCCAAATCGGCGAAGGCCGCGGTGACGCTGGGCAGCGGTGTCACGGAAATGCACGTGATGATGAATTATTTCCACGGCCTGGGCTTTTCGCCGGTCAAGAAGGATTGAGGCGATGCGGATCGTCGACGTCTGCGAATTCTATTCCCCCACCGGCGGCGGCATCCGCTCCTATGTCGACCGCAAGATGCAGTTGCTTGCCGAAGCCGGCCACGAACTGACCGTCCTCGCGCCCGGCGCCGAGGATCGCGAGGAAGTGCGCGCGACCGGCGGCCGGATCATCTGGGTAAAGGCGCCGCCGCTGCCGTTCGATGCCAATTATCGCATGTTCTGGGATGCGGCGCCGATCCATGCCTGGCTCGACCGGTTGCACCCCGACGTCGTCGAAGCCTCTTCGCCCTGGCGCCCCGCGTGGATCGTCGGAAAATGGGCCGGCGACGCCGCGAAGGTCTTTTTCCTGCACAGCGACCCGGTCGTATCCTATCCGCAGCGCTGGTTCGGACGGATCGCCTCGCGCGAAAAGATCGACGCCGCCTTCGAATGGTTCAATCGTTATCTGCGCCGCGCGATGCCGCTGTTCGACAGTCTGGTGGTCTGCGGCGATTCGCTGGGCAAGCGGCTGAGCGACCGCCACATCGGTCCGGCGCATTGCGTCGCGCTGGGCATCGATCGCGCCGCCTTTTCACCGACCCTGCGCGACGCCAGCCTGCGCGCCGACCTGCTGGCGCAATGCGACCTTCCCGAAAGCGCCACGCTGCTGGTCGGCATCGGGCGGCACCATGGCGAAAAGCGATGGGACATGGTGATCGACGCGGTGCAGGCGGCCGCCGCCCGCGAACCCGTCGGCCTGATCCTGATCGGCAAGGGCCCGGCGAGCGCCGCGCTGCGCAAGCAGGTCGGCGGCAATCCCCATATCCGCATGTTCCAGCCGATCTATGACCGGCCGCAACTGGCAACGCTGATGGCGAGCTGCGACGCGCTGATCCACGGATGCGAAGGCGAAACCTTCGGCTTGGTGGCGTCGGAAGCGCTGGCGTCGGGCCTGCCGTTGATCGTCCCCGACGAGGGCGGCTGTGCCGAGATCGCCCGCCCGGATATTGCGGAAACCTATGCCGCACGCGATGCCGCCGCAGCGACGCAGGCCATTGCCCGCTTCTGCGCGCGCGATCGCGCGGCGGTCCGTCAGGCGGCGCGCCGTGCCGCCATCGCCGTCCGGTCGGACCGCGACCATATCGCGGACCTGCTCCGCCATTATGACGCGCTGATCGCCGCGCGTTCGTCGCGAGTGGCGGCATGATCGGCCGCGAGATCCGCATAGCGGGCGACCCGGCGTCCGGCGAGCAGCGCGGCACAGCATTTGTCGATGCTGGTCACAAGGCTGGGCACATGCGCATCGCCCGGATGCACCGCGACGCGCACGTCGCGCATCGGCTTCAGCGCATGCCGCGCGAGCGCAGAAAACAACAAGGAACTGGCAATCCGCGCCCTGCTGCGGCTTGCCCAGGTGATGACCGGACCGCACGCGAGCACCGCGCCGGTTTGCGGATTCCACACCTTCATATGATCCTCGGCCATCGTAAATCCGGCCTGTGGCAAAGCGGACAGAGCCCCAGCTCCGTAGAGCCACGCGGGCGCGATGAAACCGGTTGCGGCAACCCCTGTCACGTCCTCAACCAGTTTCTTGGCCGCCGTCATCCGCGCCAGCGCGGTGGCATGGTCAAGGCCGAGGAACTCGCCCTCGCCCGCCGTCATGTGGCGCGCGCGGAAGCCGTCGAGCGCTCCGCTGTGCCGGCTGTCGTCGCGATGCGCCCAGCCATGCACGAACATTTCAACGCCCGCGTCGGCCCAGCCGCGCAGGCGGCTCTGAAAGCCCCGGTCTTCGGCGATCGGCGCGCTGTCCCAATGGTCGGGAACGACCAGCATCGCGACCTTCGGCCCACCAATGTGGCGGACGAGTTGATCGAGCAGGCGATCGACCTCATCGGCGAAGCGCGGGCTGACGTCGTGGATCGAGGCGAGGAATTTGCGCGAGGATTTATCGGAGGGCCGCATGACTGACATGTCCTTGATGGCGATGGTCTATCGCTTGCTTGTCTGGGGCAGCCGCAACGCGGACAAGGCGCCCCGCACCCGTGCCGCGCCCGCAAAGGCGCCGCCGCCGCGCGCGGCTGAACCTCCGTTCAAAAGGCTGCATCCAGGCCAATCCTGACGGTGCGGGGCCGCAGCGGCGTTTCCTGCCGACCGGCGACCACAGTGAAGGGGTTCCCATAAGAAAAGCGGTTACGATCGGCGTTGAACAGGTTCGTGACACCTAGCGCAAAGCCGAAACGCCCACGCTCGAGCCGCAGGTTCAGCGCGCTGTCGACATAGCGGCCCTGGCTGATGTCGAGCAGATTGCCGACGCCGAGATAGGATTTGCCGACATAGCGCGCATCGGCGGCAATCGACAGGCGAGCATCGGCGCCGACGCTCTGCACCCAGCGCGCGCCCACCCGCGCGCCCCACTGCGCGATATTGGGCAGATCGTTGTCCTCCGCCCGCGCATAGGCCGGTGCGGCCTGGGTCAGGCTGCTGTGATTGAGAAAGGCGCTGCCGTCGAGGCGCAGCGACGGGGTGGCGTTCCACGTCGCAGACGCGCTGAATCCGAGAATCGAACCATTGCCGATATTGTCCGTATAGGGAAAACCCTGCGCATCGACGAGGTCGGCCTGGATCGATTCCCAGCGCGCGTAGGAGCCCGACAGCGCCACGCTGAGCGGATCATGATCGGGCGCCCCCCGCCGCGCGCCGAGTTCGAACGTCGCAATGGTGTCCGACTGGAAGGCGACCGCGCTTCCCGGGCTGCTCACCGACAAGCCGCCGGGTCGGAACCCCTCCTGATAGCGCCCGTAGATCAGCCACCCGCCCCCCGGCTTCCAGCGCAGCGCCACGGCGGGTACGAAATAGTCGACGGCGCGGCGCGGTTCGGGCGGGTTCGGGTTGGCGGGATCGATCAACTCGCCCGAAAAACGCGTATGGGCATAGCGGCCGCCGAGGCTGGCGCTGAGCCGCGGCGCCAGGCCGAAGGTCCATTCGCCGAACAACGCCACCTCGCTGCGTTCGTTCAGAATATCGGCAATCGGGGCGGGCGCGGCGGGGTCGCCAAGCGCGCGCCGGGTCCGGTCCTTCCCGTCGGTGATGCCGATCCCCGCGATCCAGCCATGCCCGTGCGCGCCCTGCCGCGACAGCGTGGTTTCATTGGCGTGCTGGCGGATCGCAATATCCTGCGTAAAGGCCAAGGGGTTCCCGCCGCCGAGCGCCGACGCATCGAAGCGGTTCGCCAGATCGTGCGACACGATCGCACCAGTCGATCGCAGCACCAGCGGACCCCAGCTTTTTTCGACCGTCGCGTAAAGCAGCGAATAGTCATTGTCGAAGGGCTGCGCGATCAGGCTCTGCCGCGTCAGGTCGGGCAGCCCGGCCTCCGAATATTGACCGTCGCGCGTCTGTATGTCCTGCCGCACCCAGCCCGCATCGATTGTCCAGCCGTCGCCGGGTGTCACACGCAGCGCCGCGCGCCCGCCGAAGATGCGGCTGCGGTTGACGTCGCTCAGCCCGCGGGCGCTGTCGTCGATATAGCCGCCGTCGATGCGATGATAGCCGACGACACGCAGTGCGGCACGGTCGGTCAACAGCGGCAAGTTGAGCGTCGCCGCCGCATCGTGGCTGTCGGCGCCATGCTGGGTCAGTGCATAGCCCGCTTGCATGCGCGCCGCGAAACCGCCGCTGTCGGGCTTTGCCGGATCGATGCGGATGATGCCGCCGAGCGATCCGGCGCCGTAAAGCGTTCCCTGCGGCCCTTCCAGCACCTCGATCTTGTCGATGTCATAGAGCGCGATGTCGGGATCGGGCGCGTTATAGTTGAGCCGCGCATAGCCGAAATATTGCCCTACCGTCGCCTGCGTCGGGCCGGTGAAGCTTGAATCGGCGACGCCGCGAATGAACAGCTTGTTGCGGCCGGGGCCGAGGTTGGTCGAATTGACCGAGGGAAGCTGGCGCACGATGACGTCCGAACCATGCTGCCCGGGCGCGCCCGCGAAACTGTCATCGAGGCGCATCACCGTGACCGCAGCGGGATAGTCGGCGAGCGAGGTGTCGCGCTTGCTGGCTGTGACGATAATCTCTTCGGGCGGCGCGGAGTCGGCCCGGCGCGGGGCCGCGGGGCGCGGCGCCGGGCGGCGCC
>NZ_FYAT01000013.1:0-431493 GCF_900185685.1 Sphingopyxis sp. P1IMeth2
CGCCTCGTCGACGCAGGAAAACCCCCAAAGCTCATCATCGTCGCCATCATCCGAAAACTCGTCGTCGCGCTCAACGCCATCATCCGAGATGAGCAGCCTTGGAAAGCTTGAAGACGGTTGCTCCCCATGGCTTCGCCAAAGGGAGGATCGGGTGGGACTGTTGCTGTGTGCCCCGGCCTTCGCCTGGGATCACGGGGCCGGGGGCGTGGAAACGGGAAGCGGCGGGGTTGCGCTGGCGGGGCTGGCGTCGGGGCGCAGCTGTCCCTATTTGTGCGGTTGATGAGCAATGGGGACAGAAGGATCGTCGTGATCGCGCGGCTGAAGCCCAAACCGCTGCTGGCGGGGGCGATCGTTTGCGCGCTGATATTGGCGGCGCTGGCGCTGGGGCAGGCGGAGCCGGTGCGCGGCGACGGCATGGGCGCGATGCTGCGGAACCTGGTCTTCGGCGATGCGGTGGCGACGACGGCGATGATCGCCGCGGCGATCGGCCTGTCGACCTGTTTCCGCCTGTGGCGCCAGCGCGACGCCTGGATCTTTCACGACGGTATGCGCCTCTATCGCGGCAACAGCCTGTCGTGGCCTCTGGCGACAATCCGCGATGTGGTTGTTGAACGCAGTGACATCGGCATCGCCTCGCTGCGGCTGGTCGTAGACGACGACAGCGAGACAACGCGCGAGCTGGTGAAGCTGCCGCTGCTCGAAGGCTCCCCCGAAGCGGTGCGCGGTGGCGTGCTGTTCGCGGCGGCGGGGGTGAAAGCGGTGCCGAGCGGGGTCACGGTGAATTGAGGGTGGCCGGGGGCGGGCCTTTCGGATTTCACACGAAGACGCTAAGCGGTCTGGCTTCCTCCCCATCGTCATTCCGGACTTGATCCGGCATCCATGGGCCATTGCGTCGGCTATAATGTCATGTCTGCCGCAATAACCGTCGCAGGTTTCGGATCAAACCGAAAACCCGCCCTTGTTCCGCCGGTTCGACCCCGCCGCCAGCACCTTCTTGCCCGTCGGGGTCAGCGTCCATTTCGCGCCCTGTTGCGCCACCAGACCCAGCTCGACGAGTTCGTCGCGGACGGGGTCGGTGGGGAGTTGGGGGCGGCGGTTCGACAGACCCTCCAGGCAGGCGCGTTGCGGCTGGCTGAGGATCAGCAATTTCAGTTTTTTCTTGTCGGTCATTTGCGACTTCTCTTTTCGATCATCGTTTCGTGCCGTGTGGCCCACCCCGCTTCGTCAAGCCAGCAAGCCGGCAAGCTTCGCTGCTCTTCCCCCCGGCCTGCGCCGGGGCAGGCTCTGAAGGAGAGGGGTTCGTTGGTTACTCCGCGGCGATGCCGGCCTGTTTGAACATGTCGTCGCCGCCATCGTCACTGCTCGCGGCGGCCGGGTCGTCGTTCGCCTTGGCCTTCTTGCGGCTGTCGAAGCTGGTCCACACGGTGTTCCAGTCGCCGCGCGTCGCGGCCTTCGAATATTCGGTGGCGCGCGTTTCGAAGAAATTGGCATGCTCGACGCCGTTCAGCAGCGGGGCGAGCCAGGGCAGCGGGTGTTCGTCGATCATGTAGATCGGCTGGAAACCGAGCTGTCCCAGGCGCCAGTCGGCGATGTAGCGGATGTAGCGCTTGATCTCTTTGGGCGTCATGCCGGGAACCGGGCCCTGTTCGAAGGCAAGGTCGATGAACGCATCCTCGAGCCGCACGGTCTTCTGGCAGCAATCGATGATGTCTTCCTTCACCGTCTTGGTCAGGCAGTCGCGTTCCTTGACGAAGGCGTGGAACAGGCGCGTGATGCCTTCGCAGTGCAGGCTTTCGTCGCGCACCGACCAGCTGACGATCTGGCCCATGCCCTTCATCTTGTTGAAGCGCGGGAAGTTCATCAGCATCGCGAAGCTGGCGAACAGCTGCAGCCCCTCGGTAAAGCCGCCGAACATCGCGAGCGTGCGCGCAATATCCTCGTCGCTGTCGACGCCGAAGGTGCCGAGATAGTCGTGCTTGGCGCGCATCTCGTCATATTCGAGGAACATGCCATATTCGCTTTCGGGCATGCCGATCGTGTCGAGCAGGTGCGAATAAGCGGCGATGTGAACGGTTTCCATGTTGCTGAACGCGGTCAGCATCATCTTGACCTCGGTCGGCTTGAACACGCGGCCGTACTTGTCGTGGTAGCAATCCTGCACCTCGACATCGGCCTGGGTGAAGAAGCGGAAGATCTGGGTGAGCAGATTGCGTTCATGGTCGCTGATCTTCTGCGCCCAGTCGCGGCAATCCTCGCCCAGCGGCACTTCCTCGGGCATCCAGTGGATCTGCTGCTGGCGCTTCCAGAAATCATAGGCCCAGGGATATTCGAAGGGCTTGTAGGTTTTGCGGGCTTCGAGCAATGGCATCGGCGTTTCCTCGGATCAGAATGGCGTGTGATTATTGGTCAAGACGACGTGACTCGGTGACGGGCAAACCCGCCTCGGTCGGAACATAGATCAGGCTGGCCTTGGTCCCTTCGAGCGCCTGAATTTGAAGGTAGCGCAGATACCCCTCGGGGCCACCAAGGCTGTTCTGCAGGATAGCGTTAGCCTGAGCGGCGCCCTTGGCACGAATAACCTCAGCATCGGCGAGCGAGATGGCGCTTTCCTTTTTTGCGCGAGCTTCAAGTATTGCGACTTGGCGCGAGGATTGCGCCTCGGCTAGCGCCGCCTCGCCCGCCAGGCGTTGCGAATAGACGCGATACTGCGGATAGCCGATCAGGAAGACGAGCAGTAGAATGATCGCTGCTCCGACCGCCGCGAGGGTACAACCCGCATTCTTGTTCATGGGGTTAGATCCTTATTGGCAGGCCAGACACTCGTCATAATCGGTGCTCTCGGCCGAAAGCTCGAACTTCGCCGCCTCGGGCGTGTTGTCGGCCTCGACCCCGCCCGCGAAGCCGGCGCGCTGGACCGATTTCGAGCGGAGATAATAGAGCGATTTGATGCCGAGTTCCCACGCGCGGTAGTGGAGCATGAGCAGATCCCATTTCTCGACGTCCGCCGGGATGAACAGGTTAAGCGACGCCGCCTGGTCGATATAGGGCGTGCGGTCGGCGGCGAGTTCGAGCAGCCAGCGCTGGTCGATTTCGAAGCTCGTCTTGAACACATCCTTTTCGTCCTGCGTCAGGAAGTCGAGGTGCTGGACGCTGCCGCCGCGCTCGAGGATCGAGTTCCAGATATTGTCGCTGTTCTTCGCCTTGTCGACGAGCAGGGCTTCGAGGTGCGGGTTGCGGATCGAGAAGCTGCCCGAGAGCGTCTTATGCGTGTAGATGTTCGCCGGGATCGGCTCGATACACGCGCTGGTGCCGCCGCAGATGATGCTGATCGACGCGGTCGGCGCGATCGCCATCTTGCACGAAAAACGCTCCATCACGCCCTGGTCGGCGGCGTCGGGGCAGGGGCCGCGCTCGTTGGCGAGCAGCATCGACGCCTGATCGACCTGCGCGCGGATATGCTTGAAGATACGCAGGTTCGACGACTTCGCCATCGCCCCCTCGAACGGCAGGCCGCGCGCCTGGAGGAAGCTGTGGAAGCCCATGACGCCGAGGCCGACCGAGCGTTCGCGGCTGGCGCTATATTTGGCGCGCGCCATTTCGGGCGGCGCGCGGTCGATATAGTCTTGGAGGACATTGTCGAGCATGCGCATGACATCTTCGATGAAGCGCTTGTCGCCGTTCCACTCGTCCCAGGTTTCGAGGTTGAGCGACGAGAGGCAGCAGACCGCGGTGCGATCGTTGCCGAGATGGTCGCGGCCCGTCGGCAGCGTGATTTCCGAGCAGAGGTTCGAGGTCGACACCTTGAGCCCGAGATCGCGATGATGCTTGGGCATCATGCGGTTCACCTGGTCGATGAAGATGATGTAGGGCTCGCCCGTCGCGAGGCGCGTCTCGACGAGCTTCTGGAACAGGCTGCGCGCGTCGACGGTGCCGCGGACGCTCTGGTCCTTGGGCGAGCGGAGGTTGAATTCCTTGCCGTCGCGCACCGCTTCCATGAATTCGTCGGTGATGAGGACGCCGTGGTGGAGGTTCAGCGCCTTGCGGTTGAAGTCGCCCGACGGCTTGCGGACCTCGAGGAACTCCTCGATCTCGGGGTGCGAGATGTCGAGATAGCAGGCGGCCGAGCCGCGGCGAAGGCTGCCCTGCGAGATGGCGAGGGTGAGCGAGTCCATCACGCGGACGAAGGGGATGATACCGCTGGTCTTGCCGTTGAGGCCCACGGGTTCACCGATGCCGCGCACCGCGCCCCAATAGGTGCCGATGCCGCCGCCGCGCGACGCGAGCCAGACATTCTCGTTCCAAGTGCCGACGATCCCTTCGAGGCTGTCGTCGACCGAATTGAGGTAGCAGCTGATCGGCAGGCCGCGGCCGGTGCCGCCGTTCGAAAGAACGGGGGTCGCGGGCATGAACCACAGCTTCGAGATATAGTCGTAGAGGCGCTGCGCATGCTCGGCATCATCGGCATAGGCCGAGGCGACGCGGGCAAAGAGATCCTGATAGGATTCGCCGGGGAGCAGATAACGGTCCTGCAAGGTTTCCTTGCCGAAATCGGTCAGCAGCGAATCGCGCGACGAATCAGTGACGACCTCGAATCGGCGCGCATGCACCTTGGGCTCCGACGAATCGTTGAGCTTTGCGGCGGGTGCCGCAGCCTTTGATTCGGCACCCGATTCGGGCGCTGCCGGAGCGTCATTCTTTGTCAGTTCCACCGTCGCCACGTCGCTTGTCTCCACCCGTTCGGTCTCGCGAAAATCCATGTTTCAATGCCCCGTTTTCCGACCGCGCAGCGGCGCAGTCTGTTCCCGTCTTGTTCGACTCAGGGCGAAGCCCCAGCCTAGCACCATTCGACCGCCGGGTGGCACTTATTTTCGGACGCAAAAAGCTGCTTCCCGCCCCCATATGGGATGGAGCGCGGAAATCCGCCACTTTCGGCCGCATACTAATTCTTGGGGTGCCCCCGTGGTCTACCCACCATCTATAGTGCCACGTCGGCGCGACGATGCAAGAGAGTAAATGACAGATTAGGGACTCGGTTCGTCGCTGATTTGATTCAACTCGTCGATGGAAAAGCACGCCTCAGGGAGCGATCGCCAGCGTTTCCGCGGGGTTCGGCCATATGTGGCGAAAGAGCATCGCTGTCGCAAAAAATCGGTGCGGCGGCACAAGATGTCGGGTGCCTCGGGAGAAGGGCTTTACCCCAAAAAGAAAAGGCCCCGGCAATGCCGAGGCCCAATCTTTGAAATTCGTTCGGGTTAAGCCGACGTGCCGCCGTTGCCGGAGCCGCCGCCACCCAGGAATCGCCAAAACCAACCCATGTCAGATCTCCTGTCGGTACTGCCCACGAAGAACAGTTAACGGAGCATATACCTTAATCGACATGGTAAATCGAGTCTTAACTATAAATTCCCGGCCAATCTGGCAGCTTAGGCGCGGCGGCTGTCGGAGGGGGTGGAGAGGCTGGCGAGCAGGTCGCTAATTAGCTGTGGTTTGCCAAGCAGATAGCCCTGGCCGATATCGCAGCCAAGCTGGTCGAGGAGCGCCATTGTCTGCGCATCTTCGATGCCTTCGGCGACTGCGGTGGCGCCCAGGCGGTGGGCGAGATCGATGGTCGATTTGACCACTTCGAGGTTGCGCTGCGAATCGCGCATGGTCATGACGAATCGCTTGTCGATCTTGATCTCGTCAGCCTCGATTTCGGTCAGATATTCGAGGTTTGACTGCCCCGTGCCATAGTCGTCGATCGACAGGCGCATGCCGGCGCGGCGGATCTGCGCGAGCGTCTGACGCGCCTGGAGGCTGTTTTCGATCTGCGCGGTTTCGGTGATTTCGATGGTCAGCCGTTCGGGCGGCAGATGATGCGCGCTAAGCATGACGCGGATCGTCGAGACGAGATCCTTGTGATCGAGTAGGGTCGCAGAGAGATTAACCGACATGTGAATTTCGGTGCCGAGTTTCTGCAACTGCGCCGCCGAACGGATCGCCTGGTCCATGACGAACAGGGTCAGGCGATAGATGTCCTGGCTCTTTTCGGCCTGGACGATGAATTCGTCGGGCGAGATCGGTCCGCGCGTGGGGTGCGTCCAGCGCACGAGCGCCTCGACCCCGACGAGCTGCCGCGTCGCGATTTGATATTGCGGCTGGAAGGCGACCCAGATGTCGCCAGCATTCAGCGCATCCTCGAGCTGCGAGTGGAAGCTGAGCTGCCAACCCGCATCGTCTTTTTGCTGCGGCGTATATTTGGTCCACAGGACGCGGCTGCGGATCGATTTTTCGGCGGCGACGAGCGCGGCGGCGAGACGCTGCGCGTTCGAGCCTTCGAACTCGTCATTGACCCCGAAAGCCATCGACACGTCGACCTTCAACTCGTCGATCGTCAGCGGCGCGTTGAACAGCGCGGCGAGCCCCATGAGTTGCGTCTCGATCTGGCTGTGCTGATAATAGGGGACGAGCCACGCGAAGGTGCCGTCGAGATCGTGATAGAGGGTGGTTCCTTGCGATGCGAGCTGAAGCCGGCGGGTCACCTGCCCGACGAGCTTGCTCAGTCCCTCGCCTGGAATGAAGGCGGCAAGGTCTTCGAAATTTACGACCTTAGCGGATATTACGGTCGCACTGCCGAAAGACTGCTGGGTGCGCAGTGCCTCGAAATTGGGCAAGCCGGACAAAGGATTCTCACGCTGCGCCGACCGGCGACGCCTCGACCGCGAAACATTGGCAGTAACAGTCGCAACGAAAAACAGGCCAGCACCAATCGAACTGCTGATCAGCATCGTCATCAAAACAAACTTGCCAACGATCAACGCCGAAACCGTGGCGGCGACTGCAAGATTGTACCACCGCGTCTGGCGTAGTGACAAGGCGGTGATAAGGGCGATGGCGGCGAGCGCGAAGGCCGGCGTCCAACCGATGTCGAACGGCGTGCCGCGCTTCAATGTTTCGGCGCCGACGACATGAACATAGGCGCCGGGCACGCGATCTTTGCCGGGCAGATAATGGATGTCCTGAAATGCTTCGGCTGTCGCGGCAAAGATGACATCCTTGCCCGCCAGTTCGCGCCTGCCGACCTTGCCCGAAAGCAGGTCAGCCGCGCTGTAGGTCGGAATGGAATCGACATTGTACGAATAGTCGAGCGCATAGACGCTCGCGGCAAGAGGATGATAATGCGCCATCATTGCCGAAAAGCTGGGCATCAACCGCCCGTCGACCGTTACCGCCGCAGGAATTCGCCAGACCTGCCAAAACGCGAATTCCCAGCCTATAACGCCAACCTGAAATTCATTTCCGAATGCTGGACCAGGCAGTTTATTCAGCTCGGCCGTCGTCCCGCGGACCGATTTTGTGGCCGCGGCAAGGATGATACGGTCATGCATTCGTTTTACGGCATTGGTAAGCAGCGGAAGGTCGCGATCGTTGCGGCGCCGTTCGTAGGTAAAGTCGACAAACAGCCGGTTGGCGCCGGCCCGGTCGACTGCATCAATGACTTGAGCGTGGCGTCCGACTGAAAAATCGTCACGGCCATATTTTTCGATTGTCCGGTCGTCGAGGGCGACGACGACGATGTCGCCCGACACTGGGCGCCAAGCGACAGCACCGACGGCGCTTTCTAGGATGCGGTCGACGGGTTCGGCGATCGACGACAGGCCCGCGGCCACGCTGAGCAACAGCGCCAGCGCGATCGTTCGCCAACTGATGAAAAGGCTCTTGACCTTAACTGGCACGCACGGGTCTCCAAAATGACCCGTTGGCATTAACTGAACCTGGTTAGCATCGCGTTAATCATGCCGGGAAACCGCGCCGCCCGATCGCGGTGCGCGGCGCGGCTTTTCCGGCGTCAACCAAGGCGCGGCAGTGGCTCCAGCGCGGCGTCGCCGGCGAGCGCCGAGGGCGCGAGGCCGGTGGCCGCGGGGACGATCTGTTGCAGATAGAAGCGCGTCGAGGCGATTTTCGCTTCGAGGAAGGCGGTATCGCTATCGCCCGCGTCGAGCGCGGCGCGCGCGCCCTGCTGCTCGACGGCCATCAGCCAGCCGCAGGTCGCGGTCGCGAGCATGGTGAGATAGGGGTAGCTGCCCGCGAGCCGGTCGGGCGCGTTCGCCTGTTCGAGCCAGTCGGTGACCGCGGTGCATGCCGCGGCAAGGTCGGCGAGTTCGGGATGGCCGGCGGCGCCGTGCGTGATGTCGGCGAGCAGGCTGCGCACGCCTTCGCCGCCCGCCATCCCGAGCTTGCGCCCGACGAGGTCGGCGGCCTGGATGCCGTTGGTGCCTTCATAGATCGGCGCGATGCGCGCGTCGCGATAATGCTGCGCGGCGCCGGTTTCCTCGATGAAGCCCATGCCGCCATGCACCTGCACGCCGAGGCTGGCGACCTCGCAGCCGATGTCAGTTGCGTGCGCCTTTGCCAGCGGAATGAGGACTTCGGCGCGCAGCGCGGCGGCTTCGTCGCCGAGTTTGCCGAAATCGGTCTGTGCCGACGCATAATAGATGAGCGCGCGCGCCGCCTCGGTCTGGGCGCGCATCCGCCACAGCATGCGCTTGACGTCGGGGTGGTGCTCGATCGTGACTGGGGTGCGGTCGGCGCTGCCTGCGAGCGATGACTGGACGCGCTCGGCGGCGTAGCGCTGCGCCTGCTGCGTCGCGCGCTCGGCGATCTGGACGCCCTGGCAGCCGACCATCAGGCGCGCGTTGTTCATCATCACGAACATCGCCTTCATACCGCCCATCTCGTCGCCGACGATCTCGCCTAGGCAATCCTCACCTTCGCCATAGACCATCACCGCTGTGGGCGACCCGTGGATACCGAGCTTGTGCTCGATCGAGGCGCAATGGACGCCGTTTGAGATGGTGGGATTGCCGGCGTCGTCGAGGCGGTATTTGGGCACGAGGAAGAGCGAGATGCCGCGCGTTCCTTCGGGCGCACCGGGTGTGCGGGCGAGAACGAGGTGGACGATATTGTCGGTGAGGTCATGCTCGCCGAAGGTGATGAAGATTTTCTGGCCCTTGATCTTGTAGAGGCCCGCATTGGGGCCTTCGGTAACCTTTTCCGCGGTCGAGCGCAGCGCGCCGACGTCGCTGCCCGCGGCAGGCTCGGTCAGGTTCATCGTCCCGTTCCATTCGCCGGTGACGAGCTTAGGCAGCCAGGTCTGGCGCTGCTCCTCGGTACCATAGGCAATCAGCGCGTGGATCGCGCCGGGGGTCAGGATGTTGCAAAGGGTGAAGCCCATGTCGGCGCTGCCCAGCGCTTCGATGATCACCGTCGCGAGGGTGAAGGGCAGATCCTGTCCGCCATAGGCGGCGGGGCCGTCGATGCTGCCCCAGCCGGCCTCGACGAACTGCTTATAGGCTTCCTTGAAGCCCGGGGGCATCGTGACCTTGCCGTCCTGCCATATCGGGTTCTGGACGTCGCCGACGCGGTTGAGCGGCGCATAGACCTCGGCCGCGAAGTCGCCGATGCCGGTGACGATCGCCTCGACCATGTCGGGAGTCGCCGCGGCAAAGCGGTCGTGCTGCGCCATCGCATCGATGCGCGCGATATGCTGGAGGACAAAGAGCTGTTCGGTGGTCGGCGCCGTATAGGTCATGGGGTTTCCCGCTTTTGGGGGTGATTCCGTTGCGCCCGGCGCTATAGCGCGGCATGGCCGAGCGTCAAAACGAGAGTGTGGCAACAAAGGTCGCGCCCTACGGGGCCGATGCCATTGCGCGCGCTGCGGAGCTTGTCGCGGCAGGGCGGCCGGTCGCGGTGCCGACCGAGACCGTCTATGGGCTTGCCGCCGACGCGCGCAACCCGCAAGCCGTCGCGCGCATCTATGCCGCGAAGGGGCGCCCCGATTTCAACCCGCTGATCGTCCATGTCCCCGACTTGGCGGCGGCCGAGCGACTGGGCGTGTTCGGCGCGACCGAGCGGGCGCTCGCGGCGGCGTTCTGGCCGGGGCCGCTGACGCTGGTGGTGCCGCGCACGGCCGATTGTCCGGTGGCGCGTATCGCGACGGCGGGGCTCGATACCATCGCGCTGCGTGTGCCGGAACACCGCGCGATGCAGGCATTGCTCGCCGCGACTGGCGCGCCGCTCGCCGCGCCGAGCGCCAATGCGAGCGGCCGCGTGAGCCCGACCAAGGCGGAGCATGTGCTGGCGAGCCTCGACGGCCGGGTCGCGCTGGTGATCGACGACGGCGCGACGCGCGCCGGGGTCGAATCGACGATCGCGCGGGTGAAAGACGGCGCGGCCGAGATGCTGCGGCCGGGGCCGGTGACCGCCGCGATGCTGGGCGCGGCGAGCGGCCTGCCGGTGACGGGCGTTGCGGGACCGGAGATCGTCGCGCCGGGGATGCTCGCTAGCCATTATGCGCCAGGCAAGCCCGTGCGGCTGGGCGCACACGACTTCGCGGCGGACGAATATGGCATCGGCTTCGGCGCGCTGGCCGGCGACTATAATCTGAGCGCGGCGGGCGACCTGACCGAGGCTGCGGCGCATCTGTTCGATGCGCTGCACGCGGGGGCGGCGAGCGCGAAGCCGCGCATCGCGGTGGCGGCGATCCCGGCCGAAGGGCTGGGCGCGGCGATCAACGACCGGCTGGCGCGCGCGGCGGTCTAGGCAGCCGCCGGCTCGATCGGATCGAGCTGCGGGGTCTTGCGCGCGACGATCAGGCAGGCGGCGACGATCAGCAGCGCGCCGGCGATGGTCGGCAGCGTCACCGGTTCGGCGTAGAAATACCAGCCGAACATCATCGCCCAGAGGAAGCCGGTATATTCGGTCGTCGCAAGGATCTGCGCCTCGGCGCGGGCATAGGCCCAGCTCAGGAGCAGCAGCGAGATCGTCGCGAGAATCGCGGCGCCGACGATGTGCGGCGCATGGGCGCTGCCCGGCGGCAATGCGAACCACGGCGCGCCGAGGCCGAGGAACAGGGTGACGAACAGATTCTGGTAGAAGGCGATTTCCATCGGTTCGGCCATCTTGGCCTGCCGCCGCGCGAGGATGAGGTTGTAGGCATAGAAGATCGCCGACAGGAACACCGCACCGACCGCGAGCAACGCCTCCGCCTCATATTGCCCCTGTCCGAGCTTGCCCGCGACGATGACCACGACGCCGACCAGCCCGAGCAACGAAGCGGCGATCGATCGCGGGCCGATCTTCTCTCCCAAGAAGATCGCCGCCATGTAGAGCGTCATCAGCGGCGCCACGAAGGCAAGGGCGATCGCTTCGGCCATCGGCAACCGCGCGAGCGCCCAGAAGAAGGTGATTGCCATCCCCGCGACGAACAGCGCGCGCACCGCGTGGATCTTCATCGTCGCGGTATCGGGCCAGGCGGCCGGTCGAGAGGCGAGGTAGAGAAGGCCGCTAAACAGGGTGCCGGCGCCGGTCCGCCAGAGCACGGCATTATAGGCGCCGATGTCGATCGACAGCCCCTTCATCAGCACATCCATCGCCGAAAAGGTCGCGATCCCCGCGCAGGCGATCAGGAAGGGGATGACGGGCGAGGGCGAATCGGGGCGCATGGGTGGTGCTGTAGAGCCGGATGACATGGGTTGGAATCGTCATTGCGAGCGACGCTAAGCAATCTCAAGCTATCGGCCTTGTACAAGGCCGATAGCTTGAGATTGCCGCGTCGCCTTCGGCTCCTCGCAATGACGAGCTGAATAAGTCGAGCGGCGCTTTCTAATCGATCCCGTCGGTCCCGCGGATGAAGGCCGCGGCGTCGTCGTGCATCTCGCCGAGCAGCGCGGGGTTCACGTAAACCATGTGGCCCGAGGGGTAATATTTATAGACTATGTTCGCCTGCAATTGCTTGGGTACGGGCAAGTGCGCGAGTTCGTAGCGGCCGGCGAAATAGGGCGTCGAAATGTCGAAATAGCCGCCCGTTACCAGCAGCTTCAGCTTCGGATTCTGCTTCATCGCGACCGCCAGGTCGGGGAGGACGTTGGGGAGCGCGATCAGCGGCTGGCCGGCGCCGGGCGGCTGGTGCTTGTAATCCCAGCTGCCATAGACATCGAGCCCGCCTTCATAATGCTTGCCTGCGCCATAGCCCAGGGTGCCGCGGACATAATCGTTGAACGCGGCGGTGTAGGCGGCGCCGATCGCGCTGCCCTGCGGATCGTAGGATGCGGTCTTGCTCAAGGGATCAAGCGTTGCCCCGGTGAAGCGGGTGTCGAGCGTGCCGGTGGTTTCGCTCTTGTCGGCGAGCAGCTCCTTTTGCAGCGCGCCATATTCGATGCGCAAATTGGTCTTGAGCAGATAGTCGACCGGCAGGCCGGTATATCCGTGGAGCCTGGCCGCCATCGCCTGTCGTTCGGCATCGGGCAGGTTATTGCCCTTGAGCAGCGCGAGCGCATAGTCGCCGGTCGCAAAGGCCTCGACCTCTTTCAAAAACGGCGCGAGCTCGCGTCCCGCGCCCGCGCGCTTGTGATACCAGGCGGTCGCGGCATAAGTCGGCAGCGAGACGATATAGGGAAGGTCCACCCCCGGATTGACTTGCGGATCGTCGGGAACGAGATCCCAGTTCAAAATGTCCGAAAGCAGGATCACGCCGTTGAGGTCGATGTCCTGCCGTTGCAGCGCCAGCGTCATCCCGGCGGCGCGCATCGTCCCATAGCTTTCGCCGTAAAGATATTTGGGCGATTTCCAGCGGCCGTATTTCGACAGGAAATCGCGGACGAAGACCGTGAAGGCGTGGATATCCTGATCGACGCCGAACCATGCCTTTTCCTTGTCCTTGCCGGCGACGCGGCTGAAGCCGGTGCCGGGGGCATCGATAAAGACGAGGTCGGAGACGTCGAGCAGGCTGTGCTCGTTGGGAACTGTGCGATAGGGCGCGCTGCCATGAGCAAGATCGGGGGTTTCGACGCGCTGGGGGCCATAGGCGCCCATGTGGAGCCACAAGGTCGGCGATCCGGGCCCGCCGTTGAACAGAAAGGTGATCGGCCGCGTTTCGGCGGGCGCGCCCTCTTTGAAATAGGCGGTGTAGAACATTGAGGCTTCGGACGCCGGAACCTCGGCGGCTGCATCCTTGTTGCGCTTGCGTTCGATGGCGACGGTGTCGTCCCAGCCCCTGGGGTGGACGATCAGCGTGCCCGCGACGGCGCGATAGGGGATGGCGACGCCGCCGACCTCCACCGAACCGCGGCTTTCGACCTCGGTGGGGGTGAACATCGGTTCGTCGGGGGCGGGACTCTCGGCGGCTGCGCGCGGTTCGCGCGACTGCGCCGTGGTACAGCCGGCGAGGGTGAGCGCGAGCGCGGCGGCGGCGATGAATTTCATACGGTCGATCTCTGCATTAGGTCGTCATTGCGAACGGAGCGAAGCAATCCAGGGTGGTTTGCACTACTCTCGATTGCCACGTGGCTCCGCCGCTCGCAATGACGAGAAGGGCCTATCGGAAAGTCGCCTGCCCCGCGCCGTCGATGTTGAGTTTCTGACCCGAGCAATAGGGGTTGGCATCGCTGACGAACCAGAGCACCGCCGCAGCGACGTCGGAGGGATCGGACACGCGGCCGAAGGGGAATTTGGCGTCGAGATGGTGAATGTCCGGATTACCCGTGATCGCCTGCGCCAGTCGTTCGCCCATGTCGCTGATCGTCAGGCCCGGAGCGACAATATTGACGCGCACGCCGTTCCGCAGTTCTTCCTTGGCAAGCGCGAGGGCGAGCGCTTCGCCCGCGACCTTGGCCATGGTGTAGGGCGCGCTGTTGGCGCTGTGCTGGAGCGTGGCGACGCTGGAAATGACGATCACGTCGCTGCGCGCATGCTGGCGAAGCTGCGGCAGCGCGAGGCGGCTCAGCCGGTGCGCGCCGACCGCGTGGACGGCAAGGAGTTTTTCGACCTCGGCGGCGTCGGTGTCGGCGACCGTCCGGCCGCGGCTGGCGATGCCGGCATTGTTGATGAGGATCGACATCGGCCCGAAATCATCCTCGATCGCAGCGACCATCGCGGCACTCGCCGCCTCGTCGGTGACCGACGCCTGATAGGCCTTGGCCTTGCGGCCGAGCGCCTGGATCGCCGCGACGGTTTCGGCTGCGGCGTCCGCGTCGCGGGTGTAGTTGACCGCAACGTCGGCGCCCGCCCCGGCGAGCGCCAGCGCGATGCCGCGTCCGATCCCCCGCGATGCCCCGGTGACGAGCGCGGTGCGACCGCCAAGGTTCATATCCGCCATCAGTTTTCCTCTCCCATAAGTTCGTTATAGATGTCGTCGTCGCTGCGGCTCGCGGCGTTGCGCCATCTGGGCGCCGCCTTGCGGTTGAGCACGCGGCCGTCGCCGTCGAGGATCGCGACGGTCGGGGTGCCCTTGATCTTGAAGCGGAAGCGCGCCGGAACGTCGGGATGCCGGACCAGGCCGGCGTGCGGCATCCCGACATCGGCGAACACGACGATATAGCGGCTCCGCACCGGGGCGAACCGATCTGTCGCGAGCAGATTGGCGAGCCACGCGCTGTCGTGGCAGGTGCCCGTCCCCATGACGAGCAGCACGTGCTTGCCCGCTGCTCTGGCGGCAGCGAGCGCGGCGTCGATGGCGGTCATCGGATCGTCGTCGGGATGGAAAGCGTCGGTCTTGTAGGGTTCGGCAAAACCGGGCATCGCGCGCGCCGCCGCTGCGGCGGAAAGAGGGGATGTCAGAGCGAGCGCGGCGGCAAGCGCGAGGGCGAAGCGGCGGGTCATCGCGCGACGGTAGCAGCGCGCGCGAAGAATCGGAATGACGTTTCCGTCAACGTAAGCTAGCCTGATCGGCATGAGCTGGAAAAAGGAAGTCGACGAGCTTTCCGCGCGGCGCGCGATGGCCGAAAAGATGGGCGGCGAAGAGAAGGTCGCGCGCCAGCACAGCCGCGGCAAGATGGACGCGCGCGCGCGGCTCGCCGCGATCGTCGATCCGGGCAGCTTTCGCGAGATCGGCAAGATCGCGGGGCGGGGGGCTTATGGCCCCGACGGCACCCTTGAAGACCTCGCCGCGTCCAATTTCATCTTCGGGCGGGCCAATATCGACGGGCGGCCGGTGGTCGCGAGTGCCGACGATTTCACCGTGCGCGGCGGCGCGGCCGATGCGGCGCTGCACCGCAAGTTCATCCAGTGCGAGGCGATGGCGCACGAATATCGCCTGCCGCTGATCCGCATGATCGACGGCACCGGCGGCGGCGGGTCGGTGAAGACGCTGGAGGATATGGGCTATACCTATATCCCGCACGTACCCGGCTGGGACGAGATCATCGCCAATCTCGATGCCGTGCCGGTCGTCGCGCTGGCGCTGGGGCCGACCGCAGGACTGGGTGCCGCGCGCGTCGTCGCGAGCCACTACAGCGTGATGGTACGCGGGCTGTCGCAATTATTCGCGGCGGGGCCCGCGGTCGCCGCGGCGATCGGCGACACGCTCGACCGCGAGGAGCTGGGCGGGGTCGACGTCCATACGCGCAACGGCGTCGTCGACGACGAGGTGGCGTCCGAGGCCGAGGCCTTTGCGCGGGCGCGCTGGTTCCTGTCCTACCTGCCGTCGTCGATCCATGAGCGCGCGACGCGGACGCCGTGCAGCGACCCGGTCGTCCGACGCGACGAGGCGCTGCTGTCGGTCGTTCCGCGCGAGGCAAAGCAGGTCTATTCGATGCGGCGCATCGCGGGAGCGGTGTTCGACCAGGGCAGCTTCTTCGAAATGGGCGCGCGTTGGGGGCGAGCGGTGATCACCGCATTTGCGCGATTGGACGGTTATCCGGTCGCGGTGCTGGCGAGCGATCCCACCTATCTGGGCGGATCGTGGGACGCCAAGACGAGCGAGAAGGCCGAGCGCTTCGTGAAGCTCGCCGACCAGTTCCGGCTGCCGATCGTCCATCTGGTCGATAATCCGGGCTTCATGATCGGCGGCGAGGCCGAGCGGACGGGGACGATCCGCTATGGCGTGCAGGCGATGAACGCAATCTACCGCGCGAGCGTGCCGCTGGCGTCGGTTGTGGTGCGGCGGGCCTATGGCATCGCGGGCAGCGCGATGTCGAACGCCGAGCGCTTCCAGTACCGCTTTGCGTGGCCCTCGGGCGACTGGGGCAGCCTGCCGATCGAGGGCGGGGTCGAGGTCGCGTACAAGAGCGAGCTCGAGGCGGCGGAGGATCCAGCGGCGCATCTGGAAGCGATCCGCGAACGGCTCAACCTCGTCCGCTCGCCGTTCCGCACCGCTGAGAAATTCGGGGTCGAGGACATCATCGATCCCAGGGATACGCGGCCGCTGCTTTGCGAGTTCGCCGAGCTGGCGTGGCGGGTGCTCGATTAAGGCGTTTCAGCCCTCCAGCTTCTCCCGAAACCGCCGGCTGCCGCGGAGCATCTCGCCGCTTTCCATCTCGACCTCGAAATCGCCGCTCTTATGTGTGACGACGCGCCGGACCGCCTGTTTGCGGACGATGCGTCCGCGGTGGATGCGGACGAAACCCGCGTGGGCCAGTTCGGCTTCGATCGCGCTCAATGTCGCGCGGTGGAGCAGGCGCTGGCCACGCCATGCGATCTCGACATAATTGCCCGCTGCGGTGACATGCTCGATCTCGGCGACCGGCAAGTGGTGCGTTACCGATCCGTCGCCGACCGCGAGCGTCGTCGGCGCGACGATTGCGACCGGCGGCATGGCGTAACGGTCGATCAGCCACTGCATCAGGAACATGAGCAGGATCAGCTCGGCATAAGTCGCCAGATCCTTGCGCAATTCATAGAAGACCGGCGTCCCGTCGGGCGATTCAAAATGATAGGTGCCACCCGATAGCCGCCACGCGAGCATGCGAAAGCCGACCATCAGCGCGATATGCGCGAGCGACACAGGAAAGGCGAGCGCGGCATGGATCGCGACCGCCGTGCGCCAGCCGAAGCGCGGTGGGCGGACGGTGCGGACGCTGAACCAGCAGACGATCATCATCAACGCCCAGGCGAGCAGACTGGTGCTTTCGTAAGTCCATGCGGTCGCCGCGGTCACATCGACGCCCGCCGCGCGGCGGTCGGCAAGATAGGAATAGACGTTCGAGGTGATACGGATGAGTCCGTAGGCAAGCAGCGCCCCGAAGGCGAGCAAGGTCAGCGCGCGCGGGCCGAAACCGCTCGTCCCGGTCGCGCCGCCGCTCGTCCCTCGCCCGTCCTTCTCCGTCACATCGGCTCCGCAATTCGTCCCGCCGCCGTCGCCCGGCTGCCGCCATCCCGATTAGCGGCTGCGGCGGGGCCCGGCAAAGGAGATTTGGGTATGGTGACGACACGGCATTATGGGATGGACTGGTTGCGCATCGGCGCGTTCGCGTTGCTCATCCTCTATCATATCGGGATGTATTTCGTGCCTTGGGGGTGGCATGTCAAAACGCCGCATCCGATGGACTGGGTGCAAATCCCGATGATGGCGACGAACAGTTGGCGATTGCCGCTGCTCTTCCTCGTGTCGGGTTATGCCAGCGCCGCGCTGTTCGCCAAGCTCGGCGGCGCGGGGGCATTCCTGCGGTCGCGTAGCGCACGGCTGCTGATCCCGCTCGCCTTCGGGATCATCGTCGTCATTCCGGTGCAGCCGTGGATCGAGTTGGCGACCCAGCATGGTTATGCGCATGGTTTCGGCTACTTCTGGGTCCACGACTATTTCCGCTTCGGAACGCTCGACGGGATCGTGCTGCCGACGTGGCAGCATCTGTGGTTCGTCGTCTATCTGTTCGCTTACACGCTGCTCGCGGTCGCGGCTCTTGTGCTGGTGCCCGAGCGGGCGCGGACCAAGATCGCCGATGGTGCGGCGCGGTTGTGTGGCGGCTGGGGGTTGCTGATTGCGCCGCTCGCTATATGGCTCGCCATCCTGTTCGCCTTTCCTGGCTATCACGAGACGCACGCGCTGGTCGACGACGGGCCGAACCATCTCCATTACCTGGTTCCCTTCTTTATCGGCTGGCTACTTCGCGAGCGGCCGGTGCTTTTCGAAAGCGTCGCGCGCCGCTGGCCGGCGGCGGCGCTGCTCGCGGTCGCCGCCTATGGCTATATCGCCTGGGCGATGTGGAGCACGCCGGACGAAGGCCCGGTCCCGGCGGGAATCGTGACGATCTTCATGGTCGTGCGACTGGTGCAGGGCTGGGCGACGATCGTCGCGCTGGTCGGGATTGCCGACCGCTTTGCGAACCGCGACCATCCAAGGCGCGCCATGCTCGCCGAGGCGGTGTTCCCCTTTTACATCATCCATCAGACGATCATCGTCGTCGTCGGCTGGTGGCTGTTGCAGGGGCAGGTCGCGGCGTTGCCGGCCTTCCTGATCCTCGTCGCGGCGACGGTCGCGGGATGCTGGGCCTTTTATCTCGGCGGACGGCGGATCGACTGGCTGCGGCCGCTGATCGGGCTTCAGCGCCGCGCGTGACAGCGGCGCGGCTTTGTGTCAGCTTCCCTGCAAGAAAAAGGGGAGGCTGACATGCAGATCGTTAGAGGATTGGCGGCGATCGTCGGGGTCGCGATGGTGCTGATGGGCTTGCTGTGGATATTGCAGGGACTCGACATCGTGCGCTGGCCCGCGAGCAGTTTCATGCTGGGCGACATCGTGTGGACGCGCAACGGCGCAGTCCTGGCGGTGCTGGGCGTCGTCCTGATCTGGGTGGGGCGCAAACGCGCCTGATCATCCATCGACTACAATTGTAGTTGATCTGTATTGCAGATATGATACAGCTTCGTCGGACGGCGCGGCGCCGGACGGGGACCGGTCGCGCCGAATATCCTTTCGATGGAGACCGATATGATGCCTGGCCGTTTTCCCCTGTCCCTGCTGTTGCTCGCGGCGAGCCCCGCGGCACTAATGCTGCCTATACCCGCCGCGATGGCGGCCGATGCCGGTGCGGCGGTGCCGTCCGACGTCGTCGCCGAACATTATGCCGCGCAGCTCCAAGCCAATTATGTCTATCCCGATATCGGCAAGCGTTACGCCGCTGCCCTGCGCGCCGGGATTGCGGCGGGGCGCTATGCCCCCCTGACCGGCGCGGCGCTCGCCGAGGCGCTGGGCGCGGCGGTGCAGGGCGTGTCGCCCGACGGGCATCTGCGCGTGAAGCCGCCCGAGGGCGCGGATGCGGCGCCCGGAACGCCCGCCGCGCCGCGCCCGCAAAAGCCCGCGATCGAACAGCCCGGCTGGATCGCGCCGGGCATCGCCTTCATCCGCTTCAACGTCTTTCCGGACGACGCGGCGGTCACGCAGGCGGCGGCGCAGTTCATGGCCGATCACGCCGACGCCAAGGCGATCATCTTCGACATAAGGTCGCACAATGGCGGCGGGATCGAGCAGATGGACGTCATCTTTCCCTGGCTGTTCGCCAAGCCGACGCGGCTCGTCGCGATGGCAACGCGCGCATCGGTCGACGCCGAAGGCGGCTCGCCGATTGACGGCATTTCCTCGATGCGGCCGGTCGCAGGCGACCCGGCCATGGTGACGCGCGAACATTGGGCGATGCCGAACGGCGACCCGCGGCTGACGCAGGCGAAAGTCTATGTGCTTACGTCCGGCGCGAGCGCGTCAGCGGCTGAACATTTCGCGCTGGCGATGAAGGCGAGCGGGCGCGGGGTGCTGATCGGCGCGCCGACCGGCGGCGCCAATCATTTCGAGCGCGGCGAAGAACTGGGCGGTGGTTTTACCGCCTTCATCCCGGTCGGGCGGACCTATGATCCGGCGACGGGCAAGGATTGGGAAGGCGCAGGGGTGCAGCCCGATATCGCGGTTCCGGCTGCGGCGGCGCTGGAGCGCGCGCTGACCGAATTGGGGATTGCGCCGGGCGAGGCGAAGCGCCTGTCCGACGCGCACATGCCGAGCTGGCCGATGGAGCGGCGCCGCCGCCCCGGTGCGTCAGGCAGCTGACGGCGCAGCGCGGGCGAGGGCGGGAAGCGCGTCGCCATCGACGCGCATCACCGTCCATTCGTCCATCATCCGCGCGCCGAGGCTATGGTAGAAGCCGATGGCGGGGGCGTTCCAATCGAGCACCGACCATTCGAGACGCGCGCAGTCGCGCTCCACGCAAAGCTGCGCCAGATGCGCGAGCAGCGCCTTGCCGAGTCCGGCGCCGCGCGCTTCGGGACGGACGAACAAATCTTCGAGATAGATGCCCGGCTTGCCCTCGAAGGTCGAAAAATTGTGGAAGAAGAGCGCGAAACCTTGCGCCACGCCATCGACCTCGCCGATCACTACTTCGGCATAAGGGCGTTCGCCGAACAGCTTGGCACCGAGTGTGGCGTCGTCGAAGCGGACTTCGTGGGCTAGCTTTTCATAGTCGGCGAGCGCGCGAATCAAGTCGGCGATCAACGGCAGGTCGGCGCGGGTGGCGGAGCGTATGGCAAGGGTCATGCCGGCGCTTTGTCGGGCAGCAGAGCGGTTGTCAATTTTCGGGGGCGGGGATGTCTGGAAACGACCGATACTGTTGAAAAGTCGGCCGCCGCACGGCGCCCGTCGAATTTTAGTAATAATGATTCATGAAGTCCCGGCTGCGCGAACGATCGATGCGCATAGGTAAATAACTTGATTCCAATATTGCCCGCCAAAACCCCTTTCGGACTTTTTCAACAGCATCGACCGATTGCGGACATTGCAGCTTCCGCTACGCTATGCGGATGACAGAATGTCCAGATACCGAGGCAATCGCGGAAGCGTGGATAGCCGAGAGACTTGCAAACCTCACGGTCGCTCAAGGAGAGCCCATTGAGGTTGAGTATACAGATTTGCTCGATGGACTGATATTCGCGCAACCCTCTATGGCATGGGAGGCCCTCAAAAACATCTCACGCGATGAGCGGGTAGACCCGGTCGACGATGTTTTTGGAATGGGGCCGCTCAGCTCGTTCATTTTTCAGTGCGGCGTCGACTTCCGCGAAGAGATTCATGATTTCTGGAAGCTAAATTACAGATTCCGAGAGCAATATAAGATGGTGGTGTTTAGGGATATTGCTGAGGCAATCATTGCGCCAGACAGCATTGTGGGTGCTGCCTAAAACGTATGATATATCAATGTCAGCTTTCCACGGTGGGTTCAACGGGTCGCCGCAACACGCTCGGCGAACATTTCAGCTGGTGTCTGGTACATCAAGGTTTTTCTTGGTCGCTCGTTGAGCTGGCGAGCGATGGCGCTGAGTTTGGCCTGGCTGTGCAAGGAGAGCTCGGTTCCCTTGGGCAGGTACTGGCGCAGCAGGCGATTGGTGTTTTCGTTGGTGCCGCGCTGCCACGGGCTTTGGGGATCGCAAAAATAGACTTCGACCTCGGTAGCCAAGGTGAAGCGCCGCGGTGATCGGCAAGCTCCTTGCCGCGGTCCCAGGTCAGCGACTGATAGAGCTCGCGAGGCAGTTTGCGCGCCTGTTTGATCAGGGCCGTGACGACGCTGGCGGCATCCTTGTTCGCCACCTTGGCCAGGATCACATAGCGCGACTGGCGTTCGACCAGCGTCACGATATGGCTGTTTCGCGCGCCCGAGATGAGATCGCCCTCCCAATGTCCGGGCACGGCGCGGTCCTCGACCGAAGCGGGGCGCTCGCTGATCGATATCGCATCCTTGATTTGGCCAAGCCCGTCGCTCTTCAAGCTGGCGTGTCGCGAGCGGCGGATCGTGCGCTTCGCCCGCAGATGCTCGAGCAACTGCTTCTTCAGGACGTCGCGCGCCTGGATGAACAGGCTTTTGTAGATCGTCTCGTGTGACACGCGGTGCTGCTCTCCGTCGGGAAAGCCGCGCTTTAGCCAGCCAGCGATCTGCTCGGGCGACCAACTGCGGCGCAGCTTGCGCGATACTGTTCGGCGCAAGGCGGGATAGCAAGCCAGCTTGCACCGCTTGGGCCGCAGCGCGCGGTCCCACGCCGCCTGATCCGAAACGGTCCCGCGATACCGATCGCGACCGCCACCCCGCCCGACCTCCCGACTGATCGTCGAAGGCGCCCGACCAAGCTCGGCTGCGATCGCTCGGAGCGAGCGGCCGGCGACAAGGCCTCTTGATATCTCCTCGCGCTCGCTCAGGCTGAGCGATCGCTCCGACCGCTTGCGCTCCGACGGACGAATGCCGCCCGACGGCGACAGCACCGAGAAAATCGACGACGACTGCCGATCAAACCGCCGCCCGATCGAACTCATCGACTCCCCGCGCTGCCACCGGTCCCAAATCTCGGATCGCTGTGCCGCCGAGTAATAAATCCGCTGACGCTGCTTCATCCCAACACTCCTTCTCCTCAAAGAATGAAGTGTTGCGACGACCCGTTGAACCCACCACCCGATTCTGTTGAAAAAGTCGGCCGCGGCGACGCGCACATCGATTCTCAGCAAGAATGATTCACGGCTGCTCGGGCTCGCGAATGATTGATGCTCACAATGCACTAGGCCGATTCCGATGTTGCCCGTCAAAACCCCCTTCGGACTTTTTCAACAGCATCCACCCCATTTCAGCCGTTCGTCGCCGAAATGGAAAGCACGACCGGAAGCGACCGATTGCGGAACTTACACCCCAATGCGAAGAGGGGCCGCATGGACCTAATTCACGAAATGATCAGTCCGAACGGCGAGAGGAAGGTGCGCGTCTACAAACGGACGGATGGCTTTTTCGAGTATGAAGAGGTTTTTGAAGCGTTCGATCAGATCGCCGGGACCTACTGGTCGTCCGGATATCAATCCGGTATGTTCGGCACAGAAGGCGCCGCGATGGCGGAGATTACTGCAACGACGCCTTGGCTTCGGAGCGGCGCCTGACGACCGATTGCAGACATGTTTGGCCCCGGTAATGTCGATATGGAAATCTTGATCGTAGATCTTGCACAAACGGCCATTGAGCATGTGGACGACCGCCATGGTCGCGCGGCAGCTTGGATCGTCGCAATTTTAAGCATTTCGGTCCTGATTAGCGTACCCGTTTCAATCGTGCTGTATCTCATAAACTAACGTCCGCTCCCACCCCAAACTGCCACCCCGCGACCGTCAGAACTGCCGCGCCACCCTTTCGGCGACGTCCGGCGCAACGCCGGCGCTGTTGAACACTTCGTGCGCGAGGCCGGCGGCGAGGGGAAGGTCGGCTTGTTCGCGGTACAGCCGCTTGTAGGCGAGGACGCTGTGGCGCGACTGGGCGGCGATGGCTTCGGCGAGGGTGCGGGCTACAAGGTCGAGCCGCTCGTCGGCGACGCAATGATTGGCGAGGCCGATGCGGGCCGCCTCGTGCCCGTCGACCGGCAACCCGGTGAAGCTCATCTCCCGCGCCTTCCATTCGCCCACGCGGCGCGGCAGGCGCTGGCTCATCCCCCAGATGGGGACGAGCCCGAACTTGCCGTGCGTATCGGCGAAATGCGCGCTTTCCGCCGCGATGATGATGTCGCCGGCCAGCGCCAGTTCGAGCCCGCCGGTAAAGCAGCCGCCCTGCACCGCGACGATCACCGGTTGCGGCAGCTCGGCGAGGCGGGTGACGATCGACGCCTGATAATGCAGCCGCGGCGCTTCGACCCCGCGTTCCTTCAGGTCGTTGCCGGCGCAGAAAACCGGCCCGTTCGCGCGCAAAATGACCGCTCCGATCGCATCGCCCGCGGCCGCGAGGTTCGAAATATGCGCGTCGAGTTCAGCCCATAGCGCGAGGTTCAGCGCATTGCGCTTGTCGGCTCGATTGAGCGTCAGCGTCGCGATCCCGCCTTCGTCGGCGCGCAATACCAGATCCGTCATCACCCGATCTCCATCCCGTTTCGCGCCAGCATGGGCGGTCGCTGTGGGCAAGTCCAGTCGGTGCCGACGACGACGCCGACGGCGCCGCTCGCGGCGGCGGACCCGGTGGGCGCATGGCGGCGCGTGCTTAACGCTCTTTTCAGCATGCGGCGCTATTTAGACAAGCGAGGGACCGCTCGACTGGAGGGTGGTTCATGCCTTTGACGCAGGAAATGCGCCGATTGCGCGCCGAACATGCGGCGCTCGTCACCCTGTCGGGTTTCATGATCGAATTTGTTGCAGCGCGGCGCCCGCCGCGGCCGACCGAGCTGGCCGCGGTGCGCGGCATGTTTCGCGACACGCTGGTGCGCCATCTGAAGTGCGAGGATTGGGCGCTATATCCGCGGTTGCAGGCGAAGAGCGAGCCGGTGCTTGCCGAACTTGCCGCGCGCTTCGTCGACGAGATGGGCCATATCGCCGAGGCGTTCGAGGCCTATGACAGCTATTGGACCCAATTGCGCGTCGAGGCCGACTGGCCTGGCTTCTGCGGCGAAACGCGCGCGATCCTCACCGCGCTGGGCGACCGGATCGCGCGCGAGGAAAGCGAGCTTTACCCGGTGGCCGAAACGCTGTTCAAGGCCGAGGCGCCGCCACCCCGCGAGCGTGGGCGCCGCACGGCCTGAGAGCGCCGGTCAGGGGCGGATCGACACTTTCCAGGCGAGCGCGACGCGCCAACCCTGATCGAAGCCGGGGGTGGGCTGGTTCCACGCATCGGCGAACTCGACCCCGATCGTCGCATTGTCGCGGTAGGACAGGCGCACCCCGCCGCCCCAGCTTCCCAGATCGAACCGGCTGCGCGATGTCGTGGGGCGCGCGAGCAGCGTCACATCGGCATAGTCGGCGAAGGCATAGACCTCGCTCTTCGCCAGCGCGCCCTTCGCCAGCGGGCGCAGCGCCAGTTCTCCGAAGCCTGCATAGCCGCGGTCGCCGCTAACCAGCCCGTCGTCGAAGGCGCGCCCGAAGCTGGCGCCGCCGACGCTGAAGCGCTGTGCCGCCGGCAGGCGGTCCCGCGTCCAGCGTCCGGTGGCGGCCGCGCGCAGCACGACGCGCTTGCCGATCGCCTGATTCGCCTCGACCGCTGCGTCGGCATGGAGGAACCCCGCTTCCCCCACCGCCGGATCGACGTGCGCGCCCGCAATGTCGAGGCCGCGCGAGACGCCGAGGTGGGCGCCGACGACGCTGCGGTCCTCGGTCAGGCGAAAGGCCAGCGCGCCGCTCGCGGTCCAGCTTTTCTCCGCCGCGAGAGTGGTGCCGAACAGGGCGTTGCGCGAATCGAGATAGTCGAGCCGCCCCGACAGGGTGAGCGTGCGCCGCGTGCTGCGGATCAGCGGGTGGGTGACCGCCAGCCCGCCGCTCCACGCCTTGCCGTCGATGGCGAGCGCACGCGGCCGGGTGCGCAGCGCCGCGACCGACAGCTCGGCGCGCGTGCCCGCGGCGCCCAGCGGCGTCGAATGGCGCGCGGTGATATAGAGCAGCGATTTGAAATCGACCGCCGCCGCGCCGCCGAGCTGGCTCTCGTCGCCGCTGCGCAGGAGGCTGTAGCCGCGCGCGGTCGCCTCGACGATGCCGTCGCGGACATAGGGGCTCGACCGCGTCGTGAAGCCGACGCCGAGCGTCGGGCGGCTGGCGTCGACCGCCAGATCGAGCGCCACCGCGCCGGGGCTGTCGCCGAGCGCCAGCGTCGGGGTGACCTTGGTGCCCGGAATGTCGGCGATAGTGCCGAGCGCGCGTTCGAACCGGGCGCGCGGCAATGGGGCTTGCCCTGGCAGTGGTGCGGCCATGCGCGCGATTAGCGGGGCGGGGCCGCCCTTCGCATCGCCGCTGATCGTCACGCGGCTTATATGCCCCTCGGCCGAGGCGACGGTGACGACGCCGTCCGCAAAATCCTGTTCGGGGATGACGAGCGTGAACAGCGCGACGCTCGACCGGTTGTAGGCGCGCGTCATCGCGGCGGCGAGGCGCTTCAGATTTTCGGTCGAGGCGGGGCGGCCGATATAGCGCTCGGCTGCCTTGGCGACATTGGCGGGAACGCCTGCCCCGATGAAGCGGACTTTGCGGATCGCGATGTCGGGGCGCCCCTGCGGCGCCGTGCGTGCCGGCGACGGCGCTGCGATCTGGGGATCGGGAAGCGGGAAAGGCCGGTCGCTGGTCGGGGACAGCGGCGGGCGCCCCGGTTCGAGCGGGGTGGTCGACGATTGGGCGGCGGACGCCGCGGCGGGCAGGAGCATCGCTGCTGCCAACGCCGCGGCGCCGCACCGGTTCGGGCTGCGCATGATCGCGATCAATCCCCGCGCGGCGGCTTCAACCCGCCGAGGAGGCCGCCGACACCCTGGGTGACGCCCGAGACCAGACCGCCTTTTTCGGTGCCTGAACCCCCGGCCTGACCGCCTGCCTGACCGACTACGCCGCCGACGGTGGTGCCGACCGTGCTGGTCAGCGTGCCGACCAGATTGCCCGCCCCGCTGCCCGGTGTGCCGGTCCCCGGCACCGCGCCGCCAAGACCTCCGAGCAGATTGCCGCTGCCGCCGGGTTGCAGCGTCACGAGGTTGCCGTTCGACCCGACCCCGACGGTCAGCAGCGATCCGTTGGTCTGGCCGGGCGATAGGATGCTCGCCCCGATCAGCGGCGAGGCGTCGGGCGACCCGATCGCGGTGGCTTTGCCGATCGTCGCGGTGACAAGTTCGCCGGGCGCGGCGGCAAGGCCGTCGAGCAGATATTGCTGGCCGTTGCCCGTCTGGACGAGCGCGACGCCGGTGCTCTTGACCACGCCGACGACCGTGCCGACGAGGTTGGTGCCGCCGGGCAATTTGCTGTCGACCGCATTGGCGAGGAGCAACGTCTTGTCGGCGACGACATTGACGAGGCCGCTCGATTTGACGAGCACGCCGCCGATCACCGGATTGACGTTCGCAGGGTCGCCGGTGTTGGCAAGCAGGCCGGTGCCCGCGATACCGCCCGGCCCGACCAGACCGCCGACAGCCAGCGCGCCCGCATCCCCAAGGCCGAGCGCGCCGCCGGCGGGGCCAGCGGGGCCTTGCGGTCCGGCGGGCCCTTCGGGGCCTTGCGGGCCGGCAGCGCCGGTCGGTCCGGCCGGGCCGACCGCGCCGACGCGGTAGCTTCCCGACGATTCGCAGGCGCCGAGCGCCAGACAGACGGGCAGGGCGATGAGCAAGGAAATGCGACGATCAAGACGCGTCGAAACCATGGACGTTCTCCTTCACGCGTGGATATGGTCCCTGTCCAGAAGACGCCGCCTCCCCGAAAAAAGTTTCGTCTTTTCCAATGGTTAATTCGGATTTCGGCGCGCATGTTGCCGCTTGGGCCAAGCAAATGCGCGCCATTCGGCCGGTTCCGGAAATATCGGGCATTAACCCTCTATTTCGCGACGGGACGTTGCGCGCGCGGCGCGGGGTAGCGCTTCTGTTCCGCTATGGCACGCAAGGCGCGGCGGCATGGCAGGGCGCCGCGGCGCTTGATTTGCGAGGCTGGCTCGCCTAGCGGCAGCGGCCAGAACACGGAGATTTCAGATGACCGATACGCCCCCCGACCGCCTGTCGACCAACCCCCGCTCGCCTCATTTCGACATGGAGGTGCTGCAACGCGGCATCGGCATCCGGTTCAAGGGCCAGGAACGTACCGACGTCGAGGAATATTCGATCTCGGAAGGCTGGATCCGCGTCGCGGCGGGCAAGTCGAAGGATCGTTTCGGCCAGCCGATGACGATCAAGCTGTCGGGCCCGGTCGAAGCCTGGTTCGAAGATGCCGGGGCCGAGAGCGACGAAGCGTCGGACGACTGAACGGCCTTTCGCCATTGCAAGCGCAGCGAAGCAATCTCCGGCTGTCGATCTGGAGATTGCTTCGCTGCGCTTGCAATGACGATTAGCGGTTAGACTTTGCTCAGTTCAACTCAGCGCAGCGAAGCGGCGACGACGTCGAGGCCGTTGCCCGGCTTCCAATTGTTGCTCGCCCACACCGGTGCGTCGAAGGTCGAGCTGTCGGGCGCGCTGTCGCTGTCGGGATAGATGAAGCCCTGCACCGGGTTGGCGCGCAGGCCGAGATCGCCGATCGGCGCATACCAGACGCGCACCGCGCTCCAGTCGCCAGCGTCGCTGACGTCGACGACGCGGACGTTGCGCTCGATCTGGCCGCGGCGGCCGTTGATCGGCGACCAATTGGCATGATCGATCAGGATTTCGCGGTCGCTGATGACCTTTTTCACGACGGCGACATGGCCCAGCGGCATGCCGCGGGTCGCGGCGAATGCCATGACGGCACCCTTCCGGGGTTCGTGGCCACGCTTATATTCACCGGCCGCCTGCGACCACCAGGTCTTGGCATTGCCGCGGATTTCGACACCCGATTCCGAACGGGCGAAGGGGACGCACTGGAGATAGCTCTGCGCGGCGGCAGGAAGGCTGACGAGCAGCGAAGCACACAACGCAAATGCACCCAGAAAGCGGCGATGAAGCATGAAAGGCGACCCCCCATTGGCTTGTCTTCAAGCGTTGCAGCGTCTCTGCCACAGGCTTTCGCAACCACCACCCGTCTAGCGGTGAGTTGCGCCGTTGGTGCGGTGGGTGGGGGAACCTTTTGTTAAGCCGTGCAATTCGTCGCTCAGGCTCTTCGCTTCGTCGCCGAACGGGCATTTCGGCGCCGCGGCGGACCGATGCGGAAGCGGTGAACCGAGGGCGCTCAGGCCGCCGCGGTCGCGATCGATTCGGGCGGCCGGAACAGCGTCAGCACGTCAGTTGCCGGCATCGGACGGCCATAATAATAGCCTTGGATATTGCTGCACCCGAGCGTGCGTAGCGTGTCGACCTCGACTTCGGTTTCGGCGCCTTCTGCGGTCGTAGACATGCCGAGGCTGTCGGCGAGCGCGACGACGGCGCGGATGATCGCGATCGATTCGATGCTGCCCTTTGCGGCGCCGACGACGAAGCTGCGGTCGACCTTGATGGTCGAGAATTGCGTCTTGCGCAGATAGCCGAGCGATGAATAGCCGGTGCCGAAATCGTCGAGCGACAGCCGGACGCCGAGGCCGATGAGTTGGTCGAGCAGCTGCGCTGCGCCGCCGCCGTCGCGCAAAAAGACGCTTTCGGTCACTTCGATCTCGAGCCGCTGTGGAGGCAGGCCGCTCTGCGCGAGCGCGGAGACGACAACCGAGGCGAAATTGGGATCGGTGAGCTGTTCGGCCGACACGTTGATCGCGATCTTCAGATTCGACGGCCAGCGCATCGCTTCGGCGCAGGCGGTGCGCAGCACCCATTCGCCGATCGGGCCGATCAGGCGGCTGTCCTCGGCCAGCGGAATGAAGCGGCCGGGCGATACGCTGCCGAGTTTCTGGTTGGTCCAGCGGATCAGGGCCTCAAAGCCGTTGAGCGTGCCGTCCTCGGCGGTGACGACGGGCTGGTAGTAGAGTTCGAACTCCTTGCGATCGAGCGCGCCGCGCAATTCCTGCTCCATCACGCGCCGTTCCTCGGCCTGGGCGTGAAGCGAGGCGACATAGGCGGCGACGACATTGCCGCCCTTGTCCTTCGACTTGTAGAGTGCAAGGTCGGCGTTGCGGGTCAGCGTTTCGACCGTATTGCCGTCCTGCGGCCCGATCGCATAGCCGACGCTGGCGCCGACGAAGAGCTGGTGATTGTCGACCACATAGGGCCGGCTGATCGTCGCGATGATCCGCCGCGCCAGATCCTCGATCTCCTTGGACGAGACGATATTGTGAAGCACGACCGCGAATTCGTCGCCGCCCAGGCGGCCGCAGGTCATGCCCTGTTCCATCATGCTCTTGAGCCGCGCGGCGACCTGCGCGAGCAATTTGTCGCCGACCGGATGGCCGAGCGTATCGTTCACCGCCTTGAAGCGATCGAGGTCGATCATCATCATTGCACAGCGTGATTTCGCCTCGAGCGCGTGGGTCAGTGCGCGCGCCAGGTCTTCGTGCAGGCTCAGCCGGTTGGGCAGGCCTGTCAGATTGTCGAAGCGCGCCATCTTGGCAATCTGTTCGGCGGTGGCATGTTGTTCGGTGACGTCTGATCCGACGCCGCGGAAGCCGAGGAACTTGCCGCTCTCGTCGAGGCGCGGCGATGCCGACAATTCCCACCAGCGGCGCTTGCCGGCGATCGTCACGGGGACGATCAGGTTTGAAAAGCTTTCGCGTCGCTTCATCCGTTCGGCCATGTCGTGCAGCGCCTTGGGAAAGGTCGCGCTTTCCCATGCGTCGCCCGACAGCGCCCGAAGCAGCGGAATGCCTTCGAGTGCCTCGGCGCTGCCGCCGAGCGCATAGGCAAGGCGCGGCGATACATGGACCAGCCGGCGCGAATTGTCGGTCTGCCACAGCCAGTCGGCCGAGGTGTCCTCGAACTCGCGCAGCAGCAGGCTGACCGTCTCGGACTTTTCGTGCAGCACCGTTTCGGCCCGGCGGATACGGATGTGCGTCTGCGCAAAGCGAAGGCAGAAGGTGGCGAGGAGCAGCCCCGCAACCATCGTCACGCCGGTCAGCTGCGGCGCGCCTGCCGCCGCGGTCGCGAGCGAGGCCGAAAGCGTGACGGGCGCGATATAGAGAATGCAGGTCAGCGGCATGCTGTGCGCGACCATCGTCAGCGCGAGCATCAGCAGCAGCGCGATCGTCCACAGCGAAAGGACGTGGTCGAGCGTGGGCGTCAGACCCTGCAACCAGAAGGCGCCGCCCCAGAGCAGCGCCGAATACAGCGCATGGCGATGACAAAGGCGAAACTCTGCCGCGGTCGCGAATTTGGGATCGTCGAGCGGCAACCTGTCGAAGGTGCGGAACGACCATATCGAAAAGGCGAGCGTGACGAGGAGCCACCCGACGACGACCGGCCACGCCGTTTCCATCATCATGGTGAACCCCGCGACCAGCGCCATACCCCCGTTGAGAAGGAGGCGCAGTGCGCCCCGGCCGCGCAGCGGCGCGATCTGGAGCTGGCGCAGGTCGCCGACCGCTTCGTCCTGCCGGGTCAGGCCCAACAGGGTGCGCAGCGGAAGATCATCGTCCGAAATCTGGTCGCTAAACAGGCTTTTCACGCCGCTTGCATAGCGAAAGCGGGTTACCCGAAAGTAACCGCGCGCTTCGCTTCGTCGCATTTTCTGTACCGAAGCGGAACAGAATTGGCGCTGCGCACCGTTCGGCTCAGGCGGCGATCCGGAAGGGCTGGATCTCGCCCGCCAGATATTGCGCGCGCGCCTTCGAGCGGCTGAGCTTGCCCGAGCTGGTTCGCGGCAGCGTGCGCGGCGGGATCAGCTCGACGAGGCAGTTCATGCCGGTGATCGCGCGGACCCGGTCGCGGATCGTTTCGTGCAGCGCCGCGCGTTCCTTTTCGTCGCTGGTGCGGCATTGGACGAGCACCGCCGGCGTCTCTTCACCGCCCGGCGTGGTGATCGCGAAGGCGGCGATGTCGCCCGACTTGAAGCCCGGCAATTGTTCGACCGCCCATTCGATATCCTGCGGCCAGTGATTCTTGCCGTTGATGATGATCATGTCCTTGGCGCGGCCGACGATATAGATGTAACCATCTGACAGATAACCCATATCGCCGGTATCGAGCCAGCCGTCCTTCATGCAGGCGGCGGTCGATTCGGGATCGCGATAATAGCCGGTCATCAGCGACGGGCCGGTGCACCACACCTTGCCGACGGTCTGGTCGGGAAGGATATTGCCGTCCTCGTCGCGAACCTCGATCGTCATGTCGCGCACCGCGCGGCCGCAATTGACGATCGCGCGGTAGCGGGTCGGACGTCCGGCGTCGCCGCTGGCCCCCGACAATTCGGTTTCCTCGACCAGTTCGACGACGATCCCCTCGCCCGGCGGCATGATGCTGACCGCCAGCGTCGCTTCGGCGAGGCCGTAGCTCGGCAGAAAAGCGCTCGCCTTGAAACCCGCGTCGGCGAAGGCGTCGACGAAGCTTTGCATCACGTCGGGGCGGATCATGTCGGCGCCGTTGCCGGCGACGCGCCAACGCGACAGGTCGAAGCGGTCGGCGACATGCGTCTGACTGGAAATACGGCGCGCGCAGATGTCGTAGCCGAAGGTCGGCGAATAGCTGAGCGTCGTGCCGCTGTTCCGGCTGATGAGATCGAGCCAGGCGAGCGGACGGCGGGCGAAATCCTCGGTCTTCAGATAGTCGACCGAGACCTGGTTCGCGACCGGCGACAGGAAGCAGCCGACGAGCCCCATGTCGTGATACCAGGGCAGCCACGAAATGCAGCGGTCGCTGTCCCGCAATTCCATTCCGTGCGCGTGCGCCGCGAGATTGTTGAGCAGTGCCGCATGGGTGACGGCGACCCCGTGCGGGAAGCGCGTCGAGCCACTGCTATATTGCAGATAGCAGGTTTCGTCGGGCTTCTGTTCCGGCAGGTCCGCGACGGGGGCCGGGCGCGCCGCAAATTCGCTCCAGTCCATCGGCTGGACGCCGCGCTGTTCGGCGGCTTCGGTCGCCATGGCGGCGATTTCCGGCGGGAAGAACAGCATCTTGGGGTCGCAGCTCGTGAGCTGGACGACAAGCTGTCCGACATAGGAATCGCGCCCGCCGAAGCTGGTCGGCAGCGGCAGCGGCACCGGCCAGGCGCCGGCATAGATGGTGCCGAAGAACAGCGCGGCAAATTCGGCGCCGGTTTCGGCGACCAGCGCGATGCGGTCGCCGGGCTGTACCCCCGCCGCCACGAGGCGATAGGCAGCCTCGAGCGCATCGGCCTTGAGCTCGCTATAGGGATAGGGGCGGATCAGGCGCCCGCGCGGATCGTGAAAATTGAGCCCGCGCGTACCCGCGGCGGCATAGTCGAGCGCTTCGCCGACGGTGGCGAAGTTCGAAAAGCGGCGCGGCTGGGCGCATTCGGTCGGGGTGGGGACAAGCGCCTCCACCGCAGGAGCGGAATTTTCGGTCATAAGGGGTGTCGAATCCCGGGAAACGGGGGATGCGGCAACAAGCATGTCATCTTCCGGTGCCATGATGAGCGTGCGCGATCCCTGACTGTTTGAACATAATCGCCCATTTTTCCGGGCTTTCCGCCGGGCATAGGGGCTCTGATCGTTCTCAATCGGACCCGACTGTGGCATAAACATGGCATATGGCCAACCGCCGCACTCCGTCCGACCGAAGCAAAAAGCCGCTCGACGCATCGCGACTCGACGAATTGGCGCTCGCCTATGTGGCGCGATTCGCCACCAGCCGGGCGAAATTGCTGCGCTATCTGGGGCGCAAGCAGCGCGAGGCCGAATGGACCGATGCGGCCGATCCGCGTGCCGCTTGCGACGCGATCGCCGACCGTATGGAGCGGCTGCGCTACCTTGATGACCGGCAATACGCCGCGATGCGCGGCGCCGCGATGACGCGGCGCGGGCTGGGCGCGCGGCGCGTGCGCGCGCAGCTTTTCGTCGACGGCATCGACGAAGCGGATGCGGGCGAGGCGATCGACGCCGCCGAGGGCGCGGCGATGGCTTCAGCCCTCGGATTTGCGCGTCGCCGCCGCTTCGGTCCGTTCGCGCGCCAGCCGCTCGACGATCCCGCGCAGCGCGAGCGCCAGATGGCCGCCTTCGCGCGCGCCGGCCATTCGCCGGCGCTCGCGCGGCGCATCCTCGCTGTCCCGCCGGGGGACGCGGCGGCGCTGGCCGCGCTGGACGCCGAGGCGGCGCTCGATTAGGCAGCGGCGCTGAACGTCCGGTACCCCGAAACCGGCGACAAGAAGGCGACCAGAAAGTCGACAAGGAGATGCCGATGCGAGCCATGCTGACCGCCCTCATCCTGGCGCTCGCGCTACCCGTCGCGGGCTGCGACAAGGGCGCCGAGGCCGAAGCCGGCGCCGAGGCGACGGTGCCGCTGATCATCGCGATGGCGGGCACCACCCACCGCTTTCGCGTCGAGGTCGCGCGAACCGAGGCCGAACAGGAAAAGGGGCTGATGTTCCGCACGTCGCTGCCCGCCGATGGCGGCATGCTGTTTCCGTTCGCCAAGCCGAAGATCGCCAATTTCTGGATGAAGGACACGCTGATCCCGCTCGACATGATCTTCGTGCGCGCCGACGGCAGCATCGACCGGATCGCCGAAAACGCCATCCCCGAATCGCTCGATCCCGTCGTCAGCGGCGGCGAAGTGGCGGCGGTGCTCGAGCTGGCGGGCGGTACCGCGGCGAAGCTGGGGATCGATGAAAGCGCCAAGGTGACGTGGCAGGACGCAAAGTAGGGGCGGGGCAGGCGCTAATGGCGCCGCTTTTCGCCAAAGACCGCTTGCGAAGCCCGCACGCTTGCCTGTAAACGCCACCGCCATGAGCATCTTGGGCAAGATTTTCACCTGGTGGGACGGCGCGACCGTCGGCACGCTGCTGAGCAGCTGGAAAAATGGCGAGCAGGTAGGCGAGGACGGCCTTGGCAACCGCTATTTCCGGTCGCGCGACGGCAAGCGCCGCTGGGTGCTCTACAAGGGATCGAACGACGCGAGCCGCGTGCCGCCCGAATGGCACGGCTGGCTGCACGGCACCTTCGACGAACTGCCGTCCGACGTGCTGCCCGCGCCACGCCCCTGGCTCGCCGAGCCGACTGCAAATCTGACCGGCAGCCTGGGTGCCTATCGCCCCGCCGGCGCGCTCGAACGCGGCGGGCATCGCGCCGCCGCGACTGGCGATTACGAGGCCTGGCGGCCCGGCGCCGACTGAGCGCCGTGGCGACGCCGCTTTTCCGTTCCGCGCTGATCGCGCTGCTCGCGGCGACGACGCTGGCCGGCTGCGATCGCGGCAACCAGACCAAGACGACGAGCAACATCCCGCAGATCGCCAAGTCCGAAACCGTGCCGCAGGAAGTCGGCGGGATCGAAGGCGCGACCCCGATGGCCGAACGCGTTGCAGTGGTGGGCCTGCTCAACAAGCGCAACGGGCTGGTGCAGGATCTGACGATGAAGCCGGGCGATACCGCGCGTGTCGGCCGCGCGATCGTTCGCCTGCGCGCCTGCGAACAGACGGCGCCGTGGGAAGATCCCCCCGAAACCGGCGCCTTCGTGCAATTGTCGGTGCAGGATCAGCGCGACAATAAATGGTATCGCGTCTTTTCGGGCTGGGTGTTCAAGGAACGCCCCGAGCGCAATGTGATCCAGCACCCGATCTATGATGTCTTCGTCAAAAGCTGTGCGATGACATATCCGGGCGGCGAACCCGTCGCGCGCTCCGCACCCAAGGCAGTATCGGCGCCCAAGGCATCGAGCGCCGACCAGTCGCCCGCCGGGAATGGCGGCGAGGGTACTCCGGCTCCGGCCGCTCCCGCGGCGGCGCCCAAGGCCGCATCGCCGGCCCCCGACAGCACCGAGTAAAGCCGCGCGAGATAGGCGGCCTGGGGCATTTCGATCGCGCCCAGGCTGGCGAGGTGCGGCGTCATGAACTGGCAATCGAGCAGCTCGAAGCCCCCGGCACTGAGCCGCGCGACGAGATGCGCGAGCGCGATTTTCGAGGCGTCGCGCATCCGGCTGACCATCGACTCGCCGAAAAAGGCGCGCCCCAGCGACACGCCATAGAGGCCGCCGACCAACTCCCCGTCGTACCAGCATTCGACGCTATGGGCATGGCCCATGCGGAACAATCGTTCGTAGCTCGCACGGATCACCGGGTTGATCCACGTCGTCGGCCGGTCGTCGGCGGCTTCGGCGCACAGCGCCGTCATCGCGGGAAAGGCGGTGTCGGTGGTGACGCGGAAACGGTCGGCGAGCAGCAGCTTGCGCAGGCTGCGCGACAGGTGAAAGCCATCGAGCGGCAGGATCGCGCGCAGCCGCGGTTCGACCCAATGGACCGACGGGTCGTCCGCCCCGTCGGCCATCGGGAATATCCCCTGCGCATAGGCGCTGAGCAGCAGCGCGGGGTCGATCGTTTCGAGCGGCTTGCTCAGCTTGCCGGCTTCACGAACTTCAGCGTCATGCGGTCCGATTCGCCGATCGCGACATATTTTTCGCGGTCGATATCCTTGTTGGTCAGCGTCGGCGGCAGGCTCCACACGCCCTTTTCATAATCGTGCGTGTCCCGGGGGTTGGCGTTGACCTCGCTTTCGCCCGCCAGCGTGAAGCCGGCGGCTTCGGCAAAGGCGACGACCGACGAGCGCTTCATATCGCCGCTCTTTTCCTCGAGTGCCGAATCCATCGCCTCGGGCAGGCGGTGGTCGACGACGCCGAGTACGCCGCCGGGCTTCAGCATCGCATAGATTTGCTGGAATGCTTCGGCGGTCTTGTCCATGCCGCCGAAGCGCCAGTTGTGGACGTTGCGAAAGGTCAGCACCACGTCGGCGCTGCCGTCGGGCACTTTGGGTCCGGCACCGGTTGCAGGAAATTCGGCGAGCTTGACCGCGCCATAGGCGTCGGGCTTGGCCTCCTGCCATTTGCGGACCGTATTCAGCCCGCGCTCCCACGGGGCCGCGGCATAGAGCGTGCCGCCACCGCTTTGGGTCAGCGGCGCCAGAATCTCGGTATACCAGCCGCCGCCCGGCCACAGCTCGACGACCGTATCGCCCGGCTTCACGCCGAAGAAGGCTAGCGTTTCGGCGGGATGGCGCGCCGCGTCGCGCGCGACGTTGGCGGGGGTGCGGGTCGGCGCCGCCACCGCTGCGGCGATCGCGCCGTCCGGCGCGGCACCGTGTGCACCATGATCGCCATGTCCGGCGTGCGGATCGGCCATCGCGAACGCCGGAGCGGTGGCGGCAAGAAGAGCGGTTGCAATAATCGGAAGCGAACGCATATCGGCACCTCGTCACTGGGGGGGGGGGGGAAGATCCCCTGTTTGCGAAGGGTTGAGCGTCAATGCAAGTGTCGATGCTGTCGGTGAGCGTAACTGCTGCGATCCTGTTCGGTGTCGCCGAACTCGCCGAGTGGCGCCGCCGCAATCGCCACGACGTCGACAACGTCGGTTTCATGCCGTGGCGCGGCATCGCGCTGGTGAGCGTAGCGGTCGCGATCGTAGCGGCGGCGCTGGCGCTCAAGCCCTAAGCGTCACCTCCCCCCGCAGGCGGAGTTTACAGGCAGGCCTCGAGGTACGGCTGATCGAAGCCGTACTGGCGCGCCTTTTCCAGCGTATAGGGACGCAGGCCCATCGAGCGATATTCGCCGATGATCTTTCCGTCCTTGTCCTCGTCCAAATATTCGAACTTGAACAATTCTTGGGTGACGATGACGTCGCCTTCCATGCCGATTACCTCGGTCACGTTGGTCACGCGGCGCGAGCCATCGCGCAGACGCTTGATCTGGACGATCAGGTCGACCGAGTCGGCGATCTGTTTCGAGATCGCTTCCTTCGGAATCTTGATGTCGCCCATCAGCACCATATTTTCCATACGGCCAAGGCATTCGCGCGGGCTGTTCGAGTGCAGCGTACACATCGACCCGTCGTGACCGGTGTTCATCGCGGCGAGGAGGTCGAAACACTCCGCGCCGCGGACTTCGCCCATGATGATGCGGTCAGGACGCATACGCAGCGCGTTCTTCACAAGGTCGCCCATGTGAATGGCACCGTTGCCTTCAAGGTTCGCGGGGCGCGTTTCGAGCGGCAGCCAGTGCGGCTGCTGTAGCCGCAATTCGGCGGCATCCTCGATGGTCAGCACGCGCTCGCCGGGGTCGATCATCTTGGAGAGCGCGTTGAGCATCGTCGTCTTACCCGAACCCGTACCGCCCGAGATGACGATGTTGAACCGGCTCGCGCCTGCGATCTTCAGCGCGGTGCACATCTTCTGGCTCATCGCGCCCCACTGACAGAGCATGTCGAGCGTGATCGGCTTGGCCGAGAATTTACGAATCGAGATCGCGGTTCCGCGAAGCGAGAGCGGCGGCACGATCACGTTGACGCGGCTACCGTCCTTGAGACGGGCGTCGGCGAGCGGCGTTGTCTGGTCGACGCGGCGGCCGACCTGGTTACAGATGCGCTGGGCGATCTGGAAAAGATGCTGTTCATCGCGGAACTGGATCGGTGCGATGACGAGCTGGCCCTTGCGCTCGACATAGGTCTGATACGGGCCGTTGACCATGATGTCGCTGATGTCGGGGTCGGAGAGCAGCTCTTCGAGCGGGCCGAAGCCGAGCAATTCGTCGACGAGCACCTTTTCGAGCGCGAATTGCTCGCGGCGGTTGAGCGTGATGCGCAGCTCGGCGAGCACTTCGAGGATGATCGGGCGGAATTCCTCGGTCAACTCGTCCTTCGACAGCGTCGCCGCGGCCTCGGGATCGACGCGTTCGAGCAGGCGCGGCAGCACCTGTTCCTTGATTTTGTGGACGCTGGCTTCGAAGCCCTGCGCCTTTTCGGGCTCCATCGCCTCGGCGGTCGACCGCTGGTTCAGCCGCTCCATCGCCTCCATTTCGGGGCTCAGGTTCGACGGCGGCGGGGGTGCCTCGGCGGCCGGCGTGTCGATCGCAGGAAATTGCGCGCCGCCGGCCATGCCGGGGCCAGCCTGCATCGGCTTGGCCACGCCAAAGGCGGGGCGGCCTGCGGTTCCGGGACGGCGTCCGAATGCACTCATCGCTTCTTCCTGCTTCGACTCTACAGACTGGGAAATCGGCCACATTTGATGGCCAAACCCCCATTCGACACGGTGAATAAATCGGAAACTTTGATATTGTCCTAATGCGCCGCCCGGCTTTTCGGGAACCGACCGGCAAGGGGTGACGCGGCGTGCGGAAGCGCGCTATCAGGTCGCCGATGCGCGAGAAGGAATTACGCTTTGCCCTGATCTGCTACGGCGGCATCAGCCTTGCCGTCTACATGCACGGCATCACCAAGGAAGTGTGGCGGCTCGCGGCGGCGTCGCGCACCTTTCACGACGAGGCGGAACCGGCGGCGGTCGATGCCTATGGCGAATTGCTGGTCGCGCTCGCGGCGCGCAGCGGGATCAAGCTGCGCGTCCTTGCCGACATCATCGCGGGCGCCAGCGCGGGGGGGATCAACGGCATTTTCCTCGCGCGGGCAATGGCGACCGGCCAGTCGCTCGACCCGCTCACCGAATTATGGCTCGACGATGCCGATGTCGACCGGCTGATCGACCCGGATGCGCGGCCGTTGTCGGCGGCAACCAAATTCTGGGCGGTGCCGATCGCCGGCTGGGCGATGAAGCGGCGCGGCAATGTCATCGACCGCACGGTGGGCGAGGGCGCGCAGGACGAGGTGCGCGCCAAGCTGTCGCGCTTCGTGCGCGCGCGCTGGTTCGAACCGCCCTTCGGCGGACAGATTTTCTCCGGCCTGCTGCTCGATGCCTTCGATGCGATGGCGTCGGGGCCGCAGGGGCGGCCGCTGCTGCCGGCGGGTCAGCCGGTCGACCTGTTCGTCTCGGTGACCGACTATGCGGGGCACAGCATGCCGCTCGCGCTCAACAGTCCGCCGCGCGTGACCGAGCAGGAACACCGGCTGATCATGCATTTCCGGCAGGACGGCCGCGCGGGCAAGCGGCTCGACGACGTCCCCGGCCTCGCTGCCGCGGCGCGCGCGACCGCCAGCTTTCCCGGCGCCTTTCCGCCCTTCACGCTGCGCGAACTCGACAGCGTGCTCGAAAAGCGCGGCATCGCCTGGCCGGCGCGCGCCGATTTCGTCCGCGTCCAGCTTCCGACGGGGAGCGAGGCCGACCCCTCCGACCGGGTGCTCATCGACGGGTCGGTGCTCGCAAACGCGCCGTTCCGTCCGGCGATCGCGGCGCTCAAGCAGCGGCCGGCGCGGCGCGAGATCGACCGGCGCTTCGTCTATATCGATCCCAAGCCCGATTATCGCTCGATCAGCTTCGGCAAGCCTGGCGAGGCAGGCGAGGGCGAAGCGCGCCGCCCGCCGGGCTTTTTTTCGACCATCCTCGGCGCACTGTCCGAAATTCCGCGCGAACAGCCGATCCGCGACAGCGTCGAGGCGATCGAGAATATGTCGCGGCGCATCCGCCGCATGCAGCGCGTCGTCGATGCGATGAAGGTCGAGGTCGAGGAGCAGGTGGCGGCGCTGTTCGGCACGACCTTCTTCCTCAACACCCCGACCCCGGCGCGGCTCGACCGCTGGCGCGCAAAGGCGCAGGCCGAGGCGGCGGCGCGCGCCGGCTTCGCCTATGCGCCCTATGGCCACCTCAAGCTCTCGGCGGTGGTCGAGGAGCTGGTCGCGCTGATCGACCGGCTGGCACCGCCCGAGGGCGACATCCATCAGCGCAACCGGCGCGACGCCGTGTGGGACGAAATCCGCAGCCGCGGGCTCGACCGCATTTCGGGCAAGCGCGGTTCGGGCGCGAGCACCGACGCGATTGCCTTTTTCCGCACCCACGACCTTGGCTTTCGCATCCGGCGTCTGCGCTTCCTCGCGCGCGAACTCGACGCCGCGGTCGAGGCAAAGCGCGATGCGCCCGATCCGGCGTGCGAGACGATGCGAGGCGCGATCTACACCGCGCTCGGCCTCTATCTCGAACGCGAGGGCGACCAGTGGCTCGAGCGGCTCGACGTGCCCGCCGACGCCAGCGCGGCGCAGTGGATCGACGCGATCGCCGAACGGCGCGATCTGGTCAGCGTCGATGCCGATGCCGATATATTGATCGCCGCCGCGCTCGGCAGCCTGCCCAAGGACGACCGGCGCACGATGCTGCTCGCCTATCTCGGCTATCCTTTTTACGACATTGCCACCCTGCCGCTGTTGCAGGGCGAGGGGTTCGACGAATTCGATCCCATCAAGATCGACCGCATCTCGCCGTCGGACGCGACCGCGATCCGCACCGGCGGCGCGGCGTCGATGCTCAAGGGGATCGAGTTCAACAGCTTCGGCGCCTTCTTCAGCCGCGCCTATCGCGAGAATGACTATCTGTGGGGGCGGCTCCACGGTGCCGACCGGCTGATCGACATCGTCGCGTCGAGCGTCGGCGGCGAGGGTGCGCTGCGCACCGACGAACTGGCGGCGCTCAAACGCCGGGCTTTCTACGCGATCCTCGATGAAGAGGAACCGCGCCTACCCAAGGTCGCGGCGCTGATTGCCGAATTGCGGGGCCAGATTGGGTAACTCACCCGTCATTGCGAGCGAAGCGAAGCAATCTCCAGCTATCGAGGTGGTAGGACGATGGCTGGAGATTGCTTCGTCGCGGCGCTCCTCGCAATGACGAGGTGAGAAGTATGGAAGCCTAATCCGTCAGATCGTCCCACATTTCCTTGAGCCGTCCGAAAAAGCCCTGGCTTGCCGGGCATTCTTCGCCGGTCTCGGTTTCGCGGAACGCCTGCAGCAATTCCTTCTGCTTGGCATTCAGCCGCGTCGGGGTTTCGACGTCGATCTGAACCACCAGGTCCCCGTGGCCGCGACCGTTGAGCACGGGCATCCCGGCGCCGCGCTGACGAAGCTGCTTGCCCGACTGGATGCCCGCGGGAATGCTGATGTCATGCTTGCGCCCGTCGAGGCCGGGGATGGTGATGCAGCCGCCGAGCGCGGCGGTGGTGAAGCTGATCGGCGCGCGCGTGAACAACGTCGTGCCTTCGCGTTCGAACAGCTTGTGCCGCGCCATGTGGAGGAAGATGTAGAGGTCACCAGCCGCTGCGCCGCGCGCGCCGCTTTCGCCTTCGCCCTGCAGGCGGATGCGCGTGCCTTCATCGACGCCGGGCGGGATTTCGACGGTCAGCGTCTTGCGCCGGTCGACACGGCCTTCGCCGTGACAGGTGCCGCACGGGTCGGTGATGACCTCGCCCGATCCCTGGCAGTGCGGGCAGGTGCGCTCGACCATGAAAAAGCCCTGCTGCGCGCGGACCTTGCCGTGGCCGTTGCAGGTGGTGCAGCGGTGCGTCGCGGTGCCGGGCTTCGCGCCCGACCCGTCGCAGACGTCGCAGCGCGCAGCGACATCGACCTGAATCTCGCGGCTGCAGCCGCCAAAAGCGTCTTCGAGCCGGATTTCCATGTCGTAGCGCAGGTCGGCGCCGCGCGCGGGGCCGCGCTGCTGCTGCCGACCGCCGCCGAAAGCCGACCCGAAGATCGATTCGAAAATGTCGCCGATATCGCCGAATTCGGCGCCGCCACCGAAGCCGCCGCCCGGGCCGCCGCCATTCTGGAACGCCGCCTTGCCGAAGCGGTCGTAGGCTGCCCGCTTTTGCGGGTCTTTGAGGCAATCATAGGCTTCGTTGATTGCCTTGAACCGCGCTTCGCTGTCGCCGCACCCCGGATTCTTGTCGGGGTGGTATTTCATGGCGAGCTTGCGGTAGCTGGCTTTCAGCGTCGCGTCGTCGGCGCCGCGCTCGCATTCGAGCAGTTCGTAATAATCGATGTCGAGCGACATGGTCTATCGGCCCCCTCTGCCCCGCCGCGCCGGGAAGCGCGACGGGGAGAGTTTCATGCTTACTTCTTGTCGTCTTCGACTTCGGAGAATTCGGCATCGACGACATCGTCGTCGGCCTTCTTCTCGTCAGCATCGGCGGCGGGCGATGCCGCGGCCTGCTGTTCCTTTTCGTAGATCGCCTGGCCCAGCTTCATCGCGACCTGCGCCAGCGCCTGCGCCTTTTCGGTCATCGCAGCGCTGTCCCCGCCTTCGACGGCCGTCTTGGCTTCGGCGATCGCCGCTTCGATTTCCGACTTCAGCCCGGCGTCGATCTTGTCGCCATGCTCGGCGATCTGGCGCTCGGTCGTGTGGATCAGACTTTCGGCGTTGTTCTTCGCCTCGGCTGCCTCACGGCGCTTCTTGTCCTCTTCGGCGAACTGTTCGGCGTCCTTGACCATCTGGTCGATGTCAGCATCCGAAAGTCCGCCCGAAGCCTGGATCTTGATCTGCTGTTCCTTGCCGGTGCCCTTGTCCTTCGCGCTGACGTTGACGATACCGTTGGCGTCGATGTCGAAGGTCACCTCGATCTGCGGCACGCCGCGCGGCGCCGGCGGGATGCCGACCAGATCGAACTGGCCGAGCATCTTGTTGTCGGCGGCCATTTCGCGCTCGCCTTGGAACACGCGGATCGTCACCGCCGACTGATTGTCGTCGGCGGTCGAATAGACCTGGCTCTTTTTAGTCGGGATCGTCGTGTTGCGGTCGATCATGCGCGTGAACACGCCGCCCAGCGTCTCGATGCCGAGGCTCAGCGGGGTCACGTCGAGCAGCAGCACGTCCTTGACGTCGCCCTGCAGCACGCCCGCCTGGATCGCCGCGCCGATCGCGACGACTTCATCGGGGTTGACGCCGGTGTGCGGTTCCTTGCCGAAGAAATCCTTCACGACTTCGCGCACGCGCGGCATGCGGGTCATGCCGCCGACCAGCACGACTTCGTCGATCTGGCTAGCCGAAACGCCTGCGTCCTTGATCGCCTTCTTGCACGGTTCGAGGGTCCGCTTGATCAGCTCTTCGACCAGCTTTTCCAGATCGGAGCGGGTGATCGTCTTGACGAGGTGCTTCGGCCCGTTGGCGTCGGCGGTGATGAAGGGCAGGTTGACCTCGGTCGTCGCGGCCGATGACAGTTCGATCTTCGCCTTTTCGGCGGCTTCCTTCAGCCGCTGAAGCGCCAGCTTGTCGCCGCGCAGGTCGATGCCTTCGTCCTTCTTGAAGCCGTCGGCCAGATATTCGACGATCTTGCTGTCGAAATCCTCGCCGCCCAGGAAGGTGTCGCCGTTGGTCGACTTCACCTCGAACACGCCGTCGCCCACTTCGAGCACCGAGATGTCGAAGGTGCCGCCGCCAAGGTCATAGACCGCAATGGTCTTGTTCTCGCTCTTGTCGAGACCATAGGCGAGCGCGGCCGCGGTCGGCTCGTTGATGATGCGCAGCACTTCAAGGCCGGCGATCTTGCCGGCGTCCTTGGTCGCCTGGCGCTGCGCGTCGTTGAAGTAAGCCGGAACGGTGATCACCGCCTGCTCGACCTTTTCGCCCAGATAGGCTTCGGCGGTTTCCTTCATCTTCTGAAGGATGAAAGCGCTGATCTGCGACGGCGAATAATCTTCGCCGCCCGCCTTGACCCACGCGTCGCCGTTGGCGCCCTTGACGATGGTGTAGGGGACGAGTTCCATGTCCTTCTTGGTCATGGGGTCGTCAAAGCGGCGGCCGATCAGGCGCTTCACCGCAAAAATGGTGTTTTCGGGATTGGTGACGGCCTGGCGCTTTGCCGGCTGGCCGATCAGGCGCTCGCCATCCTTGGCGAAGGCGACGATCGACGGGGTCGTCCGCGTGCCTTCCACATTTTCGATAACCTTGGGCTTGCCGCCTTCCATCACCGCGACACAGCTGTTCGTGGTGCCGAGGTCGATCCCGATCACTTTGGCCATAGTCTCAACGTCCTTATCATTTTCCGGCGCCCTAAAGAGGCGCGCCGCACATGGGTTCCCTTGCGGGTTTGATGGGCGCGATATAGGTGCGCTAATCCTTGGCACAAGGGTTTTGACCGCTTACTGTGGATCGAAAATCGACGCATTTCGGGAGTCCCGCATCATGAAGCCTTTCGCCATCGCCGCCCTTGCAGCCAGCGCCCTCGCCCTCACCGGCTGCAACGGTAAAATCGGCAGCGACCCGCAGCTCGCGGTGGTCGCCGGCTATATTCAGATGGGCGCGACCCCCGACAGCCCCGCCGCGGGCTACTTCACGATCAAGGGCGGTCCGCAGGATGTCGAACTGGTCGCGGTGACCGCCGACCTCGCGCAGCGCGTCGAAATGCACGAAAGCGTCAAGGAAAATGGCGTGGTGACGATGAAGCCGCTGACCACGGCGACCGTCCCCGCGAAGGGCGAGCTGGAATTCAAGCCCGGCGGCAAGCATCTGATGATCTGGCACATCAACGGCGCCGCGGTGCGCGCCGGCAAGCTGCCGATGCAGTTCGTCTTCACCAATTATAACAATGACCGCATCCTCTTCGACCTGCCGATCAAGCCGGCGCCGGGCGCGAGCGCCGACGGCAGCGGCGACGCGCCGACGGGTGCGATGGCCGGGATGGAGTATGGCTCGATGGACCATGGCGCGGCCAACACGGACGCGGCGAAGAAGTAAGCACTCGTGGCAAGGCCGTCGCGGCCCCTGACGGCGGGCGAAATTGCGCTGGCCCGGTCGATCTTCGGCGATGCGATCGCCTATGACCGGGTGCGCATATGCCATCGCAAATGGATATTCTTCCAGCCGCGCCGCGTCGTGATGGCGCCGATGGGGTCGCTGCATTTCCACCCGCACGGCGATTTATACTGCGACGATTTCGCCGCCGCGTCGCGGTCGCTGAAGGGCCTGTTCGTCCACGAAATGACGCATGTGTGGCAGGCGCAGACGCGCGGGCGCTGGTATCTGGTGCTGATGCGCCATCCCTTCGCGAGCTATGGTTACAGCGTCAAGCCGGGCTGGCCGCTTGCACGCTACGGGCTCGAACAGCAGGCAGAGATCGTGCGCCATTACTGGCTGCTTACCCAAGGCGCGACGATCGCCGGCGCGCCGGGGGTAGAGGCCTATCGCGCGATCCTGCCCTTCGCGGACGGCGGGGCGGCGGCATAGGTGCCGCGCCGCGCGGCGTCAGGCAGCGATCAGCCGGAACTGTTCGCGAAAATCGGCGTCGCTGTCGATACGGCCGCGCATCGGGGTGACGACATCGCTGCCGTCACCCTCGCCCTCTTCGAACAGCGCACACGCAACGTCGCGGCCGCGCGCGACGCTGTAGCGCTGCGCGATCTGCCCCGTGGGACGGAAGCCCAGCTTGCGAAGCACCGCGCCCGAGGCCGGGTTGTCGAGGAAATGCCCCGCGGTCAGCTTCGGCAATTGCATCGCGCGCGCGATCCGGACGAGCTGGCGACCCGCTTCGGTCGCAAAGCCAAGGCCCCAATAGGGGCGGGCGATCCAATAGCCCATTTCGAGCGGACCTTCGGGGCTCGGCGCGATGCCGCAGCCGCCGACGAGGCGCGGGGCGCCGCCGGTGCGCGCGAAAATCAGGAAGCTCGGCTGCGCCGGATCGACCGGACGGCCGAGGAAGTCCTGCGCCTCGTCCATGCCATAGGGCCAGGGCGCCCGCGCCAGGTTGCGCACCACCGCTTCCTCGCCGATTGCACGGGCGAGTGCGGGGGCATCTTCGAGCCAGCCGGGCCGCAGCAACAGTCTTTCGGTACGCGCAAACATTTTCGTCACTCCCATTTGCCTGTCGCCGTGGCGCCAGATGGTGACGCTTTGACGACAGTCGAAATGCGAGGGAGATGGATGGCCCTGTTTTCGCGCCGGAAATTCAAAGGGACCGGGTTGGTCCGGATCCCGGGCAAGAAAAAAGGGAGACCGGGGGCGACCCGTCTCCCTCTTTTCGAACTTTGTTCCCGCCTGGGCGGAAAGGACCGTTCCGGGTCGTCCCTTGGTGGACGACCCTGGAAGATCGTCCTTATTCGGCGGCTTCCGCCATGGCGTCGACCGACACATATTTGCGGCCAAGCTTGCCATCGTGGAATCGGACGCGGCCGTCCGCGGTCGCGAACAGCGTGTGGTCCTTGCCGATGCCGACGTTGACGCCCGGGTACACCTTGGTGCCGCGCTGGCGCACGATGATGTTGCCGCCGATCACTTCCTGACCGCCGAACTTCTTCACGCCAAGGCGCTTGGCCTGCGAGTCGCGACCGTTGCGCGACGAACCGCCTGCTTTCTTATGTGCCATGACCTAAACTCCTTGTTTCGTTCTTCAGCCGAGCCGCGTGATCGCGCTCAGGCGTCCTTCTTGGGGGCCGCCTTCTTGGCAGCGGGCTTCTTTTCGGCGGCAGCTTCGGCCTTGAGCGCAGCGGCCTTCTTCGGCGCAGCAGCCTTCTTTTCGGGCGCGGGCGCAGCGGCGGCTTCTTCGGCCTTCGGCGCCGCTTCCTTCTTGGGAGCGGCCTTCTTGGCTTCGCCGATCGCGGTGATGCGCAGCAGCGTCAGCGACTGACGATGGCCGTTGCGGCGGCGATAATTGTGCCGGCGGCGCTTCTTGAAGACGATGACCTTGTCGCCGCGGGTCTGGGCGATGATCTCGGCCGAAACGGTCAGACCCTTCGCATCCTTCACATCGCCGCCGTCACCGGCCAGCAGAACGTCACCCAGCGACACGGTGTCACCGGCCGCGCCTTCGATCTTCTCGACGGCGATCTTGTCTCCAGCGGCGACGCGATACTGCTTGCCGCCCGTGCGCACGATTGCGAACATGGTCTTCCATCCAATCAGAAACTAAAACACCCGCGCTCCCGGTCAGCCGCCGAAGCGACCGATTTTTCCGGCATGCGGGAAAGTCAGCGCCACTAGCGGCGAACGGCGATGCTGTCAACCGCATATTTCCGCGCTTTTCATCGCGAAAGGGGCGGTTCGGGGCGCGCGGCGCCGCTCCTCCGATTCGGCTTGCTGCGATGCGTCTGCGCCCATATCAGGGGCGGCGATGAAGCCAATCCTTGCAATCCTGCCGCTGATGGCCGCAATCCCGCTGTCGGCCTGCGCCGCTGCACAGGGCGGCGACTATCCTTCGCTGGCGAAACGTCCGGTCGAGGGACGTTTCGACGTCGCGCCGCCGTCTGTCGTTGTGCCGCCGCCGGGGCCGCTGCCGACCGATCTGGCCGGGCGGCTGGCGCGGTGGGAATCGGACGCGGCGGGCGCGCAGCAGGCCTTCGCGCGCGAACGGGCGCCGACCGAGGCGGCCGTCACCGCAGCGGGCGGCGCGGCGATTTCCAGCGAAAGCTGGGTCGTGGCGCAACAGGCGATCTCGCGCCTTCAGGCGGCGCGCGCGCCGTTGACCGACGCGCTAGCGGACATCGACCGCCTCTATCTTGAACGCAGCATCGCCGAATCGGTCGACGGCCTGCCCGAAATCTATGCGCTGCGCGACAAGCTCGCGGCGATGCTGGCGGCGCAGGACGATGTCCTGGCCGCGCTCGAGCGGCGGCTGCCTGGGCAATAGCTCAGTTGTTGAGCCCGTGCTTTTTCAGCGCGTGGCGGATCTGGTCATAGCTCAGACCCAGCGCTTCGGCGGCGACCTTCTGGTTGAACCGGCAGCGCGCCATCGTGTCCGACAGGATTTGCCGTTCATAGGCATCGACCGCCGCGCGCAGATCGCTGACGGCGCCGCCGGTGGGCGGGGCCGGGGTTGCCATTGCGCTATCGTCACCGGGCGCGGAGGGGGCAGGGGGCGCCGCGTCGGCTTTCGCCTGCGTGTTGCGCACTGCGGGCTGCCACGGGCTGGCGAAGGGGTCGAAGCTCAGCGCGTCGACCGGACGCGTCGGGTCGGCCCAGCGATAGATGGCGCGCTCGATGACGTTGCGGAGTTCGCGGACATTGCCCGGCCAGTCGTGGCCCTCCATCGCCGCGAGCGCGCGCGGGCCGAAGCCCGGCCATTCGTCCCAGCCGAGCACCGCGGCCATGCGCTGTCCGAAATAGGTGGCGAGCACCTCGATATCGCCTTCGCGCGCGCGCAACGGGGGCAGGGTGATGACCTCGAACGACAGCCGGTCGAGCAGGTCGGCGCGAAAGCGGTTTTCATCGACCAGCGCGGGCAGATGCTCGTTGGTCGCGGCGACGATGCGGACGTCGACGCGGATCGGCCGCGACGAACCGACGCGCGTCACCTCGCCATATTCGACCGCGCGGAGCAGCCGCTCCTGCGCGCCCATCGACATTGTCGCGAGCTCGTCGAGGAACAAGGTGCCGCCGTCGGCCTCCTCGAAGCGCCCCGCGCGCGTCTTCGTCGCGCCGGTAAAGGCCCCCGCCTCATGCCCGAACAATTCGCTTTCGATCAGCGTCTCGGGCATCGCGGCGCAATTCATGATCACATAGGGCCGGTCCCAGCGCGCCGACAGGCGGTGCAGGCGTTCGGCGATCAGTTCCTTGCCGGTGCCGCGCTCGCCGATCACCAGCACCGGACGGTCAAGCGTCGCCGCCTGGCTCGCGCGTTCGACCGCATCCTGAAAGGCGACCGACTGGCCGATGAACTGCGTTTCGCGCTCCATTCCCAATCATTGGCAAAATTTCCCGCTGATTGGCAAGGCATTTTGTTCGGACGGGGTGATTCCGTGTGAATTTGGGCGCCTTTCCGCCGCTTTCGGCAATTGGCACGCCTCATGCATCGATATTTGCGAACCGGCGCAGAAAGCTCCGGTGCAGCGAAAAACAGGAAGGAACGATCATGAAGACGCTGTTTGCCCAGACTGCCACTTTCGCGCTCAGCGCGGTCGGTGCGCTGGCCATCCTTGTCGGGGTGATCGACCATCCGCAGGTCGTTTACGACGTCGCTGCTGCAACCCCGGCGGTCAGCCTCGTGGCCTGACCGAAAACTGGTGCCGGGGCACTCTCCCCCCTTGCCCCGCCCCGGCACCAGCCATTTTCGACGAATTTCGACAGGAGCATAGACCATGGGTATTTTTTCACGAACCCGCGACATCATCGCCGCCAACGTCACCGATCTGCTTGACCGTGCCGAAGATCCCGAAAAGATGATCCGCCAGATCATCTTCGAGATGAACGAAACCCTCGTCGAAGTCCGCGCCTCGGCCGCCCGCACCATCGCCGACCAGAAGGAAATGCGTCGCCACATCGCGAAGCTGGAAAGCCTTCAGGACAGCTGGAAGGAAAAGGCCGAACTGGCGCTGTCGAAAGATCGCGAAGACCTGGCCACCGCCGCGCTGGTCGAAAAGCAGAAGGCCGGCGACATGGCCGAAAAGCTGAAGGCCGAAATCGCCGTGCTCGACGATGCGCTCAAGGGCTATGAAGCCGACATCACCAAGTTGCAGAAGAAGCTCAGCGAAGCGCGCGCGCGTCAGTCGAGCGTCGTCAATCGCCTCGAAAGCGCCGAAAACCGCTATCGCCTGCGCGAAATGACCAATGGCGACCGCGTCCAGGACGCCTTCTCGCGCTTCGAAACGCTCGAACGCCGCGTCGACGAAGCCGAAGGCCGTGCCGACGCGCTGGGCCTCGGCTACAAGAAGTCGCTCGACGAAGAAATCGCCGAGCTGCAGGCGGCCGACAAGGTTGCCGACGAACTCGCCGCGCTGAAAGCCGCGCAGGGCAAGAACTAAGGAGCCGGACCGATGGAAGAAGTGATCATTGTCCCGATCGTCATCGGCACGCTCTTCCTCGGTCTGCCCTGGCTGATCCTCCACTACATAACCAAGTGGAAGCAGGCCAAGACATTGACCGGAGAGGATGAACAGCTGCTCGACGAAATGTATGACACGGCGCGCCGTCTCGAAGCCCGCCTGCATACCGTCGAACGGATCATCAGCGCCGACCATCCCGATTTCCGCCCCGCGGTTCGCAGCGATGAAGATCTGGCGCAGCTTGAAAACATCAGCAGGAGGAACTGAGATGTCCGCTAGCCGCACGAAATTCTATCTCGACAAACAGAACGCCAAATGGAGCGGCGTCTGTGCGGGCATCGCCGACTATAGCGGGATCGACGCCCTGTGGGTCCGCGTCGGCGCGGTGCTGCTGACGCTAATGGGGGGCTTCCCCTGGACACTGATCGCCTATTGGCTCGTTGCCTGGATGGCGCAGCCGAAGCCCTTCGCGCTCTATGGCTCGCAGGAAGAGGCGAAATTCTGGCAGGGCGTGCGCTCGAACCCCAGCGCCTCCACCCGCGACATCCGCTCGCGCTTCCGCGACATCGATCGCCGGCTTGCCGACATCGAACTTTACTACACGAGCCACAACCGCCGCCTCGCCGACGAGATCGACGCACTGCGCTGATCCCGGCGACGCCCGGAACCATGGCAACAGGGAGTTGAAACATGAATTTCGGTGGTCCCGCTTTCGTCCTCGCCATCATCGGTATCTCGATGGCCGGCTGGATGTTCACCACCTGGATCCGCGCCAAACACGGCTATCCGGTTGAAAATGAATGGGGTGGCACGGTTCATCGAACCGACGCCGACGCTGATCGAAAAATCGCACTGCTCGAAAGCGACAATGCCAAGCTCGCCGGCAAGATCGTCCGGCTGGAGGAACGCATCTCGGTTCTCGAACGCATTGCGACCGACACCAACGGACAGGCGGCGCAGCTCGCCAGTCAGATAGACAGCCTGCGCTGAGGGGAATAACCATGGACTTCATCATCCTGAAGGAAGCAATCGCGCCGGTCGCGGCGATCATCGGCCTCGCGGCAATCGGCGGCTGGATTTTCACCACCTGGCTGCGCATCAAGCACGGCTATCCCCTCGAAAACAGCTGGGGCAAGGCGATCTATCCCAAGACCAGCGACGAGGCGATGGAACGCGTCAAGCTGATCAGCCAGGAAAATGCCCAGCTTCGCGCCGAACTCGGATCGGTCAAGGATCGCCTGGCGGTGGTCGAACGCATCGTCACCGACGAAGGCCACCGGCTGGAGCGCGAGATCGAGGCGCTGCGGCGTCCGGCGAACTGAGGAAGGAGCAGCCGTCATGAGCGATACCATCTGGATCCTGATCCCGCTTGCCCCCTTTCTCCTCGGCGGCTTCGCCATCTGGTCCAAGCACCAGCAGAAGATGATCGAGAAGCAGTCCGAACTCACCGCCGAAAAGGCCGCGCAATATGCGGCGCAGACCGAGCGGCTGGAAGCGCGCGTCCGCGTCCTCGAACGCATCGTTACCGACAAGGGAATCGACGTCGCCGACGAGATCGAGAAGCTGCGCGAAGCCCCGCTGAACTGACAAGACAAGACAAGACCGAAAGGATCGCTCCCCATGAACCCCTTTGAAATGGTCATCGGCATCGTGCTGATCGTGACGATCGGCAGCATTGTCCGGGCGAAATATGGCGTCCACCGCGACCGCCGCGGCAACGAGTATTTCGTCGGCAACGCGAATCAGGATGCCGAGACCAAGGCGCTGCAAGCCGAAATCCGTCAATTGAAAGAGCGCATCCAGGTGCTCGAACGGATCGCCACCGACAATAATCGCGCCGTCAGCCTCGACGAGGAAATCGAGAAGCTGCGCGATCGTTCGCACCCCTGATGTGACGAAGAAGGAGCCCTGTCATGGCCGCCATCACTTCTGACCTCGCAACCAATCTTGTCACCGCCGCAGTGGCGCTGTCCGCTCTCGGCATCGTCAGCCTCGCCGCGCTGCGCGGCTGGCGCGACTGGATCCAGCTCAAGCGCGAAGAACTCGCCATCTGCCACAGCGTCGGCCAGGACCCTGCGGTGCCGAACGCCGGATCGCGGATCGAGATCGCCGACCTCAAGGAACGGCTGCGCAAGCTCGAAGCCATTGCGGCGGGGGTCGATCTTTGATCAGCCTGCCTCCGTCATTGCGAGCGTAGCGAAGCGACCCAGGGCGGCCCACGCTTCCTCCGGATGGCTTCGCCACGCTCGCAATGACGCCGTGAGAGAGGCTTTCCTTCCAACGCGCTTTCTGCCACGGCCGCGACCATGCGCAGCCTCGACGACATTTTCGAAGAATATGACTTCCTCGACGGCGACGATCGTTATCGCCTGCTGATCGATCTCGGTCGCGAACTGGAGCCGATGCCCGATCCGCTCAAGACCGACGCGACGCTGGTCCGCGGCTGCTCGGCGAGCGTCTGGGTCTACCCGCTGCCGCATGACGGCGACCGGTTGCACTTCCTTGCCGACAGCAATGCCGCGATCACCAAGGGGATCGTCGCGCTCGTACTCGCCGCGGTGCAGGACAAGCCCGCGGCAGAGGTCGCCGCGATGGACATCGCCGCCGCGCTCGCCCCGTTCGACCTGACCCGCCAGCTGTCGTCGAACCGCACGCAGGGCGTCCCCAACATGATTGCCTTGGTCCAGGACACGGCGCGGCGCATCGCCGGCGCCTGAGCATCCCGATTCAACTATCCATCGCCAACGAGGTCGGCACGTCCTACTGACAAGCACGAAAAAGGGCGCGGGAGTTTCCTCCCGCGCCCTGATTTTCGCATACTGCTGGGGGCTTAGAAGCCGACGGTCAGCGTGCCGCTGATCGTGCGCGGTGCGCCGATCTGGGCGAACGGCGGCGACGACGTGCCCTGAGCGAGCGACGTCGTGTAGCTGCCGACGTAGAGCTTGTCGAACAGGTTGTAGACGTTGAGCTGGAAGAAGGTCTTGTCGTTCAGACCCAGGAATTCCAGGCTCAGGCGCGCATCGAGGTTGACCAGCCAATACGCATTGGTCTTGGCCGGATAGACTTCAACACTGGTTCCATTGACCGTCGCCGTGACCGGCAGGTTGGTGTCGTAGATGTAACGGCCACCGGTGCGCTTCGCCGTGACGCCCAGTTCGACCGGGCCGAGGGTGCCGCGCGCCGAGCCACCGAAGGTGTAGGCGGGCGCTCCCGATTCGCGCTTGCCGGCGGTCGGTGCGAAAACCGGATCGCCATTGCCATCCACGCCCGACTGGACGTCGTCCTTGATGTCCGACTTCAGGTACGAACCGAACACATAGAGCGCGAGGTTCGATACCGGCTGATAGGCGATGCTGCCATCGATGCCATATTTGTCGACGCGGCCGAGGTTGCGGTACACGTTGCGTTCGGTGACGGGGTCATAAGCCGAAGCCAGACGATCGCTGTACTTCGTGAACCAGCCCGAAAGCTGCGCCTGAACCTGACCGGTGCGATAGCGAACGCCAAGGTCGAAGTTATCCGACTTTTCAGGCATCGGACGCGCCGATGCGGTGTTCGGTGCAAAGAAGAACGCGTTGTAAAGCGAGTCCGTGCCCGGAACCTGCAGACCCTTCGAATAGTTCGCAAAGATCGACATGCGGTTGCTCGGCTTGAACAGCAGGCCGACGTTCGGAAGAATGTCGTCATACTTGAGCACGCGGCGCTGCGGACCCTGAACTGCCGGGTTCGCGGCCGCGTAGATCGCGTTCGACGCGGCATTCTGACCGAAGCAATCGAGGAAGCCGGAGTCGCTGGTCGTGAAGCAGTAGTTATTCAGGTCGCGCTTGAAGAAAGGCGCACGAATGCCGAGCGTGGTGACGAGCGAGCCGTCCATCCATTCGCCGCGATATTCGCCCGAAATCTGGTTCAGCGTCGCGTAGGACAGGCGATCGCGCTTCTGCATGACGGTGCCGGTCGAATCGATCAGCGGATTGTTGACCGGGAAGACGTCAAGCGGTTCGCCATTCTGCTGGAGCCCCAGGACCTGACCCGTCTGACGGTGACGCGCGCGGTCGAAGGTGTAGCCGATACGAACGGTCTGACCGTCCGAAATATCCCAACGCAGGTTGGCGATCACGCCATAGCGGTGCGTCTGGGTCTGGCTCGGTGCAAGCAGCGTGACCTGATCGAGCAGATCGCCGTCGCCGTTGAGGTCAACGCCGAAATAATAGCGGCCGCCGACGAAGCCGGGGATGTTTGTGCCACCGACGTTGCGGAGGTCTTCGCGGCCGGTAACCGTGCCGCCGCCGTTCGCCTTCACATACTGGTAGCTCGGATCGACGGTCAGGGTGAGGCCGTCCGACAGGGTGAACTTCGATGCGCCGCGAATGTTTCCGGTGTTCGACGGGTTGTAGCGACGATCGAATTCGGTGCCGCAGCCGTTGGTGGAGTCAGGAGCGCCGGCCTGCGGCGTGTCGATCGTGCACGGATAGTTGATGTTATATTCGCGCTCGTCGGAGGACTGCGGGAAGCCCGAGGGAACGGCGCGATCGTTACGCAGGCTAACCGAACCGAAGAAGTTGTTGCGGTTCTCGTTATAGTGACCGGCCACCGAGATGAAGTCGCCGTTGCTGCCGATCGGCTGCCAGATGCGGCCGTTGAACTGCTTCTTGCGAACGCGGCCATAGTTGTTGAACGGATTGTCGTTCGATGCGCTCGAAGCCGAGATGAAGGCGCGGGTGCCGAACGGCGTGAATTCGCCGGTGTTGATCAGGCCGAAAACGCGGAAGAAGCTGTATTCGCCCGCCGAACCCGAGACCTTGACACCGAATTCTTCGGTTGGGGTCATCGTGCGGTAGTTGACGGTCGAGCCGGTTGCCGCGGCGGTCGGGCTGTCGACGTCGGTCGAACCGAGGTTGACGTTGACCTGTTCGATCAGTTCGGGATCGAGCTGCTGGTTCGAATAGATGGCATAGTTGCCCGAGTCGTTCAGCGGAACGCCGTCGAAGGTCAGGCTGATGCGGTCGGCCGAAAAGCCGCGGATGGTCAGCTGACCGCCTGACGAACCATAAGCGTCATTGTTGGTGAAGACGACGCCCGGGACCAGGTTGATGGTGTCGAGAATGGTCTGACCGGGGTTCTGACGCGCGATCACTTCCTGACCCAGAACCGACTTCGCCTTCGACGTATCGGGCGACTGGATGCCGGCGACGTCCTGCGCCGAGGTGCCGGTGACGACGATTTCGTTGTCGAAATCGACCGAGCCCGTCGACTGGGCAAAGGCCGGCGTGGAAAGCAGCGCAAGCGGAAGCAGCGCGGCGCCAGCGGCGAGCGTGTTGCGGAAATTCATGACAGGTTGTCCCCTTGATTGTGGCATTCGGCAGGCGCGCGGCTTGGGGCGCGCTTGACCTGCGAGCGCCCCTGAAGCCCGCATGTGGCACGATTGTGACAGCAAATGTGACAGTGCAAGCCGCGCCGGCGCCCAGGCGCGGGAAAAGGTCAAAAAAGCGCGAATTTCCGTCGCTGCGGCAGAATTATCGAAAGGCAGCGCTGCGTTTTTTCGTGCAACTGTTGCTGCAATGCAACATTGGCAGGGGCGAAACCGCGGCGCGGGTGCGCGCCGCGACTCGACTCAGGCGGCGTCGCCTGCTTCCTTCGCCTTGTCGGCGTAGACGCGCACCGGCGCCTTGCGGCCTTCGACGACGTCCTTGTCGACGACGATTTCGATCACGTCGGTGAGGTCGGGCAGGTCGAACATGGTATCGAGCAGGATCGCCTCGACGATCGAGCGCAGCCCGCGCGCGCCGGTCTTGCGTTCGATCGCCTTTTTGGCGACCGCGACTAGCGCGTCGTCGGTGAAGGTCAGCGCGACTTCTTCGAGATCGAACAGCTTCTTATACTGCTTGATCAGCGCATTCTTGGGCTCGCCCAAAATCTTGACCAGCGCGTCGATGTCGAGATCCTCGAGCGTCGCGATCACCGGCAGGCGGCCGACGAATTCGGGAATCAGGCCGAACTTGAGGAGATCCTCCGGCTCGATATTTTTGAGCACCTCGCCCGCGCGGCGCTCGTCGGGGCCGGCGACATGCGCGCCGAAACCGATCGATTTGCCCTGCAGGCGGTCGCCGATGATCTTTTCGAGGCCGGCAAAGGCGCCGCCCGCGATGAACAGAATGTTGGTCGTGTCGACCTGCAGGAATTCCTGTTGCGGATGCTTGCGCCCGCCCTGCGGCGGCACGCTCGCGGTGGTGCCTTCCATCAGCTTGAGCAGCGCCTGCTGCACGCCTTCGCCCGACACGTCGCGCGTGATCGAGGGATTCTCGGCCTTGCGGCTGATCTTGTCGATCTCGTCGATATAGACGATGCCGCGCTGCGCCTTTTCGACATTATAGTCGCTGGCCTGCAGCAGCTTCAGGATGATATTCTCGACATCCTCGCCGACATAGCCGGCTTCGGTGAGGGTCGTTGCATCGGCCATGGTGAAAGGCACGTCGAGGAAGCGCGCCAGCGTCTGCGCGAGCAGCGTCTTGCCGCTGCCCGTCGGGCCGACGAGCAGGATGTTCGACTTCGCCAGTTCGACATCGTCGCCGCGGCCCGAATTGGCGAGGCGCTTGTAATGGTTGTGGACCGCGACCGACAGCACGCGCTTGGCGGTGTTCTGGCCGATCACATAATTGTCGAGGTGCTGGCAGATTTCGAGCGGCGTCGGCACCGCGCCATCCTTGCGCGCGGCGACCCCGCCCTTGATTTCCTCGCGGATGATGTCGTTGCACAGTTCGACGCATTCATCGCAGATGAACACGGTGGGGCCGGCAATCAGCTTGCGGACTTCATGCTGCGACTTGCCGCAGAAGGAGCAGTAAAGAGTGCTCTTGCTGTCCGAGCCGCTCAATTTCGTCATAAATCTTCCTCTGGCAGCCGCAAAAGGGCGCTGCCGTCCTTCATCCTAGCCCGCGATCACCCAATTACAATATGGCAATTAGGTGACATTGGGACATGTCCAACCTGACGACGGCCCGCGAACGGGGGCGTCAACAAACGCGGTTACCGAAAGCGGGCTGGCCGGCGTCAGGGCGTCGGACCTTCGCTGATTTCCTTGGGCGCCTCGTCGCCGGGGAGCGCGGGGCGGCGGTCGTAGACATGATCGACGATCCCGAATGCGCGCGCTTCCTCGGCTTCGAGGAAAGTGTCGCGATCCATCGCCTTTTCGATGTCTTTCAAGGGCTTGCCCGTATATTGCGCATAGAGGTCGTTCATCCGCTTGCGGATACGCAGGATTTCCTTGGCCTGGATTTCGATGTCCGACGCCATGCCGCGCGCGCCGCCCGAGGGCTGGTGGACCATGATGCGGGCGTTCGACAGCGCGACGCGCATGCCGGGTTCGCCGGCGGCGAGCAGGAAGCTGCCCATCGACGCCGCCTGGCCGATGCACACGGTGCCGACGCGGGGGCGGATATATTGCATCGTGTCGTGGATCGCCATGCCCGCCGTGACGACGCCGCCCGGCGAGTTGATGTACATATAGATGTCCTTCTTCGGATTTTCCGATTCGAGGAACAGAAGCTGCGCGACGATCAGCGACGCCATATTGTCCTCGACCTCGCCCGTCACGAAGACGATCCGTTCGCGCAGCAGGCGCGAGAAGATGTCAAAGCTGCGTTCGCCGCGGCTCGTCTGTTCGACGACGACGGGAACAAGGGCGGCGAGCGGGTCGATCATGGAAATTTCGTCCTTCAGTATCCGGGATGCCCGCCGCGAACCGGCGGGCTGCCCCTCGGCGCCTTACATCGGCGCGTGGCGTAAGGGATTCAAGGGGGCAAATATCGCGTGCCGGCGCGCCCCGCTATTGCGGGGGCTTGCCGCCCTGTTCGGTCCAGAAGGCGGCGATGCGGCCGGTGATGAGTTCGGTCGCGAGCGTGCGCGCGGTATCGCGGGGCAGGCCCAGCGCTTCGGCCATCGGGCCGCCAAGCTGGGCATCGCCCATCGCCATCAGCACGAGCGCCAACGTGTCTTCGTGCATCAGCCGCTTTTCGTGCGCGTCGGGCGCCGTTCCGTCGATCAGGCGGTGGATGGCATCGAGGATCGGGTCGAGCGCGTCCTCATTGCCCGTCGCCGCCATCCAGGTGGCGAGCGCCCCGGCGCCGCCGCTGTCGAAGGCGTCGAAGGCAAGGTCGACGATCTCGCGCACATTGCGTTCGCCCGGCGGCGACGACGTCATCTTCGCAGCAATCGTGTCGCACACCGTTTCGGCGAGATAGGCGGCGAGCGCCTTTTGCAGACCGGCGGCGCTGCCGAAATGGTGGAGCAGATTGGCGTGAGTGCGGTCGATGCGCGATGCCACGGCTTTCAACGTCACCGCCTGCGGCCCCATCTCGATCAGGATCAGCCGCGCGGCCTCGAGCGCCACCGACCGGCTTTCCTCCGGGCTGAGCCGTTTCTTTACTATTGACACCACTGTAAGTAATTCCTATTTCTTGCCCCGTCGGGCGTCCCCACGCCCTGAGCCCCCTTTTCGACGGTGAGAACCATATGTCCAGCCTTTCCCGCACGCCGACGCCGCAGGATTTGTCGATCACCCCGCGCGATCGCCGCTTCGGCCGCGACGACCGGCAGGGGCGCTGGTGGATGAACGGCGACCCGATCGCCTCGGTTTTTCATACCGCTTTGTCGGTCACCTTTCCGAAAGGCGAGGCGATGTTCATCGAGGCGGTGAAGGCGCACCGCGACGGCGTGCCCGAAAAGCTGGCGCGCGAAATCCGCGCCTTCACCCAGCAGGAAGTCATTCACAGCCGCGAACATGTCGTCTTCAATCGCAAGGCGGCGGAGGCGGGCTACGACCTGTCGGAGCTAGAGGCCGATGTCGACAATGTGATGGAACTCATCAAGACGCGCCCGCCCATCGTCAACCTGATGGCGACGATCGCGCTCGAACATTATACCGCGATGATGGCGGCGATCATGCTCAAGGATTCCGCGATGTACGACGGCGCCGAGCCCGAATGGGCGGCGCTGTGGAAATGGCACGCGATCGAGGAAATCGAGCATAAGGGCGTCGCTTACGACACCTGGCTCCACGCGACGCGCGACTGGAGCCGCTGGCGGCGCTGGAAGGCGAAGTCGCTGATGATGGTCGCGATCACCGCGCGCTTCTGGCCCAAGCGCATCCGGGGCATGAAGGCGCTCTTGCAGCAGGACGGGCTGACCGGCTGGCGCGTCAGCGCGCGCATCTGGTGGTTCATGCTCGGCTATCCGGGCATCCTGCGCAAAAGCTTTCTGCCCTGGCTGGCCTATTTCATGCCGGGCTTTCACCCTTGGAACCATGACGACCGCCAACTCATCAAGAAATTCGAGAGCGATTATTCCGATGCGGTGATGCCGTCGCATTCGTCGGGTGCGCCCGAGATGGCAACGGCCGCGGCCTGACGCCGCGGCCCGGCACCCCCGCGAAGGCGGGCGGCCGGAGAGGCCTCTCTCTCCCTCTCCGGGTCTCTGCCTTCGTGGGGGTGTTCCATAGCTGGACGGCTGCGGCGAAGTCCCATATCTCCTGCGGGGGGGAACAGGGGACCGTTCATGCCATCGATCTGGACCGCGACCGAGCTCGTGCAGCTCGAACTGCAACTCGCCGGACGCCAATCGCTGCTCGAATTCGGATGCGGCGAGGCGACGCTCGTCGCCGCGCGGCAGGCCCGGCGGATCGTGGCGGTCGACGGCGATCGCGGGCGGCTCGCCGCCATCGCGCGCCGACTGGGCGAAGAGGCGGAGGGCTACACGCCCTATCAGCCCGAAATCGGTCCGGTCGATGCGGAGGGCCGGCCCACCGACCCGGCGCGCCTGCGCGATTGGCCGCGCTATCACACGCATATCTGGCGCCACCTGACCGGCAGCCCTGACGCGGTACTGATCGACGGGCGCTTTCGTGTCGCCTGCCTGTTGCAGGCGATCGTCCACTGCAAACCCGACGCGATGCTCCTGTTTCACGATTTCAGGGACCGCGCCGCCTATCATCTCGTGCTGAACCATTGCGACGTGCTGGCACGCGTCGATACGCTGGCGGTGCTGCGCGTCCGGCCGCAGGTCGACGGCAAGGCCGTGTTGCACGACCTGTTCGACCATTTCTTCGACCCCGATTGACCATGCCCGCCGCGCTGGGCATGTCGGCATGATGATCACCTCGCCTCCCACGATCGAAACCGCGCGGCTGCGCCTGCGCCCGCCGCATTTTTCGGACAAGCCGGTCCATATCGCGATGTGGGCCGATCCGCGCGTCACGCGCTTCATCGGCGGCGAACCGCGTGCGCCCGACGTGAGCTGGGGTAAATTTTTGAGCTCTGCCGGGCTGTGGCCAGTGATGGGCTTTGGCTATTGGGTGTTCGCCGACCGCGACAGCAATGCGCTGATCGGCATGGGCGGGCTTTCCTATTTCTGCCGGGGAATCCCCGAACTCGAAGATTTGCCCGAGGCGGGCTGGGCGTTCGACGCCGACCATTGGGGCGGCGGGCTAGCGACCGAGGCGATGAGCACGGCGCTCGGCTGGGCCGACGCGACGCTCGACGCGCCCGAGGTGCGCTGCATTATCGATCCGGGCAATGCGGCATCGGAGCGTGTCGCCGAAAAGCTGGGCTTTCGCCGCATCGGCGACAGCGACGCGCTGGGGCATGTGGTGGGGATTTATGCGCGGCCCAGGGGGGGGTGATTTCTGTCTCTTCGTCACCTCAAACTTGTTTCAGGGTCCATGGCAGCTCTTTCAAAAAGTGCGGCGCGGAAGGAAACGGTAGCCCATGGATGCTGAAACAAGTTCAGCATGACGAATTAAATGGGGACGCTGGCGCGCTATCGATCAAACCGCCTCGACCACCAGCACGCCGCCGTCGGCGCTGACGACGCGGACCTTGGCGCCTTCGGCGGTGTCGGGTCCGCGCACCGGCCATTCGCCGTCGCCAACCCGGGCGCGGCCGCGGCCGTCCTCGATCGCCGTCGTCACCGTCAGCACCTCACCGACGAGGCGGCCGCCGCGCTGGTTGAGTAGCGGGTCGGTCGAGACGATCGGATTGTCGCGCAGCCATTTGCGCGCACCATAGAGGATGATCACCGCCAGCACCGCGAAGATGCCGAGCTGAAGCGGCACGCCGATCGGCAAAACCCACGCGACGACGCCGGTGATAACTGCCGCGCCGCCGAGCCAGATCAGAAAAAAGCCGGGCGCGATGATTTCGGCGGCGGCAAGCAGGACGCCGAGCGAAAGCCACGCCCAGTGCGGTTCCATATTGGCGATAAAGTCGGGCATATCCGCTTCCCCTGCCTTAGCTTGCCTTGCCGCGTTCGATCGCATCCCTGGCGAGTTCGCCGATGCCGCCCAGCGTGCCGATGAGCTGCGTCGCCTCGACCGGGAACAGGATCGTCTTGGCGTTGGGGCTGGTCGCGAACTGACTTACCGCCTCGACATATTTTTGCGCGATGAAATAGTTGATGGCCTGCGCATTGCCGCTCGCGATCGCGTCGCTGACCATCTGCGTCGCTTTGGCTTCGGCTTCGGCCTCGCGCTCGCGCGCTTCGGCGTCGCGGAAGGCGGCTTCGCGCCGCCCTTCGGCCTGCAGGATCTGGCCCTGCTTCTCGCCCTCGGCGCGCAGGATTTCGGAGGCGCGCAGCCCTTCGGCTTCGAGGATCGCGGCGCGCTTTTCGCGCTCGGCCTTCATCTGGCGCGCCATCGCGTTCGAAATGTCGGCCGGCGGGCGGATGTCTTTGATCTCGACGCGGGTGATCTTCACCCCCCATGGCGTCGTCGCATCGTCGACGACATGCAGCAGGCGCGCGTTGATCTCGTCGCGCTTCGACAGCGTCTCGTCGAGGTCCATCGACCCCATGACGGTGCGCAGGTTGGTCGTCGTCAGGTTCATGATCGAGAGGTACAGGTCGCTGACCTCATAGGCCGCCTTCGCGGCGTCGAGCACCTGGAAGAAGACGACGCCGTCGACCGCGACCATCGCATTGTCCTTGGTGATGATTTCCTGCCCCGGAATGTCGAGCACCTGCTCCATCATGTTCACCTTGCGACCGACGCGGTCGAAGATCGGCATGATGAAGTTGAGGCCCGGCTGCGCGGTGTGCGTGTAGCGGCCGAAGCGTTCGATCGTATAGGCGAAACCCTGCCGCACCGGCGTCAGCGCCCAGATCAGAAACACCAGCGCCAGCACCACCAGTGCAAGTGCGAAATACATGATCATCCCCTTTGCAAATTCGATCGCAATCCCGCTTCCTTATTGCGGCAATGGTCCAGCTGCGCCACAGAAAAGCGCATGACCCATGCCGCCTTCGCCCCGCGCTCGCTCCTCTATGTGCCCGGCTCCAACGCCCGTGCGCTCGAAAAGGCGGGCGGGCTCGCCGCCGATATGCTGATCATCGACCTGGAGGATGCGGTGCCCGCGGAGCGCAAGGCAGAGGCACGCGCGGCGATGCGCGCCGCGGTGACGGCGGGCTTTGCGGGCAAGCGCGTGGCCGTGCGCGTCAACGCCAGTGGCAGCGCCGAGCAGGCGGAAGATCTCGCGGCGCTGGACGGCCTCGTGCTCGACGCGGTGGTGCTGCCAAAGGTCGACGCGCTCTCGGACCTCGACCCGCTGCGCGCTCTGGGGCTACCACTGCTCGCGATGATCGAAACGCCGACCGCCATCTATGCGGCGCAGGGAATCGCCGCCGATGCCGCGGTGCAGGGGCTGATCGCCGGGCTCAACGATCTGGCCTATGAGCTCAAGCTGCCCGACGGCATGGATCGCGGCGCGATGGGCCATGCGATCCAGGCGATTGTGCTCGCGGCGCGCGCAGGCGGCGTTTGGTGCTTCGACGGGGTCTATAATGCGATCGACGACGCGGAGGGCTTTGCGGCCGAAGCGCGCGAGGGGCGGCGGCTCGGTTTCGACGGCAAGACGCTGATCCACCCGTCGCAGGTCGATCCGTGCAACCGCGCCTTCGCCCCGTCGGCGCGCGAGATAGCCTCTGCCGAAGCGCTGGTCGCCGCAGCAACCGGCGGGGCGCAGCGGCACGCGGGCCATATGATCGAAGATATGCACGTCGCGGCGGCGAAGGCGCTGCTGGCGCGGGCGCGGGCGCGGGCGCAATAGCGGCCTGCTTTCCGTCGATGCTGTTCATCGTTCGACAAACGCGCCTTGCCGCTTCGGCATGGCCATGCCATCGGGCACATCCATGACATTGTCGCCATTTCGCGCCGCCGTTGCGGCCGCCGCCCTGCTTGCCGTCACGCCCGCCGCCTATGCGAAGGGCAGTACGCCCGTCGCCGAAGCCGATCTGGCGCAGCATATCCGCGTTCTTGCGAGCGATGCCTTCGAGGGCCGCGGTCCGGGTGCCGAGGGCGAGGACCGCACCATCGCCTATATTGTCGGCGAATGGGCAAAGGCTGGATTGCAGGCGGTGCCGGGCAGCGACACGCCCTGGCTGCAGCCGGTTCCTTTCGTTGAAACGCAGACGACGGGCGGAAGCGCGCGGTTCAAGGTGACCGGCCAACCCTTCGCGATCGGCGACGAGGGTATCATCGTCACCGGCAGCGAGGCGTCGGTGGCGCTGGCCGATACGCCGCTCGTCTTCGTCGGCTATGGCGTCGATGCGGACGGCCGGGTCAACGCCGATGTAGCGGGCAAGGTCGCGGTCATGCTGTTCGATACGCCGCCCTTCGGTGACAAGCTGCCGCGCTACCGTGAGCGGCGCCAGATGCTCGCCGACGCGGGCGCGGCGGGCGTATTGATCGTCGCGCCGGATTCGATGCCGTGGAACGAGATTCGCGAGAGCCTGGGCGCCAAGAGCGTGCGCATGGGGTCGGCGCCGGCAGGGCCGACGATCAGCGGCTATATCGCTCCGGCGGCGCTCGATGCCATGCTCGCCAAGGCGGGGAAGAACGGCGTGGCGCTGCGCGCAGCAGCCGAGGCGGGCGATTATCGCGGCACGCTGCTGCCGGTGACGGGCGATTTCACTGCGACCGCCGCGGTGCGCAATTTTGCCAGCAACAATATCGTCGCCAAGCTGCCGGGCGCGAAGCCCGACGGCAAGGCAGTGCTGTTCCTCGGCCATTGGGACCATCTCGGCATCTGCCGGCCCGAAGGCGCCGCCGATCGCATCTGCAACGGCGCGGTAGACAATGCGAGCGGGATCGCGGTGCTGATCGAGGTGGCCAAGCGTCTTGCAGGGGGGCCGCGTCCCGACCGCGACATCTATTTCCTCGCGACCACGTCGGAAGAGAAGGGGCTGCTTGGCGCCCGCTGGTTCGCCGACCATCCGGTCGTGCCGCTGTCCGGCATCACTGTCGCGCTCAACATCGACACTATCGCCATTTCGCCGCGCGGCACGCCGGTCGCGACGATCGGACGCGGCAAGCCCGCCTATGACGCGATGGTGCGCAACGTTGCGACGTCACTCGGCCGGACGATCGACAGCGACGGCGAGGCCGATGCCTTCGTCCAGCGGCAGGATGGCTGGGCGCTCGGCGCCAAGGGCGTCACCTCGCTGATGGTCGGCGGCAGTTTTTCGGACATGAAACTGCTCGAGGCGTTTCTCGGCAGCGACTATCATCGTCCGGCCGACGAATTTTCGGACAAGGTGCCGCTCGGCGGCGCCGCCGAGGATACGGATCTGCACGTCGCGCTGGGCCGCGCCTTCGCCGACACGAAACGCTGGCCGGGAACGGCGGACTAGGTTCAGGCCCCGCCGCCGCGCGCTGGTCAGCGGGTCAGCACGAAATAGGCGACGTAAAACCAGCTGAAGATGCCGTGGATGATCGCCCACAGCACCGATTTGTGCATGGTGAAGCTGATCGCCATCGCCAGCGCGCTGCCGAAGCCGACCCCGTTGCGGATCACTTCCTTCTGCACGATGATGCGGCGTTCGCTCATGCGGCCTGCTTCGCCCGGTCGGTCATTTCCTGATTGAGCATTTCTGCGAGCAGGAAGGCGAGTTCGAGGCTCTGCCCGGCGTTCAAGCGCGGGTCGCAGTGCGTGTGGTAACGGTCAGCGAGATCCATCTGCGTCACGTCCATCGCGCCGCCGGTGCATTCGGTAACATTCTGGCCGGTCATCTCGATATGGATGCCGCCGCCATGCGTGCCTTCCGCGCGGTGGACCGCGAAGAAGCCGCGCACTTCGGCGAGGATGCGCTCGAACGGACGCGTCTTGTAGCCATTGCCCGTCTTGATGACATTGCCGTGCATCGGATCGCACGACCAGACGACCGGGTGCCCCGACGCCTTCACCGCGCGCACCAGCGCCGGCAGATGCGCTTCGATCTTGTCGTGGCCATAGCGGGTGATCAGCGTTATGCGCCCGGGGACATGCTGGGGATTCAGCGTATCGAGCAGGCGCAGCAGCACGTCGGGGTCGAGGCTGGGGCCGCATTTCATGCCGACCGGATTGCCGATGCCGCGCAGATATTCGATATGCGCCGACCCTTCGAAGCGGGTGCGGTCGCCAACCCATAGCATATGGCCCGACGTGTCGTACCAGCCGCCGGTCAGGCTGTCCTGCCGGGTCAGCGCCTGCTCATAGGGAAGCAGCAGTGCCTCGTGGCTGGTGTAGAAGCTCGTGCCCTTGATCTGCGGCACCGTTTCGGGCGTCACGCCGCACGCTTCCATGAAGGCGAGCGCTTCGGAAATGCGCGCGGCGGTCTCCTGATATTTCTTCGCCCACGGGCTGCGGTCCATGAAATCATGCGTCCAGGCGTTGACCTGATGCAGATTGGCATAGCCGCCGTTCGCAAAGGCGCGCAGCAGGTTGAGCGTCGCCGCCGACTGGTTGTACGCGCGGATCATCCGCTGCGGATCGGGGGCGCGGCCTGCGGCTTCGAAAGCGATGTCGTTGATGATGTCGCCGCGGTAGCTTGGCAGTTCGACGCCGCCCACTTCTTCCATGTCGGCCGAGCGCGGCTTGGCGAACTGGCCCGCCATGCGGCCGACCTTCACGACCGGCATCTTCGACGCGAAGGTCAGCACCACCGCCATCTGCAACAGGACGCGGAAGGTATCGCGGATATTGTTCGGATGGAATTCGGCAAAGCTCTCGGCGCAGTCGCCGCCCTGAAGCAGAAACGCCTTGCCTTCCGCAACTCGGCCCAGCTCGCTGGTCAGCTCGCGCGCCTCGCCGGCAAAGACGAGCGGCGGATATCCGGCAAGCTCACGCTCGGCGGCCGCAAGCGCGGCTTCGTCGGTGTAGGTCGGCAGCTGACGGGCTTCGTGCGAGCGCCAGCTTTGCGGTTGCCATTGGTGCGTCATATGCGGTCTTCTTACGTTTTCTGCGTCAAAATCGATTCGCCGGGTGCCTTGGCGCGATTGCCCCGCCAAAGCAAGCGCGGGCGATAAAATTAGCATGATGGTGGCTTTCGCGCACCTATGCTTTTCTTCATTGCAAAAAACTGTTAGTTTCTTTCGCAAATCGGGACGCTTTTACGGGTCGCGCGTCCGTCTTCGGTAATCGGTAAGATTTGGTCCCTAGCAATCTAAGCACAGGGACCGCTGTAAAACGATTGGCTATGGCGAATTTCGATCCGGCCCTTCTTGGCTATCTGGCCCTGTTCATCCTGCTTGCGGCGAGCTTTGCGGTGCGCATCGAATATGTGCGCGCCGGGCTGGCGCTCGCCGCGCTCGTCGCCCTGCCGCTGGCGCTCGTCGCGGGGCAGGCGCTGGTCGCGGGTCTGCTGCTGCTCGCGATCATCCTCGCCAATATCGCGTTCGGCTGGCGCGACTGGCTGCGCAATCTGAGCATCCGCTTCTCGTCCGAGGAGGAGCAGCTTCGCGCCCGTCATTTCGACCGGTTGAGCGCGACGGCGGCGCGCGGGCTGATCGATCAGGGGCACTGGATTTCGGCGCGGCAGGGCGAGGTGCTGATCCGCGAAAATCAGGCGGCACCCAGCCTTTTCTATCTGAGCCAGGGCGCGGCGTCGGTGCTGCGCGACGGGGTCGAGGTCGGCGCGGTGAGCGACGGCGCGCTGATCGGCGAGGCGACTGTGCTCGACGGCGCGCAGGCGACGGGGACGGTGACGCTATCGACCAACGCCAGGCTGTGGTTCATCCCCGCCGCGGTGCTACGCGACTATCTTGCCGCCAATCCCGACATCGCCGCGGCATTGCACGAAGGCTTTGCCCGGGCGCTGCGCGGAAAATTGGCAAGCGCAAACGCTCGCATTGCCGAGGCGCCGTCGCTATGACGGCGGCATGGCACTGACTCTCTATGGCATTCCGAACTGCGACACGGTGAAGAAGGCGCGGCGCTGGCTCGACGAGCGGGGCGTGGCTTATGCGTTTCACGATTATCGCAAGGACGGGCTCGATCCCGCCTTGCTCGATCGCTGGGTCGATGCGCTCGGCTGGGAAAAGCTCCTCAACAAGAGCGGGACGACCTTCCGCAAGCTGCCCGATGCCGACAAGGCGGGGATCGATGCGGCGAAGGCGAAGGCGCTGATGCTCGATCAGCCGGCGATGATACGGCGTCCGCTCGTCGATGCGGACGGCGCGTATAGTGTGGGATTTTCCGCCGGTGACTGGCAACAGCGCTTTGCGGCATGAAGGCCTGGCGCGCCGCGCTGGCGCTGCTCGCGCTCGCCGGCTGCGGGGCTGAACCGATGGCGGCGCAGCCCACCCTCGACGGAAAGCCCGCGATCGTCATCGCGCATCGCGGGGCGTCGGGCGAACGGCCCGAACATACGCTCGCAAGCTATGAACTCGCGATCGAACAGGGCGCCGATTTCATCGAGCCCGATCTGGTACTGACCAAGGACGGCGTGCTCGTCGCGCGGCATGAGAATCAGATTTCGGAGACGACCGACGTCGCCGACCACCCCGAATTCGCCGCGCGCAAGACGACGAAGCAGATTGACGGCCAGGATGTGACCGGCTGGTTCACCGAGGATTTCACGCTGGCCGAGCTCAAGACGCTGCGTGCGAAGGAGCGGCTGCCACAACTGCGCGCGACTGAATTTGACGGGCGCTACCAGATCCCGACCTTTGCCGAGATCCTCGACCTGCTCGTGCGGGTCAACAAGGGGCGCGAGCATCCGGTCGGCGTCTATCCCGAAACCAAGCATCCGAGCTATTTCGCCAGCATCGGCCTGCCGCACGAAGCGCCGCTGCTCGCGATGCTGGCGCGCTATGGCTATCATGGCCGCAGCGCGCCGGTGTTCATCCAGAGTTTCGAGGTCGGCAATCTGAAAGCGATCCGGGCGAAAAGCGACCTGCCGCTGATCCAGCTCATGGACGGCGAGGGCGGTCCGGCCGACCATGCGCAGCAAAGCTACGCCGCGATGGCGACGCCTGCGGGGCTGAAGGCGATTGCCGCCTATGCCGACGGGATCGGACCCAACAAGACAATGATCATCCCGCGGACTGCGCTCGGCACGCTCGGCGATCCGACCCATCTGGTGCGCGATGCCCATGCCGCCGGACTGAAGGTCCATCCGTGGACCTTTCGCCGCGAGAATTATTTCCTGCCGCTTGGCGACAAGAGCGGCATCAACCCCGCCGGCCACGGCGATCTGGCGGACGAGATCCGCACCTATCTGAAGACCGGGATCGACGGCCTGTTCAGCGACAATTCGCGCGAAGCGGTGCCGGTGGTCCATGCAGGAGTATCGCAATGACGCAGCGTCCCCTTGGCCAGAGCGGCCTGTCGGTCCGTCCCTTCGTGCTGGGCGGCAATGTCTTCGGGATGACCGCCGATCGGGCCGCAAGTTTCGCGATCCTCGACCGCTTCGTCGAGCGCGGCGGCGGGATGATCGACACCGCCGATGTCTATTCGGCGTGGGTGCCGGGGCACAAGGGCGGCGAATCCGAAAGCATGATGGGTGCGTGGCTGAAGGATAGCGGCGCGCGCGACCATGTGCTGATCGCCACCAAGGTCGGCATGATGCCCGGCGGGCTGAAGCCCGATCGCATCCGCGAAGCGGTGAAAGGCTCGCTCGATCGGCTCGGCGTCGATACGATCGACCTCTACTTCGCGCACAAGGACGATCCCGATGTGCCGTTGGACGAAGTGCTCGGCGCGTTCGGCGAACTGGTCGATGCGGGGACGGTGCGCGCGATCGGGGCATCCAATTATAGTGCCGAGCGGCTGGCCGAGGCGCTGCGCGTCGCCGACGCCGGGGGCCTGCCGCGTTTCACCGCGATGCAGCCCGAACTCAACCTGCTCGACCGCGATCAATATGAAGGCGCGCTGCAACAGCTTTGCATCGCCGAAGGGCTGGGCGTCGTCACCTATTTCAGCCTCGCGTCGGGCTATTTGTCAGGCAAATATCGCAGCGCCGAGGATCTCGGCAAGAGCCCGCGCGGCGCGCGCGCCAAAGTCTATCTGGAGGGCAAGGGGCCGGCGGTGCTCGCCGCAATGGACGCGATCGCTGCCGAATCCGGCGCCACCCTGTCGCAGATCGCGCTCGCCTGGGTCGCCGCGCAGCCGGGCGTCACCGCGCCGATCGCGAGCGCCACCTCGGTCGCGCAACTCGACGAGATCATGGACAGCGAGACGGTCACGCTGACCGACTTGCAATTGGCGGCGCTGAACGAAGCGGGGCGCGGCACCGCATAAGGTTCGCCGCGCACGCGGCCGTTTCGGCCCGGCCGGCCCCCGGGGAGAGACGAGCCGGGCCAGCGCGGCCGCGCATCGGATCAACCGCTTTCCTCGTCCCACCCGAACACCTGTTCGAGCGTCTTGCCGAAGGTGCGCGCGATACGGAAGGCGACTTCGAGCGAGGGCGAATATTTGCCTTGTTCGATCGCGGCGATCGTCTGGCGGGTCACGCCGACGCGCTCGCCGAGTTCGGCCTGCGTCATTTCTCCCGCGAGGAAGCGCAAGGTGCGGATGTCGTTGGAGAAAGGCAGCCTAGCCATGCCAACCCCGGCGATAGCTGATGAGGACGACCGCGCTGTTCACCAGTTCGGCGAGAACGATTGCGAACAGGCCTGTGTTCGCGAGCGGCACGCCCTGCTCCACAAAGGGCAGATAGACGCCAACGACCATCATCCCCGCCAGCAGGACATAATAGGCGATCGTGGCGCCGCGACGGCGGATCGCGCGGTCGCGCTCATCAGCACGGACCCGCTCCGACTTCGGCGCCCGCGCGGACAGGATGATGGTGCCGACGATGACGATGGCCGCGTGCGCCAAGGCGATCGAGCCGAACAGCCACAGCATGGGGAAAACTTCGCGCCCGGCCGGATGCCCGGCGATGATGAGTCCGAAATAGAGACTATAGGCGGCAAGCATGGCGAAGACGTTCAGCCACGCCGACTTTTCGCGGAAATTCATGGACAAGTCTCCGGTACCTGCGCCGGCAAGCTGCCGCGCCGTTTCAAGGGTCGCGCGGGGCATGGGTCAATAGCCCCGGCGATAGAGGTAAAGCTGGACGCCGATCCGCGTCAGTTCGGCGAGGACGACCGTCGCAAGCAGCAGGTTGAGCTGCACCGCCGGCCCCGCGTTCCAGAACAGGGCGAAGATGCTGACCCACACGCCGACGACGAGCGGATAATAGGCATGATGGGTGCCGCGATAATGGATCGAACGGTCGCGCTCGTCTTCCTTGAGGTTGGCCTCGGCCGGGGTGCGGATCGCCATCCAGGCCGATGCGATCGTCATCGCGATGATGATCGCGACGGTGACCGGCAGCAGCATCCCCGCACTCGCCCAAAGGCCCGCCGGGCTCGCTGCGATCCCCCACGGATAGGCAAGAAAATACCAGCCGAAGGCGGCGATCATCGTGACCAGCGTCACCCAGTGAATTTTTTCGCGGAACGACATTTGGCGTCTCCATGTTCATAATATGCGACTTTATGTAAATAATTTTTTACATTGAGTCAATTTTTGCGGACATCGCTCCGCTTTGCGGCCTTTCGCAGCGCAGCATAAGCCGCTAAACCCGCGCCCCATGTCCACGCTCCCAAAAACGCTCACCCTCGACACCTCCACCAGCCGCGCCAATCCGACGCCGCAGCCGATGAAGCGCCTGACGGTGCCGCGCATTCGCCAGCGCAAGGGCGGCGGCGAGCCTTTGGTGATGCTGACCGCCTATACGGTGCGGCAGGCGCAGCTGCTCGACCCGCATTGCGACATGCTGCTTGTCGGCGATTCGCTGGCGCAGGTGATCTATGGCCTCCCGCATACTGTCGCGGTGACGATGGAGATGATGGCGTTGCACGGCGCCGCGGTGGTGCGCGGCAGCTATCATGCCGCGGTGATCGTCGACATGCCCTTCGGCAGCTATGAGGCGAGCCCCGAACAGGCCTTCGCCAATGCCTCACGCCTGCTCAAGGAAACCGGCGCGGCGGCGGTGAAGGTCGAGGGCGGCAAGGTGCTCGCCCCGACGATCGAATTTCTGACCCAGCGCGGAATTCCGGTGATGGGGCATGTCGGGCTGACGCCGCAGGCAGTAAACATCCTCGGCGGCTATGGCGTGCGCGGCAAAAGCAACGAGGAAGCGCGCACGATCGTCGAGGATGCGGTCGCTGTCGCGCAGGCCGGTGCCTTTTCGATCGTTATCGAAGGCGTGCTCGAATCGATCGCGATCGAGATTACCGGCAAGGTTGCCTGTCCGACGATCGGTATCGGTGCCTCGGCGCAATGCGACGGGCAGGTGCTCGTCACCGACGACATGCTCGGCATGTTCGAACGCGTCCCCAAATTCGTGAAGCGGTACCAGGATATGGCGGGTGTGATCGACGGCGCAGTGAAGGAATATGCCCAGCAGGTCAGGTCCCGTTCATTCCCGACCGACGATCAAATCTACAAGGGTTGATGGCGCCCCGGACGGGTGCCTGCAGGGGTCAAGTGAATCGCTTGGCCTTTTTCGGCATGACCGCTAAGGAACGGCCGGCGAACCCGAAGCGGGCATCGCTCGCGAACGAGTTATGGAGGATTGATTGGCCCTGAGCCCGACGAACAATGCGGCCTTCCTGCAGGAAGTCGACGAGGCCGTCCGCAAGGATCAGCTCAGCTCCATCATGCAGCGCTACGGCCGCTGGATCGTCGGCGCGGCGATCGCGGCGCTGCTGGCGTTCGGCGGCTATCTCTATTGGGAGCACCGTCAGACGGTGGCGCGCGGCGAAAAGGCCGAACAGCTGCTGGCTGCTTTCGACAAGGCTGCGGCGCAGCCGACGGCGGCGACCGTCGATCTCAAGACGCTGGCAGGCGAAGGCAATGCCGCCTATCGCGCCGCCGCGCTGATCGAACAGTCGAACATGAAGGCGAAGGACGGAGACCTGAAAGCCGCCGCCGCGCTGCTCGCGCAGGTCGCGGGCGACGCCAAGCTCGACCAGTCGATGCGCGATATGGCGCTGGTTCGCCAGACCGCGCTCGAATTCGATACGATGAAGCCTGAGGCGGTAATCGCGCGGATGAAGCCGCTCGTCGATGCGACCGACCCGGTATCGAGCTGGTTCGGCAGCGCGGCCGAGCTGACGGCCGCGGCTTATTATCACCTCGGCCAATATGACAAGGCCGGCGCGCTCTATGCGCGTATCGCCAAGGCGCCCGCCACCTTCAAATCGCTGCAGTCGCGGACGGTGCAGATGGCGGGGATGCTCGGCGTCGATGCGGTCGAGGATCGCGCGGCGGAAAGCGTCGCCGAGGACACGACAAAGGACCAGCAAGGCGGTGCCGCCCCGGGCGCAGCGGCCGCCGCCAAGAGTGAGGAAGCCAAATAAGATGCGGAAACGCCAATATGTGATTTGCGCCATGATGCTCGCGCTGCCGCTTGCGGGCTGCGGCGCGTTCAAGGGCAAGGGCGGCCCGCGCACCCCGACGGTAGGCGAGCGCGTTTCGATCCTGTCGAACGACAACAGCATCAAGGTCGATCCGACAACCGCCGAGATTGCGGTGGTGTTGCCCGATCCGGTGCTCAACGCCGATTGGGCACAATCGGGCGGCAATGCGTCCAAGTCGATGGGGCATCCCGCGCTCGGCGCCGCGCGTACCAAAGCGTGGGAAGCGTCGATCGCGGGCAGCACCAAGAAGCAGCGGCTCGCCGCGGCCCCGGTAATTTCGAACAACCGGCTGTTCGCCGTCGATACCGATGCCGTCGTGTCGGCCTTCGCCGCCGATACCGGCGCGAAGCTGTGGAGCGTGTCGATCGGCAGCACGGGCAAGGATTTCGAAAACTCGCTGTTCGGCGGCGGCGCGTCGGTCGACGGCAATGTCGTCTATGCGACGAGCGGCGTCGGCGACGTCGCCGCGCTGAACGCCGAGGATGGCAAGCTGTTGTGGAAGGTCAAACCCGCGGGGCCGCTGCGCGGCGCGCCGACGGTTGCCTTCGGCGGCGTCTATGTGATCACGCAGGACAACCAGATTTTCGCGCTCAATGCCGGCGACGGCGCGGTGCAGTGGCAGGCGACCGCGTCGCTCGAGCCCGGCAGCGTGTTCGGCGCGGCATCGCCCGCGGCCGGGCAGGGAACGATCGTCGCCGGCTTTTCGTCGGGTGAGGTTCAGGCCTATCGTTACGAAAACGGCCGCGACCTGTGGGAAGACGCGCTCGCGCGCACCTCGATGGCGCTGTCGGTTTCGACGCTGACCGACGTCGATGCCGACCCGGTGATCGACCGCGGCCGCGTTTTCGCGCTCGGCCAGGGCGGCCGTATGGCGAGCTATGACCTGCTCACCGGGCAGCGCATCTGGGAAATCTCGATCGCCGGTATCTCGACGCCCTATGTCGTCGGCGAGTGGGTCTATGCGATGACCGACGACGGCAAGCTGCTGTGCGTCGCGCGCGGTTCGGGCAAGGTCCGCTGGATCCAGCAGCTCGCGCGCTATCGCGTCGAAACCGAAAAGAAGAAAAAGGATCCGATCCGCTGGACCGGCCCGATTCTGGCCGGCGGACGGCTGATCGCGGTGAACAGCGAGGGACAGCTCGTCGAATTTTCGCCGACCGACGGTTCGACGCTCGCGACCACCGAGTTCAAGTCGCCCTTGTCGCAGCCACCCGTGGTTGCGAACAACCGGCTCTATATCCTGGCGGACGACGGCACGATCACCGCCTGGCAATAACAGGGCGCGGCCGGGTTGGCCCGCCGCGAAGATAGGATAGACGCATGGCGCGATCCGCGACGATCGCCATTGTCGGCCGACCCAATGTCGGCAAATCGACGCTGTTCAACCGGCTGGTCGGCAAGCGCTTGGCGCTGGTCGACGACCAGCCGGGCGTGACGCGCGACCGGCGCGAGGGCGATGGCAAGCTGCTCGGCCTGGAATTTCTGATCGTCGATACCGCGGGGTTCGAGGATCAAGACGCGGCCACGCTGCCTGGCCGGATGCGCGTGCAAACCGAAAAGGCGGTGCGCGAAGCCGATGCGGCGCTGTTCATGATCGACGCGCGCGCGGGCGTGACCCCGCTTGACGAAGAAATTGCGCGCTGGCTGCGCAGCGAAGACACGCCGATCATCCTGTGCGCCAACAAGGCCGAAGGCAAGCAGGGCGAGGCGGGGCTGATGGAGGCCTATTCGCTCGGCTTCGAATCGCCGATTGCGCTCAGTGCCGAACATGGCGAGGGACTGGTCGATCTGTTCGACGCGCTGCGCCCGATCGTCGAACCCTTCATGGACGCCGACGAAGAGGCGGTCGGCGAAGATGCGGACGAGGATGCGCCGCTCGGCCCGCTCAAGCTCGCGATCGTCGGGCGGCCCAATGCGGGCAAATCGACGCTCATCAACCGGATGATCGGTGAAGACCGACTGATTACCGGACCCGAGGCCGGGATCACGCGCGATTCTATCCGCGTCGACTGGCAATGGGAAAAGGATGGCGAGGTCCATCCGATCCAGCTTTTCGACACCGCGGGGATGCGCAAGCGGGCGAAGGTTCAGGACAAGCTGGAAAAGCTGTCGGTAGCCGACGCGCTGCACGCGGTCGATTTCGCCGAGGTCGTCGTGCTGCTTCTTGACGCCACAAAGGGGCTGGAGGCGCAGGATCTGCGCATCGCCGACCGCGTGCTGGAGGAAGGGCGTGCGCTGATCATCGCGCTCAACAAATGGGACGTCGCCGAAGACCCGTCGTCGCTGTTCAACGGCGTCCGTGCGGCGCTCGACGACGGGCTCAGCCAGATCAAGGGCGTGCCGCTGCTCAGCATTTCGGGCGCAACGGGGAAGGGGATCGACACGCTGGTCCGCGTCGCCTTTGAACAGCGCGCGATCTGGACCAACCGTGTCTCGACCGCGAAGCTCAACCGCTGGTTCGAACGCGCGGTAGACGCCAATCCGCCGCCGGCGCCGGGCGGCAAGCGGATCAAGCTGCGCTACATGACGCAGGCGCGTACGCGTCCGCCGACCTTCATCATCTTCGGAAGCCGGACCGATTCCCTGCCCGCAAGCTACCAGCGCTATCTGGTCAACGGGATGCGCAAGGAACTGGGGTTCCAAGGCGTGCCGATCCGCATCAATTTCCGCAACACGCGCAACCCCTATGACGAATGACGCTGCGGGCACTTCGGCGGCGCTGACCGTCGATGCGCGCGGCATGCGCTGCCCCTGGCCGGCGTTGCGGCTCGCCCGCGCGATGCGCGCCGCCCAGGATGTCGTGCTGATCGCCGACGACCCCAACGCCGCGCGCGAAGTTGCGGCGCTTGCCGCCGAACAGGGCTGGCGGATCGATGACGCCGGGTCGATGAGCGACGCCGCGCGTTGGCGCGTCCGGCGCGACTGACCCGTTTCGGGGCGATTCGGCGGTGTCCGCTTTGCGCGCGTAACCTCTTTTTTACCGACTTCGGTGCATGTGCAGGACGGGACCACGGACCAGACTGAACACCGAGGGACGGAAAATTGGACGAGATCCTGGTCGATTGGAGTGAATTTCGCGCGACTCGCACCCAGTTGGGGGCGGCATTCGTGCGGATTCTGGGCTATTTTCGCGAGGACGGCATCAAGTCGGTCGCCGCGATCGAAGAGGCGATGCGCGCGCGCAGCGCCGGCGGCCTCGTCATGCCTGCCCATACGCTCAAGAGCGAGGCGCGCCAGTTCGGCGCCGAACGGCTCGGCGCGCTGGCCGAAGATATCGAAATGTTCGCGCGCCACTGCGTCGAGGCGCAGGTCAGCCCGGAAGAATATCTGCCGCGCGTCGTCGAACTGCGCCCGCTGTTCGAGGAAACGCTGACCGCGCTCGAACGCGAAGCGAACCCGCTCGTCCAGCGCCGCCCGACTTTCGGCCGCGCCGTCAGCTAAGCGCTGGACCTTCGGCCAGCGCACGCCGCATCGGTTGTCGCTGCCAGCGCGACAGGCTGCGCCAAAGCCATTCGAGCGGGCCATATTCGAAACGCTCAAGCCAGGGCTTCGACCACAGCAGCATCGCCGCCCACATGGCGAAGCAGAAGAGGTAGAGCGCCGCGCGCGGCACGCTGTCGAACAGCGCCAGCCCATAGCCGTAGAAGATCGTCGTCATCACCACCGACGTCGCGAGATAGTTGGTGAAGGCCATGCGTCCGGTGGCCGCAAGCCGGGCGCGCAGCGCAGGCGATGCCGCGGTCCTGATGAGCAGCATGATGAGCGCGGCCCAGCCGACCGTCATCACGAAATCGAACGGGGTCGACCAGACGAGTGCCGCACCGAACACCGTGACGGTACCGAAACCCGTGGCTGCGCTATGCCAGGCCAGCAGCGCGAGCGGCGGCGCGGATAACAGGAAGGCCGCGATCGCCCATTTGCGATAGCGCGCGGCGACCCATTCGCCCGTCAGCATCCGCGCCCTGAACAGCGCCATGCCGATCAGCATCAGCGCCATGCTTTCCCAAAGGAACAGCATCACCTGTGTCAGCGGTTCGAGCGCACCCGCGCCGAACCGCATCCCCGCGATCGCGCCGTAGCTTCCCAGATAATGGGCGACATCCCTGGCATAGTCGGGCGAGTCCGGACCCATCATCGCGTTGAATTGCGCCATCTGTTCCCGCGCCTCGGCGGCCGCAGTGCCGGGCAATTGCCCCGCTTCGAGCAGCGTCATCGACAGCCACATCGATCCCATCAGCGCCATCGCGACCAGCAGGAAGCCCGCCGCCCACCAAAGCAGCGCGCGCACCGACAGACCGCGGAACAGGAAGAGCAGCAGGCCGCAGACGGCATAAAGCGACAATATGTCGCCGAACCAGATGAAATAGAAATGCGCGAGGCCAAAGAGGCCGAGCCACAGCATCCGCGCATAATGCGTCGCCGCCGCGCTGCGGCCCGCCGCCTCGGCGCGCTCGATCACCAGCAGCGTGCTCGCCCCGAAGAGCATCGAGAACAGGCCGCGCATCTTCGAATCGACGAAGACGAAATTGAACGCCCATGCGGCAAGGTCCGCCCCGCCCGGCGCGCCGCCCGCGGCGGGGTTGAAATAGGCGCTCATCGGCATCGCAAAGGCGACGATGTTCATTGCCAATATGCCCATCACCGCAACGCCGCGAATCGCGTCGAGGCTTTCGTACCGGTCGGTCATGCTTCGTCCCCCAACACGTCTATCGCCGAGGCCGACGGCCGCGTCCAGCGGCTTGTCCGGCCCGCACATACCGGCCATTCACGATATATTGACATTTGTGTCAGTAGTGACTAGATCGAGACTTCACGGCCCCAACCGCAAGAGATACGCTATGACCGCTATCCCGCTGATCCACCCCGACCGCACCGACACCGGCTTTCGCCCGCTGAAGGCGCTGCACCATTTCCGCAAGCTGATCGCCGACAAGGAGGACACCGAACAGGTGTTTCACATTCTCGACGCGCTGCGCGACAATCGGTTCAAACGGTCGGTCGCGCGTTTCTTTGCGACCGCGGAAGGTCAGAAGGTCCTAGCCGATCGCCCCTATCTGCCGGCGATGCTCGACGATCATGACGCGCTGCGCAAATTGCCCGAAGGCAGCGTCGGTCGCGTCTATGTCGATTTCATGGAACGCGAAGGGCTGACCGCGCAGGGACTTGTCGATGAATCGATGAAGTTCCGCCGCACCAAGCCGCGCTTCGACGATATGGTGGAGCTTTATGGCGACCGGCTGCGCGACACGCACGACCTCTTCCACATCCTGACCGGCTATGGCCGCGACGCGCTGGGCGAACAATGCGTGCTTGCCTTCTCGTACAGCCAGACGCCAAGCTGGGGGACACTGTTCATCGCCTGGGCGGGCGCGCGCGAGATCCGCAAGGGTTTCGGCAGCCGCTACCCGATCTACGGTGCGGTCCGCGAAGGCCAGCGTATCGGCCGCGTCGCACAGCAGATCGCCTTTCAGAATATCGAGGCGCTGCTGGCCGAACCGATCGACGCGGCGCGCCAGCGTCTGGGGATCGCCGAGCCGAAAATCTACAAGCAGGTCCACGCGATGATGCGCGCCGATGGGGTCGATCCCTATGACCTGCTCGGTACCAAAGAGGCCGCCGAAGCGGCGACGCAGCCCGAACTCGCGCAGGCGGCCTGAACGCCGCTTGCTCTTGCTCAGCCGCCCAATCGGGCGATCAGGGCCTGCGCCGCTGCAGGATTGCGCACCTTGGCGCCCGCGATAAAGAAGACATAAGCGTCGCGCTCGCCGGCCGCCCAAGCCTTCGCGCGCGCCTCCCAATGGTCGAGCGCCGCCTCGTCGTAGCCCGTCGCGACATCGTCGCGGCTGCGCTGCAGCCGCGCATAGCTGAAGTCCGCCGTCGCCTCGTCGATGCACGGGAATTCGTCGCTGTCGGCGAAGACGATCGCCATGTTGCGCTCGCGCGCCAGGTCGACGAAGGCGGCGTCGCGAAAGCTCTCGTGCCGCACCTCGAGTGCGTGGCGCAGCGGTAGCCCGTCCTGGCTTTCGGGCAGCAGGTCGAGGAAGCGCGCGAAATCATCGCGATCGAAGGTCTTGGTCGCCATGAACTGCCACAATATCGGCCCGAGCCTGTCGCCAAGGCGCGTCAGTCCCTGCGTCAGAAATTTCTCGACCGACGCCGCGCCATCGGCGAGCTGCTTGCGATTGGTGCAGAAGCGTGACGCCTTGACGCTGAATTTGAACCCGTCGGGGACCGCGGCCGCCCAATTGGCGAAGCTTTCGGGCTTCTGGCTGCCATAATAGGTGCCGTTGATTTCGATCGCGGTCAGATGCTGCCCGGCATAGTCGAGCTCGCGCTTTTGCGGATGTTTCGGCGGATAGAAGGTGCCCCGCCACGGTTCGTAGGTCCAGCCGCCGATGCCGATGTGGATGGTCATGAGTCGGTCACCTCCGCGCAAAATGGAGCGTCGTCATTGCGAGGAGCGAAGCGACGCGGCAATCCCCAGCCATCGTCTCGCACGACCGGTCGCCGGAGATTGCTTCGCTACGCTCGCAATGACGACCTAGGCAAGCGCTGCGTCAGCCCCCATCAGCGCCGGGAAAAAGCCCTCATGCGCCTCGCGTAGCTCGGCGAGCGTCACCGAAAAATCGCTCTCGGGCAGTTCGAAGACGATGCGGTCCTTGATCGTCCGACCAAGCGGATCGACCGGCACGTCGGCGCGGTTCGCAGCGTCGAGGAAGTCGGCGAGGCAGGTGTCGCAGACGGTGACGAGATAGAGGCCCTGATCCTCGCCGAAAAAGCTTTCGGCAATACCGAAGGGCTGTTCCTCGCTGACGAGCACGCCAATGCCTGATTTCAGGGCCATTTCGGCGAGTGCAACCGCGACGCCGCCGTCCGACACATCGTGGCAGGCGGTAATCCAGCCGGCGTTGATTGAGTGGCGGATGAAATCGCCGGTGCGCTTTTCGGCGCGCAGGTCGACCGGCGGCGGCGGGCCTTCCTCGCGACCGAGGATTTCGCGCAGCCAGACCGACTGGCCGAGGTGGCCGGCGCGCTCGCCGACCGCGAGCACGATATCGCCGGTGCGCTTGAAGCCGATGCCGACGGCCTTCGACAGATCGTCGATCACGCCGACGCCGCCGATCGCGGGGGTGGGCAGGATCGCGCTGCCGCCGCCGGTCGCCTTGCTCTCGTTATAGAGGCTGACATTGCCCGAGACGATCGGATAGTCGAGCGCGCGGCACGCCTGGCCCATGCCGTCGAGGCACCCGGTGATTTGCCCCATGATCTCGGGGCGCTGCGGATTGGCGAAGTTGAGGCAGTTGGTGATCGCGAGCGGGGTCGCGCCGACCGCGCTGATGTTGCGCCAGGTTTCGGCGACCGCCTGCTTGCCGCCCTCGACCGGGTCGGCATAGCAATAGCGCGGGGTGCAGTCGGTGCTCATCGCGAGCGCGCGGCCCGTGCCGTGGATGCGGACGAGCGCTGCGTCGCCGCCGATCTGCACCGTGTCGCCGCCGACCTGGCTGTCATATTGTTCGTAGATCCAGCGGCGGCTTGCGATGTCGGGCGATCCCATGAGCGTCTTGAGGTCGGCCGCGACATCGGCGGTTTCGGGGACGTCGGTCAGGTCGGGCTGCTTCGGCGTCGGAACGTGCGGCCGGTCATAGAGCGGCGCATCGTCGGCGAGCGGGGCGAGCGGGATGTCGCAGACGATCTCGCCATGATGTTCCAGCACCATGCGCCCCGTATCGGTGACGGTGCCGATAACCGCGAAGTCGAGTTCCCATTTCTCGAAGATCGCCTTCGCAAACTCTTCCTTGCCGGGCTTCAGGACCATCAGCATGCGTTCCTGGCTCTCGGACAGCATCATTTCATAGGCGGTCATGCCGGTTTCGCGCTGCGGCACATCGTCCATCTTGAGGTGGAGGCCGACGCCGCCCTTCGACGCCATTTCGACCGACGAGGAGGTGAGTCCCGCAGCGCCCATGTCCTGGATCGCGACGATCGCGTCCGACGCCATCAGCTCGAGGCATGCCTCGATCAGCAGCTTCTCCGTAAAGGGATCGCCGACCTGCACCGTGGGGCGCTTCTCCTCGGCATCCTCGCCGAAGTCGGCCGACGCCATCGTTGCGCCGTGGATGCCGTCGCGGCCGGTTTTCGATCCGACATAGACGATCGGATTGCCCACGCCGCTGGCGGCCGAATAGAAGATCTTGTCCTGCTCTGCGACGCCGACGGTCATCGCGTTGACCAGGATGTTGCCGTCATAGGCTTTGTGGAAATTGACCTCGCCGCCGACGGTCGGAACGCCAACGCAATTGCCGTAGCCGCCGATGCCGTGGACGACGCCCGAGATGAGATGCTTCATCTTCGGATGGTCGGGGCGGCCGAAGCGCAGCGCGTTGAGGTTCGCGACCGGACGCGCACCCATCGTGAAGACGTCGCGCAGGATGCCGCCGACCCCGGTCGCCGCGCCCTGATAGGGTTCGATGTACGAGGGGTGGTTGTGGCTCTCCATCTTGAAGATCGCCGCGAGCTTCGTGCCGTCGGGACCTTCGCCGATGTCGATGACGCCGGCATTTTCGCCGGGGCCGCAGATCACCCACGGCGCCTCGGTCGGCAGTTTCTTGAGGTGGAGGCGCGAGCTTTTGTAGCTGCAATGCTCGGACCACATGACCGAAAAGATGCCGAGTTCGACAAGGTTCGGTTCGCGCCCCAGAGCGGCGAGGACGCGCTCATATTCTTCCGGAGACAGGCCATGGTCGGCGACGATCTCGGGGGTGATGACGGAGGCGGGCGCGCTTGCTGTCTGAGTCATGGCGCGCCTTTAGCGATGTACGCGCGAAACGAACAGACCCCACGATGCTTTTCGCACCATGGGGTCCGGGTCGGAGAGGTGTCTCAGCGCGCGGCGAGCGTCACTGCCGCTTTCCCGAGCGGTTCGACGTCGCGCAGCGAGAAATTGACCTGCTGGGTGCCGACGGTGCCGCGCACGCGGTGAGTGCCGACGCGCAGCTTGAACGGCTTGCCGCTCTTCTCCTCGATCCCGCTGATGATGCGATAGCCGTCGGTTTCGGTCACCGAATAGGCATATACATGGCCGGCATGTTCGAAACGCTGCTGCGCCGGTTCGGCAGCCGCGACAAAGGCGGGCGCCAGCACGGCGGCGGCGAACGCGGGAAATAGGATAATTTTCATCGTGCAAGTCCTTGTCTTGATGAACAAAACTTGCCTTTAAGCCCCTCTTTATTGTGCGCCGCAGCATGACGGCGCGCGCACGGCGCAGCAATTGCAAAAAACTTTATCGGGATTGCAAAAGGAGGCTGCGTTTCAGGTGGTGCGCGGCGCGACGGTCAGCACGATCCAGGCCGCCGCGCCGGCGGCGAGGCCGGTCGCGACGCTGCCCCAGGCGATGTCGAGCAGCGTCACCTTGGTCGACCAGATCTTCATCGTGGCATGATTGGTGAGGTCGTAGGTCATGTAGCAGAAGAAGCCGAACAGCGCCCCCCATTGCGCCGCGACCTGCCAACGCCCGGCCTCGATCGCGGGGGCGACCGCGAAAATCTGGATGCCCAGCATATAGAGGGCGTAGAAGATCAGCGCGGGCGCGGGCCGCCATCCGTCCATAAGCAACGTACCGATTTCGGGGCGGTAGACCGCGGGCACCATCGTGCGGAGCCACAAGGCGTCGAGCAGGCCGAAAAGGATCGCGGTGGCGACATAGCCGATCGCGTAATGGATCATGTCGAGGCCTCCTCCTGCGCCATCACGACAGCGCGGTTCGCGCCCGCCCACGCCGCGACGAGCGCAAGGACGATATAGGCGGCGAGCATCGTCAGCGGGATTTCGATCGAATAGTCGGGCGCCTTGGCGCCGAACCAGTCGACCGCCTGGACCGCCGCGAGCAAGCCGCCGAGGATCCACAATCGCCGGTTGCCGGTCGGCGCGCTGGTCCGGCGTGCATAATAGATCATCGCTGCGGCGGTCAGTCCGATCTCGAGCGGCATTTCGGCGAGCGGATAATTCCACAGCCCGAACCCGAGTTTCGGCGGCGCGCCATAGAGGGTGAGGTCGGGGATATGGACGATCAGGTCGGCGAACCAGTGCGAAACGACGACCAGTGCCGTCAGCAACGCCGCCTCCCGCCGCCGGGTAATCGCCCCGACCAGCGCGCCGAACGCCGCACCCCACAGCAGCGCGCCGAGCAGGCTGTGCGTGTAGGGCATGTGATAGAGGTCCATCGGGTTCATCGCCGTGATGCCGGGAACGACGCGCATCGCCTCGCCCCCCGGGATCAGCAGCGCGGCGAAGCCGATATCGACGAGTTGCGCCGCCACGAACAGCGTTCCGAGCCCCGGGGCCCTGGGCCGGGTGGCGGCGACGAGCGCCGGGGCGAAATGGCCGACGAACATGACGGCGATGCTATCGACGAAAAGGGCGACGTCAAGCTTGACCGCAGCGCCCTTCGCGGGCCAAAGCTGGGGGATGACGGATACCCCCGATACCGCCGCTGCCGCCGATATTGCGGCGCTGTCCTTCGAAGCCGCGATGGGCGAACTCGAAACCATCGTCCGCCGCCTCGAAAGCGGTGATGTCAGCCTCGAGGAATCGGTGGCGCTGTACGAACGCGGCCATGCCCTGCGCGCGCACTGCGAAGCGCGGCTTGCCGCGGCGCAGGCGCGCATCGAGCAGGTCGGGCTCGGCGCCGACGGACAGCCCGCCGGAACCAAGCCTTTCGGCGAAGGCTGAGGCGCGGTGGCACTGGCCGAGGGGGCAATGCAGAATTCTTCCGATCTTCTCCGCAATGCGCTGGTCGAAGTGGCGGCGGGCATCGACGCGCTGTTCGATCGCCTGCTGGCGGTCCCGCAAGACCCGCGCGCGCGCCTCTATGAAGCGATGCGCCATGCTGCGATCGGCGGCGGCAAGCGGCTGCGCCCGCTGCTGGTCTGCGCGGCGGCGGACCTGTTCCATGTCGACCGTCAGCTCAGCCTGCGCGTCGGCGCCGCGGTCGAGGCGATGCATGTCTATTCGCTGATCCACGATGACCTGCCGTGCATGGACGATGACGATCTGCGGCGCGGCAAGCCGACCGTGCACAAGGCGTTCGACGATGCGACCGCGGTGCTGGCGGGCGATTCGCTGCATGCGCTCGCCTTCGAATGGCTGATCGATCCGGCGACGCATGCCGATCCTTTCGTGCGCAGCGAGCTTGTTCGCGAACTCGCACTGGCCGCCGGACCGGCGGGCATGGCGGGCGGGCAGATGATGGACCTGATGGCCGAAACGTCGAATTTCGACCTGCCGACGGTGACACGGCTGCAACAGCTCAAAACCGGCGCCCTCATCGGCTTTTCGGTCGAGGCGGGGGCTATCCTCGCGCGTATTCCGGCCGAAGGGCGGCGCCCGCTGCGCGGCTATGCGCGCGACATCGGCCTCGCGTTCCAGATCGCCGACGACATCATGGACGTCGAGGGCGACGAGGCGCTGGCCGGCAAGGCGCTGCACAAGGACGCGGATGCGGGCAAGGCGACCTTCGTCACGCTGATGGGGATCGACCGCGCGCGCGAACAGGCCGGGCTGCTCGTCGATCAGGCAATTGCGCATCTGGCCGGTTTCGGCGAAGAGGCGGCGCTGCTGCGCGCGATCGCGCGCTTTGTGGTGGAAAGGGACCGTTGATGCGCATTGGGGTTTATCCCGGAACCTTCGACCCGATCACGCTCGGCCATATGGACATCATCCGCCGCGGCGCCAAGCTGGTCGATCGGCTGGTAATCGGGGTGACGACCAATATCACCAAATCGCCGATGTTCGACGACGAGGAACGGCTGGCAATGGTCCGCCGCGAGGTAGAAGGGATCGATGGCGACATTCGCGTCGTCGGCTTCAATTCGCTGCTGATGGACTTTGCCGAGCGCGAGGGGGCGACGGTGATCGTCCGCGGGCTGCGCGCCGTCGCCGATTTCGAATATGAATATCAGATGGCGGGGATGAACCAGCAGCTCAACAACCGCGTCGAAACCGTGTTTTTGATGGCCGACGTCAGCCTGCAGCCGATCGCGTCGCGGCTGGTCAAGGAAATCGCGATCTTCGGCGGCGACATCCACAAATTCGTTACCCCCGCCGTTCGCGATGCCGTCGTCGCGCGGATATCCGAACGCGGACTTCGCCAGGGCGAGGGCTGATCCCGTCGCCGGCAATCCGATCATTGAGCGTTCAGCTTTTTCCCGCTAGGTCGCGCCAACGGGGCGCGAAGCAGTTTTTGATAGAGGCCTGACCCAGCATGAAGATGATTTTCCGACCCATGGTCCTGACGGCGCTTGCGTTCGGGCTCGCGCTTCCCGCCATGGCGCAGGAGGCCCCGGCGACGACGGACCCCGTGGCGGCCGCCGCACCCGCAACCGAAGCGGCGCCGGCAACCGATACCGCGACCGAAGCCGCGCCGACGATCAAGCCCGAGCAATATCTGGGCAATCCCGAATATATGCTCAACCTCGACCTTTCGACCGGCGGCCGCGTCGTGGTGCAGCTTTATCCCGATGTCGCGCCGCATCACGTCGAACGCGTCAAGCAGCTTGCGCGGGCCGGCTTTTACGACGGGGTGAAGTTTCACCGCGTGATCGACGGCTTTATGGCGCAGACGGGCGATCCGACCGCGACGGGGCAGGGTGGATCGGAGCTTCCCGACCTCAAGGCCGAGTTCAACGATACGCCGCATCTGCGCGGTACCGTGTCGATGGCGCGTGCGCAGAGCCCCGACAGCGCGAACAGCCAGTTCTTCATCATGCTGCAGCCGCGCTTCAGCCTCGACCATAATTACACCGCCTTCGGCCGCGTCGTGTCGGGCATGCAATTCGTCGATGCCGTGCACAAGGGCGAGCCGCCGGCGGTGATGTCCCGCATGGTCCAGGTGTCGGTGGCCGCCGACAACAAGCCGATGCCGCCGGCATCGATGCTGACCGAGGATCAGCCGGCAAAGCCCGCCACGGATATCACGGCCGATCAGCTCGACGCGCCGATCCAGCGCTGACCTTGCCGCACGCGCGATCCTGATAATGCGCGTCGACGCATTCGATTTCGATCTGCCGCCCGAGCGCATCGCGCTCCGTCCGGCGCGTCCGCGCGATGCGGCACGCATGCTCGTCGTGGTGGGCGGTGCGATGACCGATGCCGGGGTGCGCGACCTGCCACGATGGCTGCGGCCGGGCGACTGTCTGGTCTTCAACGATACCCGCGTCATTCCCGCCCAGCTCGAAGGGCGTCGCGGCGATGCGCGCATCGGCGCCACGCTCCACAAGCGGATCGACCTTCGCCGCTGGCAGGCGTTCGTCCGCAACGCCAAGCGGCTGCGCATCGGCGAGACGGTCGATTTCGGCGCAGGCGTCGGCGCACTCGCCGAGGACCGGCTGGCCGACGGCAGCTTCATCCTCTTCTTCCCGGGCGAAGAGCCGGTCGAGCTGCTGCTCGAACGCGCGGGCACGATGCCGCTGCCGCCCTATATTGCGGGCAAGCGCGCCACGGACGATGCCGACCGCAGCGATTATCAGACGATGTTCGCGCAAAAGGACGGCGCCGTCGCCGCGCCGACCGCGGCCTTGCACTTCACGCCCGATCTGCTCGCGGCGCTCGGCGCGGCGGGGATCGAGAGCGAGACGCTGACGCTGCACGTCGGCGCGGGCACCTTTCTGCCGGTCAAGGCCGACGATACCGAAGATCATGTCATGCACGCCGAATGGGGGGTGATCGATTCCGCGACCGCCGAGCGGCTGAACGCGGTGCGCGCCCGCGGCAACCGGGTCATAGCGGTCGGCACCACCAGCCTGCGCCTGCTCGAAAGCGCGGCGGGCGAGGAGGGGGTAATCCGGCCCTTCGAAGGCGATACGGCGATCTTCATCACCCCCGGCTACCGCTTCCGCGCCATCGACGGACTGATGACGAACTTCCACCTGCCGCGATCGACCTTGTTCATGTTGGTCAGTGCGCTGATGGGATTGGAGACGATGCAGGCGGCCTATGCGCATGCGATTGCCGGTGGATACCGGTTCTACAGCTACGGCGATTCGAGCTTGCTCCTACCCTGAACGGGACAATTTTCCGCGGCCGGGAAGCGGATATTTACATTATGGCAAGGCATTGGCCCCAAATATCTCCGCTAGTGGGGACCAGCACGAGTGTCGTTGTAATCATGCCATTTCGCGGGGACGGGGAACATGTCGATGGGGGCGCTGCGACGGGTAGTCGCGGCTTGCTCGGCAAGTTCGGCGCGCGCGCCGCGCGTTCGGGCGCTGAAGCGATCCCCAATCTGCACACCCGCGAAGCGCTGCTGCTGCTCCAGAATTACGAGGAAAGCGGCCGCGGCTGGTTCTGGTCGACCGATACCCAGGGCCGGCTGACCTATATCACCGATGCCGTCGCGCGCCTGATGGGCCGGTCGAGCGGCGAACTGATCGGCACGCCGCTCACCGATCTGTTCCTGCCGCCCGAAAGCCATGGCGAGCGGCAGCGCACGCTGCCGTTCCTGCTGACGCGCCAGTCCAAATTCGACGATCTGCCCCTGCGCAGCGCCTTTGAGGGCGATGATCGCTGGTGGGCGATTTCGGGGCGGCCGCACCATGACGATCGGGGCAATTTCTGCGGCTATCGCGGCAGCGGCACCGACATCACCGCGCAGCGCCGATCGGCCGAGGATGCTTCGCGGCTCGCGCTCTATGATTCGCTGACCGGACTCGCCAACCGTTTCCACATCTCCAAAAAGCTCGACACGACGCTCGCGGCCTTTTCGCAGCAGCAGCGGAGCTGCGCGATCATGCTGCTCGACCTCGACCGCTTCAAGCAGGTCAACGACACGCTCGGTCACCCGGCGGGCGATGCGCTGCTCAAGCAGGTTGCCGAGCGATTGCTCAAGATCGTCGGCGACAAGGAGATGGTCAGCCGGTTGGGCGGCGACGAATTCCAGATCATCCTGCCCGATATGGAGGATCGCGGGCGCCTCGGCGATATGGCCGCCGACATTATCGGCAGCCTGTCGCAGCCCTATTCGGTCGAAGGCAGCCGCTGCATCATCGGCGCGTCGGTCGGGGTCGCGATCGCGCCCTTCGATGGACAGTCGAGCGAGGATCTGGTGCGCAACGCCGATCTTGCGCTTTATGCCGCAAAGGGCAACGGGCGCGGCCGGTTCCGCTTCTATTCGAGCGACCTGCATCAATCGGCCGAGGATCGCCGCGCGCTGGAGGAGGACCTGCGCGACGCGCTGGCGCGCGGGCAGATGGAGTTGACCTATCAGCCAGTCGTCAATGCCAAGAGCAATATGGTGACCGGCGTCGAGGCGCTGCTGCGCTGGAACCATCCCGACCGCGGCCCGATCTCGCCCGCACTGTTCATCCCGATCGCCGAAGAGGCCAATCTGATCTGGCCGCTCGGCGAATGGGTGCTGCGCAAGGCGTGCGAGGATGCTGCGCGCTGGCCGGGCGACTTGCGTGTCGCGGTCAATGTGTCGGCGATCCAGTTCGCCAATGGAGACCTGCCCAAGATTATCACCAGCGCGCTGTCCAACGCCGGACTGCCCGCCGACCGGCTCGAACTCGAAATCACCGAAAGCGTATTCCTGGCCGATTCCAGCGAGACGGCGCGGATGTTCACGGCGCTGAAGGCGCTTGGCGTGCGGCTGGCGCTCGACGATTTCGGAACCGGCTATTCGTCGCTCGGCTATCTGCAATCGGCGCCGTTCGACAAGATCAAGATCGACCAGAGCTTCGTGCGCGGTGCGACCGTAAAGGGATCGCGCAATGCGGCGATCATTGCGGCAATCGTCGCGCTCGCCGAAGCGCTCGACATGGAAACGACGGCAGAAGGCATCGAATCGCTCGATCAGCTCGACCTGATCCGCAAACTCAACGTCAGTCACGTCCAGGGTTATGTCTACAGCAAACCGGTCGCCAATGCCGAACTGGTGGAGCGTACCGAGGGCGGCGCGTGGACGATCAAGCCGTCGGGCCCGGCGCGTCAGCGCAACGACCGCTTCCAGATGTTCCGCAAGGTGCATGCGATTCACGACAATCATCGCTACGCGGTGGTGATCCGCAACCTGTCGCGCACCGGCGCCTTCATCGAGGGAATTCTGGATGTTCCGGTCGGGACGCAATTTGTGATCGACTTCGGCGAAGGCCAGCTCGCGACGGCGACGGTGCGGCGCTCGATCAATCATCAGCAGGGCATCGAATTCGAACAATCGATGGTCAGCGACGGCAATGGCGGGCTCTGCACCCGCCACCGCGTCTCCCCCTATCTGATCGCGGCGGCGAGCCAGCAGGCTGCGAATACGCTCGTCCTGCCGGCGTTCAGCACCTCGAGCGACTGGAAGGCCGCCTGAACCGGGAACCGCGCCGCGCGTCGGTCGTTCTACCTCCGATCCCATTCACGGAACGGAGACCATCATGGCTGAGACGAAGATTTTCGCGCGGCTGAAGGCCGACCACGACCGCCACCGCGACCTGCTGGCACGCATCGACGAGACCCACGGCGACAGCGACGAGCGCCGCACCTTGTTCGAGGCGTTCCGCGTCGAAGTGACCGCGCACGCCGCGTCGGAGGAAATGTCGCTCTATGCGACGATGCTCGCCAAGCCTGAACTGCGCGACGATGCGCAGCACAGCGTGTCGGAGCATAAGGAGATCGAGGATTTCCTGACCGAGCTTTACGAAATGGATTTTGCCTCGACCGGCTGGCTCACCCGCTTTCGCACGATGAAGGACCGCTATCTTCATCATATCGACGAGGAAGAGGAAGAGATGTTCCCGGAGGCCGAGAAGGATCTTTCGGAGGCGAAGAAGCAGGAATTGCTCGCCATCTTCGAAAAGGAAAAGCCGAAGGAAAAGGCCAAGGCGGCCGAGGAAGAACCGTCGAGCGAGCACGAGCGCGCCTAGGCGGAGGTCTCTGTTTGCCGGACAGCGTTGCGGCGTCCTTGGCGCTCTGACCTCGACTTTCGGCGCCGTCCCCGTCATAGGCGCGCGCCATGACCGACAGATTCGCTTTTCAGGTCGCCGCGACCGACGGCGCCGCGCGTACCGGCGTGATCCGGATGCAGCGCGGCGATATTCGCACCCCCGCCTTCATGCCGGTGGGTACCGCCGCGACGGTGAAGGCGATGCGCCCGGCCGAAGTACGCGCGACGGGCGCCGACATCATTCTTGGCAACACCTATCATCTGATGCTGCGTCCCGGCGCTGAGCGCATGGCCCGCCTCGGCGGGCTGCACGATTTCATGGGCTGGGACCGGCCGATCCTGACCGACAGCGGAGGCTATCAGGTGATGAGCCTCTCGGCGCTGACCAAGCAGAGCGAAGAGGGCGTGGCGTTCAAGAGCCATCTGGACGGATCGCGGCACATGCTGACCCCCGAACGATCGATGGAAATCCAGCGACTGCTCGGCAGCGATATCGTCATGGCATTCGACGAATGCCCGCCGAACGGCGTCGATTCCAAGCGCGCCGAGGCGAGTATGGAGCGGTCGATGCGCTGGGCAGCGCGCAGCCGCGTGGGCTTCGACGCGGGCGAGGCGCACGCCGCGCGGTCGGCGCTTTTCGGGATCCAGCAGGGATCACTCGACGAAAAGCTGCGCGCGCGATCGGCCGAGGCGCTAATCGACATCGGTTTCGACGGCTATGCGATCGGCGGGCTGGCGGTCGGTGAGGGACAGGAGGCGATGTTCGGGGTGCTTGATTTTGCGCCCGGCCAGCTTCCCGCCGACAAGCCGCGCTATCTGATGGGGGTGGGCAAGCCTGACGATCTGGTGGGAGCGGTCGCGCGCGGGATCGACATGTTCGATTGCGTGCTGCCGACGCGCTCGGGCCGCAACGGGCAGGCCTTCACCTGGGACGGGCCGCTCAACATCCGCAACGCCAAATATGCCGAGGATCTGGGGCCGCTCGATGCGTCGTGCGACTGCCCCGTCTGCACGACCTGGTCGCGCGCCTATCTCCACCATCTCGTCCGGTCGGGCGAGATGCTGGGCGCCATGCTGATGACGCAGCATAATCTGCATTTCTATCAGGCGTTGATGCAGGCGATGCGCGACGCCATCGCCGAAGGCTGTTTCGCCGCCTTCCAGAGCGATTTCGCGGCGCGATACCACCGCTGAAAAATCAGTCGAGCTTGTTCAGAAGGTCGAGCATGGATTGCGGGATCGTTTCGTCGATCGCCGACTCATAGGCGCGCCGAAGCGCAAGATTGACATCCTGCGCCTTTCTGGGGAGCTTTTTCTCGGCGTCTTTCCCGGCGGCCTTTTCGGGCGACGAGCCGGCCTTAGACGTCATTATCGTTGCTTCCTTGCGACATGGGCCCCGTTGCTAACCGCGCCTTCACCAAACTGCAATGGCGCGTTTGTTCCTTCCCTATGAAACCAAATTGCGGCTAAATCGTTCCCATCAAGTGAAATTATGTCGGGGGCGCACGCATTTCCTTGCCGGACCCTCGATATTCTGCGGGTTTTCAAGCGGGTTCATCGTCCGCATGTGGAGGTAATATATGTCCTTGGGTCAGGCGATCGCGCCGCATCTTCCCTATCTGCGGCGCTATGGCCGCGCGATTTCCGGAAGCCAGCCGGCGGGCGATGCGCTGGTGGCACGCTTGCTCGAAACGCTGGTGGCCAACCCGGCCACAGTCGATCTCGATCATGATTTGCGCGTCCAGCTCTATCGCATGGTCCATGATAATTTCGGCCTCGTCGCCGAACAGGCGGCCGCGAACGACGATGGCGCCTCGCCCGAAATCGCGATCGCCGACGCGCGGCTCCGCCGTATCCCCTCGCTCGCACGCCAGGCGCTGCTGCTCACCGCGGTCGAAGGCTTTGATGCCGAGGATACAGGGAGGATCATCGGCCGCGACACCGATGCCGTGAACGCCCTGATTGCAGAGGCGACCGAGGAAATCGAACGCCAGACGCGCGCGCGCATCCTGATCATCGAGGATGAACCGATCATCGCGATGGACATCGAAATGATCGTCCGCGATCTGGGGCACGACGTCGTCGCGGTGGCGACCACCCACGCCGAGGCGGTGGCCGAAGCGCAGACGCACAAGCCGGGCCTGGTCCTCGCCGACATTCAGCTCGCCGACAATAGTTCGGGCATCGAGGCGGTGCAGGAAATCCTGACCGGCATGAACGTGCCGGTGATCTTCATCACCGCTTTCCCCGAACGACTGCTCACAGGCGACCGTCCCGAACCGGCTTTCCTGCTGACCAAACCCTATCAGCCGGCCACGCTCCGCGCCGCGATTTCGCAGGTACTGTTCTTTGACGAAAGCACCGTTCCGGCCTGACCTTTTGTCAGTGAGGGTTGCGAGCGCCGGTTGAGCAGGCGATAGCGGCGGGCGATGACAGCCGCCCGCCAGTCCGCGCTCGACCGCCTGACCGCCAACGCCCCGTTTCTCGCGCGGCTCGCGGAGCTTTATCCCGACGACGTGGCGCGCTTTCTGGCCGATGGGGCCGATGCGGCGCTGCCGCCGGTGGCGCTGCCAGCGGCGGACGACGACATCATGCCAGCGCTGCGCCGGTGGCGCGGGCGCACGGCGCTGCTGCTCGCGCTCGGCGATCTGTCGGGCGAGCATGATGTGGCGGCAACGACGCGCCACCTCTCCGCCTTTGCCGATGCCGCCTGCGACGCGGCGCTGGCCGCAGCCTTTGCCGAGCGCGTCCCCGGAGAGGCGCCGCGCGGGATTGCCGTCATTGCGCTCGGCAAGCTCGGCAGCCACGAACTCAACTATTCGTCGGACATCGACCCGATCCTGATCTTCGACCCCGACACCATGCCGCGCCGCTCGCGCGACGACCCCGATGAGGCGGCGGTGCGGATCGCGCGGCGGATGGTCGAAATCCTGTCGGCGCGTACTGCCGATGGCCATGTGTTGCGCGTCGATTTGCGCCTGCGCCCGCACCCCGAAGTGACGCCGATCGTCCTGCCCGAAAGCGCCGCCATATCCTATTATGAGTCGGAGGCGCTGGCATGGGAGCAGGCGGCCTTCATCCGTTCGCGTGCGTCGGCGGGCGACCGCGCGCTCGGGGAGCATTTCCTCGACGCGATCCAGCCCTTCATCTGGCGGCGCAGCCTCGATTTCCGCCAGCTCAAGGAAATCGGCGCGATGAGCGACCGCATCCGCGACCATTTCGCGCAAGGGCAGGCATTCGGCCCGGGTTTCGATCTCAAGCGCGGCCGCGGCGGCATTCGCGAGATCGAATTTTTCGCGCAGGTTCACCAGCTCATCTACGGCGGGCGCGATCCGTCGCTGCGCGTGCCGGCGACGGTGGACGCGCTCGCTGCGCTCGCCGGAGCAGGACGGATCGATGCCGATATCGCGACGCGGCTTGCCGATCATTATGCGGTGCTGCGGCGGATCGAACACCGGTTGCAGATGATCGAGGATCAGCAAACGCACAGCCTGCCGGTCCAGCCCGTCGCGCTCGACGCTGTGGCGCGGCTCGACGGAGCGCCCAACGGCGCCGCGCTGCTCGCCGCGCTCGAACCTGTGGTTACCGATGTCGGCGCCGTCTACGACCGGCTGGTGGCCGAACGCGCGGTGGCGCGCGGGCTGCCGATGGGCGAGGGGGAGCTGGCGGGGGCGCTCGCCGCGGCGGGGTTCGATCCGCCCGACGCCGCGCTGCGCACCATCACCGAATGGCGCGGCGGCAAGGCGCGCGCGCTGCGCAGCCCGGCAGCACTCGAGGCGCTGGAGACGGTGCTCCCCGAACTCGTTCGGGCGCTCGGCGCGGCACCCGATCCCGACGCGGCGCTCGTCCGCTTCGACAAGCTGGTGGGGGGGCTGCCCAGTGCGGTGGGCTTCTTTCATCTGCTCGCGGCGCAGCCCGCGCTGGCGAAAATCGCGACGCGCATCCTCGCGCTCGCGCCCGCGCTTTCCGATGCGCTCGCGGCGCGCGTCGAGCTGATCGAGGGGCTGATCGACGCGCGCGCGTTCGAGGCACCGGCCAGCAAGACCGAACTGCTCGCCGAATGGGCGCCGACGCTTGCCGGTCTCGATTATGAGCGGTTGCTCGACCGCGTGCGCGACCGGGTGGGCGAGCGGCGTTTTGCCTATGGCGTACAACTGATCGCGGGATCGACCGACCCGCTGATCGTCGCGCGCGGTTATGCCGATCTGGCCGAAGCGGCGTTGCAGGTGCTCGCCGACGCCACGGTTGCCGAATTCGTCGTCGCGCACGGCCGCGTTCCGAACAGCGAACTGGTCGTGCTCGCGCTCGGGCGGCTTGGCGGCAGCGCGCTGACCCATGCCTCCGACCTCGATCTCATCTATCTGTTCACCGGCGACCATCTCGCGGAATCGGACGGGCTGCGGCCGCTCGGCGCCACGACCTATTACAACCGGCTTGCGCAGCGGGTGACGGCGGCGATGTCGGTACCGACCGCGGCGGGCAAGCTCTACGACGTCGATGTCCGGCTCCGCCCGTCGGGCGCGCAAGGGCCGCTGGTGGTCACGGTCGACAGCTTCGACCGCTATCAGCGGGAGGAGGCGTGGACGTGGGAGCATATGGCGCTGCTGCGCGCGCGCGCTGTCTATGGCTCCGACGCGGCGCGCGCCGAGGTGGGCCGCGTGATCGAAAAGGTCCTGACGGCGCCGCGCGACCGGGCCGCGGTCGTCGCTGACGCCGCGACGATGCGCGATAAGATCGCCGCGCATAAGCCGCCGCAGGGCGCGCTCGACATCAAGGGCGGCCCCGGTGGGCTCGTCGATCTGGAATTTGCCATGCAGACCGAGCAACTGGCGAGCGGGCGCTGTCGCGATCCGCATATCCCGACCGCGCTCGCCTGCCTGGAAGCAGCGGCATTGGCGCCGACCGGAATGGGGACGGCGCATGCGCTGCTTGCGCGGATGCTCGTCATGCTGCGACTGACCGCGCCCGAAGGCGCCCCCGCCAACGCGGCGGCGCGCAAACTGGTCGCCAGCGCCTGCGGCGAACCGGGCTGGCCGCAACTGCTTGCCGCGCACGATGCGGCGCGGCAGGAGGTCGGCGACTGGTGGGCCGCGATTCGGTCCGCCGCGCCCCAGAAGGAGAAGGACGAATGAGCGCACTCGCGATCGGAGACGATATTCCGGCCGGCACGCTTGCCGATGCCGACGGCGCAGAGATCGACCTCAAGGCGCTGAAGGGGGCGCCGCTGGTCGTCTATTTCTATCCCAAGGCGGATACGCCGGGCTGCACCACCGAGGCGCAGGATTTCACCCGGCTCGCACCCGATTTCGCGCATCTGAATGCGCAGGTGATCGCGGTGTCGCGCGACGCGCCGGCGAAGCTGTGCAAGTTTCGCGACAAATATGGTCTGACCGTGCGGCTCGCCTCCGACGAGGACGGCAGCGTGTGCGAAGCCTTTGGCACCTGGGTCGAAAAGCAGAATTATGGCCGCACCTATATGGGAATCGAACGCTCGACCTTCCTGTTCGGGGCCGATGGCAAGCTCGCCCGCGAATGGCGCAAGGTGCGCGTGAAGGGCCATGCCGATGCGGTGCTGGAGGCGGCAAAGACGCTCTGATGCAAAGCCTGGGCGAAGCGGCGCGCGCGGTCCTGCTGACGGCGGACCCGCACGACAAGCGCCGCGCGGCGCGGGCGTTGGCGCGGGCGTGGCGCCGCGGCGCGCTTGCCCAGCGCTGCGACGTGGCGATGCCGGATCAGCCCGCCTGGCCGGCCGAGCCCGCGCTGCTGCCGCCGAACCAGATGCCGCGCCGCCGCAAGGGCGGCTCCGAGCGGGGTCGCATCGCGATGCTCCATGCGCTGGCGCATATCGAATTCGTCGCGATCGATCTGGCGGTCGATCTGTTGGGGCGCTTCGGCGACTGCTTCCCGCGCGGCTTCGTCGATGACTGGATCGCCGTCGCGGCCGACGAGGCGATGCATTTCGCGCTGCTCGAGCGGCGCCTGCGCACGCTTGGCAGTCACTATGGCGCGCTGCCCGCCCATGCAGGCCTGTGGGAAGCGGCGGCGGCGACCGCCGACGATCCGCTCGCGCGGCTGGCGATTGTGCCAATGGTGCTGGAGGCGCGCGGCCTCGACGTGACGCCCGCCACCGTCATGCGCTTCCGCGCCCAAGGCGACGAGGCTTCGGCAAAGATATTGGAGCGCATTTATACCGACGAGATCCGGCATGTGAGCGCCGGCACTGTCTGGTTCAACTGGATGTGCGACGAATTGGGATTCGCCCCGGCGCCGACATGGCAAACCCTCGTGAAATCGCGATTTCGCGGGGTGCTGAAGCCGCCGTTCAACGACTCGGCGCGCCGGGATGCCGGTTTAACGCAAGAATACTACGCTGTTATTGCTTCGTAAGGATCGCCCACGCAGTAACCATCGCGGGCAAGGGAATAATCCCATCCACGAGAAACAACCGGCGCCGACACCGCCGTAAAACGGGTCGGCGACAAGGCGATAGCGGGGTCGATACGTGCGAAACGCTTCTCTGGGGCAAAAGTTCCGATTTGGTCTTGTTTTCGGTGCCTTGGCACTGACAGGCATGACTGTTCCCGCTGCACATGCGGTCGAAGGCAGCAGCGACGCGGGCATCGTCGTCCCCGACGAACCCGATGAGGACAGCGTCCCGGGGGCACCGACGCAGCGCGACGATAGCGAAGCCTATGCGATTTTTCAGGCGTGGAAGCGTCTCGACACGGGGCTGACGGCCAATATTGGCATCGCGATCCCGTCGCGCCGTCCGATCGAGCAGATGTCGCTCTCGTCTTCGTATGGCATGCGCGTCCACCCGATTACCGGCAAGCTCGCGCGTCACAATGGCGTCGACATTCCGGCGCCTTATGGCACCCCCATCTACGCCACCGCCGACGGCATTGTCGGCCGCGCCCAGCGCCTCGGCGGCTACGGCAATTATGTCGAAATCGAACATGGCAACGCGATCGAGACGCGCTACGGCCATATGTCGTCCTTCGTCGTGCAGCCCGGGCAGCAGGTGAAGAAGGGCGATGTCATCGGCTATGTCGGTTCGACCGGCCGCTCGACCGGCAACCATCTCCATTACGAAGTCCGCATCGACGGCGAACCGGTCAACCCGATGCCGTTCGTGCGGTCGGATTCGATGACGATCGCGGCGCTCACCGGCGACAAGCTGGCCATGGGCGGTCCCGAGTAACAGTTTCTCTGGGTCGGAGAGGAGGGGCGTCCCCAGGCCAGCGGCCGGGGCGCCCTTTTCTTTTGGGGCTAGCAATCCTATCTTCACAGGATGGCCACGCAGATCGACGATATCACCCTGTCTCCCGCCGCTGCGGCGCGCGTCCGCTGGATCGCCGAACGCAAGGGCGGCGTGGAACCTGCACTGCGCCTTGCAGTCGACGGCGGCGGCTGTTCGGGCTTCACCTATCGCTTCGGTCTGGCTGAAAGCATCGACGCCGATGACCGCGTCACCGAAACCGACGGGGTCAAGCTGGTGGTCGATTCGATCAGCCTCGATCTGTTGCGCGGCTGCATCGTCGATTTTGTCGATTCGCTCGGCGGATCTTCGTTCAAGGTCGAAAATCCCAACGCCGCCTCGGGCTGCGGTTGCGGCTCCAGCTTCTCGATCTGACGCCTTTCTAAGCGGCGCGCTTCCTGCCATAGCGGGGCGATGAAAGTCGCCACCTTCAACATCAACGGGATCAAGGCGCGGATGCCGCGTCTTGTCGAATGGCTCGATGAAACGCAGCCCGATGTCGTCTGCCTGCAGGAACTGAAATCGAGCGACGAAACGATGCCGACCAAGGAGATCGAGGCGGCGGGCTACGGCTTCCTCTATCACGGGCAAAAAGGCTTCAACGGCGTCGCAATCCTCGCCAAGGGGACCGATCCGGTCGAAGTGCAGCGCGGACTCGCCGGCGAGGCCGAGGACGAACAGTCACGTTATCTGGAGGCGGATGTTTTCGGCGTCCGCATCGGGGCGATCTATCTTCCCAACGGCAATCCGCATCCCGGCCCCAAATTCGATTACAAGCTGCGCTGGATGGCCCGGCTGCGCGAACGCGCGAAGGCGCTGCTCGCAAGCGAAATTCCCGCGATCCTGGCAGGCGACTATAATGTCATCCCACACGATGACGATGTGTGGGACGTGCGCGGCATGGCGGACGATGCGCTCATGCAGCCCGAATCGCGCGACGCGTGGTTCCGAATTCTCGGCGATGGCTGGACCGATGCGATCCGCAGCCGCCATCCGGCCGGGCATGTCTGGACCTTCTGGGATTATCAGGCCGGCGGGTGGCAGCGCGACCATGGTTTCCGCATCGACCATCTGCTGCTAAGCCCCGCGATGGCCGACCGCCTGATCGATGCGCAGGTCGACAAGGCGTATCGCGGCCGCGAAAAGGCGAGCGACCACGCGCCAACCTGGGCCACCTTTGCATGACGCCGCTGTCCGCCGATCAACTGGCGGACGTCCCGCTCTTCGCCGGACTGGGAGACGCCGAACGCGACGAACTTGCGACCGCCTTTGCGCCGCGCCACTTCGCCGACGGCGAGGCGATCCTGATCCAGAACGAGCGCGCCGACGGTCTCTATCTGATCGCGGACGGCCGCGTCGAAATCGGCAAACGGCTGCCCGGTGGCGGGCTCGCCACGCTGGCCCAGGCCGGGCCGGGCGAGGTGATCGGCGACATGGCGCTGATCGGCCGCGATCTTCGGCGGTCGGCGATGGGCATCGCTCGCGGGCCGGTGGCGACCTGGCACCTGCCGGCCGAACAATTTCGCGCCGCGCTGGCGCAGCTTCGGCCGGCATCGCTGCAATTGCAGGCGGCCCTCGGCCGTGCGATCGCGCAGCGCATCCAGGGGAAGACCGGCGACATTGCCGCGCTCCTCGAGCGCTGGCCGGACAGTTTTGCCGCCCGCCCGCAGCGCGCGCTCCCGCCTGTCGCCGAAGATGATTTCGCCGCCGAAGCCTTTCTGGCGCGGCTGCCCTGCTGCGCGGCGATGAGCGCGGCCCAGCGGCTCGCTTTCTGGAATGCCGGTCGCCGTGTCGATGTGGCCGCCGATCGCGATCTGGCCGCGCCGGGCGGCGATCCCGCGTGCATCTGGCTTGTCGTGCGCGGCGCGGTGCGCAGCGCGCTGCCGCATCGCGCGGGCATTTACCAGCTCACCGTGACCGGACCGGGGCAACTCGTCGGGCTGGCCCCCGCGCTGTTGGACAGCCCGCACGACCGGGTGCTGCGTAGCAGCGAGCAGACCACGCTGCTGGCTTTCGATCACGCGATCTTTTCCGAACTGCTGGCGACCGGCGACAGCCTAGCGCGCGAGCTCGGTACGTCGGTCAACGCCGATCTCGTGACCGCGCTCGATACGCTCGATCAGGTCGAGGCCCGGATCGTGGCGATGCGCCGCGGACATTCCGTCGCCGCTTAGGCGCTAGCGCTCCAGCGGGATCACCCGGAAATCGGGCCGCTTTCCGTCCATAACCGCGTGGACCATCGCATATTCGGGCACCGGCATCCATGTCGCGCTGTTCGACGAAAGCGGTTCGGATGCGATGATGATCGCGCGCGGTTCCTCTTCGCCGCCGACCATTTGCCACTCGCCATCGTGCAAACCGTAGTCGCGCCCGGTGGTGAACCACATCGACAGGAAGTTCATATTGGCTTCGTGGAGCTGGTCGGGCGATCCGGTGCGGTAATGGCCGAAATCGAAACAGTGGCGCAGCCCCAATATCTGGCGGCCGGTGGTCAGAAAGAGATCGCAGCTCGATGAGATGGCGATGCCGTGCCGGCGCCGCGCCGCCTCGACCAGATCCACCGTCCGCTGGACCGCGGCCACCAGTTCATCGGGCGCGGGCTCGGCGCGCCAGTCGCCCAGCTGCGATAGCAGCAGCGCATAGACCCATTCGCTGTCGGTCGATCCCGAGATCTGCGCGAGCAAGTCGGGCGCGATTGCCTCCGCCAGCGTGCGCTTGAGATCGCCGATGCGATAGATGTCGCCATTATGCGCCATCGCCACCGCGGCGCCGGGAAAATGAAAGGGGTGGGTATTCTGTTCGCTCACCTTGACGCTGGTCGAATAGGGCACCCCGCGGACATGTGCGATCACACATTCGGCGCGCGTCTTGATCGCCAGCGATTTCAGATTGCCGTCGAAAATTGGCAGCGAGGGGGATCGGTAACGGTGCGGCACATCGGGCACGAAACTGGTAGAATCCCACGCCATCATCCCGAACCCGGCGAGATTCAGCATGTGCAACATGCGCGGCATATAGGCCTGATTGACGAGGCTGGAGTCGGGCTTGAACAACAGATCGTCGAGCTGCACCGGTTCGCCCAGATACATCATCGCACGGCACATGATCGGTCCCCGCCCGCTGCTTCGCGTTCAGCCTACACCATTCGGTCCGTTATGAAAGGCCGTCAGCCGGGTCCGTCGCGATGGCACCATAGTCTCAGGCGTCGGGATAGAGCGTCCGCATCACCCGCGCGGGATCAAGCGCATAGTGATGCGCGATCGCGGCGCCGATCACGCTTTCGAGGCTGCGCGTCGGTTTGAGGTCGCGGCCGTCGAGGCGGTTCGCGACGCTCAGCCCCGGCCAGTCGGCCGAGACCATTCCGCCCGCGACCGGCCCCCCGCCCGCCAGCGCACCGCCGAAGAACATCGCCGCCGATCCGGTGCCATGGTCGGTGCCGCCGGTGCCGTTGACCGCAACCGTGCGCCCGAATTCGGTCGCGACCACGACCAGCGTGTCGTTCCACGCCGGGCCAAGCCCGACCTGCAGCGCGCCGACCAGCTGGTCGAGCCCGCGAAGCTGGGCCGTCAGCCGCCCGCGCTGACCGCTGTGCGTGTCCCAGCCGCCGGTTTCGATCATCATCGCCCGCGCCCCGTCGGCAGGAAGCATCAATGATGCCGCGAGCTTGCCGAGATCGGCACCATTGCGGCCATTGTTGCCGCCGATGTCGCCCGCCAGCTCCTGTGTCTTGACCGCGCTGTCCCACAGCGGGTGCAACAGTGCGTCGCCGGCATAGAGCGCCGACAGCCGCGCGATCAGATCGGCGTCGGCCTGCGGCAGGCGGCTAGGGGCGTAGGTGGCGACGGGGGCGCTGCCGCGCAGCGCCAGTGGCACCGCCGGCGCGATAGCGAGCGCCTCGCGCTCGGCGGCGGGCAGCAGCGTCAGCAGTCGCCCGACCCAGCCGTCGCTCTTTTCATACGGGCGCGAGCCGCCGCCTTCGAGCACATTCTGACCATCGAAATGCGACCGGTCGCGATAGGCGGTGGCGACGGCGTGCGCGAAATGCGCCTGCTTGGCGCGATAGAGATCGGCGCCGGCGGCAAGCGCCGGGTGCAGCGTGAACAGGCCGTTGAGGCTCGCGCCGCCGGCCTCTTCGGCGAGCGCGCCGCGCGCCGCGGCATAGGCGGGATCACCCGTCGGTGCGACGATCGCAAGGCCGTCGGCGGCGCCGCGCTGGATCACGAACACCAGCCGGCGCGGCGTCGCCGCGGCGGCATAGGCAAAGCGCGGGACCGCTCCGGCGGCGGCAATGGTCAGTCCGCTAATGAGCATATGGCGGCGCGAGAGGGTCATCGTCTATCTCCGCAGAAAGGCCGGGCTGGCATAGAGCAGCGCGAGCGCCTGGCCGGGGCTGTCGGCGCGGGCGACCGCCTGCGCGGTTTGCGTCGTCAAGGCGTCGGCAAGGATCAGCGGCGCGAGCTGGCGGGCATCGACGCGGTCGCCGATGCGACCGGCGATCCGGCTGGCGAGCTCGACGCGCTGCATCATCGCCGCCGATCCGGCCCAGGTCGCGACCAGATCGTCATAGCCGGCGGGCGATCCGGGGCGCCAGATCGGCTGGCCGAGCTGGGTGAACAGCGCCGGGACATTCTGCCGGTCGCTAAGCGCCGGCAGTTTCAGGCTTCGCATCACCGATACGGTCCAGTCCCACGGCGATTTGAACATCGCGGGTTCGGCCGCCCATGCCTCGGGCGCGGCGACGAGCGTGCCGTAGAGCGAGGTCAGGTCGCCGCCGGTCCGAAGGAAATCGGCCTCGAGCCGCGCGACGAGCGCGGGGGCCGGTGTGTCGCCGGAAAAATGCCGGGCCAGTTTGGTGGCGATGTGCCGCGCGGTCGCCGGATGCCGCGCAAGGTCGAGCAGCACCGCCTCGGCCTGGTCCGCGCCACCCTGCGCGTAGCGTTTGCCCATGATCGACTGCGCGCCGGGTTCGTGCAGCGGTGCGATAAAGACGGTGTCGCCGTCGGCCGCGCCCGCAGGCATCAGCCGCTGCCCGGCGCCGCGGCCAAGCCCGGCGACGGTCAGCCCGGTCAGCACCTTGGCAAAGGCAGTGACGTCGGCCTGCGTATAGCCGGTACGCACCCCCAGCGTGTGCAATTCCATGATCTCGCGCGCCAGATTTTCGTTGAGCCCCGGCGCCTGCCGCCGGCCTCGCGCGCGGATGCGATCGGACACCGGACTGTCGGGCCCGAAACTTTGCGCCTGATCGAGATAGAGCAGCATGGCGGGGTGCCGCACCGCCGCGATCAGCAGGTCCGAAAATTTGCCCATTATGTGCGGGCGGATCGCCTCGAACTCGTAATTGCCGGCAAAACCGATCACCGGCAGCTTGTCGGCCGACACGGCGAAATGGTTGGACCAGAAGTGGACGAGCCGTTCGGGGAAGGGCGTTGCCGTCGCGACCGCATTGGCAAGCCGCGCGGCGGCCGCATCGACATAATGGGTGCGGATTGCGGAGCGCGACAGGCGTTGCAGTTCGGGGTCCATCGCCGCGCCTGTGCCGTCCTTCCGGGCGACATCATCCGGCGCATTGCGGCGCATCGCTCGCCGGTCGTCCTGATATTCTACATAGGCGGCGGCGATGGCGGCGCGGCCGGGCAAGGCGGCGATCGGTGCGGGAACCGGGTCATAGTCGTCAAGTTGTCGCAGCAGCCAGGCCTGCGGATCGTCGGTCGCGGGATCGTCGAAGCGGCGGCCGAGGCCGAAGCGGTTGGCGGCAAGATAAAGGCTGGGCATTGCGCATCCTTCGGGTTCAGACCCCGAAGCTGCCCGCCCTTTGTCGCAAAATCATGCCAGCAGAATGGCGGCCCGCCGCGTCAGGACAGCGGCTTGTCGTAAAGCTGATACACGCGGTTGACCGTCGCGTTGATGGCGTCGGCGACCGCGTTCATCCCCTGATTGTCGTCGAGGACCCAACCGATATCGCCCTGCTCGGCGCCATATTTGGCGACGCCGTCGCGGCGGATATATTCGATCATCATGAAGGCGAGGGTGCTCGCCATGCGGCTGTTCTGCAACTTCTTGACCACGCCCATCAATGGCACGCGCAGCCGCTTGCTCTTGGGCTTGCGCAGCCACCAAAGCAGCCGCGCCCAGTTGAAGGGGAACAGCGATCCGTCCATCCCGATCAGGAGTTCGTTGATGTCGGGCAGCACGATCATGAACGCGACCGCCTCGCCGTCGACTTCGGCGACGCGGATCAGATCCTCGAAAACAATGTCCTTCAGCTTCTTGCCGACATATGCGATTTCGCTGTCGGTCAGCGGAACGAAACCCCAATTGTCCGACCAGGCGTCGTTCAAAATGCCCATGATCAGCTGCGCCTCGGCATCGAACTTGCGCTTGTCGACGCGGCGGATGCGGATGCGCTCGTTCTTCTCGCCCGCCGCGACGATGCGGTTTACCAGCGGCGGAAAGCCGTCGACGATGTCGACCGCATAGTTGAACAGCTTCTTGACCGGGCGATAGCCCTCGGCCTCGATCCACCCCTGATAGAGCGGGCTGTTGTGGCCGAGCATGATCGTCGGCGGCGTGTCGAAGCCTTCGACCAGCAGCCCGGGTTCGTCCCAGATCGAAATCGACAGCGGGCCGAGCGCGCGGTTCATTCCCTGGCCGCGCAGCCAGTCTTCGGCGCTGACGATCAATGCGTGCGCGACCTCGGCATCCTCGGCCTCCAGCAGCCCCCAATTGCCCGTCCCCGGACCCATGCCCTGGCTCGCCGGCTGTTCGAGCGCGAGGAAGTCGACATGCGCCGAAATGCGTCCCACCGTGCGGCCGTCGCGGCGTGCGAGGAACAGCTGCGCCTTGCCATGTTCGAACCAGGGGTTCTTGCCTGGCGTCAACAGGTCGAACGCTTCGTTTTTCAGCGGCGGCACCCAGGCGGGATCGCCGCGGTTGAGCCGGAAGGCCAGTTCGACGAATTCGCGCTTGTGCGCCTTGTCCTTGACGGGATGGATGGAGACGGGACCTTGCGAATGTGCGGCCATGGCTGGTTTCCTGAATGACGATGCCTATATTTGTGGCGACGCATTAGGGCATAGCTGTGGCGCTGGCGACCCGTATTCGGCCATCATGCTGCCACGAAATCATGGTGAAGACGCCGGCATGATCACGACCAATCCCGCTGCCGAACGGATCGCGACTCCCCCCGCGGCCCCGGCCACCAAGCCCCCCAAATCGGCGATTGCCGACGATATGGCGATGATCCGCGCGGCCTCGGAGCTGACGCGCGATCTCGTCAATCCGAACGCGCGCATCTATTGGGTCGATTTCCTCGGTTCGGCGTTCATCGGCTATGCCGGTGTCGCGGCTGCGATCCTGGCACCATCGACCGCATGGATGCTCGCCGCGGCGCTCATCGCCGTCGTAGCACTTTACCGCGCGGGCAGCTTCATCCATGAGCTGACGCATATCCGCAAAAATGCGCTCCCCGGTTTCCGGCTGGTGTGGAACCTGCTCGTCGGCATCCCGCTGCTTATCCCTTCCTTCCTTTACGAAGGCATCCACAGCCTCCACCATAACCGTACCAAATATGGCACGGTCGAAGATCCCGAATATCTGCCGCTGGCGCTGATGAAGCCGTGGACGGTGCCGCTGTTCGTCGTCGCGGCCGCCTTTGCGCCGCTGGCGCTGCTTTTCCGCTTTGCGGTGCTGACCCCGCTGTCGTTCGTCATCCCGCCGCTTCGCCGCGTGGTGATGGAGCGCTATTCGGGGATGATCATCAACCCGATGTTCCGTCGCCGCCGGCCCGAAGGCGATTTCCGCCGCCAGTGGGCATGGCAGGAAGGCGGGGCCTGGGCCTGGTCGACGCTGCTGATTGCGGGGGGCGTGTTCGGCTGGGTGCCGCTACGCGCGCTACTGATCTTCGGCGCCATCGCGGCGGCCAGCCTCGTGCTCAACCAGATCCGCACGCTCGTTGCGCATCTGTGGGAAAATGACGGCGAGGTGCTGACCGTAACCGCGCAGTTCCTCGACAGCGTCAACGTCCCGCCGCCCGGCCTGCTTCCCGAGCTGTGGGCGCCGGTGGGACTGCGCTATCACGCGCTGCATCATCTGCTGCCCGGCGTTCCCTATCACGCGTTGCCCGAGGCGCACCGCCGCCTGCAGGCGGCACTGCCGGGCGATTCGCAGTATCATGCCGCCAATTACCGCAGCCTGCCGAAGCTGGTGATGAATCTGGTCGCAGGCTCGGCCAAGGGAACAGCCGGCTGACCTTCGGCCGCGTCGGCCCTTGAAAGAAGGCCGGCGGCGACCGCTTCTACTGCGTTTCGACAGCCTGCTTGAACCGCGCAAGCCGCGCGGCCGCCGCTGCGGCATGCGGGCCGATCCAGCGGTCGTGAATGTCCTGGATCGGCATCGCGTTCAGATGGTTCCAGCGTTCGCGGCCGCGACGTTCGGCGATGACCAGCCCCGCCTCCTCCAGCACCTTCAGATGCTGCATCACCGTGCAGCGGTCGAGATCGGCGAAATGGTCGCACAGCGCCCCTGTCGTGAGCGGCTGATCCTTCAGATCGTCCAGAATCTGCCGCCGCACGCCGTGCGCGAGCGCCTTGAAGATGCGGTCGAAATCGTCGTGGATTGACATGTTATAAATTTATAACATAATTAAATGCGACTCAAGTGGAGAATGACGATGGAACTGAAATTCAGGGTCGCGGCGCGCATCGCCAAGCCGGTGCATGAGGTGTTCGAGGCGGTTGCCGATCCCGCGCAGCTTTCGCGCTATTTCACCACCGGCGGCGCGCAGGGGCGGCTCGAGACGGGCGCGGTGGTGACGTGGGATTTCCACGATTATCCCGGCGCCTTTCCGGTCCATGTAATCGAGGTGGTGCAGGATGAGAAGATCGTGCTGGAATGGGCAGCCTATGAAGGCCAGGCGCCGGGGATAGAGGGCGGGACGATGGAAGATGCCGCTTACCGCACCCGCGTGACGATGACCTTCAAGCCGCTCGACGACGGCCGCACGCTGGTCGAAATCGCCGAAGGCGGCTGGCGCGAAACGCAGGCGGCGCTCGACGGCAGCTACGGCAATTGCCATGGCTGGACGCAGATGCTCTGCGCGCTCAAACTCTGGGTCGAACGCGGCGTAAACCTGCGCGCCGATTTCTATGTCTGATGCCGTCTACGCGTTGCGCGCCATCAGCCCGCCATCGACCGGGATCACCGCGCCGGTGATATAGCTCGCCGCGGGTAGGACGAGGCTCAGCGTCACATGCGCGACCTCCTCGGGTTCGCCATAGCGGCGCAGCGCGGTGCGCCGCCGTGCGAAGATCGCCTTGTCCGCGTCGGGCACCTTGTCGGTCATCGCGGTGCGGATCGGGCCGGGGCAGATGCAGTTGACGGTGATGCCATCCTTGCCCAGATCGACCGCCAGCCCACGCGTCAGCCCGGTCACGCCCGTCTTTGCCGCGACATAGGGCGTGTCGCCGGGCGTCGCGCCCAGTCCCTCGGTCGAGGCAATGTTGACGATGCGCGGCGCGTTGCTCTGCCGCAACCATGGGAGTGCCGCGCGCACCATGCGCTGGTGCGCGGTCAGCATCACCGCGATCGCGCGGTGCCAGATTGCGTCATAATCGTCGCCTGCATCGAGCGGGCAGAAGCTCGACACGCCGGCGTTGTTGATAAGGATGTCGATCCCGCCAAAATGCGCCGCGACGTCTGCGACGACACGCTTGATCGCCTCGCCGTCAGATACGTCGAGCGCGAAAGCGCGCGCGCCGTCGCCGGCTTCCGCGGCAACCGCCTCGCATGCGGCAGGGTCAAGGTCGGTGACCGCCACCTTCGCGCCCTCGCGCGCCAGCAGCAGTGCGGTCGCCCGCCCCATGCCGCTCGCCGCGCCGGTCACGATTGCGACGCGGCCCGCGACGGAGCGCGAGAGGGCGGCTGCCTGTGTCACCGGAACGGCGGCTCGTTGAACGCGCGCAGCTTGCGGCTGTGCAGCTTGGCGCCCTCGTCGTGCATCAATTCGCAGGTGCGGATGCCGATCTGGAGATGCGCGGCGATCGCTTCTTCATAGAAACGGTTGGCCTGTCCGGGCAGCTTGAGTTCGCCGTGGAGCGGCTTGTCGGACACGCACAGCAAGGTGCCGTAAGGCACGCGGAAGCGGTAGCCCTGCGCCGCAATGGTCGCCGACTCCATGTCGATGCCGATCGCGCGCGACTGCGAGAAACGCAGCGCGGAATCGGTGAAACGCAATTCCCAGTTGCGATCGTCGGTGGTGACGACGGTGCCAGTGCGCATCCGTTTCTTGAGGTCGGCGCCGCTGGTTCCCGACACCGCTTCGGCGGCGCTCGCCAGCGCCTGCTGGACCTCGGCGATCGGCGGGATCGGAATTTCGGGCGGCAGCACGCTGTCGAGGATATGGTCGTCGCGCAGATAAGCGTGGGCGAGCACATAGTCGCCGATCCGCTGGCTGGGACGCAGCCCGCCGCAGTGGCCGATCATCATCCACGCCTCGGGCCGCAGCACCGCGAGGTGATCGCAGATCGTCTTCGCGTTCGAGGGGCCAACGCCGATGTTGACGAGCGTGATGCCGCTGCCGCCCTCGGCAATCAGGTGATAGGCGGGCATCTGGTGCCGCCGCCACGCGCTGTCGCTCGCGAGCGCGCTGGCATTGATATCCGGCTCGTCGACATAGAGGCCGCCCGCGCCGGCGAGCGCGGTGTAGCGCCCCTTGCCGACCTGCGCTCCCGCCCAGGCGACGAATTCGTCGACATAGCGGTGATAGTTGGTGAAAAGGATATAGCGCTGGAAATGCTCGGGCGCGGTGCCGGTATAGTGGCGCAGGCGCGCGAGGCTGAAATCGGTGCGCAGCGCGTCGAACAGCGCGAGCGGCTGCGCCGCCGCGGGGTCGAAGCCGAACAGGCCGTCGGCCAGCTCGTCGCCGATATCGGCGAGCTCGGTGGTGGGAAAATGGCGCGCGAGTTCGAGCGGAGTGACGCGGCCCATGTCCGACCCGTCGCTGGCATCGAGCACATAGGGGAAGGGGATCTGCTGCCCGGTGCGCGTCACCTCCAGCGTCACCTCATAGTGGCGGACGAGCAGGGTCAGCTGTTCGCGCAGATAAGCCTCGAACAGATCGGGGCGCGTTACCGTCGTGACGAACTCGCCCGCCCGCTCGAAATGACCGAAGGCGAGGTTGTGGCCGCCCTGGCCTTCGCGAAACTCGCCATTGGTGACGAGGCGCAGCGCCGGATAGTCAAACAGGCCGGTCGCGGCGGCGTCGGCGGGCGGCGAGGTGCCGTCACGGACGAAGGCGGCGATGGCGGATTTGAGATTGCCGACCGACGTTCGGAAACGCGACTGAAGTTCGGCGATGACCCCTTCGACAAGGGTGGTGGGGTCGACGATATTTTCGTTCGATGATTCTGATGTCATCGCGACGCTGTTGCACGAAAATATGACAAAAGGAAAGGGGGGCGGCGCCGCGCCGCGCCGCCCCTCATTTCAATCCGCAAACTGCTCAAAGCTGTTCGAGCATATGGTCGGCGCTCGACACCTTGAATTCGCCCGGGGCTTCGACATTGAGCTGCTCGACGACGCCATCGTTGACGACCATCGAGAAACGCTGGCCGCGCTTGCCCATGCCGAACGCCTTGCCATCCATGGTCAGCCCCACCGCTTCGGCGAAATCGCCATTGCCATCGGCAAGCATCGTCACGCTGTCGGTCGCGCCGGCATTCTTCGCCCAGGCGCCCATGACGAAGGCGTCATTGACCGCGGTGCAAACGATTTCGTCGATGCCCTTGGCCTTGAGTTCGGCTGCCTTCTCGACGAAGCCGGGCAGGTGCTTGGCCGAACAGGTCGGCGTAAAAGCGCCTGGAACCGAAAAGAGCGCAACCTTACGGCCCTTGAAATAATCGGCGGCCGAAACCTGTTCGGGGCCTCCTTCGGTGACCTTCACCAGCTTGGTGTCGGGCAGCGAGTCTCCGGTAGTGATGGTCATGCTGGCATCCTTTCGTTGGGGGGTCTTGTGCGGGCGAGACATTGGGTGTGCGCCGCCGCGAGTCAAGCGGCGCAGCGTTCGCATTGCACAATGGACCCCGCCGTTCGTCGATATGGCCGCAAAGACGCTGGACCGTGCGCGCCCGGCAGTCCATGATGGGGCGATGGAAAAGGCGCCGACCTGGTTCACCGGCCAATTGCTGCTCGCCCTGCCCGGCATCGGCGATCCGCGTTTCGATCACTCCGTCATCGCGATGATCAGCCACGACGAGGATGGTGCGATGGGGATCGGCATCGACGATCCGATCGACGGCATGACCGTCGGTGCGGTGCTCGATCAGCTCGATATCGCGCACGACGCTCCGCTCGATCAACCGGTCTTTCTGGGCGGACCGGTCGAACCGTCGCGCGGTTTCGTGCTCCACAGTCGCGACTGGTCGGGCGAGGGCGCGGTGCAGGTGTCGGGGCGCTGGATGATATCGAGCTCGCACGACATATTGCGCGCCATCGGCGAGGGGCGCGGGCCGTCGCAATGGCTCGTCGCGCTCGGCTATGCCGGATGGTCACCGGGGCAGCTCGAAGAGGAAATGGTACGCCACGCCTGGCATCTGACGCCCGGCAGCGACGCGTTGCTGTTCGACACGCCGCCGGCGCAGCGGTGGCAGGCGGCCTTTGCCGAAGCCGGCATCGATGCGCGCCTGCTGACGGTGGAGGGCGGCGAAGCGTAGGATCGCCGCCCGTCGATCCGCTGCGTCAGTGCGCCAGGGCGAGGAGCGGGCGCCCTTGGCCAAGCCGCGCGAGCGCGGTTCGGGCGGCCCAGCGCGAATCCATGAAATCGCCGTTCGCAAGCTCGAGGTCGTAGCGGATCGGGCTGTCGATCGCCGACCGATAGGCGGTCGCGGCGTCGGCGGTGCGGCCAAGCCGGGCATAGGCGGTGCCCAAATTGATCAGCCGCGACGGATCGCGGGCATCGACCCGGCCGTCGGTCAGCTTCGCCACTGCCGCCTTGTTTTCACCCGCCTGCAATTCTTCAAAGGCAACCGACAGCGGCGTCGAGGCGCTGTCCTCGGTGCCCGTGACGATGATCGACTGAGCCATCGCCGGCGACGCGACGGCCAGGGCTGCCAGGCTGAGCAGAATTTTTTTCATCTAGGTATCTCCCCGAAAACTTTGACCTATTTTCTCGTTTGTCGGGATGAAAGTCAATGAATCGCCGGCTATGTAACATTGGTGTCACATGGCCGGATTATGCTGAGCGCAAGGCGCATTATAAGGCAAATTTCTTAGGAAGTTGGCTGTTGCAAGACCGTGTCACAATTGCGCCCCGCGGGTTGTAACATTGGCGCGCGCCCGAATTTTATTTTGCGCTGCCTCGCGATTGGCGGCGGACGAATCGTGCCTGCGCCGCGTCCGACTGCGACCCGCGCCTTGCAGATATAAAGAAAAGTTTATATTTGAATGGCGACGCGCTTTCGGTTAGGGCGCGCAACATAATTGCTCGACAATTCGGGGCCGCTCGCCTGCGGCCGTACTCGCCAATATGGAGACTCCCCCGTGGCCACCACCGCAGCCAATGCCACCATTACCGCCGCCAATGCCGCAATCGCGGCGGCGAAGACCAAGGACGGCGCCGCCGACTATGTGATTGCCGACATCGGCCTCGCCGACTTCGGACGCAAGGAAATCGCGATCGCCGAAACCGAAATGCCCGGCCTGATGGCGCTGCGCGCCGAATATGGCGCGGCGCAGCCGCTGAAGGGCGCGCGCATCACCGGATCGCTGCACATGACGATCCAGACCGCGGTGCTGATCGAAACGCTGATCGCGCTGGGCGCCGACGTGCGCTGGGCGACTTGCAACATCTTTTCGACCCAGGATCATGCCGCTGCCGCGATTGCTGCCGGCGGCACGCCGGTGTTCGCGGTGAAGGGCGAAAGCCTTGCTGAATATTGGGATTATGTCGGTCGGATCTTCGACTGGGGCGACGATCAGACCGCGAACATGATCCTCGATGACGGCGGCGACGCCACGATGTTCGCGCTGTGGGGCGCGCGCGTCGAAGCGGGCGAGCCGCTGTTCGAACCGACCAACGCCGAAGAAGTCGAATTCGTCCGTGCGCTCAAGGAATTCCTTGCCGCCAAGCCGGGCTATCTCACCAAGAGCGTGCGCGCGATCAAGGGCGTGTCGGAAGAAACGACGACCGGCGTCCACCGCCTTTACCAGCTGGCCAAGGAAGGCAAGCTGCCCTTCCCGGCGATCAACGTGAACGACAGCGTCACCAAGTCGAAGTTCGACAACCTGTATGGCTGCAAGGAAAGCCTGGTCGATGCAATCCGCCGCGCGACCGACGTCATGCTGGCCGGCAAGGTTGCGTGCGTTGCGGGCTTTGGCGACGTCGGCAAGGGCTCGGCCGCCTCGCTCCGCAACGGCGGCGCGCGCGTGCTGGTTACCGAAATCGACCCGATCTGCGCGCTGCAGGCGGCGATGGAAGGCTATGAAGTCGTCACGATGGACGAAGCGGTCGCCCGCGCCGACATCTTCTGCACCGCGACCGGCAACGCCGACGTCATCACCGCCGACCATATGGCGGCGATGAAGCCGATGGCGATTGTCTGCAACATCGGCCACTTCGACAGCGAAATCCAGATCGCGGGGCTCGCCAATTACAAGTGGACCGAAGTGAAGCCGGGCACCGACCTCGTCGAATTCCCCGATGGCAAGCAGATCATCGTGCTGGCGAAGGGCCGCCTCGTGAACCTCGGCTGTGCGACCGGGCACCCGTCGTTCGTGATGTCGTCGAGCTTCACCAACCAGACGCTCGCGCAGATCGAGCTGTTTACCAAGGCCGACGATTACAAGAACGACGTCTATGTCCTGCCCAAGCATCTCGACGAAAAGGTCGCAGCGCTGCACCTCGAAAAGCTGGGGGTGAAGCTGTCGACGCTGACGCAGAAGCAGGCCGATTATATCGGCGTGCCGGTCGATGGACCGTTCAAGCCCGATCATTATCGTTACTGATCGTTACTAATTTTTCATAAGCAGACTGTAGGGTCGCGCTGCCGTCCGGAGACCGGATGGGGGCGTGGCCCTTTGCTTTTGGGGGTTCGGGGCAACGCTCGCTCGATTCAGATTTTGGTGCAGCCGGGGGGCATCGCTTAAACGAGGGAGTTCCCGGAATGATTACCGTGCGCGCGATGCGAGCAGGGCTTTATGGCGGCCTGTCCGCGCTGGCTATTCTGGCGGCCGCCGCGCCGGCTGCGGCGCAGGATGTTGTGCCGGATGCGTCGGCGGACGCCGACAGCAGTACACAGATCATCGTCACCGGGTCGCGCATTGCGCGCACCGATGCGGACACGATCCAGCCGACGCTTGTCACCACCTCCGACCAGATCGACCGCCGCGGCTATACCAATGTCGCGCAGGCGCTGTCGGAAATTGCCGCCTTCGGCGTTCCCGGCAACAGCAATGTCGGTGCGCAGGAGGGGCCGTTCGGTTCGGGGCAGACCTTTGTCGATTTCTTTTCGCTGGGCAGCCAGCGCACGTTGACGCTGGTGAACGGTCGGCGCTTCGTGTCGTCCAATACCGCCTCGGTATTCGGGCCGGCGGGGCCGGGCAGTCAGGTTGACCTTAACGTCATCCCCGAAACGCTGGTCGATCGCATCGAAACGGTCGCGGTCGGCGGCGCACCCATCTATGGCTCCGATGCGATCGCGGGCACCGTCAACATCATCCTCAAGCGGGATTTCGACGGGCTTGAAATAAAAGGCCAGGCGGGCGTGTCGCAGCGCGGCGACGCGCCGGATTATCGCATCAGCGTCATCTGGGGCGCCGATTTTGCTGACGGGCGGGGCCATATCACGCTGAGCGGCGAATGGAATCGCGCACGCGGCCTCGCCACGGGCGATCGCTTTCTGACGAGCGCCGCCGGCCCCTTCTTCACGACCGCCGCCGATCCGGCCTCACCCTTTCAGCAACAGCTCTATTATGATCAGCGGCTCAACGTTTTTACAAATAGCGGGGTACCGCTTGCCTTCGACAGCATCCCCGAATTCGGCGGAATTTTCGATGCATCGGGCAATGTCCTGACGTTCAACGACGCGGGCCGGCTCGTCCCGCTCGACTTCGGGACGCGCACGGGCAGCCTGTTCGAAAGCTCGGGGGGCAACGGCTTCGCGACGAAAGATTATGGCAATCTCTCGACGAACAATGACCGCTATCTCGCAACCGCGCTCGGCAGTTTCGACCTGAGCGACACGGTCCGCTGGTTCGGCGAGGGCTGGTATGCGCACAGCAAAGGGACGAACATCGCGGCCCAGCCGCTGTATAACACGGCGCTGGCCGGACCGGGAACGTCGCCGAACGGCAATCTGGTGCTCAGCCTCGACAATCCCTATCTGAACGACGCCGACCGGGCGACAATCCGTGACAATCTGGCCGCCTATGGTCTGCTCGGCGGGATTCCGATCGATGCCGACGGCGACGGCAATCCCGATTTTGCGACGGCTCCCGACAGCTTTCTGATGGCCCGTGCCAATACCGACCTGACGACGGGCCGCGCCGACACGACGGTCGAACTCTATCGCTTCGTCACCGGGCTCGACGGCGAACTCGGCGTCGGCGACCGGATCTACAAATGGGATGTCTCGGCCAACTACGGCCATTCCAAAACGCGTGGGCGTGAACGTGTGCTGGTGCAGCAGAATTTCCTCAACGCGGTCGATGCCGTCGATGAGGGTGTGTTCGGCGGCGGTGCCGCCAACGGCAATATCATCTGCCGCCCCGGATACAGCAACGCGAACATCGCGACGCTAAATGCCACCTGCGCGCCGCTCGACCTGTTCGGTGTCGGCCGCTTCAGCCAGGCTGCGCTCGATTATGTGACGACGATCGCCGATCCGACCGCGACCAATTCGCAGTTCGTGCTGAGCGCGTCGGTCAACGGGCCGCTGTTCCAGCTGCCCGGCGGCGATGTCATCGCCTCGCTCGGCTATGAACATCGGCACGAGAAGACCGCTTTCGACCCCGGCGCCTATTATTATGGCGAGGATGTCGGGGGCGGATTCCGGATGCCGTTTGGCCGCAGCATCCCGATCGATCCGGTGCGGGGCAGCTTCACGACGAATGAATTTTCCGGCGAGCTCAAGATTCCGGTCGTTACGCCGGGGATGGACAGCTTCGTCAATGCGTTCGAACTCGACGGCGCGGCGCGCTATATCGATCATTCGGCAGCGGGGGGCGACTGGACGTGGACCGCGGGCGGACGATTGTCGCCGGTCGCCGATGTGACAATCCGCGGCAATTTCACCCGCTCGGTGCGCGCGCCCGCGATCACCGAAAGCTTCAGCCCGACGTCGCTGGCCTTTGCAACGGCCAATGATCCGTGCGATCGCCGCTTCGTCAATTCGGGACCGAACCCGGCGCAGCGGCGCGCAAACTGCATTGCCGGGGGGATAGCGAACCCCGATGCCTTCACGTCGAACATCGTCGGATTCACGGCGCCGATCTCGGTTTCGGGCAATGCCGCACTCAAGAACGAGCGCGCCGACAGCTGGACCGTCGGCGCGATTGTCCGCCCGCGCTTCGTGCCTGGTCTGACGATCACCGCCGACTGGGTCGATATCCGGCTGCGCGATGCGATAATATTGCTCGGTGCCGGCCAGACGCTCGACGCTTGCTATGATGCGGTCGCCTATCCGGCGACGGTTTGTGGCCAGATCGACCGCGATCCGGGCGGGCAAGTGACTTTCGTGCGCACCGGCTATGCCAATGCGGCGTCGATGGACTTCCGCGGCCTGACCGCCGAAATCGCCTATCGGCGCGAGATTGCGGCGGACACGGCGCTCGGCCTGTCGCTCAATTACTTCTATCTCGACAAGCTCGAAACGCGCGTCGGAACCGGCGATATCGACACCGCGCGCGGCGAAATCGGCAATCCCAAACATTCGTTCACCGCGAATGTCACGGTCGATCGCGGCCCGGTAAATCTGCTCTGGCAAACGCAATATTATGGCAAGAGTGTGTGGAACGCCGACGCGGCGCCCAACGCGCTGGAATATAGCGGTGTCGGCTCGTGGTGGCTGTTCAACGCCTCGCTCGGCGTCGACGTGTCGAAGCAGTTTTCGTTGCGCCTGATCGTCGACAATGTCTTCGACGCAAAACCGCCGTTCCCGGCGCCGGCGGCCAATGGCACGATCACCTATTATTCGGGCATTTTAGGACGCTATTTCCGCGCATCGGCGACGGCAAAATTCTGACCGCGTACCGGCGCGCAATCCGCGCGGGGTGCGGGGGATATTCGACCGGACGAGGCCTTCCGGCGTCCTGTTCCGCCGTGCCTGTGCGGCGGACGATTGAATAGAGGCTGCGCAGTCGATAGGGGCAGACGGATGATATCCGGCGTCCCTGTCGTCCTCTTGCTTCGATCGGCGCGATGCCCGTGCCGATGAGCGCGGGCTTGCTCTTCGCGCTCGGCCTGTTCGCCGCGCTCTGGCTGGTCGCTGGGCTGTGGGCGGTCGGGCGCGGGGTTGCGATGCAGCGGCGCTCGGCGTTCGTCGCCGGGCAGACCGAACGCCTCGCCAGCCTGCTCGAAGCGTCGCCCTATCTGCCCGTCGTGGTGCGCGGCGACTGGCGCATCGAGGCGAGCGAGCGGCTCGGCCGCTGGCTCGGGCTCGATGCCGGACCGCGCAGTTTCGACGAGCTTCACGGACTCGGCGCCGGGCTCGACGCGCAGGCGCACGAAGCGTTGCGCCAGGCGATCCTCGGCGCCCAGCGCGGTGCCAAACCCTTCACGCTCAGCCTGCGTCCGCAGGGCAGCAACCGTACGATCGTCTGTCAGGGCGTGGCGGCGCCGCAGTCGGTCGGCGGACCGGGCAGCGTTCTGCTGTGGCTCAGCGATGCGACCGACGGCCAGCAATCGCTCGCCAAGGCGCGGATCGAGCGCGACGAGGCGATGGCGGCGTTCGAGGCGCTGTCGGGACTGATCGAGGCGGCGCCGTTTCCGATGTGGTTCCGCGAACCCGATCTTCGCCTCGCGCTCGTCAACACCGCCTATGTCCGGGCGGTCGAGGCGAAAAGTGCAGCGCGGGTGATCGAGGATGGCACCGAATTGTGCGAGCCGATCGCCGGGGTCAGCGCGACCGACGCGGCCGAAGCGGCGCGTGCCGCGGGCTCGGCGCATATGCGCACCGTCCCGGTGACGATCGAGGGCGAGCGCCGGATCATGCGGGTCGTCGACGTGCCGCTGGCGCCCGAGGGCGGCCGCGTCATCGGCATCGCGGGCTATGCGATCGATATTCAGGAGCTGGAGAGCGAGCGCGGCGCGCACCGCCGCTTCGTCGATACGCAGCGCGAATTGCTCGACCGGCTGTCGGCGGCGGTGGCACAGTTCGGCCCCGATCATGGCCTTGTCTTTGCGAACCAGCCCTTTCGCCGGCTGTTCGACGTGACGGCCGAGGATGTGTCCGAAGGCCGGGCGCTCGCGCGGTTGCTCGATGCATGGCGTGAGGGCGGCCGGACGCCCGAGGTGCGCGACTATCCCGAATGGCGGCAGGCGCATGTCGACTGGTTCGCGCTGCCGCACGCGAGCGAGGAGGAATGGCGCCTGCGCGACGGCACCCATCTGCACGTCGTCGCCCAGCCGACCCCCGACGGCGGCCTGCTGCTGATCGCCGAGGATCGCACCGAGCAGGTGCAACTGGCCTCGACGCGCGACACGTTGCTGCGCGTGCGCACCGCAACCTTCGACAATCTGTTCGAGGCGATCGCGGTCTTCGCTCCCGATGGCCGCCTGCATCTGTGGAACCAGCGCTTCCGCCGCCTGTGGGGCGTCGATGAATCGACCCTTGCGGCGCATCCGCGCGTCGATGTGCTGATGAACGGCCTCGCCGACCGGCTCGCCAAGCCCAACCAGATCAGCATCGTCCAGGAAGTGATCCGCGCCGCGACGCTCGAGCGGACGCAGCGCGCGGGCGAAATCCGGTTCAAGGACGGGCGCCATTTCGATTTCGCCTCGATCCCGCTGCCCGACGGCAATGCGCTGCTCATCATGCTCGACATCACCGCCAGCCGGAAGATGGAGGGCGCGCTGCGCGAACGCAACGAGGCGCTCGAAGCGGCGGACAAGGTCAAGACCGCCTTTCTGTCGCGGATGAGTTACGAACTGCGCACGCCGCTGACCTCGATCGGCGGCTTCGGCGAGATGCTGCAGGCGGGTTATGCGGGCGAACTTCCGCCTGCCGCGCGCTCCTATGTCGACGCGATCATGGATTCGGTCGCGGTGCTCGGCCGCCAGATCGACAATGTGCTCGACCTCGCGCAGGGCGAGGCGGGGACGCTGGCGGTCGAACGCGCGCCGGTCGACGTCCGCGCGCTGCTCGGCAAGGCGCTCGCCGACGCGGCTCCGTTCGCCGAGACCGAACACATCGAACTCGTCGGCAATCTGTCCGACAATCTTGGCAGTATCGAAGGCGATGCGCCGCGCCTGTCGCGGGTCGTGGGCGGGCTGCTCGACAATGCGATCCGCTTTACTGCCCCGGCCAAGCGCAGCGGCGGGCGCGTGCTGCTCCACGCCGACGGCGACGCGCGCGGAGTGGAGATCGTCGTGTCGGACAACGGCCCCGGCATGCCCGATGCGGTCGCCGCGGTGACGAAGGGGCAGCAGGCGGGTACGCAGACCGGCGGCATCGGCCTCGCGCTCGCGCGCCAGCTCGTTGCCGCGCACGGCGGCACGATGGAGGTGCTCAGCGAAAAGGGACAGGGCACGCTGGTCCGCGTCACCCTGCCGCGCGGATGAGCTTCAGCTGCGCCTATGATCTCGAAGACGCCGATCGCATCGGTGCCGCCATCGGCGCCGCGCTGAGGCCCGGCGATGTCGTGCTGTTGTCGGGCGACCTCGGCGCGGGCAAGACGACGCTGGCGCGCGCGATGCTCAAAGCGCGCGGTCTGGCGGGCGAGGCGCCGAGCCCGACCTTCGCGATCGTCCAGCCCTACGCCCCGCCCGAAGTCGATCTGCCGATCGCGCATGTCGATCTCTATCGCATCGACGGAGAGGATGAACTGATCGAACTCGGCCTCGACGATTATCTCTACGACGGCGCGCTGCTGATCGAATGGCCCGAACGATTGGGCGCCCAGGCATGGCCCGACGCGCTGGCGCTGACGATTTCGGGAGGGGGCGATGCGCGCGTCTTGACAGCGGCGGTGCCGCCCGCTTGGGAAGCGCGATGGCCGCTCAGATGATTCCGCCCGACCATGCGCCCGCCTTTCTTGCCGCGCATGGCTGGGGCGAGGCCCGCATTCTGCCGCTCGCGGGCGATGCCTCGTTCCGCCGCTATTTCCGCGTTGTCGGAGAGGGGCGGCAGGCGGTGCTGATGGATGCGCCGCCGCCGCACGAAGACCCGCGCCCCTTCATCGCGGTCGCCGAATGGCTGTGCGAACAGGGGATGACCGCGCCCGCGATCCTCGCCCGCGATCTGGCGCGGGGCCTGCTGCTGATCGAGGATTTCGGCGACGTGCGGCTGCGCGAAACGCTCGACGCGCGCCCGGCGGCGGAGGCCGAATTCTACGCCGGGGTCACCGACCTGCTCGTCCATCTGCACGCGCGCCCCGCGATGCCGGGGCTGCCCGTCCACGGCATCGAACAATGGCTGGACGAGGTGATGCTGTTCACCGACTGGTACTGCCCCGCGCTGGACCTTGCCGTCGATCGCGACGGATTTCGCGCGGCGTGGCAGGCGGCGCTGGCGCCCGTCGAGCAGGACGGCTTGCCGCGTGTCACCGTACTGCGCGACTTTCATGCTGAAAATATCATGCTCGTCGATGGACGCAGCGGCATTGAACATTTCGGCCTGCTCGATTTTCAGGACGCGCTGGTCGGCCATCCCGCCTATGACCTTGCCTCGGTGCTCGAGGACGCGCGCCGCGACGTGACCCCGATGGTCGAGGCGGCAATGCTCGATCGCTATGTCGCTGCGACGGGACAGGGTACGGCGTTCCGCGCTGCCTATTGGGCGCTCGCGGCGCAGCGCAACACGCGCATCCTGGGCGTTTTCGTGCGCTTGTGGAAGCGCGACGGCAAGCCCGGATACCGCCAGTTCCAGCCGCGCATGTGGGGTCTGCTCGAACGCGACCTTGCGCATCCGGTGCTCGCACCGGTCAAAAAATGGTTCGACGACAATGTGCCCGCCGCCAAGCGCGCGGCGGCGTGGAGCGAGTGACGGCATGAGCGCGACGATCGAAAGCGCGATGGTGATGGCTGCGGGGATCGGCAAGCGGATGCGCCCGCTCACCGCGACGCGGCCCAAGCCGCTGGTGCGCGTGGCCGGCAAGCCGCTGATCGACCATAGCCTCGACCGGATCGAGGCGGCGGGGATCGGCCATGTCGTCGTCAACGTCCATTATCTCGCCGACGCGCTCGAGGCGCATCTCGCAAAGCAGAAGCGATCCTTTACCCTGGCGGTTTCGGACGAGCGCGGCGAACTGCTCGAAACCGGTGGCGGCATGGTCAAGGCGCTGCCGCTGCTCAAGGGCGATCCGATCCTGGTCGTCAACAGCGACAATATCTGGACCGACGGGCCGCAGGACAGCATCCGTAATCTGGCGCGCCACTGGGACGGCGATCGGATGGATGCGCTGCTCCTCGTAATCCGTCAGGCGAGTGCGACGGGACACGGTGGCAAGGGCGATTTTCACATGGACCCGGGCGGCAAGCTGTCGCGGCGCAAGCCCGGCCGTGTCGCGCCTTTCGTCTATACCGGAATCCAGCTCATTTCGCCGCGCCTGCTCGTTGGCGCGCCCGAAGGGCCCTTTTCGACGAACCTGTTGTGGGACCGCGCGATCGCGGCGGGGCGGCTTTATGGCCTGTCGCACATGGGGCAATGGTTCGACGTCGGCACCCCCGCCAGCATTGCACCAACCGAAGCGGCGCTGAGCGAGGTTTGATTCCTTTCCGCAGCCATTTCGAGCCCTTCGACTGCTTTGCAGGCGTTCGGGACGAACTGCGCGAAGCAATCCAGAGCTTGCGTAAGCCGCCTTGGATTGCTTCGCTGCGCTCGCAATGACGGAGATGTCCAAACCCACCCTCTATTCCATCCCGATTCATCGGGCCTTCGCCGACGCGCTCGCCGCCGGGGTAATCGCGCGCTTCGACGACGGCGCGCTGGGATTGGCGCACGGCCTGATCCTGCTGCCGAGCAATCGGGCGCGCAGCGCGGTGCAGGCGGCGTTCGTCCGCGCGGGCGGGCAGGGGCTTCTCATGCCGCGGCTGGCGGTGATCGGCGATACCGATCTCGACGAATCGGTCGCGCTGTCGCTCGATGCGATCGACGACGATCCGCTGCCGCCTGCTATCGATCCGCTGCACCGGCGCCTGCTGCTCGCCGAACTCATCGAGCGGCATACGCCGCCGGGCGAACCGGCAATCACCGGCGCAGCGGCGTTCCAGCTTGCCGACGGACTCGGCCGCGTGATCGACCAGCTTCATTATGAAGAGGTGCCGGTTTCGGCGCTCGTCGACCTCGATCTCGGCGCCTTTGCCGACCATTGGCGGGCGTCGCTATCGCGACTGCGGCTGCTGGTCGATGAATGGCCGGCCACGCTTGCCAGGACCGGCGCGATCGACCGCGCGGCGCGCCGCAACTTGCTTCTCGATCGCGTTGCCGCGGGATGGCGTGCGGCGCCGCCGGCGCGCTTCGTCGTCGCGGCGGGCGTTACCACCGCTGCTCCTGCCATCGCGCGGTTGCTCCGCACCGTGACCGATATGACGCGCGGCATGGTCGTGCTGCCCGGGCTCGATCAGGTGATGACGGCGGATGAATGGGATGCGCTCGGCCCGACGCGGCCCGATGCGGATGACGATCGACGCCCGCTCGAAACGCATCCGCAATATCATCTGAAGCTGCTGCTCGATCGCATGGGCGTTGCTCGTGATGAAGTGCAGCCATGGGATGCCGCATCGCCGCACGATGGCCCCGAAGCGCGGACGCCCTTCGCGTCGCTGCTCTTCGCGCCCGCGGACTACAGCACCCAGTGGCAGGCGGCGGGCGATCTGTCGGCGGCGGTTGCCGGCCTGTCGGGCGCCGTCTTCGCCGACGACGGGCAGGAGGCGCAGGGAATCGCCCTGCTGATGCGCGAGGCGATCGAGACGCCGGGGCGCACGGCCGCCCTCCTAACCCCCGACCGCGCGCTCGCCGAGCGCGTCGCCGCCGCGCTGACGCGCTGGGGCATCAGTGTCGATGACAGCGCCGGCCAACCGCTGTCGCGCACCGCGCCGGGCGCGCTGTTGCTGCTGCTTGCCGACCTGGCTGCCGCCTTCGATCCGGTCGCGTTGGTGGCGCTGCTCGGCCATCCGCTCGTGCGTGCGGGAGGGGAGCGCACCATGTGGCTCGACGAGGTGCGGCGGCTCGACCTGACGCTGCGTGAGCCCGGACTGCTTCCGGGATGGGACGGGGTGAGCGCGCGCATTGCGGCGCGCGCTGCCGATCCCAAGGCGCGCGGTCATGCCATTGTGGTCCAGATGGCGCCCTGGTGGACGCGTGTTTCGACCGAACTCGCCGCCGCGCTCGTGCCCTTTGGTGCCGGGCCGGCGCCGCCCGCCGACCTGCTCGCGGCGTTGCAGCGCGCTGCCGAATGGCTGGCGGGCGACGCGGTGTGGGCGGGGCCGGCGGGCCGGATGCTCGCCGAACTGTTCGACCAGTGGGCGCTGGCGCGCGGCGCCGGGCCGGCGCTTGTCGATCCTGCCGATTTTCCCGCGATGCTCGGGCAATTGCTTGGGCAAGCGAGCGTGCGTCCGCCCTATGGCGGGCATCCGCGCCTGTTCATCTGGGGCTTGCTTGAGGCGCGGTTGCAGCGGGCCGACCTGATGATTCTCGGCGGACTCGACGAAGGGCGCTGGCCCGCCGCGACGCAACCCGACCCGTGGCTCGCGCCCGGTATCCGCCGTCTGCTCGGTCTTGCCGCGCCCGAACGGCAGCAGGGGATGGCGGCGCATGATTTCGTGGGCGCGCTCGGAGGCGGAAAGATCGTCGTCACGCGCGCGCAGCGCAGCGGCGGCGATCCCGCCGTCGCCTCGCGCTTCTGGCTGCGGCTCGCGGCGCTTGCGGGCAAGCTTCCCGAACCCGCACCGGGCGGGGTGCCGCTCACGCGCCTTGCCGCCGAAATCGACCTGCCGCCGGGCGGCGCGCAGCCCGCCGGTCGTCCGGCGCCGCAGCCGCCCGCTGCCGACCGTCCGCGCCGGATCAGCGTCACCGGCGTCGACAAGCTCGCGCGCGATCCCTTTGCCTTTTATGCCGACCGGATGCTCGGCCTTTCGGCGCTCGATCCATTGAGCGCCGCTCCCGATCCGCGCTGGCGCGGCACGCGGGTGCATAAATTGTTCGAGGATTGGGTGCGCGGCGGCGCCACGCGCGACGCGTTCGAGGCAGAACTGGCCGCGCTCGCCGCCGATCCCGCGCTCGACGGGCTTGCGCGCGCCTTCTGGCTGCCGCGTATCGCACCCGCGCTGCGCTGGGCTGCGGAGCAGGTTTGGGAGGCCGAGCGCAAGCCGGTCGCAGTCGAGGCGCGGGGCGAACGGACCGACGACGGCATCACGCTGCATGGCAAGGCCGACCGCATCGACCGCGGCCCCGATGGCCTTGCCATCATCGATTATAAATCGGGCGGCGCGCCGAGCGCGCAGGCCGCCGCCGACGGGCTCGACAATCAGCTCGGGCTGCTCGGCCTGCTTGCGCGCGAAGGGGCGATGGAGGGTATCGATGCCGCCCCCGTCGTGGCGCTCGAATATTGGAGCTTGCGTCCCGATCGCCGCGCCGACGGTGCGGGGCGGATTTCGAACAGCTATGGCCCGCGCAGCACGCTCAAGACCGCCGAGGCGGCGATCGACCATGCCGCCGACACGCTGACCCGGCTGGCGCGCGATTATTTGCTCGGCGACGCGCCCTTCTTGCCCGGCGAGGGCCGCGGCTATGGCGATTTTGACCAGCTCATGCGCCGCGACGAATGGTTCGGGCGCGGGGAGGACGGGCTGTGAGCAAGAGCGCCGGCCTCGCCATCCTCGACCCGCGGCAGGGCGCCGCCGCCGATCCCGAAAGCCATGTCTGGCTCGGCGCATCGGCGGGGACCGGCAAGACGCAGGTGCTGTCGGCGCGCGTGCTGCGGCTGATGCTGGACGGCGTTTCGCCGCAGGCGATCCTGTGCATCACCTTCACCAAGGCGGGCGCTGCCGAAATGGCGCACCGCATCCACGAACGGCTCGCGACCTGGGTGCGGATGAGCGACGGCGATCTGCGGCTCGATCTCCACGCGCTGGGGCTCGACTGGGAGCGGCCGGGGCTGATGACGCGCGCGCGGTCGCTGTTCGCGACAGTGATCGACAGCCCCGGCGGCGCGATCCGCGTCCAGACGATCCACAGCTTCTGCCAGACCCTGCTCGCCAGCTTTCCGCTCGAGGCAAAGCTGCTTCCCGGCTTTCGCGCTATCGAGGAAGATGAAGCAGCGGCGCTGAAGCGGCAGATACTCGGCGATCTGCTCGAGCATGATCCCGACCGCGAGGCGCTGCGGGCGGTTGCGGCGATGCTGTCGCGGCGGCTGGGGCAGGAATCCGCGCTTGCCTTCCTGTCGAGCTGCGCCGCGGTCTTCGGTGGCCCGCGCGCCGCGTTGCCGCCCGCGGCGCAGGATCTGCGCGCGGCGTTCGACCTGCCGGGCGGCGATCCGGATGCGTGGCTCGCTGCCGAAATTGCAGGCGGGGCGATTTCCGACGCCGATATCAAGGCGGTCGCGACCAGCGGGGCGGCGTGGGGTACCAAGACCGGCGAGGCTTGTTCGGACAAGATGGTCGGCTGGCTCATCGCCGAGGCCTCGGCGCGCGCCGCGATGCTCGACGAACTGCTCGGCTGTTTCCTGACCGGCAAGGGCGAGCTGCGCGCCGATTTTGCGGGCGATAAGGGCCGGATGACCGATTGTGCCGATAGCGCGGTGCGCATCGTCGATGCCGCCGGGCGGCTGCGCGCGACGGCGACCGCGATGCGCGTCGCCGACGATCTTGCGGCGGGGTGGAAGCTTGGCGCGCGCTTTGCCGAAGCCTATGCGCTCGCCAAGCGCGATGCGGGGCTTGCCGATTTCGACGATCTCATCACGCTCGCCGGGACGCTGCTGCGTGTCAGCAGCTTCGGCGAATGGGTGCGCTTCAAGCTCGATCAGCGCACCGACCATATCCTCGTCGATGAGGCGCAGGATACGAACATGCGCCAGTGGGGCATTGTCCTGTCGCTCGCCGAAGAGTTTTTCGCGGGCGTCAGCGCGAAGGACGACCGGCTGCGGACGCTGTTCACGGTCGGCGACCGCAAGCAGGCGATCTTCGGCTTTCAGGGCACCGACCCCAGGGCGTTCGCGAACGCGCGCGACATGTTCCACGCGATGGGCGAGATGGGCGGCCAGCCCTTCCGCCAGGTCGATCTCGTTTCCAACTATCGCTCGACGCCCGCGGTGCTCGACGTCGTCGACCGCTGGCTCGGCGACGGCGGGACGATAGCGATGGGACTCGACGGCGAAGAGCCGCCACACCGTCCGTTTCGAAGCGCGCAGGCCGGCCAGGTCGAACTCTGGGCGCCGCTGCCCGTCGGCAAGGCGATCGATGCCGCAGCCGCGGAGGACGGCGGGGACGAGGGGGACGGCAGCGCCCCCGCCTCCGATCCTGCCTCGATGCGGTTGGCCAAGGCGATCGCGGGCGAGGTGCAGGACTGGATCGCGAACGGCAAGGATGGCCGCCCCGTGGCGCCCGGCGATATCATGATCCTCGTACGCCGGCGCCGCGATCTGGCGGCGCGGATCGTCGCGCGGCTTCAGACGCTGCACGTCCCCGTCGCGGGCGTCGACCGCTTCGCGCTGACCCAGCCGCTAGCGGTTCAGGATCTGATCGCCGCTATGCGCTTCGCGGTGCAGCCGCTCGACGATCTCAACCTCGCCGCGCTGCTCGTGTCGCCGCTGCTCGGCTGGACGCAGGACGAGCTTTACGCGCGTACGGCAAAGCGCGGCCGCGCCGCCATCTGGGAACATCTGCGCTCCCATGAGGAGACTATGCCGCCCGCAACGATGGCGGCGCTGCGCGCACTGCTCGGCATGGCCGATTTCACGACCCCTTTCCGCTTTCTCGAAACGATCCTCTCAGGGCCGATCGACGGACGGCGCAAGCTGTACGCGCGGCTGGGGCGCGAGGCGCGCGACCCGATCGACGAACTGCTGAGCCAGGCGCTGGCGTTCGAGGCGCGCGAAACCGTGTCGCTACTCGGCTTTCTGACCCGGATCGCGGGCAGCAGCGCCGATATCAAGCGGCAGACCGAAGCGCGCAGCGACGTCGTGCGCGTGATGACGGTGCACGGATCGAAGGGCTTGCAGGCGCCGATCGTCATTCTCGCCGATGCGACCGACGATGCCGCGATCGGTCATCGTCCCTTCACCGTCGATGTCGCCGCCTGGGAAAAGCTGCCCGTCTTCGCGATGCCCGCCGACGAGCGGCAGGGTGCGCTGGCGCAGGCCTATCAGGACGCGGCCGATGCCGCGGCGCAGGAGCATTGGCGGCTGTTCTACGTCGCGATGACCCGCGCCGAAGAGATGCTGATCGTCGCGGGCGTTACCAAAAAGCCCGACCTGTCGGTGCCCGAGACAAGCTGGCACAGCGCGGCCGCGATGGCGCTGGAGGGGCTTGGTTGCGATTGGGAGGATGCGGGGCCGCTGTGGGGCCGCCGCCGTGTCCACCGCATCAATGACGGCAAATGGGCGCGCAGGGATGCGGCTGTGCGCGCCGCACCGCCGCCGCTCGCGCTGCCCGCCTGGACCCACGCCCCGGCGCCCGAGGAGGCGCGCCCGCCGCGTCCGCTCGCGCCCTCGGCGCTGGGCGAAGACGATGTCGCGGTGCCGCCGCAGGGGGCGGCGCGCGTCGCGGCGGTGACGCGCGGCCTGCTGCTCCACGCGCTGTTCGAACGCCTGCCGCCGGTCGCGACCGATAGGCGGCGCGCGGCGGCGCTGCGCTGGCTCGCGGTGCAGGCACCGACGCTCGACGATGCGGCGCGTATGGCGATGGCGGACGAGGTGCTCGCCATCCTCGATGATCCGGCGCACGCCGCACTCTTCGGCCCCGACAGTCTGGCCGAAGTGCCGCTCTCGGCGGTGGTCGACGGCATGGTCGTGGCGGGGGTCGTCGACCGGCTGCGCGTGACAGACGACGCGGTGACAGTGATCGATTACAAGACCGGGCGGCGGATACCCGGGAGCGCGGCCGATGTCGCGCCCGCCTATCTGCGCCAGATGGCGGCCTATCGCGATGCGCTGGCGGTCATCTTTCCGGGCCGGCGCGTCGAAACGGCGCTGCTCTATACGGCGGAGCCGCGCCTCATCGCGCTCGACGATGCCGTGCTGGCACCGCACAAGCCCGGCTTGCTTGCCGCCAAGGCGAATTTGCCGCCGCCGCCTCTTGAGCCGGGCGCCCCGACGTCCTAGCTTGGCATCAACGATTTTTCAGAATTTCAGGAGTTCAGACGATGGCAACCAAGGCAATCACCGACGCCAGCTTTCAGGCCGATGTCCTCGACAGCGACACCCCCGTGCTCGTCGATTTCTGGGCCGAATGGTGCGGTCCGTGCAAGATGATCGGCCCGTCGCTCGAAGAAATTTCGAACGAACTCGCCGGCAAGGTGGTGATCGCCAAGCTGAACATCGACGACCATCCCGACGCGCCGAGCAAATATGGCGTGCGCGGCATCCCGACGATGATCCTGTTCAAGAATGGCCAGATCGCCGACACCAAGGTCGGCGCCGCACCGAAGAGCGCGCTTAAGGGCTGGCTCGAAGGCGCGCTTTGATTTTAGCTAGCCCCCCGACGCCGAGTGATCGGTGTCGGGGGGAGCCTTCTATCGGTCAGTCACGCCAATAGTCGTGTCGTTCGGAGCCATCGAAACCGGCCCGAAGCGAGGCAGAAATTGCGGAAACCTCTGGCCTGATCCGCATGGGCACGGGTCTTTTCGGCCGAGTTTTTCGATAAGTTCGATATCGCCGCGGACGAAGCGATGACCACGCTTGACCTGCGTTTCGGACGGGTAACCCTTACGCCGCTTCGAGGTGTCTCGAAAGCAAGGCAGGTCGGCGAAGTCTTTTTGCCGTACCATGACGGCCTCCTGTGGTCGGCGCACCTGATTGCGCGCAGTGGGCGGATCTAAAAGATCGCGGTCAACTCCGGTAGTCGGCGTTGATGCTGATATAGCCGTGGGTCAGGTCGCAGGTCCAAACGGTCGCGCGCCCGTCGCCGAGGCCGAGGTCGGCGCCGACGCGAATGTCCTGGCCCTTCAGATGCGCCGCAACGGGGCCCTCGTCATAGCCGTCGACGGGTAGCCCGTCCTTCGCGACCCAATGGTCGCCGAAGCGGATTGCCAGCCGGTCGCGGTCGGCAGGTTCGCCTGCCTTGCCCACCGCCATCACGACGCGGCCCCAATTGGCATCCTCGCCCGCGATCGCGGTCTTGACCAGCGGCGAATTGGCGATCGACAGCGCGACGCGCTTGGCGCTGGCATCGCTGACCGCGCCGGTCACCGTAATTTCGATGAATTTCGACGCACCTTCGCCGTCGCGCACGACAAGCTGCGCAAGGTCGAGCGCAACGCTTTGGATTGCCGCATAAAGCGCGTCGGCGCCCGGATCGTCGCGCGTCGTCAGCACCGGATTGCCCGCCCGCCCGGTCGCGAACAACAGCACCGTGTCGCTGGTCGACGTGTCGCTGTCGACCGTGATCGCGTTGAAACTCCCGGCGGTCGCGTCGCTCAGCATCGCTTGCAACAGATCGGGCGCCACCGCGGCATCGGTGAAAATATAGCCGAGCATCGTCGCCATGTCGGGCGCGATCATCCCCGATCCCTTGACGATCCCCGCGACTTGCACCGTGGCGCCGCCGACGACCGCGCTTGCCGCCGCGCCCTTCGGGAAGGTGTCGGTGGTGGTGATCGTCTGCGCCGCTTCTTCCCAGCTTGCGCTCGGCGTGTCGAAGCCGATGACCTTGGCGACGCCGGCGTGCGCCTTGTCCTTGGGCAGCGGCACGCCGATCACGCCCGTCGAACAGACGAAGACTTCCCTCGGATCGCACGCCAGATGCGCAGCGACCTGATCGACGATCTGCTCGACCGCCTCGCGTCCGCGATAGCCGGTGAAGGCGTTCGAATTGCCCGCATTGACGATCAGCGCGCGGGCGCGGCCGTGCGCGATGCCCTCGCGGCACATTTCGACCTCGGTCGAACAGCAGACATTCTGCGTCGTCACGCCCGCGACGACGGTACCCGGCGCCAGTTCGACATAGGTGAGGTCGCAGCGGTCCCAATTTTTGTAGTGCGCGCGCGCGATACGGCGCGTCACCCCGGCGATTTCGGGCAGGGCGGGGAAGGCAGCGGGCGCGAGCGGCGAGCGATCAGTCATGGCGCGCGCATAGCCGTTGGGGGGGCAAAGAAAAACCCCTCCCGCGAACGGAAGGGGCTTTGCTGCCGGAGTTCAGCGACGAGCGCTTCCCGGCGGTCGTCCTCCCCGCGGCGTCGCCACAAGGAGGATCGTCCGGCTTACGCCGGGATGCCGCTGATCGCCTTGACTTCCATGAAGTCCTTGAGGCCGAACAGACCGCCTTCGCGGCCATTGCCCGACGCCTTGTAACCGCCGAAGGGCGCGCCCGGTCCGGGGCCCCAGGCGTTGACAGCGACCATGCCGGCGCGCAGCTTCGGTGCCACCTCGGCGGCCTTGGACGGATCGCCCGATACCACGGCCGACAAGCCATATTCGGTGTCGTTAGCGATATCGACCGCTTCGTCGAGGCTGGAATATTCCATGATCGTCGCAACGGGGCCGAACACTTCTTCCTTGGCGATCCGCATGTCGGGCGTGACGCCCGAGAAGACGGTCGGCTTGATGAAATAGCCGCGGTTGACGTTCGCGGGCAGGCCGGTGCCGCCGGTTTCGAGCGTTGCGCCCTCGTCGATCGCCGACTGGATCAGGCCCTGGATCTTTTCGAACTGCGCCTTGTTGACGACGGGGCCGATATGCCCCCCTTCCTGCGCCGGATCGCCAACCTGCGTTCCGTCGAACATCGCCTTGATGACGCCGACGGCCTCTTCCTTGCGGTCCTTGTGGACCAGAATACGCGTCGGGGCGATACAGCTCTGACCAGTGTTGACGAGCACGCCCTGCACCGTCGGGGGCAGGACCTGGGCCAGATCGGCGTCGGGCAGGACGATGTTCGGCGACTTGCCGCCCAGTTCCTGATGGACGCGCTTGACCGTGTCGGCCGCCGCCTTGGCGACGAGGATGCCAGCGCGGGTCGATCCGGTGAAGCTCACCATTTCGATCCCCGGATGCGCGCTGATCGCATTGCCGACGGTCGGGCCGTCACCCTGAACCAGGTTGAACACGCCCGGCGGAACGCCTGCCGCATCGAGGATTTCGGCGAAAATAACGGCATTGCCGGGGCATTCTTCCGACGGCTTCAGCACCATCGTGTTGCCGGCGGCGAGCGCGGGCGCGACCTTGAGCGCAATCTGGTTGAGCGGCCAGTTCCAAGGGGTGATCATCCCGACGACGCCGATCGGTTCATAGACGACCTTGTTTGCGCCATGCTGTTCGCTGAACTCGAAATTCTTCAGCGCTTCGATCGTGCCGAGGAAGCCGCCGATGCCGGCGCCGACTTGCGCGGTGCCCGCGAAGCTGACCGGTGCGCCCATTTCGGCCGCCATCGACTTGGCGAGATCGGCGCCGCGCTTCTTATATTCCTCGACGATACGGCCGAGCAGCGCCAAGCGCTCCTCCCGCGTCGTCTGCGAATAGGTCTTATAGGCTTCCTTGGCGGCGGCAACGGCATCGTCGACGTCGGCCGCGGTGCCGAGCACGACGGTCGATGCCGCTTCCTCGGTCGCCGGGTTGATGACGTCGTGCAGCTTGCCGCCCTTGCTGTCGACCCATTTGCCGCCGATGTAATTCTGTTTCAGGTGCGTTTCGGTATCGCTCATCATCTTTCTCCCATCGGCGGAAACTTCCGTCTCGGATTGCTACCTAATCACTGTGCCGCGCGAATCAAGCGCGGTCGGCTGCGATTTCTTCCAGCTCAGCGCTTTTCAGCGGCTATGCGTGACATGAGTATCGCAGCGCGCGTCGCCTGGCGTGCGATGCTGGACAATTCGACCCTTTCGCCGGGCGCATGATCGCCGGTCGAATAGGTGCCGAGCCCGGCAAGGCCATCGACATCGGCGGCGACGAAGCTGATGTCGCCGGCGCCGCGTTTAAGCGGATCGAGCGCGGCCATTTCGGGGAGCCCCATGTCGCGGTTCACGCCGTTGAGCCGGTCGAGCAGCGCCTTGTTGCCCGCCGTCGGCGCCATCGGCGGATAGGCGCCGGGGTCGAAGGCAAGCTTCGCATCGGTGCCGGGCAGATGGCGCGCAACGATCGCCGCCATCTTGTCCTTCACCCGCGCCGACTGTTCGGGCGACAGGGTGCGCAGGTCGCCGCGCGCCACCGCAATCGGGGCGACGATGTTGGTCTTGCCGTTTGCGGTCGCGCGGATACCGCCGGTGTCGAGCGTCGCTTCCTGTCCGCCGGCGATTAGCCCGACGTTGAAGGTCAGATTGGGTTCGGGCAGTTGGGTGCGGAAATCGCGGATGATGCGTGCCAGCTCGTTGATCGCGCCGTCGCCGACCTCGGCGCTGAAGATGCCCGAACTGTGGGCGCTCATGCCCGTCGCGGTGACGGTCCAGCTTTCCGAACTGCGGCGGGCGATCGATCCCATATCGGCGCCATTGTCGCGGACAAGTCCTTCGAAATCGAGCGCGATGTCGCTGCGCTTGCCCGCGGTGATCAGGTCGGCGCGCGATTTTTCGATCGGATCGCCCGCGTCTTCCTCGTCGCCGGTCATATGGATTTCGATATTGGCGTCTTTCAGCGTGCCCGCAGCCTTCATCGCGCGCAGCGCCGCGACGATCACCACCATGCCGCCCTTGTCGTCGCCCGCGCCGGGGCCTTCGCCCCAGCCGTCCTTGCGCGTGAAGGTCTGGAAGGGCGAGTCGGGTTCGAACACCGTGTCGAGATGCGCGATCAGCAGCATCTTCTTGCCGTCGGCACGCCCCTTGTGCACCGCGATCAGATGGCCGGCGCGCTTCGTCTCGGGCGTGGGTTTCCAGGTGACCGTAAAGCCCAGCGGCTCGAGCTCGGAGCGCATCATCTCGGCTACCTTTTCGACCCCGGCGAGGTTCAACGTACCACTGTTCTGATTCACCAGCCTTTCGAGCAGCGCGATCGACCGTTCCTGCTCGGCCTTTACCGTTTCGGCCATCCGGCTTTCGGTCGGGCTCAGCTTGGCATGCGCGGCCGGGGCGAGCGCGAGCGCGGCAAGGGCGGCGAACGCGGCGAAGCGGGCTGATTTCATCTGCACAATCTCCTTTGTCGGCGCCCTTGTGCCGCTTGAAGGCCGCCGCCGCAAGCCATCGCGCCCGGCAATATTCGCTCGCTTGCCGATCCCCATCTCGAGCACGACCTGTAAAGAGTGTTTGACAGCATATGTTTCGCGTCTGTAAAGAGTGTCTGACAGGCTGAAAGGATGGTCATTGCAAAATCGCGTTCGGGATTGCCGCGAGCAGGCGGGGTGGAGCCAGGGCGAACTGGCCCGCCGGCTCGGCGTCTCGCGGCAGACGATCAATGCCGTCGAAACCGACAAATATGATCCCAGCCTGCCGCTCGCGCTGCGCATGGCCCGGCTGTTCGGGCTGGAGGTGCGCGAGCTGTTTATCGATCATTGGATGCCAGAGGACGAGTGATGGACAAGATGGTGGCCGGACATAGCGCTGCGGCGTGGAAGAAGAGCGGGATCGGGGCGCTGGTCGGCGCGATCGTCGGTGCGGGCACGGTCGCCGGGCTGATGCATGTCGCCGGGACCGATTTCATCGATGCGATGGGCGGATCGCGCGTTGCGCTGGCCGGGGTCGCCATCCTCTATCTCCTGATGGCGGCCTTTGTCGGCTTCGGGCTGGCGGTGCCGCGCACCGGCGCCAGGCTGCTCAACGTCGCCGATGCCGACGAACTGCGCGAGGAGCGCGCGGGCATGGGGCGATCGGTCATCGTCATGGGCGCAATCGGGGCCGCACTGCTTGCGCTCGCGCTCGCACGCACGCCCTCCTTTCCGGCCGGACCCGTTCCGGCGCAGGCGGCCGCGGCGGTGCTGGCCCTCGTGATTGCGGGCGGTGTCGCGGCGAGCTGGGCGTGGCGGTGGCAATATGACGAGCTTAACCGCCAATTGGGCATCGAAGGCGGCTATTGGGCCTTCGGCCTGAGCTGGATCGGGCTCACCCTCTGGGGCGCCGCCGATTTTCTAGGGCTCGGACCGGCGCTCACCGCGATCGACGTGGTGACGACGCTGGCGGCGATGATGCTTGTCGGGGCCTTTGTGGCGATCGGTCGCCGCGGCCTGATGATGCGCTGAGCGCAGGTAGCAGATAAGGGAAGGGCGTCCGAGCTCCCCCAAGCCGGACGCCCTTCGAGCGTGACTGATCGCTGCAGATCAGGCGCTGTAATACATGTCGAATTCGACCGGGCTCGGGGTCTGTTCGAAGTTGTAAACTTCGGCCCATTTGAGTTCGATATAGGCTTCGATCTGATCCTTCGAGAAGACGTCGCCCTTCAAGAGGAAGTCGTGATCGGCCGCGAGGCTGTCGAGCGCTTCGCGCAGGCTGCCACAGACGGTCGGGACTTCGGCGAGTTCTTCGGGCGGCAGATCATAGAGATTCTTGTCCATCGCGTCGCCGGGGTGGATCTTGTTCTGGATGCCGTCGAGCCCCGCCATCAGCAGCGCCGAATAGCAGAGATAGGGGTTCGCCATCGCGTCGGGGAAACGGAATTCGACGCGCTTCGCCTTGGCGCCCGCGCCATAGGGGATGCGGCACGAAGCCGAACGGTTGCGGCTCGAATAGGCGAGCAGCACCGGCGCCTCGAAGCCCGGGACGAGGCGCTTGTAGCTGTTCGTCGTCGGGTTGGTGAAGGCATTGAGTGCCTTCGCATGCTTGATGACGCCGCCGATGAAATAGAGGCACATGTCCGAAAGGCCGGCATAGCCGTTGCCCGCAAAGAGCGGCTTGCCCTTTTCCCAGATCGAGATGTGGGTGTGCATGCCCGATCCGTTATCGTCCTTGATCGGCTTGGGCATGAAGGTCGCAGTCTTGCCATAGGCATGGGCGACCTGATGCACGACATATTTGTAGATCTGCATGCGGTCGGCGGTCTGCGTCAGCGTGCCGAAGGTCAGGCCCAGCTCGTGCTGCGCGGCGGCGACTTCATGGTGATGCTTGTCGCAGGGCAGGCCCATTTCGAGCATGGTCGAGACCATTTCGGCGCGGATGTCGACGGCGCTGTCGACCGGCGCGACAGGGAAATAGCCGCCCTTGGCGCGCGGACGATGTCCAAGGTTGCCGCCTTCATAGGCGCGGCCGGTGTTGGTCGGCAGTTCGATATCGTCGATTTCGAAACCCGACTTGTTATAGCCGGTTTCGAAGCGGACGTCGTCGAACATGAAGAATTCGGCTTCGGGGCCGACATAGACGGTGTCGCCGATGCCGGTCGAGGCGACATAGGCTTCGGCGCGCTTCGCGGTGGTGCGCGGGTCGCGGGCATAGCCTTCGCCGGTCGAAGGTTCGACGATGTCGCAGAACATCACCAGCATCGGGGTTGCCGAGAAGGGATCGTCATAGACCGCTTCGAGATCGGGCTTCAGGATCATGTCGCTTTCGTTGATCGCCTTCCAGCCTTCGATCGACGAACCGTCGAACATCAGGCCGTCTTCGAGGGCGTCTTCGTCGATCACGCCGGCGCACATGGTCAGATGCTGCCATTTGCCCTTGGGATCGGTGAAACGCAGATCGACCCACTCGATGTCATTATCCTTGATCCGGGCGATGATATCCTTCGGCTTGGTGGCCATGGTCACTTCTTCCTTTTTGCGAATAGTACCGGCTGGACCGGCGTCTGTTGAACGGGATGGAGCGATGGAAGCTTAGAGCGCGTCCTCATTGCGCTCGCCGGTGCGGATGCGCAGCGCGGTTTCCACGGGGATCACGAAAATCTTGCCGTCGCCGATGCGGCCCGTCTGCGCCGCCGCGGCAATCGCCTCGACCACGCGTTCGGCCATATTGTCATCGACGATAACCTCCAGCTTCACCTTCGGCAGGAAGTCGACGACATATTCAGCGCCGCGATACAGTTCGGTGTGACCCTTCTGGCGACCGAAGCCCTTCGCCTCGGTGACGGTGATGCCGCTGACACCCACTTCGTGCAGCGCCTCCTTCACCTCGTCGAGCTTGAACGGTTTGATGATCGCCTCAATCTTCTTCACGCTTCATGTCCCCCTTTGGGCCTTCCACCTTTGCCTGTGGACGAAGCCGGGTCAGGTACGCCTGAACCGGTTTCCCCCGTGAGTCGGTGCGGTGTGCGGCCATCTTGCACCAATCAAGACCCGTGCCAATTGGCGAATCGCAAGCTTTCGGTAAGAAATTTGGCACGAAATTACGCCGCTGCCTGTCCTTTGGGCAGCGGCGTGATTTAGGTGATTAAATTTTGTGCAATCAGCGCCCGACGGGCGCCGACGCGTCGGGCAGGTTCGCCTTGGTCCAGTTCGACCGGTCGATGACATAGGCGCGAATCGCCTCGACATCGGCGGGGGAGAGCACCTTGGCAAAGCTCACCATGCCGCGGTCCTTCAGCGCGCCGTCGAGGATCACGCCCTTCCATGCATCGGCACTGGTCAGCGCACCCGAAACGCGCAGGTCGGGGGTGAAGCCGTTGCCGATCGCGCTGTCGCCGTGACAGACTTGGCAATAGCGCCCGAAATGCGCCTTGCCCGATGCGATCTGCTGCGGCGTGCCGAACTGCGCGGGCGGATTCCACGCCAGCGTCGTGGTCGCGGGCGGGGCGGGGAGCTGCACCGTACCGCCGAGCTTGAGCACCACGAGGCGCGGAATATTGGGCACCTTGCGCGTCACTCCGCCCGCGACCCCGGCGACAAGTGGAAAGGCGCCGCCCTTGCTGGTCTGGAAAGCGACATATTGCACTCCGCCCACGCGGAAGGTCGATGGCGCGCTGACGATCCCCGACTGCATGTCGAGGTCGAGCAGCTGCTTGCCGGTGTCGGCGGCATAGGCGCGGAAGCGCCCGGTGCTCGTTCCCTGGAAAACCAGATTGCCGGCGGTCGTCATCGTGCCGCCGTTCCATGCGGCGGGATAGTCGACGCCCCAGGCGACCTTGCCGGTGCGCGGGTCGAAGGCAACGAGACGGCCGGTGGTCGCGGCGACGGCCGCGCGGAAGGCAGCCTTGTCGTCGGGGAGCATCGCTGCGGTCAGCGAGGCGCCGATGTTGAAGCCGAGTACCTTGCGCCGGTCCAGCTCATCCATATCCTGGATATAGCCCTGCGGAATCTGCTGCGCCGGAATATAGACGAGGCCGGTAGCAGGGTTGTAGCTCATCGGATGCCAGTTGTGCGCGCCAAGCGCGCCCGGGATCGCGATGAAGGGCTTGCCGGTCTTGTAGAAGCGCGCGTCGGGATTTTCGATCGGCCGGCCAGTGGCCATGTCATAGCCGGTCGCCCAGTTGATCCCGTCGACGAAAGGCTTGGCGTCGATCAGCTTGCCGGTGGTCCGGTCGATCGTGAAGAAAAAGCCGTTCTTCGGTGCATGATACAGCACTTTGGTCGGCGTGCCGTTCACCGCCTGCTCGGCAAGGATGATCGGCTGCGTCGCGGTATAGTCCCAGCTCTCGCCGGGCGTTTCCTGATAATGCCATTTATATTTGCCGGTCGACGCATCGAGCGCCACCACGGACGAGAGGAACCAGTTGTCGCCTTCGCCGTTCGAACGCGTGCCATGGTTCCACGGATTGCCGTTGCCGACGCCGAGATAGATCTGGTCGAGATCCTTGTCATAGACGATCGCGTCCCACACCGTGCCGCCGCCGCCCGACGTCTTCCATTCCCCTTGGTCTGACCAGGTTGCATTGCCTTTCGACGCGAAGATGTCGTCGCTTGCGGCGCCGTCCTTCTTCTTTTCGGGGTTCGGCGCGGTGTAGAAGCGCCAGCGTTCCTTGCCGGTATCGGCATCATAGGCGGTGACATAGCCGCGCACCCCGAATTCGGCGCCGCCGCTGCCGATGAGCACCATGTCCTTCACGACGCGCGGCGCGCCGGTGATCGTGTAGGGCTTTTGGGGATCGAAGGTCTGCGTCGACCACAATTCCTTGCCGGTCTTGCGATCGAGCGCGATCAGCCGCCCGTCGAGTGCGCCGACGAAGAGCTTGTCGCCCCATACCGCGACGCCGCGGTTGACGACGTCGCAGCAGGCGTTGACCGCGCGGTCGCCCGACACCTTGGGATCGAAGGACCAGAGCTTCTTGCCGGTCCCGGCGTCCCACGCGTCGACCTTCGACCAGGCGTGGCTGACATAAAGGGTGCCATCGACGACGACCGGGGTGGCTTCCTGTCCGCGCGCGTCCTCAAGATCGGCGAACCAGGCAATGCCAAGCTCGCCCACATTCTTGTCGTTTATGTCGGTGAGCGGGCTGAAGCGCTGCTCGTCATAGCCATAGCCGATGCCGGCCCAGTTGTCGCCGTTGCCGCCGGTCTTGAGCAGTGCTTCGCTCGCCCTCTCGGCATCGTCGAGCGACCTGCCCGTGCCGCCCGACTTCGACGCGTTGCAACCCGCCAGAACCAAGGCCGCACCACAAAGCAGCGCGGTCGCCATGACCCGTTTCGCCATATTCGCTCTCCCTCGACGTCCTATGCTTGACGTTCACGTCAAGACTGCGCCGGGCGAAGCGGATTCGCAAGCGGGAATTTAGGGTGTTCTACCTAAAGTCTGGCAGGTTTCAGGCCCAGGGCGGGGTGTTGAGTCCCTTGGGGCTTGCGGTAAAGATTTCGCAGCCGTCCTCGGTGATGCCGATGCTGTGTTCGAACTGCGCCGAAAGCGACCGGTCGCGCGTCACCGCGGTCCAGCCGTCGGCAAGCATCTTCACGGCATATTTGCCGGTGTTTATCATCGGTTCGATGGTGAAGAACATGCCGGGCCTCAGCTCGGGGCCGGTGCCGGGGCGCCCGGCGTGGACCACTTCGGGCGCATCGTGGAACATCTGGCCGAGCCCGTGACCGCAAAAATCGCGCACCACCGAATAACGGTGGCGTTCGGCGTGGCTCTGGATCGCGTGCGCGACGTCGCCCATCGTATTGCCGGGCTTCGCCTGTTCGATGCCCAGCATCAGGCATTCATAGGTCACGTCCACCAGCCGCCGCGCCTTGATCGGAACTTCGCCGACCAGATACATGCGGCTGGTGTCGCCATGCCAGCCGTCGATGATGCTGGTGACGTCGACATTGACGATATCGCCTTCGCGCAGCGGCTTGTCGTCGGGAATCCCGTGGCACACGACATGGTTGATGCTGGTACAGCAGCTATGCGTGAAGCCGCGATAGCCCAGCGTCGCGGGAATGCCGCCGCCCGCAAGCATCATCTCGCGCACCAGATCGTCGATCGCCCCGGTGGTCACGCCGGGCTGGATGAAAGGAACGAGCGCGTCGAGAATCTCGGCCGACAGCCGGCCGGCCTTGCGCATTCCGGCAAAGCCGGATTCGTCGTGAAGCTTGATCGTGCCGTCGCGGACGGGGGCGGGGGTGGCCGCTTCGTCGGCGGTTACGGAGATGTAGTTGTACATGCCGGTGATATAGGCGCCGCAGCCCCAAAAAGCGAGGGGGTCAAACAAAACCCCTCCCGCAAGCGGGAGGGGTTGAAGCGGTTTCTACTCTGCCGCCTTCTCAGCTTTGGCCTTGCCCTTGCCCTTGCTCGCCTTGGGCGCCGCCGGGGTGATTTCGAAGCTCAGCGGATTGCCGACCTTGGCATCCTCGCCGGTTTTCAGCTTCACCTTGACCTCGCCGCCGTGGACGAGCTTGCCGAAGAGCAGTTCTTCGGCGAGCGGCTGCTTGATCTTTTCCTGGATCAGGCGGCCCATCGGGCGTGCGCCATAGAGCTTGTCATAGCCCTTGGCGGTCAACCATTCGCGCGCCTTGTCGTCGAGCTGGATGTGGACGTTGCGGTCGGCAAGCTGCAGTTCGAGTTGCAGGATGAACTTGTCGACAACGCGCGCCACGACTTCCGGCGGCAGATAGCCGAAGGGGACGATCGCATCGAGGCGGTTGCGGAATTCGGGGGTGAACATGCGCTTCACCGCCTCTTCCTGCGCATCCTCGCGCGTCTGGGTGCCGAAACCGATCGACTCGCGCGTCATGTCGCTCGCGCCCGCATTGGTCGTCATGATCAGGATCACGTTGCGGAAGTCGACCGTCTTGCCGTGGTGGTCGGTCAGCCGGCCATTGTCCATCACCTGGAGCAGGATGTTGAACAGGTCGGGATGCGCCTTCTCGATCTCGTCGAGCAGCAGCACGCAGTGCGGGTTCTGGTCGATCGCGTCGGTCAGCAGGCCGCCCTGGTCATAGCCGACATAGCCCGGCGGCGCGCCGATCAGGCGGCTCACCGAGTGGCGTTCCATATATTCGGACATGTCGAACCGCTGGAGCGGAATGCCGAGCAGATGCGCGAGCTGTTTCGCGACCTCGGTCTTGCCGACGCCGGTGGGGCCGCTGAACAGATAATTGCCGATCGGCTTTTCGGGATCGCGCAGCCCGGCGCGGCTGAGCTTGATCGCCGACGACAGCACCTCGATCGCGGTATTCTGACCGAAGACGACGCGCTTGAGGTCGGTCTCGAGCGTTTCGAGAACCTTCTTGTCGTCGCTCGACACCGATTTCGGCGGGATACGCGCCATCGTCGCGATCACCGCCTCGATCTCCTTCGCGGTGATCGTTTTGCGGCGCTTCGACGGCGGCACCAGCATCTGCATCGCGCCGACTTCGTCGATCACGTCGATCGCCTTGTCGGGCAGCTTGCGGTCGTTGATGTAACGCGATGACAGCTCGACCGCCGCGTTGATCGCGTCGGCGGTGTATTTCACATTATGATGGCTCTCGAACGCGTCGCGCAGGCCGGCGAGGATCTTCTTCGTGTCCTCGATGCTCGGTTCGATCACGTCGATCTTCTGGAACCGGCGCAGCAGCGCGCGGTCCTTCTCGAAATGATTGCGGAACTCCTTGTAGGTGGTCGAACCGATGCAGCGGATCACACCGCCCGACAATGCGGGCTTCAGGAGGTTCGACGCATCCATCGCGCCGCCGCTCGTCGCGCCGGCGCCGATCACCGTGTGGATCTCGTCGATGAACAGGATCGCGTGCGGCATGCCTTCGAGTTCGGAGACGACCTGTTTCAGCCGCTCCTCGAAATCGCCGCGATAGCGCGTGCCGGCGAGCAGCGCGCCCATATCAAGCGAATAGATCACCGCTTCCTTCAGCACCTCGGGCACGTCGCCCTCGATGATCTTGCGCGCGAGGCCCTCGGCGATCGCGGTCTTGCCGACGCCGGGGTCGCCCACATAGAGCGGGTTGTTCTTGCTGCGGCGGCAAAGGATCTGGATCGTGCGGTCGACCTCGGCGCTGCGGCCGATCAGCGGGTCGACCTTGCCGCCCTTCGCCTTTTCGTTGAGGTTGACCGTGAACTGGTCGAGCGCGGTTTCCTTCTTGTTCTTGCCTTCGCTCTTGTCCTTCGCTTCTTCCTTTTCCTCGGGCTCGGCGGTGGGCGACGGCTTGCCGCCCTTGCCGACCCCGTGGCTGAGGTAGGAAACGGCGTCGAGCCGCGTCAGATCCTGCTGCTGCAAGAAGTAGACCGCATAGCTCTCGCGCTCCGAAAACAGCGCGACGAGGACATTCGCGCCCGTCACCTCATCCTTGCCCGACGACTGGACGTGCAGGATCGCGCGCTGGACGACGCGCTGGAAACCGCTGGTTGGGGAGGGGTCGCTGTGCCCCTCGACCTTCAGGCTGTCGAGTTCGGTGTCGAGATAATGGACCACCGCCGACTGCAACTCGCCCAGCGCGACGCCGCACGCGCGCATCACTTCGGCAGCATGTTCGTCGTCGATCAGCGCGTAGAGCAGATGCTCCAGCGTCGCGTATTCGTGGTGGCGCTCCGACGCGGCCTTCAGCGCGTTGTGCAGGGTCTTTTCGAGGGACTCCGAAAAGGACGGCATGGTCTTCATCTCCTTGCGGGGACGTGCCGGGGAGAGGCCGCCCCTAGGAACACAACGTGGCGATGCTCCCGTCTCTCCGCAAGGGAAAAGCGGAAGCTCGTGTGAAATTACGATGACAGGCTTGTCTTATGGTTAACGCAGCGTTGCGATTTGGCGGGCGCGACGCCGCTCAATCACAGGGCCTGCGCTAGGTCGCGTCGTCGGAGTCGGGTTTGTCATCGTCGTCCTGCGCCGTTCCCATCTGGAAACGGACCCGCTCGACGCAGCCCGTCCATCCTTGCGGCGAAGCCGCGGCCCGGGCGGACAGGAGCATTCGCTGCGCCTGGGTGCCGAAGTCGGCAGCAGGCTGCGCCGCGGCAACCTTGACATTGCCGATTTCACCCCAAGGGGCGATGTCATACGTCAGCACCGCCCAGCCTTCGACTGCGCGCCGGCGATAAGCGGCGGGGTAGATCAGGGCCGGCTTGCGGTCCCACGCGCGATCGTCGCCGCAGGTCGCGCCCTGCGGCCTGAATGCGTCGGCATCGGGAATCGGCGGCGGTGATACCGTCTCTGGCGCCCGCCGATAAGGGTAGAGGCATTGCGTGCGAACGCCTCCGGTGAAGCGCGATCGTGCCACGGCGTCGCGCGCCGCCGCATCGAGCTCCCGATTGCCCGACGTCGCAAATGTCTTCAGGTTGACGGGGCGCCCTTTCGCATCGGTGTCGTAAAGGACAAAGGACCAGTCTTTTCGTCCCCGCGTCGCCGGGATTTTCGAAAAGTCCGGAAATGCGCGAAGGAGCGGCCGGGGGCGCGGCGGTGCGGCGCAAGTGCCGATGTCGCGGATGCGCGCCCATCCCTCTTTGGGCAACGGTCCCGAAATCGGCGTCATCGTATAAGCGAGCAGATCCGGGGGTGCAGCGGCGCCGACCGCCTGCGCGCTGATGCGATAGCGTATCGTGCATCGGGTGCGGGCTTGCCCGACCGGGAAACGGCTTGCCGCCAGCGATGCCGGTAGATCCTGACCAAGAGCGCCAGGCGACCCGTCGCTCTCGATCGAAATCGGCCGTCCGTCGGCGTCGATGTCGAAACGATATATTATCTGGGCGGCGGTGCGCATCGGCCGGTTCGACATCGCGCGCAGGACGGCCTTTACGCCCGCAGTGTCGAGGGCGCCGTCGCTGCAGCGCGCATCGGCGATATCCCAGGAAAGCAGCGCCGGCCAACCGTCGGCAGACTCAAGCAGCGGAAGGGGCGACTTGTCGACAGGAGCCGGAATGACAATGGGCGGAGGGGGTGGCGGCGTGCTGGCCAGGGCGGCAATCGAAAGCGCGGCAATAAGGGGCATGGGCTCGTTCCGTTCCTGATTTCGGGGGAAAATTTCGGCTACAGGCTAGGCAGAGCCCATGCGGCGGGCAAGAGTCGACCCCGCCAAATCGGCCGCTTTTGCCTGCAGATTCATGGCGCTGCTGCGACGGCCGCCCCGTCATCCCTTGCGGAACAGTGCCTCCGCATTTGCCTTGAAGCTGCCCGCTGCCGCCTTGTGCGCCTTTGTGCGTGCTATCTCGGCCTCCAGCACCGCAAGCCGATCGTCGAGTTCGGCGACCGACAAGGGGTCGAGCGACTGTTTGGCGAGCGCCGTCAGCACATCGTCGCGGCGGCGGGGAAGGTCGTCGTCGTCCATGGCCATCCTCCCTGTCGAATTGCGGCCTTGTGGGGCGCGAACTGTTGACCCCCGCGCCGCGGCTGTCAATAAGGCGGGACGAGTGGGAAATCGAACAAAGTGGGGGATTTAGCGTGACCAGCCTGCCCGAGAGCATGACCGCCGTCGCGATCCGCGAACCCGGCGGCCCCGAAGTGCTCGTTGCCGAGCAGCGACCCGTGCCGCGGCCGGGGCCGGGCGAGTTGCTGATCCGCGTCGCCGCGGCGGGGGTGAACCGTCCCGACGTGCTCCAGCGCATGGGCTACTATCCGCCGCCGCCCGGCGCGTCGGACCTTCCCGGCCTCGAAATCGCCGGGACAGTGGTCGCGACCGGACCGGGCGGCGATCCCGAAATGCTGGGGCAGGCGGTGTGCGCGCTGGTCGGGGGCGGGGGCTATGCCGAATATTGCGTCGCGCCCGTGGGCAGCGTGCTGCCCGTTCCCGCAGGATTCACCATGGCCGAAGCGGCGGCACTGCCCGAAACGGTGTTCACCGTATGGCATAATCTGTTCGAGCGCGGCTGGATCAAGGAAGGGGAGACAGCGCTCGTCCACGGGGGGACCAGCGGTATCGGAACGACGGCGATCGGCCTGTGCAAGCTATTCGATATCCGCATCATCGTCACCTGCGGCAGCGCCGACAAATGCGACGCGGCGCGGGCGCTCGGCGCCGACCTCGCGATCGATTATTCGGCCGAGGATTATGTGGAGGCGGTAAAGGGCTTTACCGGCGGGGCGGGGGTCGATGTCGTGCTGGATATGGTCGGCGGCGATTATGTGCCGCGCAATCTTGCGTGTCTGGCCGACGACGGGCGGCACGTCACCATCGCCTTCCAGCGGGGCGCGAAAGCCGAAATCGACATGTCGCAGCTCATGCGCCGCCGCCTGACGATGACCGGATCGACGCTGCGGGCGCGCAGCGCCGACTTCAAGGCCGCGCTGGCCGACGAGATTCACAAGACGTTGTGGCCGCGCCTTTCCAGCGGGGCCTGGAAGCCCGCGATGGATCAATCCTTTCCGCTTGCCGATGCCGCCGCTGCGCACGCGCGGATGCAGGCGGGCGCGCACGTCGGAAAGATCGTCCTCAAGATCGGATAATCGCTTGCTGCGCGCTGGTCCCCGGCGGCTGGCCAAGAAAAAGGGCGGTCGTCCGGTTGGACGCCGCCCTTGACCTTGTGTCGATGGAAAGTTCGGCTCAGGCCGCGTCTTCCAGTTCCTCGTCGGTCAGCACCGGGCCCGAATCCTGGCCCTTGGCATCGACGTCGCGGTCGACGAATTCGATGATCGCGATCGGCGCGGCGTCCGAAGCGCGGATGCCGGCCTTGATGATGCGGGTGTAGCCGCCGTTGCGGTCCTTGTAGCGTTCGGCGAGGACGTCGAACAGCTTCTGAAGCTGCGCTTCGTCCATCAGACGGCTCATCGCCAGACGGCGATTGGCAAGGCCGCCACGCTTCGCGAGCGTGATCAGCTTTTCGACATAGGGACGCAGTTCCTTCGCCTTGGCGACGGTCGTCGTGATCTGCTCATGCTTGATGAGCGAAGCCGACATGTTGCGGAACATCGCGATGCGATGCGCGCCGGTGCGCTGAAGCTTCCGGCCACCCGATTTATGACGCATAATCCATTCCTTCGTTTGTCAGAGGGGCCGTTTTACGGAACCCCAAGCCAGGCCCGCTTGCGGGGGAGCCCTTTTCCCTTTGTGTTCCCCGGCGAAGGCCGGGGTCCAGATTCAGCGTTGCACCTGTGCCCCGGCTTTCGCCGGGGAACAGTTCGGGACTTAACCCAGTAGCTCCTGTTCGAGCTTCTTGGCCATTTCCTCGATGTTTTCCGGCGGCCAGCCGGGGATGTCCATGCCGAGGCGCAGACCCATCGACGAGAGCACTTCCTTGATCTCGTTGAGCGACTTGCGGCCGAAGTTCGGCGTGCGGAGCATCTCGGCCTCGGTCTTCTGGACCAGGTCGCCGATGTAGATGATGTTGTCGTTCTTGAGGCAGTTGGCCGAACGAACCGACAGTTCGAGCTCGTCGACCTTCTTGAGAAGGAAGCGGTTGAGCTGGTTGACGTCCGATTCCTCGGTCGAAGCCGACGGAGCCGCCATGCCGATGAGGCCGCTGTCGTTCATCGCTTCTTCGAAGTGGACGAAGACCTGAAGCTGGTCCTGGAGGATGCGCGCAGCATAGGCGACGGCATCTTCCGGGGTCACGGTGCCGTCGGTATCGACGGTCAGCGACAGCTTGTCATAGTCCAGTTCCTGACCGATGCGGGCATTGTCGACCTTGTAGGCGACCTGACGCACCGGCGAGTAGAGCGAATCGACCGGGATCAGGCCGATCGGCGCGTCGGCCGGACGGTTGGCCGTCGCGGGAACATAGCCCTTACCGGTGTCGGCAACGAGTTCCATGTTCAGCGTCGCCCCGTCGTCGAGGTGGCAGATCACGTGATCGGGGTTCATCACCTTGATGTCACCCGACACCATGATGTCGCCGGCCTTGACGGTCGCGGGACCGGTCGCCGAAAGCTGCAGCCGCTTCGGGCCTTCGCCTTCCATCTTGAGCGCGATCTGCTTCACGTTGAGAACGATGTCGGTCACGTCCTCGCGCACGCCAGCCAGGCTCGAGAATTCGTGCAGGACGTTCTCGATCTTGATCGACGTGATGGCCGCACCCTGGAGCGACGACAGGAGCACGCGGCGCAGCGCGTTGCCAAGCGTCAGGCCAAAGCCGCGTTCGAGCGGTTCGGCGACGAAGGTGGCCTTGCGCTTGCTGTCGCTGCCAGCCTTGATTTCCAGGTTGCTGGGCTTCTTCAATTCCTGCCAGTTCCGGATATTGACAGTCATGGACTTCCCTTTGCTTTGGGCGGGACGGGCGGGGCGGGTCGAGCCTGTCCTGCGTTAGATATGGTGACGGCAGAGCGGCCCGAAGACCGCCAGTCCGGAAACGTCAGACGCGGCGGCGCTTGGCCGGACGTACGCCGTTGTGCGGGATCGGCGTCACGTCGCGGATCGACGTGATGTGGAAACCGACCGCCTGCAACGCGCGCAGGGCCGATTCACGACCGGCGCCGGGGCCTTTCACTTCGACTTCCAGCGTGCGGACGCCATGTTCGGCGGCCTTCTTGCCGGCGTCCTCGGCGCAAACCTGCGCTGCATAGGGCGTCGACTTGCGGCTGCCCTTGAAGCCCATCATGCCGGCACTCGACCAGGCAATCGCATTGCCCTGCGCGTCGGTGATGGTGATCATCGTGTTGTTGAAGGTCGCGTTGACGTGGGCGACGCCCGACGAGATATTCTTGCGTTCGCGCCGACGAAGGCGCTGCGGTTCACGAGCCATTTTGAATTCCTAAACCCTAAATCCTGAAAACGACCGGTGGTGCCAGTGCGATGGCGACCTCCGGCGGAGAAATAAGGAAATCCGTCCCCCGGACGAATCTCTGCTCTTACTTCTTCTTACCGGCGATCGGCTTGGCCTTGCCCTTGCGGGTGCGCGCATTGGTGTGCGTGCGCTGGCCGCGGACCGGAAGGCCCTTGCGATGACGCAGGCCGCGATAGCAGGCGAGGTCCATGAGGCGCTTGATGTTCATCGCCGTGTTGCGGCGAAGATCACCCTCGACCGTGAGGTCGGCGTCGATCGTTTCGCGGATCTGCAGGACTTCGGCGTCCGACAGGTCCTGGATGCGGCGGGTGTGGTCGATGCCGAGCTTGTCGGCGATGTCGACGGCGGTCTTGCGGCCGATGCCGTGGATGTAGGTGAGCGCGATGATTACGCGCTTGTTGGTGGGCAGGTTTACGCCCGCGATACGTGCCATCTGTTCTTTCTCCTGCTCCACAGGGTTCGCTGGCAAACGAGCCCTATCTCAAAGCGTCTGTTTTCCAACGCAAAAAACGGACCACGAAGACGCGCTGAGCGTTTCGCCGTCCGGTCAGGGTGTTGGAATGGATGCGCAATTAAGGTGAGTCGGGCGAATTGTCAAGCGAAGCGGCGGCTTTTGCAGCCTGCCGGGGCGCGCCTCAATCATCGGCGGTAAGCGCCACCGCCCGGTCGTGCAGCCGGTTGACGACCGCGCCATGAATGCCCGGCGCGCTCGCGATGACACCGAAGGCCTGCGCGCGCGGCGTGTTGAAGACGAGCGGCTCACCAAAGGCGTCGGTGACGGTCGCGCCGGCCTCGGTCGCGATCAGCGCCGCGGCGGCGACGTCCCATTCGAAACCCCAGCGCAGCGTCGCGACCAGATCGGCGCGATCGTCGGCGACCAGCGCCATGCGCAGCGCGATGCTGTTGGGTTTTGTCACCATGATGAGGTCGCGGTCGATCTTGGGCAGGCTGTCGGCGGGAACGCGCGATCCGTTGAAGATCATCCGGCGGCTGGCGCGCAGCGTTTCGCCGTTGAGCGTCGCACCCTGACCCTTGCGGGCGACCCACAGTTCGTCGAGCGCGGGCGCGTAGAGCACGCCGATTTCGGGGGCGCCGTCGACGACCAGCGCGACCGACACCGCCCAGCCCGGACGGCCGCGGATGAAGTCGCGGGTGCCGTCGATGGGGTCGACGCACCACATGAAACGGCGCGACAGCCGGTCGCTGTTGTCCGCGGTTTCCTCCGAAAGCCATCCGGCCTCCGGCACCATCGCGCCGAGAACCGCCTTCAACCGGGCATCGACCGCCAGATCGACGTCGCTGACCGGATTATTTTCCGACTTGTGCCAGACATTGACTGCCTTGCCCTCGCCGCGCCAGCGCGCCATCGCCATGTCGCCGACCTCGCGCGTCGCGGCGATCACGGCTTCCAGGTTGCGCGCGGGCATCGGGCGGCCGGCCTAGCTGCTGGCGACGGTCATGCCGTCGATGCGCAGCGTCGGCACGTTGGTGCCGTGGCGGAAGACCAGATCGTCGGCGGGGACCAGCGCGGCGAACATGTCGATCAGATTGCCCGCGATCGTGAATTCGGCGATCGGGCCGGCGATCCGCCCGCCCTCGATCAGGAAACCCGATGCGCCGCGGCTATAATCGCCGGTCACGGGGTTGACGCCTTGGCCGATCAGTTCGGTGATATAGACGCCGCGGTCGATGTCGGCGATCAGCGCGTCGGGCGCAATCGACCCGGCCGCGAGATGCAGATTGCTGGCAGAGACCCCCGACGCGCCGCCGCCGCGGCTCGCATGGCCGGTCGGTTCGAGCCCGAGCTGCTTCGCCGACGCGGTGTCGAGCAGCCACCCCGTAATGCGGCCATCGGCGACGATATCGCGCGCGGCGGTCGGCAGGCCCTCTCCGTCGAAGGCCCGGCTGCGCAGCCCGCGCGGACGATGCGGTTCGTCGCGCACGACGATTGCGCTGTCGAACAGCGCCCGCTCTTCCTTGCCGAGCAGGAAGCTGGTGCCGCGGGCGATCGCGGGGCCGGCGATCGCGCCGAGCAGATGGCCGACGATACTGCTGCCGATGCGTGGATCGAGGACGACCGGCACCTTGCCGACGGGCGCCTTGCCGGGGTTCAGCCGCGCGACGGCGCGGGTTCCGGCGCGCGCGCCGATTTCGGCGGCGCTTTCGAGGTCGGACAGATGATGCGCGCTGTGCCAGCCATAATCGCGCTGCATCGCCGCGCCTTCGCCGGCGATGACGCTCGCCGACAGGCTGTGCCCGCTCGACCCATAGCCGCCGGCGAAGCCATGGCTCGTCGCGAGCGCGAAGCGCGTGCGGCTGTGGCTCGCGCTGCCGCCTTCGCTGTTGGTGACGCCGGCGACGGCGCGCGCAGCCTCCTCGACCGCCAGCGCGGCCTCGCGCAGCGCCTGGGGATCGGCTTCGCTGCCGTCGTCGAGATCGAAATCGGGGACCGGGCCGGTGAACAGGCGGTCGGCGGGGGCGAGGCCCGCATAGGGATCTTCGGGCGCCTCGCGTGCCATGGCAACGCAGCGCTCGACGAGCTTCGCCAGTTCGGCGGCATCCATGTCGGCGGTCGAGACGCTGGCGCTGCGCTGCCCGACGAAAACGCGCAGGCTGATATCCTGCCCCTCGGACCGCTCGACATCCTCGAGCGCGCCCAGCCGCATCGAGACCGAGGTCGCGGCATTGCAATAGTAAAGCGCGTCGGCGGCGTCGGCGCCCGCCTTGGTCGCGGCGGCGCAAAGCATTTGCGCGCGGTCGAGGGCTTCGGAAACACTCAGCATGGCCGCGCCCTATACGGCGCGCGGCGGGGCGTCAAAATCAAAGTCGGATGACGTGCGCTTCAGCGCGCGATGGCGGCGATGGCATCGGTGGCCGCCATCGCACCGCTGACCCACAGGAAGGGCAGGGTGATCGCGGCAACCCACAGGCGGCGCACATCGCGGCGGAAGCGGGCGTGCAGCCCCCAACTTGCCAGCGCCTGGCGGCTCAGATGATACCAGCGCCGCTCGGTCGAGCGCGCGACGGGAAGCGCGAGCGCAAGGACGACGATCAGCGACACGACCGCCAGCATCGACGGGGCGCCGGCGGAAACCGCGCTCATGACCAGCCAGACCTGGAGGGCCGCAAAAACGATCAGCGCGGCGGCGGCGTGCCAGGTCATGCGACGACCTAGACTGCGTGCCGGTGGAACGCTGGCGGTAGCGCGGCGCCAAAGGCGCGGTTCGAAGGTCGATGCCATGTTGTTTTTCAGCCTCCCCGGCTGGCGATTCCCATAAATGCGAAGTTTTCAGCCGAAAATTCCCAAGTCAAGACAGGTTGCCAGCGATTCGTTAATTTTCGGGTTCGATTCACCGCAGAATCGCAACAAAATCGGGTCCGACGGCTGATATTGCGGCAGATTCGGTTGTTTCACCGGGAGCCGGGCGCGAAGGCGCGCGCCATCAGCCCCGGTCGCGAGGCCGAACTCTGCCCGAGTCGAAAATAGCGGTAGAGAGGGGCGCGCGCCGCGCGCCGTGCCGCAAATCAGCGCGGCGGGGGGACCGGCAGCGGTTCGGCGTCGGGATTGTCGGTTGCCGGTGCGTCGGTTGCGGGCGCGGTCTCTTCGGCCTGCTTCTGCCGGTCGGCCAGCGCCTTTTCCTCGGCGACGACGGCTGCTTCGACCGTGTCGGCGGCCGCATCGATCCCGGCGAGGCGCTTGGCGCGCTCGTCAGCAATCATCGCCTGCCAGTCGGTCTTGTCGGCGGCCTGCCGTTCGGCCTTGGCGCCGGCGAGCAATTGCTGGGTGCAGCCCGTGAAGCCGCCGAGTCCGACCGGCGAACAGCTGTCGGTGCCGAAGCGGCCGACGCGCTGGAGCGATACGACCCGGTTCACCCAGGCTTCGTTGCGCGGGTCGAGCGGGTCGCCGCCACGGAAAATCTGCGGGACGCGGTAACGGTCGCCTTCGGGCAACACGGCGCAGACCAGAATTTCATCGCCATTCGCCTCGGGGCATTTGTCGTTGCCATAGACGATGACCTGATTGATCTTCTCATTCGCGGGGCCCACCGGCCCCGTATCTTGCGCGGCGGCGGGCTGGGCGATCGCTGCCCCGGCGAGGATCAGCATGGCAAGCGGCAGGCGGGTCATCGTCATTTCCTTTTCGTTTCGGGCGGCTTGCCACCCGCTGCCTGCATCCGCGCTGAACGGTCAGGCTTTCCCCGTGGAACCCTATCAGATACGCTTTGACAGCGCGATGGCTGCGCGGCAGCCCGCGCGGATCGCGAGGCTGAGCAGCGGATAGGCGGGCGCGCTTTCGGCCCCCGCGGCAATCGCCGCTTCCTTATGCTCCAGCTCTTCGGCGCGGAAATCGGCAACCGCTGCGCTCAGTTCGGGGTCGCTGTCGCCCAGCGTATCGAGCTGTTCGCGATAGTGGCGATCGATCTCGGTCTCGACGGCGGCGGTGCAGGCCATGGCGGCGCGCGGCCCCATCGCGGCGGTGACGGCGCCGAGCGCGAAGCCCGCGACGTTCCAGAACGGCTGAAGCGCGGTGGGGCGCACGCCGCGGCGCGCGACCATCGCGTCGAAAAATTTGCGGTGCCGCTCTTCCTGTTCGGCCATATGCGCGATCTCGCGCGCCATCGGATGGCGGTCGCCCATCACCGCGAGCTGACCCGCATAAATGCGCGTCGCGCCATATTCGCCCGCCTGATCGACGCGGATCATCGAGGCCGTTTTGCGGTCAGCTGTCATCGTGCCGCCGATGTGGGACGGCGGCGCAGCAAGGTCAAGACGAACGCCGCGCCGGCGAGCGAGAAGATAGCGTTGAAACCGGCGAGCGAAACACCGAGCAGCGTCCATTGCGGGACGTCGCAGCGGGTGATGGGCGCCGCCATGATGTCGCTGAGCGATACCGGTCCGCTGACGCCGGTGCTGCACGTCGTCAGCCCTTCCCAGAAGCCATATTCGACCCCGGCGTGAAAGACGCCGATGACGCCGCTGATCGAGATGGCGATTGCGGCGAGCAGAGTCAGCCCGCGCATCGCCGCCGTATTGCGGGAGAGCAGCAGTGCCAGCGCCGCCAGCACGATCGCCGCCTGATGCGGCCAGCGCTGCCAGTAGCACATCTCGCACGGGTGGAGTCCGAAGCCGAATTGCGACACCAGCGCACCGCCATAGAGCGCCAGCGGGATGGCAAGCGCGGCAAGCGGCGCGGCGTAACGCGAAGTTCGCATCGTCGGTCAGCCCCTCTTAGTTGCGCGTCGTCGGCTTGGCGACGGGCTTGGCCGCCTGCGCCATACGCGACGTTGGCGGGCCGATGCGACCGATCGTCTGCAGCGCATAATAGAGCTGATAATCCTCGATGCCCTTGGCCTTCAGCTCCTCGGCGGTGGCGGTGAAGCGCGGATCGTCCTTCTCGTCCTTTTCGAGCAGGCTGTTGTCGACCTTTTTCTCGTTGATCAGATGGCGGCGCAGGTCGCTTTCGCGAAAGCGCGGACGGTCCTTATAGTCGGGGTCGGACAGCTGCGGCACGCGGATATCGGGCTCGATCCCGCCTTCCTGCACGCTGCGACCCGACGGGGTGTAATAGCGCGCGGTCGTCAGCCGCAGCGCCGTGGTATCGGTCAGCGGCAGCACGGTCTGCACCGATCCCTTGCCGAAACTGCGTTCGCCCATGATCAGCGCCCGGTGCTGGTCCTGCAGCGCGCCGGCGACGATTTCGGACGCCGAAGCCGATCCGGCGTCGATCAGCACGATCAGCGGCGCGCCTTGCGCAAGGTCGCCGGGTTCGGCGAAGAAGCGTTCGATATCATTCTTGCGGCGCCCGCGCTGCGAGACGATTTCGCCGCGGTCGAGGAAGACGTCGCTGACGCTCACTGCCTCATCGAGCAGGCCGCCGGGGTTCGAGCGCAGGTCGACGATCCAGCCGCGCGGCTTGTGGCCGAGCGACTTTTCGACCGCGACCATCGCGGCGCGCAGGTCGCGGCCCGCGTCGGCGGAGAAGCTGGCGATGGTCAGCACGCCGACATCGTCCTTGACCTCCCACTTCACTGGCTTCACGTCGATGATCTCGCGCTTCAGGGTCAGCTCCATCGGCTTGTCCTGGCCCTCGCGCACGACCGTAATCTCGACCTCGGTGCCGGGGCGGCCCCGCATCTGTTCGACCGCTTCGTCGAGCGTCATGCCGAAGATGAGCTGCTTGTTGATATGGGTGATATAGTCGCCGGCCTTGATGCCCGCGCGGTCGGCCGGTGTGTCGGCGGTCGGCGCGATCACCTTGACCACGCCGTCCTCCATCGTCACCGACAGGCCCAGGCCGCCATATTCGCCATCGGTCTGCGTCCGCAGCGTCGAATAGTCGCGCGCGTCGAGATAGCCCGAATGGGGATCGAGGCTGGCGAGCATGCCGTTGATCGCGCCTTCGATCAGCTTGTCGTCGCTGACCGGTTCGACATAATTGGCCTTCACTTCCAGGAACACGTCCATGAAGCGCTGGATTTCCTCGGTGGTCTTCGAATCGACCGTCGCCATCGCGCCGGTTGCGAGCGGCACGAGCGCGAGCGTGCTGAGCGCGGCAGCCCCCTGCCAGAAGGCGAAGCGGCGCTTCGGGGAGGCGGGAGTCTTGGTCGATTCGGTCATGGATGTCTTTCAGTCACGCGGAACAGGCCGCACTATAATCCCCGGCAAGCCATCGTCCAATGCCTTTGCATCGGCGTCAAGCGCGCGATTGCCCTAGCAAAGGTCGCCCGAACGGCGCGTTAACGGCGGCGGCGTCAGCCAAGCATCGCGACCAGATCGACGGGGCGCCCGGCGCGGCGCAGTTCGACCGTGATGCGGCTGTCGTCCGACCCCGCGCGGCCCACCGGCGCCCCGGCGTCCAGCGTGTCGCCGACCGAAACCGACAGCGCGATCATTCCCGTGATCAGCGATGTCCAGCCGCCGCCATGGTCTATGATGACGATCTTGCCATAGCCGCGATAATCGCCGGCAAAGCTCACGCGGCCCGCGGCGGGGGCGACCACCTGACCGCCGGGCTGCGTCGCGACGGTGATGCCGCGCGAGCGGACGCCGCTGTCATTCACTTCGCCGAGCCCCGCAACGATGCGTCCGACGACCGGCAGGCGATAGGCGCCCGCGCCGAGGTCCGCGCCGCGGCTTGCGGCCGGCGCGACGGGCGCGGCCTGCGGGGCCGCGCTGGCGGGGTCGGCGGGGCGCGGAAGCGGCCCGGACAGATCGGCGAGTTCGCCGCGCACCGCTGCGTCGGCCTCCAGCGCGTCCATCAGATCGACGATGTCGCGCGCCTTTTCGCCGAGACCAAGCGCGCGGTCGGCCTCGATCTGCGCGCTGCTCATCAGGTCGCGCGAGCGCAGCCGGCCTTCATTCTCGAGCCGCGTCAGCGCGTCGCGCCGCTCGGCAAGCTGTGCCTTGCTTGCCGAAAGCGCCTGCAGCGCGACGCGCTGCTGCTGCTGCGTCGTGCGCAGCCGGGCGAGTTCCTGCCGGACTCCCGCGGTGCGCTCTTGAATCACCGGCATCACCGCGTCGAGTACGGCGCGCGCGTGGACCATGTCGCGCAGCGAGCCCGGCTGCGCGAGCACGCTCACCGGCGGGCGGCGGCTCAATTGCTGGAGCGATGCGGTGAGCGCGAGCAGGGGTTGCTGCTGTTCGGCGAGCCGCGTCTGTTGATCGGCAAGGCGGCGGCTGACCAGTGCGACGCGCGCCTCCGCCGCGTCGATATCGGCCTCGGCGGACTGGATCCGCGCGGCGAGGGCGGCGCTGCGTTTCTTCAGCCTGTCGGCCTCGTCGCGCGCGGCACCTGCCTGCGCTTCGAGCACCGCGCTGCGCCGCATTGCCGCGGCCGACTGGGCCTTGGCGGTGAGCAGCTGCTGGCGCTCGCGCGCCGCAATCGCGGCGGGATCGAAAACGTCGCTCTGCGCCAACGCCAGCGCGCCGCCGGCGATCGCCGCAAAGGCGGCGACGACAAGCAAGGCGGCCCTCATTGGCGGCCTTCGCGGTGATAGGGGTGGCCCGCAACGATGCTGGTGGCGCGCCACAATTGCTCGGCGAGCATCGCGCGCGCCATCAGATGCGGCCAGGTCGCGCGGCCGAAGGCGATGACCTTGTCGGCCCCTTCGCGCTCGTCGGGGGTGAAGCCGTCGGCGGCACCAAGACAGAATCGTGCCTCGCGTACGCCGCCGTCGCGCCATTTTTCCAGCAGTTTGGCGAATTCGAGCGACGACATCTGTTCGCCGCCTTCGTCGAGCAGCACGGTGCGACTGCCGACGGGTGCGGCGGGCACGCGGCCGCCGGTGTCGGGAAGCTCCGAAATCTTCTGCGCCCAGGTCACGCGCTTCATATAGCGCTCGACCAGTTCGGCCTCGGGCCCGCGCCCGATGCGCCCGCGCGCGATGATGTGCAGCAACATGACGCCTCGCCTACGTTAGCGAGGCAAAGGCGTCAATTTACCGCGGCAACCGGCGGTGCATCGCCGAACGACCACATGCGTTCGAGATTATAGAAGCTGCGAACTTCCGGACGGAACAAGTGGACGATCACGTCGCCGGCGTCGATCAGCACCCAATCAGCATTGGGCAGCCCCTCGACGCGGACCGGCCGGCCCGTTTCCTGCTTGATCCGCTGCGCCAGCTTGTCGGCGATTGCCGACACATGGCGCGTCGACCGACCGCTCGCGATCACCATATGGTCGGCGATGCTGCTCTTGCCGGCAAGCGGGATGGAAATGGTTTCCTGGGCCTGATCCTCGTCCAGCTGGTGAAGGATCAGCGCGTGGAGGCTTTCCACGCTGTCGTCCGAAGACTTGGGTGCGGACGCGGCGCCGGGCGCGGCATCCTTACTGGCGGCTATCAAGCGGTTTCATTCCTTTCATCCATGGCCAGCCGCGAATGCGTGACAGGGTCGCGCAGCGCGCGGCCTGCATAGCTTTCGAACCAGCGGGGGTTGGCCTGCCGTATTGCAGTTGCGGATCGCACATCGGGCGAAAAACGCAGGAACACGAGGGCAGGCGGTCTCCAGTCTGTCCAAAGACGTTTCTGGTCCGCGGGCCGGACAAAGCGCCGCAGCCAACCCATCGCCTCTGCAGCATGGGTGCGGCCATTATAGCCCGGACGCGCGATAACCGCAATCGGCATCAATCGCGCAATCTCCCGCCAGTCGCGCCAGCGGGGCAATTGAACCAGATTGTCGGCGCCCATGATCCAGATGAAGCGCCGATTCGGATAGCGATGGATGAGCGCGCGCAGCGTGTCGACCGTATAGCGCGTACCCAGCTCGGCCTCGATCGCGGTGGCGCGGATCGGCGAGCGCCGCGCCATGCGCTGTGCCGAGGCCAACCGGGCGGCAAGCGGCGCCATGCCCGCCTGCGCCTTGAGCGGATTGCCGGGCGAAACGAGCCACCACAGCTCGTCGAGCCTCAGCGCATCGATCGCGTCAAGACTGATCGCGCGGTGCCCGCTATGCGCGGGATTAAAGCTGCCGCCGAGGAGGCCGGTGGTAAGCGGACGGGTCAGGGTCGAACCTGCCCGCTCCCGCGCACCAGCCATTTATAGGTGGTGAGCCCTTCGAGTGCGACGGGGCCGCGTGCGTGGAGGCGTCCCGTCGCGATTCCGATCTCGGCGCCAAGGCCGAACTCGCCGCCGTCGGCGAATTGCGTCGAGGCGTTGTGCATGACGATCGCACTGTCGACTTCGGACAGGAACCGCTCGGCGGTCGCGACATCCTCGGTGACGATCGCGTCGGTGTGGTGGCTGGAGTGGGCGTCGATATGCGACAGCGCGCCCTCGATCCCGTCGACCGCGGCGATCGAGACGATCGCGTCGAGATATTCGCAGTCCCAATCAGTCGCGCTCGCGCGCGTGACATGGGAGCTGAGCGCCGCGATGGCGGCATCGCCGCGCACTTCGCAGCTCGCGGCGATCAGCGCGTCGACGATGGCAAGCGGCGCGGGATAGGCCCGGTCGATCAGGATCGTTTCGGTCGCGCCGCAGACGCCGGTGCGGCGCATCTTGGCGTTGACCGCAAGATCCACCGCCTTGGCGGGATCGGCGGCGCCGTCGATATAGAGATGATTGATCCCGTCGAGATGGGCGAGCACGGGTACGCGCGCCTCGTCTTGCACGCGGGCGACCAGCCCCTTGCCGCCGCGCGGGATGATGATGTCGATCAGGCCCTGCGCGCGGAGCAGCGCTCCCACCGCGGCGCGGTCCTGCGTCGGCACCAGTTGCACGGCATCGGTGGGGAGGCCGGTCTGGGCGAGACCCGCGGCGAGTGCGGCGTGGATCGCTCGGTTCGAGTGAACCGCCTCGCTGCCGCCGCGCAGGATTACCGCATTGCCCGACATCAGCCCCAGCGCCGCAGCATCGGCGGTGACGTTCGGGCGGCTTTCATAGATGATGCCGACGACGCCCAGCGGAACGCGCACGCGGGCCAGCGTCATGCCGTTGGGGCGCTCGGTCCGGTCGATTTCGGCGCCGACCGGGTCGGGCAGGCCGGCAATACCCTCGACCGCGTCGGCAATCGCGGCGAGCCGATTCTCGTCGAGGCGCAGCCGGTCGATCATCGCCGACGACAGGCCGCCTTCGCGCCCCGCCTCCATATCGCGCGCATTGGCATCCAGGATCGTCGCGGCGCGCGCGCGCAGCTCGGCCGCAGCCGTGCGCAGCGCCTTGGCCTTTTCGGCTGTCGTCGCCACCGCGAGCGCCTTCGCTGCCAAGCGTGCGCGTGCGCCCATGTCGGCGATCAGCGTATCCGCGTCGTTATGGTGCAGCGCGGCGCCGAGGGCTGTGGAGGTTTCAGCGTTCATGCGACGGGCCAATATCACTTTTGGCGTGATTCCCGAAAGCCCCGTTGCACGAGGTCATTCGGCCCACTAGTCAGGGCGCATGAGCGGGGACATCGAAGCATTCGGGGCGGCGATCACGGCAGGGCTTGCAGGCCGTGCGATCGAGCCGGGGCATGGCGAAGGCAGCGCGCACGCGGGCGCCCGCTGCCTCAATTGCGGGACGGTGTTGCGCGGGTCGCACTGCCACCGCTGCGGGCAGAAGGCCGATGTCCATCGCAGCTTCGGCGCGATCGGACATGATCTGGTTCACGCCATCTTTCATTTCGAGGGCAAGCTGTGGAACACGCTGCCGCTCCTGACATGGCGGCCTGGCGATCTGACGCGCCGCTACATTCACGGCGAGCGGGCGAGCTTCATTTCGCCGCTGGCGCTGTTCCTGTTTGCGGTGTTCCTGACCTATGCGGTGCTGGCGATGGTCGGCGCGGGCGGCGGTGTCGGGGAGGAACTGAACAAGGCCGCGGCCGAACAGACGCGATCGGCCGCGATCAAGGACAGCATGCAGGTCGAGGTCGACCGTATCGATACCGAACTTGCGAAAAAGGATCTCCCCGCGGCGCAGCGCCAGGAATTGCAGGACGAGCGCGCCACTCTTCAGAAAAGTGCCGACTATCTAGGCATTTCGCGGAGCCGCAGCAAGGATGAGCGCACGGCCGACCGCGCCGCGGGGCCGCCGGTTCTCGACAACCCCGTCGATCAGGTGAAGACCGGCGCCGATTTCGTCACGCGCAACAAGGTCGATACGGGGGTGCCCTTCATCGACCATGGTCTGCAAAAGGCGTTCGCGAACCCGGCGCTGATTCTCTACAAATTGCAGGCCAACGCCTATAAATTCGCCTGGGCGCTGATCCCGTTGTCGCTGCCCTTCATGTGGCTGCTCTATCCGTTCAGCCGGCGTTTCCACACCTATGACCATTTCGTCTTCGTCACCTATTCGATCAGCTTCATGCTGCTACTCTTCGTCGTGGTGCGGCTGCTCAATCTGACGTTGCTGGGCGATCTCGCGACCTTCTTCGCGATGCTCTATGTTCCGTTCCACATGTATCGCCAGCTTCGCGGCGCCTATCGCTCGTCGCGCGTCGGTGCGCTTGCACGGACGACCCTGCTGCTTTTCTTCAGCCTGTTCGCGGTCATCGCTTTCATGCTGCTGTTGCTCGCGCTCGGTATGAGCGGGTGAGCGCATAATTGTCATGAAAGCCGGGCACAGACCCGGCGAAATGGGAGGAAAATCGATGCACCAGCTTTGGGCCGAAATGGATCGCCGCCTGCTGATGAAGCTCGGCACGGCAGGGCTTGCCGCCATGGCCTTGCCTGGCGCGGCGCAGGCGATGGCGGCACAGGGCTTCACCCACGGGGTCGCGAGTGGCGAGCCCGGTCCGCGGTCGGTGCTGCTATGGACGCGCTATGCCGCTGCGGCCGACACCGCGCTGACGGCCGAGGTGTCGGACACGGCCGACTTCGTGCGCATCGTCGGTGGCGGCAGCGTCACCGCCGCCGGCGACGCGGATCACACCGCCAAGCTGCGCGTCGACGGTCTCGAGCCCGGCCGCTGGTATTTCTATCGCTTTGTCGCGCCCGACGGCACGATGTCGGTGACGGGGCGTACGCGCACCTTGCCGGAAGGGGCAGCGGGCGCCTTCACCCTGGCGCTGTTCTCCTGCGCGAATCTGCCCTTCGGCTGGTTCAACGCCTATGGCCATGCGGCCGCCCGTTCGGACATCGATCTGGTCGTTCACGTCGGCGATTATCTCTACGAATATAAGGTCGGCACCTATCCGTCGGCGAAAGAGGCGGTGCCCGGCCGCCTGATTCAACCTTCGAACGAGCTGATCGCGCTCGCCGATTACCGGCTGCGCTATGCCGCTTATCGCAGCGACGCCGATTTGCAGCGCCTTCACCAGCTGTTCCCGATCGTCGCGCAGTGGGACGATCATGAATTTGCCAATGACACCTGGAAGGGCGGGGCCGAAAACCACCAACCCGACGAGGGCGACTGGAGCGCGCGCGAAGCCGCCGCCATGCGCGCCTATGACGAATGGATGCCGGTCGGCGGCGCGCGCTGGCGCAGCTATCAGGTCGGCGATCTGGCGACGATCTTCCTGCCCGAAACGCGCATCACCGCGCGCGACAAGCAGTTCGAGATCGGCGACATCCTTGCCGACAAGGGCGACGCGGCCGCCGCGCTCAAGCAATTTGCCGAAACCGGTTATCGCGACCCAGCGCGGCAGTTGCTGGGCAGTGAGCAGGAAAAATGGCTGTTCGACGGCTTCGCGGCATCGGCGAAATCTGGCACGCGTTGGCAGGTCTGCGCGCAGCAGATTGTCATGGGCAGCCTGTTCACGCCGCCCGAATCGAAAAACTGGTTCGGCGCCAACCTGCCCGACTATGTGCAGCGCCGGGTCGAGATCGGTCAGCTCGCCGCCAAGGCCGGGCTGCCGCTCAATATGGACAGTTGGGACGGCTATCCCGCCGCGCGCGACCGCCTGCTCGCCGCGGCGCAGCGCGCCGGCGCCAATCTCGTCACCCTGTCGGGCGACAGCCACAATGCCTGGGCCTTCGACCTGACGCATGGCGGCCGACCGGCGGGGATCGAGGTCGGCGGACACAGCGTTACCTCGCCGGGGTTCGAAAGCTACACGCCGGCCATCCCCGACGACATACGGGTCGCCGCCCTGCGCGCCGCGTCGCCGCAGCTGCGCTGGGCGAACACGCGCGATCGCGGCTATGCGACGGTGGCGCTGACGCCCGAGCGTGTCACTGCCGACTGGCATTTCGTCAGCTCGGTGCGCAGCCACGACCTCGCGCTCGCCTCGTCGCACCGGATGACCGCGACGCGCGGCCGCAATGCCTATGACAAGGGCTGACGCGCCGGGCGAGGGAGCCTCCGGCAGATCGGGTCGCTAAATTAGCGGCTAGCCAAGCGCGCTGCGTTCGTCCTATGTTCCGCCGATGACCTTGCCCCTGCTCCTAGCCGTCGTTGCCGCCCTTGTTGTCGGTGCCGTGATCGGCTGGCTGTTCGCTGGACGGCAGGCGGGCGGGCTCAAGGCCGAACGCGACGGGCTCGCCGAACGGTTCAGGGTCGCCGTCACCGATCTCGCCGCCGAAGCGGAGGCACGCAAGGCCGCCGATATCCAGCTCGCGTCGCTGCTCGCCGAACAAAAGGCGCGCGACGCGGCCCACGACGCGCAGATCGCGCAGCTCAAGGAGGCACAGGCGGCGCTCACCGCGCAATTCCGCGAGGTCGGACAGGCGATGCTGGGCGAGGCGCAGAAAAACTTCCTCGAACGTGCCGATCAGCGGTTCCGCCAGAGTGAGGAAAGCGCGGGGCAGAATCTGAAGGCGCTGCTCCAGCCGGTTCACGAACGGCTGGCCAAATATGAAGAGGCGGTCGGCAAGGTCGAGGCCGAACGTCGCGACGCCTTCGGGCTGCTGCACGGCCAGATCGCCGCCATGCGCGAAGGGACCGAGCGCGTGTCGAGCGAGGCGGCGAAGCTGGTCAACGCGCTGCGCAACGCGCCCAAGGCGCGCGGCCGCTGGGGCGAGCAACAGCTGCGCAATGTGCTCGAAAGCTGCGGCCTGTCCGAACATGCCGATTTCCAGACCGAAGTAAGCGTCGCCGATGGCGAAGGCGGGCGGCTGCGTCCCGACGTCGTGGTCAAGGTGCCGGGCGGGCAAAGCCTGGTCATCGACGCCAAAGTGTCGCTCAACGCCTATCAGGACGCGTTCGGCGCGGTCGACGAAGCCGAAAAGACCGCGCATCTCGCCGCACATGCCGCGGCGATGAAGGCGCACGTCAACACGCTGAGCGCCAAAGCCTATTGGAACCAGTTCGACGACACGCCCGACTATGTGGTGATGTTCGTTCCCGGCGAACATTTCCTCGCCGCCGCGCTCGATCATGACGCCGAGCTTTGGGATTATGCCTTCGACCGCAAGGTGCTGCTCGCCACGCCGACCAACCTGATCGCGATTGCGCGCACCGTCGCGGCGGTCTGGCGGCAGGAAAAGCTGGCGGGGCAGGCGCGCGAGATCGCCGCGCTGGGCAAGGAGCTTTATGCGCGCATGGCGACGATGGGCGGGCATATCGCCCGCGTCGGCAAGAATCTGGATCAGGCGACCGGCGCCTACAACGCCTTTGTGGGCAGCTTCGAAAGCCAGGTGCTGACGCAGGCGAAGCGTTTCGAGGCGCTCGACGTCGAGACGGGCGGCAAGGAAATTCCCGTGCTGCCCGTTGCCGAACAGGCGGCGCGGCCGCTGGCGAAGCTTGCGGCGGCACCGGCTGCGGTAAACGACGCGAGCGAATGACCTGTCGCCCCCGCGCGGGCGGAAGCGATATGGCGCGTCAGATCACGCGCTTCAGCACGGCCGTCTGGCCGCTTTCGCCGGTCAGCACCATCGTGCCGTCGGACGGGAAGCTCAGCCGCACCGGCGTTTTCATCAGGTCGAAGAAGGCGCGTTCCTGCGCCATGCCGGCGCCGGGGCAGGCCATCAGCGTCGCCGCAAGCTGTCCTGCGGACAGCATGCCGTCCTTGACGGCATAGCTGCCCCCGAAGCGGTTGCAGCCCGCGCTGCCGCTCATCCGTTCTCCCTCAAAGACCAGCTCGGTGGGGCGATCGGCGGCGACCGGCGTGCCGCCAATCGACACGAAGGTCCAGCGGGTGCCGGTAAGGTCGGCGGGCGGCAAGATCGCGCCGCCGCAGCCATTCACCGTCTTGCCGTCGGCGGTGACGGTCACCGTGTCGCGATACCGGCGGTCGCTCATCCCTTCGCTGCACGCGCTGTGCGTCACATCGACGGTCAGCCGGCCGGTCACATAGCGCTCGCCGTTGAAACTCGGCCGCGCGCCGGGGTTGGCGACCGCGATGCGTGTCGCGCCATAATCGCCATTATAGGCAAGGCGCGCGGGCGTGATTTCCAGCGTCCAGCCCGGCTCGGTCCCCAGCGCCATATAGGCCTCGGCCGGCGGAGCGGGCGTCGCGGGTCCGGTGCCGGTGGCAGCGCAGCCGGCAAGCGTCGCTGCGGCGGCGAGGGCGGGGACAAGCAGCATCTTCATGACAAATCCTTTCGCGGCGGCGGTTACCTCGGGTCCAATGGCCGGCCGCTGAACAAGTTGCATGGCCGGCGTTCAGCTTCGCTGCTGGTTCAGCACTTCATAGGCCATGACTGCGGCCGCAACGGCCGCGTTCAGGCTGTCGGCCTTGCCCATCATCGGCATTTTTACGCGCACGTCGGCGGCTTCGGCATAGGCTTGCGGCAGGCCCTGCGATTCATTGCCGATCAGGATGAAGGTGGGGGCGGCATAACGCACCGCCTGATAATCCTTGGTGTCGTCACCGAGCCAGGTTGCGACCAGTTCGCCGCGCCCGCTGCGCAGCCAGGGCAGAAACTCGTCCCATTCGGCCTGCACCAGCCGCTGGGTGAAGATCGCCCCCATGCTCGCGCGCACGGCTTCGACACCATAGGGATCGGTCGATTCGCCGAGCAGGATCAACCCGCCGGCGCCGACCGCGTCGCCGGTGCGCAGCATGGTGCCCAGATTGCCGGGATCGCGCAGCCGTTCGGCAACCAGCCAGATCGGCGCCGCGTCGCGGTCGAGGTCGGATAGCGCGGTCCGCGGCTCGGCATAGATGCCGACGATCGTCTGCGGATTGTCCTTGCCCGACAATTTGGAGAGGATTGCCGGCGTCGTGTCGATCACCTCTCCGCCGCTCGCCAGCGTCGCGTCGATCAGCGTCCGCGCGAGCGGATGCGCGGCGCCCTCGTCGGCCAGAAACAGCCAGCGCGGCAATATGCCCGCCTCGCGCGCTTCGGTCGCGATGCGCAGCCCTTCGGCCAGGAACAGCCCTTCGGCGCGGCGATGCCGCTTTTCGCGCAACAGCCGCATCCGCTTTACGAGCGGGTTCGACAGGCTTTCGATTCGGGAACGGCGGGCGTTTTGCTGGCCGGTCGGGGCCATCGGATCAATCCTCGCCGAAGCTGTCCTTGACGAGCCCGACGAGCTTGAGCATCGCGGCTTCGGCGCCGTCGCCGCTGGTGTGGATGGTGATGCTGTCGCCCTTCGCCGCGCCGAGCATCATCAATCCCATGATCGACGATCCCGAAACGCGCGACCCGCCCTTTTCGACCTCGACCGACACGGTTTCGGGCAGGCGGCTGACGAAGGTAACGAACTTGGCGCTGGCGCGGGCGTGCAGGCCGCGCTGGTTGGTGATTTCTACGGTTTCGCTGATCTGGTTCATGGCCCCACCCCCAACATTTCCGATGCGACGGAAATATATTTCTGGCCCGCTTCCTTGGCCGCGATCACCGCGGCACGCAGGTCCATCGTCTTGCGCGCGCTTTCCAGCCGGATGAGCATCGGCAGGTTGACGCCGGCAATGACTTCGGTTCGTCCGCTTTCCAGCAGGCTGATGGCAAGGTTCGACGGCGTGCCGCCGAACAGGTCGGTCAGCATGACGACCCCGCGCCCTTCGTCGACGCGCTGGATCGCCTCGGCAATTTCGCCGCGGCGCACTTCCATATTGTCATTGGGGCCGATGCACACAGTCGCCACCGCGCGCTGCGGTCCCACCACATGTTCCATCGCCGTCACCATTTCCTCGGCGAGGCGGCCGTGCGTGACGAGAACCATTCCGAGCAGCGGCAGGGCTTTATCGGTGGGCATGAAAAGCGAGACCCTTATGTTTGTCCGCCGGGTGCGGGAGATGCGGGCGGGGGCTTGCCCTCAAGCCCATCTTGCGGGGCCGAGTCAAGGTTGCGGTGGGTCACCGTGGGCTCATGGCCCGCGGCGCGTAGCGTTCGGGCAACCCGATCGGCGACATGGACCGAACGGTGGCGTCCGCCGGTGCAGCCGAAGGCGATGGTGACATAGCTTTTCCCTTCGGCGCGGTAGCGCGGCAGCAGGGTGAGGAGCAGGGTTTCGATCTGCGTCACCGTCGCTTCATAAGCGGGATCGGTGCGAATATAGGCGGCGACGTCGGGATCGAGCCCGGTGTGCGGGCGCAGCGCCGCGTCCCAGTGCGGATTGCGCAGATAGCGCATGTCGAACACCAGATCGGCGTGGCGCGGCAACCCGCGCGCGAAGCCGAAGCTCAATATGTTGAGCACCGGTGCATCGTCGCCGCTGCCGCCGAAGCGCTGGCGCACCTCCTGCTGCAGATCGTTGCTCGTATAGTTGGTCGTGTCGATGACATGCTCGGCCCAGCGGCGGAGCGGCTCCATCATCTCGCGTTCGCGCGCGATGCCGTCCGCGGCGGGGCGGTCCTCCGCCATCGGGTGGCGGCGGCGCGTCTCCGAAAAGCGCCGTTCGAGTTCGGCGCCTGCGCAATCGAGAAACAGCGTCTGCATGTCGCGCCCGCCCGCTTCGCGCAGTTCCTTCATGCGTTTGACGAGCAGCGCCGGCTTGAAACCACGGCTGCGACTGTCGATGCCCACCGCGATCGGCCGGTTCGCCGCGCTGCGCTGCACCGGCGCGTCGATCAGTGCGTCGAGCAGCGCGAGCGGCAGATTGTCGACAACCTCCCACCCCAGATCTTCCAGCACCTTGAGCACGGTCGACTTGCCGGCGCCCGAAAGGCCGGTGACGAGCAGCAGACGCGGCGCGGCGGGATCGCTCATGCAGCCGGCGCCAGTCGTTCGAGCGCGAGCAATATCTTGATCGGGGCCGATACTTCGAAGGCCGAAAGCAGCAGCGCGGGCAGGGGATGGCCGACGACCATTTCGACCTGATTCACCGCGGGCATGCGATCATAATGGTCTGTAAGCCGGACCGCGAGAGCCAGCGGCACCGGAGCGGTCCACGGTCGCTCGATGATGCCGATGCCGCGCACTTCCAGCTTTCCAGCCAGGTTTTCGGGCGGGCGGCACCACAGGCGTCCGCGCTCGTACCAGATGTCGCAGCGGTCGTCGGCGACAAGCCGCGCGCCCCGGTCGAGCAGGCGGAGTGCAAGGTCCGACTTGCCTTGGCCCGAATTGCCGAGAATCAGGACGCCGCCATTGCCTGCTGCCACGCAGCTCGCATGGATATTGTGGATCTCGGCCCTGGTCCTGCTCGGGAACATGGGTGCAGGCTTACCGGCGACGAAGCGGGGCTGCAAGGCGATAGGCGCCCGCGGCAAATTCAGCCCGTGGGATCGGAGCCTTCGCGCGCGGGCAGGGTGATCAGCAGGCTGGCGCCGGGCCGGCCGTCGTCGCGGTCGCGCGCCGAGATGGTGCCGCCATGCCCCTCGATGATCGTTCGCGCGATGGCGAGGCCCAGCCCGCTATGCTTGCCGAACGCTTCCCCCGACGGCCGTTCGCTGTGGAAACGGCGGAAAATTGCTTCACGCTGCGACGGTTCGATCCCCGGCCCGTCGTCATCGACCCGCACATGGACCTCGTCGCCCAGGCGGGTGGCGGCGATACAGACGAGGCCGCCAGCGGGCGAGAAGCTGATCGCATTGTCGATGACATTGTCGATCGCCCGCTCGATCCGATGGCCGTCGCCCATCACCGCAGTCGTCCCCTTGCGCGGCCGCGCAAAGGCGATGCGAGGTCGATCTTCGCTTTGGCTGTTGCGGGCGCAGCGCGCGGCGAGCATCGATTCGATCATCAGCCCGACATCGACGGGTTCAAAAGACGCGCGCGACAATTGCGCGTCGATCCGGCTTGCGTCGCTGATGTCGGTGACGAGGCGGTCGAGCCGGCGGACATCCTCGTCCGCGATGGCGAGCAACTGAGTGCGCTGCGCGTCGGACGTGACGCGCCCCAGCCCTTCGATCGCTGATCGCACCGATGCGATGGGATTTTTGAGCTCGTGCGTCACATCGGCGGCGAAATGTTCCCCCGCGTCGATGCGCTCGCGCAGCGCCTGCGTCATGTCGCTCAGCGCGCGCGCCAGCGTGCCGATCTCGTCGCGGCGGCTCGGAAGGCGGGGGACGACCACCTCGCGCGCGCGGCCCAGCCGGACGCGAACGGCCGCGCGTGCCAGCCGGCGCAGCGGGCGGACGATCGTGCGCGCCAGAAACAGCGACAGTAGGACCGATGCGATCACGACCATCGCGATGACGATCGCGAGGCGGAAGCGCTCGGCTCGCACCGTGCGTGTGATGTCGCGCGCGTTGAGCGTCATCAGCATCACCTCGGGCGTCTCCAGATCGACGACGCGGGTGGCACTGAGCAGCGGGGTGCGTTCGGGGGCATAGCGGAATCGCGCCTGCGCTTCGCCGCTGCGCAATGTCGCTTCGGCCTCGGGCCAGGCAGCGAGCGTGTCGTGCGCCGGTTCGGTATATTCGGGGTAGCTCGGCGCGCCGACGATCCAGTCGATGCCGCGGTCCATCGCGCGCGCCGCATCGCGCTGCCACGCCTGCAAATCGGGATCGCGCAGCGTATAGGTCGGCGGCCCATGATCGAAACTGTCGGACAGCTTGCGGCCATCGGCAGCATAGAAGCGCAGCCGCGATTCGGTTGTGCGCGTAAATTCGCCGATCAGCCGCGCACGCTGGTCGGGGCGCGCCGCCTCGAGCGCGCTGTCGAGCAGGCCGAGCTGGTCCTGCATTTCGGAAATGCGCGTATCGACGAGACGGGTGCGATAGGTATCGAGATAGAAGAATCCGCCCGCCAGCAGCGCGATCGCTAGGATGTTGACGGCCAGGATGCGCGTCGTGAGCGACCAGCGCGCCGACCAGACGAGCGGCGCTTCTTCCTGTTCGGCAATCGACGCGTCAGCCATCATCGGAGAAGCGATACCCCGCGCCATAGAGCGTCTCGATCGCGTCGAAGTCCGAATCGACCTCGCGGAACTTGCGGCGCAGGCGCTTGATGTGGCTGTCGATGGTGCGATCGTCGATATAGACATCATCCTGATAGGCCGCGTCGAGAAGCTGGTTGCGGCTGCGCACGATGCCCGGGCGGCTGGCGAGCGTCTCCAGAATCAGGAATTCGGTGACGGTCAGCGTCACATCCTTGCCGCCCCAGCTCACCTTGTGCCGGGCCGGGTCCATCGCGAGCCGGCCCCGCACGATCGGTTCGGCCGCAGGCTCGTCGTCCGCCGCCGCCGCATTGCGGTTGAGGTCGACGCGGCGCAGGATCGCGCGGATGCGGGCGATCAGCAGCCGCTGCGAAAAGGGTTTGGAGATATAGTCGTCGGCACCCATCGCGAGCCCCAGCGCCTCGTCGATCTCGTCGTCCTTGCTGGTCAGGAAGATCACCGGAAGCTGGCTTTTCTCGCGCAGGCGGCGCAGGAGCTCGAGCCCGTCCATGCGCGGCATCTTGACGTCGAAGACGGCCAGATCGGGCGGATTGTCGATGAGCGGCTTCAGCGCGGCTTCGCCGTCCGAATAGACGCGCGTGACGAAGCCTTCGGCCTGAAGCGCGATCGACAAGGATTGCAGGATGTTGCGGTCGTCGTCGACCAGCGCGATGGTTGCCGTCATGCTCTTTCCATTGGGCGGACCCGGCGCCGGACTAGCCGATCTGCCGGCCAGCGACAACTGCGCACGTCCCGCCCACGATTCACCTTTTAATCTTTTGACCTCGGCCTCGGCTATCGCTAACGCGGCCGGGATTTCGGAATCGGCGTGACGTCGGCACCCCATGTTCATGCGGGCCCATCGCTTTCGCATGGCATGTCCTGCATACCTATGCAAAGGTGCGCGCGGCGCAGAGGAAAGGCGAAGCAAATGACCAAGGTTGTGATCGGCACCGACACCGTCGAAACCAAAGCGAATGTGGCCGAAAACTGGGGCACCGCGCAGCTCGTCGAGGATGCCGTACGCAATGGCGAGGGCCTGCTCGCCAAGGACGGCCCGCTCGTCGTCGCAACCGGCAAGCACACCGGGCGCAGCGCCAAGGACAAGTTCATCGTCCAGGACGCCGAAACGGCAGACACCATTTGGTGGGGCAAGACCAATGTGCCGATGACGCCCGATCATTTCGCTGCCCTCAAGGCCGATTTCTTTGCCCATCTCGCGTCGCGCGACCGCGTCTATCGCCAGCAGCTGTTCGGCGGCTCGCAGCCCGAATATCGCGTCGGGGTGCAGGTCATCACCGAATTCGCCTGGCACAGCCAGTTTATCCGCACGCTGCTCTGCCGTCCGACGGCCGAGGAGTTGGCGTCCTTCGCGACCGAATACACTATCATCGACCTGCCGAGCTTCCGCGCCGATCCGGCGAAGCATGGTTCGCGCACTGAAACGGTGATCGCGGTCAATTTCTCCGAAAAGCTGATCCTGATCGGCGGCACGCAATATGCCGGCGAGATGAAAAAGTCGGTGTTCGGCATCCTCAACTATCTCCTCCCGGTGCAGGGTGTGATGCCGATGCATTGCTCGGCGAACATCGGCGCCGACGGCGATACGGCGGTTTTCTTCGGCCTGTCGGGCACCGGCAAGACGACGCTGTCGGCCGACGCCTCGCGCACGCTGATCGGCGACGATGAACATGGCTGGTCGGACACCGCGGTCTTCAACTTCGAAGGCGGCTGCTACGCCAAGATGATCCGCCTGTCGGCGGAGGCCGAACCCGAAATCTACGCGACGACGAAGCGTTTCGGCACGGTGCTCGAAAATGTGGTGATCGACCCCGCGACGCGCGAACTCGACCTCGACGACAACAGCCTCGCCGAAAACAGCCGCGGCTCCTATCCGATCGACTTCATCCCGAATGCGTCGGAAAAGAATATGGGCCCGGTGCCCAAGAATATCATCATGCTCACCGCAGATGCCTATGGCGTGCTGCCGCCGATCGCGAAGCTTACCCCCGATCAGGCGATGTATCACTTCCTGTCGGGCTATACCGCGCGCGTTGCGGGCACCGAAATCGGCGTGACCGAGCCCGAGGCGACCTTCTCGACCTGCTTCGGCGCGCCCTTCATGCCGCGTCATCCGTCGGTCTACGGCAATCTCCTCAAGGAGCGCATCGCCAAGGGCGGCGTCGAATGCTGGCTCGTCAACACCGGCTGGACCGGCGGCATGGCGACGATGGACGGGATCAGCCGCATGCCGATCAAGGCGACCCGCGCACTGCTCAACGCGGCGCTCGACGGCAGCCTGAACAATGCGGAATTCCGCAAGGATCCGAATTTCGGCTTCATGGTTCCGGTTGCGGTGCCCGGCGTCGATTCGGGCCTGCTCGATCCGCGCGAAGCCTGGGCCGACAAGGCGGCTTATGACCGCACGGCGCAAACGCTGGTGCAGCAATTCATCGACAATTTCGCGCAATTTGCGGACCATGTCGACGAGGGCGTCCGTAACGCCGCACCGCAGGCCGCCGTCGCGGCCTGATTGACCCGGAAACTTCCGGGTGCTCATTCACCCGGAAGGACTGGACCCATGGCCACCGACTTTACCCCGCGCCTGTTCGAGCGCGATGCCGATATTCGCGCGATCGGTGCAGGCCTGCTCGCCTGCACCCTGCCGCGCGAGGCGTGGACGCACGAGGCGCATCTGGCGGCGTGCCTCTGGTTGCTGAGCGAGCGCCCCGACATCGACGTCGATGCCGAAATTGCGCCGATCATCCGCCGCTTCAACGAAAGCGTGGGCGGCGTGAACGACGACACGCAGGGCTATCACGACAGCATCACCCGCGCCTATGTCGCGGGGGTGCGGCTGTTCCTCGCTGAAACGGCGGAGACGGGCCTGACCAGCCGCGTCAATGCGTTGCTGCGATCGCCCATGGGCGCGCGCGACTGGCCGCTGCGCTTCTACAGCCGCGACCTGCTCTTTTCGGTGCCGGCGCGGCGCGGGTTCGTCCCGCCGGACCTCGCGCCGCTGCCTGCGCCGTGATAGCGTCGGTTCCGACTCGAAGCGAAGGAGCGCAGCCATGAGCATCTTGGACAATATTCTCGGACAGATTTCCGGAAACGACACGGTGGCCAACCTTGCCGCCAAGGTCGGTCTGTCGCCCGAGCATGTCGAATCGGCGATTGCCGCGCTCGCCAAGCATCACCCGATGCAGGGTGACACCGCCGAAGGCGCTGCCGCGACCACCGGCCTGCCGCTCGACAAGTTGCAGGAGATCATCGGCCAGATCGGCGGCGAAGGCTCGCTCGGTCGTTTTGCGCAGATGGTCCAGCAGGACGGCGGCGCGGGCATTCTCGGTGCGCTCGACCGCGACGGCGACGGCAACCCGCTCAACGACCTGGGCGGCATCGCGGGCTCGCTGTTCGGGAAGAACTAGGCAAACCCGTCAGGCCCGCCTACCGTCGGCCATAGCGTCAGCGAAGGATCGCCTTGCCTTTTTCCGGGCACTATCCCTTCGTTTCCGCGATATATTCGTCGACATTTTTCGCGAGAACGTCGAGCGGCACATTGCCGCCGAGTACGACGGTGTCGTCGAAATCGCGCAGGTCATATTTTGCACCGAGCGCGGTCTGCGCGCGTCCGCGCTGGCGGACGATCTCGCTGTGGCCGACCTTGTAGCCGCAGGCCTGCCCGACCCAGCTGCAATAACGATCGACTTCGCTCGCGACCTCCAGCGGGTTCGATCCGTTGCGTTCGACGAAGAAGCGCACGCCCTCTTCGCGCGTCCAGCGCTTTGCGTGAATCCCGGTATCGACGACGAGGCGGCAGGCGCGAAACGCGATCGACTGGAGGTAGCCGAGCCGCCCGACCTCGAAATCGTCGTAAAGCCCCAACTCGTCGGCAAGCTGCTCGGCATAAAGCGCCCAGCCCTCGGAATAGGCGTTGAAGGCGAGCATCGAACGGATCAGCGGCATCTTGTTGGCATATTCGCCCTGCCAGGCATGGCCCGGGATCGCCTCGTGCATCGCAAGGTCGGGGAGCGAATATTTGCTGTGCAGATCGGTCGTGCGCAGGTTGATCCAGAAACGGCCGGGGATTGATCCGTCGATCGATCCGGCACCGCCATAGGCCGCAGGCGCGCCGGGTTCTTCGGCGAGCGGCAGCCGCTTCACCTCGACATTGCCCTTCATCATTGTACGGAAGGCGCGCGGCAACTGGGCGCGAATCTTGTTCAGCCAGCTCTGGATATAGGCGACGATCTCGGCCCGGCCCTGATCATTGTCGGGGAATTTGAAGCGCGGGTCTTTCGCCAGCGCGTTCATCCGGTCGCCGACGGACCCTTGCGTATAGCCGAGCTTCTGAAGGATCGGGTCCATCCGGCCGTGCAACTCTTCGAGCTGTTCCAGACCCATTTTGTGAACCTCGTCGGGGGTCATCCGCGTCGTGGTCGATGCGCGCAGTGCCCAGGCATAGAATTCGTCGCCGTGCGGCCGTGCCCACATGCCCGCGTCCATCGTCGCCTTCGGCCGCTGCGCCTTGAGTTCGGCAAACTGGCGTTCGAGCGCCGGCACCACCGTCTCGCGGGTGATCGCCTCGGCGCGCGGGCCCCAGTTGCCGGCAATATTCTGTTCGCGCGTCCGTGAGGCGAGGCTTTCGACCAGCCCGCCGCCTTCGCGAGCGTCGGCAAGGCTCGCTTCCATCTGCTTGACCGCCTTGTCGATCAGAAAGGCCGGGGCGATGAGGCCTTGGGCGGCGGCGGCCTTGAGCCGTTCGGTTTCGCCGTCGAGTGCGGCGGGATAGGCGGCGAGGCGCGCAAGATAGGCCTCGGCGTCGGCGCTCGTCTTGACCGGATGATCGCTGTCGAGAAATTTCGGCACGTCGAGATAGGCGCCGACATTCTGGATGACGACATAGGGCGTGTTGCGCCAGCCGCCCACCGCGACATCGCCATAGGGCTGCGCAAAGCCGGCGAGCGCGACGTCATAGGCGCTGTCGACGACCGCAAGGCTGGTTCGCGTCGCATGGTCGAGCCCCGCCGTGTCGAAGGCACGGACGCGCGCCAGATCGGCCTTCAGCGTCGCCGCCAGTGCCTGCTGCCCCGCCGCCGACCGATCGCCGAGCTGCGCCCGCATCGCGGCGCGCGCGCCGGTATCGATGCCGAGCGAGGTCGCGCCCTCGGGCGAATGGGCAAGCAGATTGTCGGCGATCGAGGTCAGCAGCGCGTCGGCGCCCGCCGCGCCGTCGCCGCTGGTCGCGGGCGCGAAGGCGCGGGCCGGCGCGGTCAAGGCCAGCCCCGCGACTCCGGCACCGAGGGTGGCGATCGTCTGACGGCGGCTGACGGGCGTGGCAAAGGCTTCGGGCATTCGGCGGCTCCCCTAGATATTATCGTTTCTGAGGAAATCATTTGGAGCCGCTGCTGGCGCGGGTCAATCGAAAGGGGCCGGAAACGCACCCCGTGCGCCCGGCCCCGGTCGAAAATTATCGGCGCTTTGTCAGTCGGTCAGGTCGGCTGGAACCTTGCCGCCGTTCGCCGCAAGTTCGCGCATCACGGCCTTGTGCAACCAGATATTCATTTCGGCGCTGCCGTTGAGTTCGCCGGTATAGCCCAGTTCCTGCGCCAGCTCCTTGCGATTGGCGAGGCTCGAATCGATGTCGAGCAGCTTCATCAGGTCGACGATCGAAGTGCGCCAGTTGAGCGGCTGTGCCACTTTGGCGGCTTCGGTGGCGAGGATCGCCTCGACATCGACTTCGCTGATCGGGGCAGTGGGCGCCGCGGCCGCGGCCGGGCCAGCGGGTACCTCGGCGGGGGCTGCCGGTGTCGCTGGAGCGGGGGTAGCGACTTCGGCCTTCTTTCCGAAGATCGCGTCTTTTATCTTGCTGAAAATGCTCATGTTCATGCTCCCACTTTGGTCCGGCGCTTCGGACGAAGCGCGCCAGACTCATTTATGCGGCGGGTGGATGACAGGAGAATGAACCGCTCCCCCTCGGTGCCCGCGCTGCTATACCAACCCCCATCGGCTGAGTTCGATCCCGCGCCGCGGTGGGAGAATTTGCATGAATCTCACCGACATTCTGCAGCCGGTCGGCGGCATCAAATGGCGATGGTACGCGTGCTGGGGCTAGCGCCGGAACGCCGGGGTCAGAGCCCGGACGGCCCTGACCCGACGTTGCCTGTCGCCTCAGCTATAGGGCGGAGCGTCCTCGAACTCCCCGAACGCCGGATAGTCGTTGGCGACGCTGGCGGTGAAGTTGGGCGCGCGCTTTTCGAGGAAGCTGGTCACGCCTTCGGCCGCGTCGGGGCTGCGTCCGCGGGCGAAGATCACGCGGCTGTCCCAGCGGTGGGCGCTCATCGGGTGCGGGGCGCCGAGCATCCGCCACATCATGTGCCGCGTCAGCGCGACCGATACCGGAGCGCTGTCGCCGGTCAGCTCGCGCGCCTTGGCGATCGCAGCGTCGACCAGCTCGCCTTGCGTATGGACCGACTGGACCAGCCCCTTTTCATGCGCTTCGGCGGCGGGGATCAGCCGGCCCGAATAGCACCAGTCGAGCGCGGTCTGGATGCCGACCAGCCGCGGCAGGAACCAGCTCGATGCCGCTTCGGGGACGATCCCGCGGCGCGCGAAGACGAAGCCGTAGCGGGCGTTGTCGCTCGCCAGCCGGGCATCCATCGACAGCGTCATCGTCGCGCCGATGCCGACCGCGGCGCCATTGATGGCGCCGAGGACGGGCTTTTTCGCCTCGAAGATGCGCATCGACACGCGGCCGCCGCCATCGCGGATCAGCGGGTGCGACCAGTTGATCGTGCCGTCTTCGCCGATCGGGCTGGCCGGCGTGCCGTCGGGCAGCAGCGCCTGCTTGTCGGCGCGCTTGTCATAATCGAAGGTCGCGGCGCCCGCGCCCAGATCGGCGCCCGCGCAATAGGCCTTTTCGCCATGACCGGTGAAGATCACCGCGCGAACGCCATCGTCGGCATCGCATTCGTCGAGCGCGGTAATGATTTCCTGCATCATCTCGCCGGTGAAGGCGTTCATGCGGTCGGGGCGATTGAGGGTCAGCAGTGCGATGCCTTCGTGGCGGTCGAGGCGAATCTGGTCGAAGCTCATCTTCTCTCTCCTTGGCTTTGGTAGCAGCGTTGCAAGCGACGGCGTCGAGTGCAAGCACTTTACGTAAACGTAAAGAAAGATCCTCCCTGTCGCGCAGCGATGGGGAGGGGGACCATCCGCAGGATGGTGGAGGGGCAGCGGCGTTGCAAAAAGGCCCCTCCGTCAGCGGCTGCGCCGCTGCCACCTCCCCATCGCTGCGCGACAGGAAGGGTCGCTTTCAACCCGGGGATGACGCGCCCTCGCTTTGTCGCTATAGGCGCCCCGACCGCCCCGGCGTCGCGCTCACATTTGAGTCGCTTTGCCGGGGCCATTCATTTGGTTCCGACAGAAAGTTGACCGCCATGGCCCGTCGCCGCCAGATCTACGAAGGCAAAGCGAAGATCCTCTACGAAGGCCCCGAACCGGGCACGCTGATCCAGTATTTCAAGGATGATGCGACCGCGTTCAACGCGCAGAAGCGCGGCACGATCAACGGCAAGGGCGTGCTCAACAACCGGATTTCGGAGCATGTCTTCACGCTGCTCGGCAATATCGGCGTGCCGACGCACTTCATCCGCCGCCTCAACATGCGCGAACAGCTGATCCGTCAGGTCGAGATCGTGCCGATCGAGGTGATCGTGCGCAATGTCGCGGCGGGCACGCTGTCGAAGCGCCTCGGGCTGGAGGAAGGCACGCCGCTGCCGCGCACGCTGATCGAATATTGCTACAAGGACGATGCGCTTGGCGATCCGCTGGTTGCCGAAGAACATATCGCCTGCTTCAACTGGTGCAGCCAGGACGAACTGCACGACATTCAGGACATGGCAATCCGCATCAATGATTTCATGAGCGGCATGTTCGCGGCGGTCGGCATCCGCCTCGTCGACTTCAAGCTCGAATTCGGACGGCTCTACGACGGCGATTACAGCCGCATCATCCTGGCCGACGAAATCAGCCCCGACGGCTGCCGCCTGTGGGACATGAACACCAATGAAAAGCTCGACAAGGATCGCTTCCGCCGCGACCTCGGCGGCGAAGTCGAAGCCTATCAGGAAGTTGCGCGGCGCCTTGGCCTGATGCCCGAAGGCGGCGACAATGCGGTGCTCGACCTCGAAACGCACCGCAAGAAGAAGGGCAGCTAAGGCCGCCCCGATCCCGCAAGCGCCTGAGCGTTTACAGCGGCGTCATAGCGAGAAGCCGAAGTCGACGCGGCAATCCACAGCTCGCGTAAACCGCCCTGCATTGCTGCCCCCGGCCTTGCCGGGCTCGCAATGACGAAGTTTTGTCGCTGGCGCTGCCTCAGATATTGATGCTCGTCGGAATCAGGCTGGGCTGCAGATAGGGATAGGGCTGCCGCCGCTGCGCGTTGCGCGCGGCGATCGTGCTTTCGACATTGGCCAGCGCCCCCTTGAACCACGCGAGCGGCCCCTCGGGCGCGGTGACGCGCGGGTCCTGGAACCAGGGCGGGTAGGGGAAGCTGTTGCTGCGATAGTCGCCGAGCGGGCGGTAATGCACCGAACCCAGGAGTTCGAGCACGTTGAGCTGTTCGAGCGCCAGCGCCATCGGTGGCATCATCGCGAGCCAGCCCGGCTTGTCCTGTCCGCGCTCGCGGTCGGGTGCCGCCTGCCACGCCGCACCGGTGACGGCGGGCGCAAAGGCCATGATGTCCTTTTGCGGGAAATTCACCGCGGCATGCTGCGCGCTCGCGGTGAACATCACCATCGTGCAGACATCGGCAAGCTGGTCGCGCGTTGCGATCGGGCCGAAGCCGCTGATCCGCGCTTCGCCGGCCAGGCTGTCGGCCCAGGCGGCGAGTTCGGTGTCGCCGACAACCGCGTTATCGTCGGTATAATAGAGCCAGACATATTGGCGCGCCCATTCGCGGATCGCATTCCACACCAGCAGCGCGTCGTCGCGATAAGGATAGTCGGCGAGCGTCGATCCGGTCCCGACGCCGCGTGCGGCCAGATCGGCTGGCAGCATCTTGCCGTAAAAGTCGAAGGCCAGTCGGTCGTCGGCCGCCGCGGCCTGGCTCGATGCGATGGTGCCTGCGAAAATATGGTCGATCGGCCCGTTCGCGGCGATCAGCGAGGTCGCGGCCTGATCGTTGATGAACAGCGTCCCTTCGAAATGCGGAGCGAGCAGCGCCCATAGCGGATGCGCCTGGGCCAGATGGCGGTGCGTGGCGACCGCGAAAGCCTCGATCACCAGATGAGTGCGCGCCAGATGCGTGAAGAGTTCGTGATAATTGCCGTCGGCGACCTGAACGACCAGCTTCGCCATCTCCCAGCCCCATTGCGCATCGGCGGCGGCCGAGGGCGTGAAGATCGGATGCAGCGCGGGATCCTGCCCGCACTGGATCGCGACCGGAACGAGTGCCGATCCGCCCGGCGGCACCGCGAACAGCGCAATCGGCTGCCAGACATATTTGGCAAGGCTGCCGTAGGTGCCCGGCGTCAGCACTGCGAGTTCGGCATAGTCGAGCAGGAACAGCCGGCGCTCGGCAAGCGCGGCGTCCAGCGTGTCGCCATTGACCACCGCGGCATAGCGCGCGGGGCTGAGCGGGAAATTGGTCGGGAGCGCGTCGCCCGCCGCGGCGATCAGCATATTGTTCGGTCCCTGAACGCGCAGCCGCGCGAAACAGGCATCGTCCTGAAAATCATAGGCGACACCGGGAACGGGCAGCGTCCGGAACAGGGCGCGATAAGCGTCGAGGCTGCGCGGCGCGCTGCTGCCGAGGCCCGCCACTTCGGCCGCGCTGACCTTGATCAGCGCTTCGATCCGCTGGCGATGCGCCTCCAGCTTCGCAAGCTGCGTGTCGGCCTCGACCGCGGCCACGACATGTTCGACCTCGTCGACGAAATGGCCGAGGAGCGACGTGCCATCCTTCATCGCATGGCCCGCCGCGATGCGCGCGGTCGACAGCTCGATCGCGTCGCATTCGGCCAGCGCGGCTTCATAGGTGCTGCGCGGCGTATCGAGTTCGCCCTTGTCGACGCCGTCCAGCTTCACCGCGAGTGCATTGCGCACGATCGCCAGCCCGACGCCGATCAGGATCGCGAACCAGGCGATCGTCGGCATATCCTGTTTGGGCACATCGGTCGCGAGCGGAACGCCGGGAAGCGACGGCTCGTCGGTCGTCCACATATAGACCTGCCGCGTCGCAGCGAGTTGCGCGGCGCGCGCGGCCTGCTCCGCCGGCGTGTCCTGCTGCGGCAGACTGGGTGCGGCGGGCGGAAGGATTGCGCGGTCGATCTGGCTGGGGGCGGTGAAATCGGGCGAAGGGAAGGACATGCGAAAGCTCCTGCGACATGAACGCGGCGCGAGGGATCGCAGAACATGGTTAATTTTTGGCATGCCGCAGGGAGGGGGCGGCCCGGTTAGGGCGATGAAAAACAATCCTTCCTTTGTTTAACGCATGCTTTACTCCCGCTTGATACCCAGCCGGAATGACGGGGGTTATAGCATGGATGCGGCGGCGCTTTTTTCCGCCATTGCCGGACGCGATCCGGGACGATGTCGCGATTCTGCGCGCCAATCGTATCGAGACGCTGACCCCGATGCTTTTTCTGATGCTCGCGGCGACGACGCCGACCGCCATCTATGGCGGCATGCCGAGCGTCCATCCGATCATCCGGATCGGCTTTCCGGTCGTTCTGGCGGCGGTGTGCCTGCTTGGCTTCGCTGCGCAGATGCATTATCGTGGCCGGCGCATGAGCCCGCGGCGCGCGCGGCGGGTGATCGTCGAGGCAGCGTGGGTGTCGGGCACGATGGGCGCGATGTGCAGCAGCTGGACGGTGGTCAACTGGCTCGCCGCGCCGCCCGAAAATCACAGCTATTATGCGATGATCATGGCGATGGGGTCGCTGGCGACCGCCTATTGCCTGTCATCGACGCGCTTTGCAGCGCTGCTCAATCTGGGCATCGGGATGGTGCCGATCGCCTATCTGATGCTGACCTCCGGCCACGCGCCCGAGATTGCGGCGGGCACCAGCCTGGTCGTCGCGACGATGTTCCTGGTGCGCATGATCCTTCAGCAGCATGGCCAGCTTGTCGACCTTCTGGAATTGCAGCGGCAGATGCGCGATCTTGCGCATAGCGACGCGCTGACCGGGCTACCCAACCGGCGTGCGTTCGACCTGCGGCTGGAAGAAGAAATCGCGCGCGCGGCGGATGGCGAGATATTCGCGATCGCGCTGCTCGATCTCGACGGCTTCAAGCCGGTGAACGACCGGCACGGCCATGCCGCCGGCGATCAACTGCTGTGCGAAGTCGCGGCGCGGCTGCGCCGGGCGTGCGGCGATCATGCGCTGGTCGCGCGGCAGGGCGGTGACGAATTCGCCATTCTGGTGCCGCGCCGTTCACCGCTGCTTGCCACCGCGCTTGCCGATCATCTGCTCGCCGCGCTCGTCGCGCCCTACCGCATCGGCGGCCAGCCATTGCGCGTCGGCGCGAGCGTCGGCGTCGCCAACTGGCCCGGCGACGGTGGCAGCGCGCGCCGGCTTTTCGACACCGCCGACCGCGCCCTCTATGCAGCAAAGGCGGCTGGTCGACCCGACATGTCGCCGGTCGAAAGCATCGGCATCGCAAGCTGATGCGGGCTTGACCGCCCCATATGGGGCGGTCAGACCGGCCGCCATGAAGCGGACCATTTTCTGGCGCGTCTCGACCGCGCTCTCGCCCCTTGCCCTTATCGCCGTCAGCATATCGCCGGTTCTCGCGAAACCCGCCGCCGCCCCCGCCGCAGCGCAGGTCGTTCCGGTCAATCCGCAGACCGCCGCGGCCAAGGCCTGGAATTTCGCGGCCAGCGATGTGCCCGTCGATTCAAATATCGTCTTCGGGGTTCTTCCCAACGGGATGAAATATGCGCTGTTGAAGAACAGCACCCCGAAGGACAGCGTCGTCCTGCGCATGCGTTTCGACGTCGGCAGCTTTGCCGAAGCCGAGGATCAGCGCGGGCTGGCGCATTTCATCGAGCATATGGCGTTCAACGGCTCGACCCATGTGCCCGAGGGTGAGATGATCAAGCTGCTCGAAAGGAAGGGGCTGGCCTTCGGGGCCGACACCAACGCCTCGACCGGCTTCGACCAGACGGTCTACCAGCTCGATCTGCCCAACGCGTCGGACGATCTGATCGACACCGGGCTGATGTTGATGCGGGAAACCGCGAGCGAATTGACGATCGATCCCGCTGCAGTCGATCGCGAACGCGGGGTCATCCTGTCGGAGCGCCGCGCGCGGGATACCTATCAGCTGCGCAATATCGTCGATCAGCTCGGTTTCCAGATGAAGGGGATGACGGTCGCCGACCGGATGCCGATCGGAACTGAAGAGGTCATCCGCACCGCGCCCGCATCGCGCCTGCGCGACCTGTATGATCGCTATTACCGGCCCGAACGCGCGACGCTGGTGATGGTCGGCGATTTCGATCCAGCCGCGGTCGAAGCGAAGATCAAGGCGCGCTTCGCCGACTGGCAGGGCCGCGGCCCGGCCGGTGCTGATCCCGACATCGGGACGCTCGATTTCAAGCGCCCTGTCGCCGCCGAATCCTTCGTCGATCCGGCGATCCAGGATTCGGTGACGATCGCCAGCTTCAAACCCTGGGTGCAGCAAGCCGACACCAAGGCGAAGCGCGCGCGCAAGCTAGCCGAAGATATCGGCGAAGCGATCCTGAGCCGCCGGCTAGCCAAGATTGCGCTCGACGAGAATTCTCCGATCCTCGCGGGCTATTTCAGTGAAGCCGACGGGTGGAAGGTCTTCGATCAGGTTACGGTCGGGGCGATCGCCAAGGAAGGGGCGTGGACGGAGGCACTCGGCCTGATCGAGCGCGAGCTGCGCCGCGCCGTCCAGTTCGGCTTCACCCAGGCCGAGGTCAACGAACAGATCGCCAATCGGCGCACCGCGCTCAAGAATGCCGTCGCCGGCGTGACGACCCGGCGGAGCGACGCGCTCGCCGATGTGCTGGTCGACGCGTCCGACGGCGATTATGTCGTCGTGCGTCCCGAAACCTCGCAGGCGCTGTTCGATGCCGTCGCGCCGCAGCTGTCGGCCGATGCGGTGAGTGCGGCCTTCCGCAATCGGATGGAGGGCTTCAGCCCGCCGCTCGCGCGCGTCACTGCCAAGACGCCCGTCGAGGGCGGCGACAAGGCGATCCTTGCCGCGCTCGACACGGCGCGCGCGGTCGCGGTGACGCCCCCGGCGCAGGCACGGAGCGCGGCCTTTGCCTATGACAATTTCGGCACGCCCGGCACGGTCGTCAGCGATTATCGCATCGACGACCTCGGCATCCGGCGCATCCGCTTCGCCAACAATGTGATGCTCAACATCAAGAAGACCGATTTCCAGAAGGACAAGGTCTATCTGTCGGTGCGCGTCGACGGGGGGACGCTGCTCGCGACGCGCGACGACCCGACCAAGGTCGCGCTTGCGGGATCGATCAGCCTCGGCGGGCTCGAGGCGCATAGCCTCGACGATCTGCGCACCATTTTTGCGGGCAAGACGGTCAGCCCCAGCTTCGGCGTCGATACCGATGCCTTTGGGGGCAAAGCGGTCACCTCGCCCGACGATTTCGCGGCGCAGGCCGAACTGATGGCGGCTTATCTGACGCACCCCGGCTACCGCGCCGACGGGCTCGCGCTGATCCGTCGCTATCTGCCGCAGCAATATGCCGCCAACGATGCGACGCCGGGCGCGGTGATGGCGCGCGACAGCGGCGGCATCCTTGCCAACGGTGACCCGCGCGAGGAAACGCCGCCGCTTGCGACGATGATGGCACTCGACTGGAGCAAATTGAAAGCGGCGGTCGCCGACAGTTTCGATCATGGCGCGATCGAGATCGGCGTCGTCGGCGATATCGACGAACAGGCGGCGATTGATGCGATCGCGGCAACCTTCGGCGCTCTGCCCGAACGCCGCGCGGCGTTCGATCCGCACAGCGACGCGCGCAAGCGCGACTATCCGGTCGACCACAGCGAGCGCACGCTGATCCACAAGGGGCCGGCCGACCAGGCCGAACTGCGCGTCTATTGGCCCGCGCGCGACGACAGCGACCTGACCGAGGCGATGCGCCTCAACCTGCTGTCGCGCGTGATGCAGCTCATGCTCACCGACGAACTGCGCGAAAAGCTGGGCGAAACCTACAGCCCGTCGGCGGGAGCCAGCCTGTCGGACGAATATCCGGGCTATGGCTGGCTCGTCGCCGCAAGCAATGTCGACTACAAGGATTTGGCGACGACGCGCGCCGCGATCTTCGCGATCGCCAAGGAATTGCGCGACAAACCCGTCGATGCCGACACGCTCGACCGCGCGCGCAAGCCGCTGGTCGAGGCGATGACCAAGGCGCGGCGCGAAAATGCCTATTGGCTGGCCTATGTCGCCGAGGCGACGAGCCGCGCCGACCGGCTCGACCGCAGCCGCAACGGCATCGCGGCAGTCGAGGCTGCGACGCCGGCCGAGCTTGAAGCGCTCGCCAAGCGCTATCTTGTCGACGACAAGGCGCTGGTGATCCGGGCGATCAGCGACAAGGCCGGAAAATAGCGGGACGCGCGGCCGGCCCGACGGGGCGGCCGCGGCCCGGTTCTATTTCTTGAGCCCGATTTCGCGGAGCCGTTCCTGCAGATATTCGTCGGCGGTGATCGGCGTCGGATACAGGTTCGGATGCTCGGCATCGATGCAATTATCCAGCGTCACGATCGGATAGTCCGAACGGAAGTGCAGGAAGAAGGGCATCGAATAGCGCGCAACGCTGGCGCGGCCGGAGTCGGGATTGCGCACGCGGTGCGTGGTCGAGGGCAGGCGGTTGTTGGTCAGCCGTTGCAACATGTCGCCGACATTGACCGCCATGGCGCCCGCAGGCGGCGATACCGGAAGCCAACTCCCATCCTTGTCGAGGATTTCGAGGCCCGCTTCTTCGGCACCGAGCAGCAGGGTAATCGTATTGATATCTTCGTGCGCCTCGGCGCGGATGCCCTTCGCCGGGCCTTCGACGGGCGGGTAATGCAGCAGGCGCATCACGCTGTTGCCGTCCTTCACCGTGTCGTCGAAGAAATCGGGTGCGAGGCCAAGGTAGCGCGCGATCCCGGAGAGCAGCTTGCCGCCGATGCGGTCGAATTCGGCGAACAGCCGGTCATAGGTTTCGCGAAAGCCCGCGACTTCGGCCGGCCAGACATTGTTCGGCTGTTGCGCGGCGAGCGGGTGGCCGGCGGGGAGGTCGCGGCCCACGTGCCAGAATTCCTTGAGGTCGACTTCCTTCGCACCCTTCGCGATTTCGGTGCCGAAGGGGGTGTAGCCGCGCGCGCCGCCGCCGCCCGCGATATGATAGGCCCGCTTCACCGCCTCGGGCAGCGCGAAAAATTCCTTCGCCTTCGCCCAGGCATCGTCGATCAGCGCCGGGTCGATGCCGTGGTCGGTAATCATCGCGAACCCGAAGCGTTCGAACGATCCGCCGAAATCCTGGGCGAAGCGATCGTCGGGCAGCGACATGGAAATAACGGGAACGGCTGCGGTCATAAGGGGTGTGTCCATTTGTTGGTGCTGTGGCGCGCCATGCCGGTCCCGCCGGGGCGCGTCTTTGACATGAATCAGGATTTAGGCGGGTCGGCGCGGTTGCGAAAGAGGAAAAGGATGCTTTCGCGTCGGCGCGCGCTGGGCTAGGCCCGCGCCATGGGCAAGCAATATTGGCTGATGAAATCCGAACCCGACGTCTATGGCTGGGACGACCTGGTCAAGGACGGCACGGGGATGTGGGACGGCGTGCGCAACCACAGCGCCAAGCTGAACATGATGGCGATGAAGGTCGGCGACGAGGCGCTGTTCTATCACAGCAATATCGGCAAGGAATGCGTGGGGATCATGCGCATTACCGAGGAAAGCGCGCCCGATCCGACCGCCGAGGAAGGATCGCCGTGGGTCATCGTGCGCGTCGCGCCCGTGCGCCCGCTCGCGCATCCGGTGACGCTGGCGGCGATCAAGGCCGACCCCAAGCTTGCCGACATGGACCTTATCCGCCTGTCGCGCCTGTCGGTCGGGCGCGTGACGCCCGACGAGTGGAAGCATATATTGGAAAAGTCGGAGAAGCCGGAAGCTTAGCGCAGTTTCGACTGCATGTGCGCCGCCACCGAGGGGTGGAGCGGGTAGACGAATTCGCAGCCGAAGCTGTTGCCGTCGGCGCGCCGGATCACCGCTTCGAGCGGCTGCAGGCCCGGCAGGTTGACCCATATCTGCTTGCCGATCTGCGGCCGCGAAAAGGTGATCATGCGAAAGCCCGTCGACGACAGGTCGAACAGTTCGACGTCGAATGGGTTGAAGCCCGCTTCGCGATAGCGCGCGCGCCCGCGGACGGTGGCGCGTTCGGCGCGGCGCGCTTGCGGCGAAAGCTCTTCGGTGTCGGTCGTGCAGGCGTTGGCCACTGTATTCAATCCCACTGGTCGGATTATCGATTCGCATTTTTAGCGCCGCGCTGGTGAACGCAAAGTCGACGGAATTGGTGAAAATCGCCTATACCATGGGGTCTTCGGCCAGCGTCATCTCCTGCCCCGGAAAGGGACGGACGAGGCTGGCCGCGTCGCGCCAGTCGGCGGTCAGCCAGCGCGCATAATCGCCGGGGCGGAGGATGACCGGCATCGCTTGCGCGCCGTGATGGCTAAGCAGGCGGTTCGGTTCGACGGTCAGGATCGCGAAGCTCGGCCAATCCTCGCCCTGGCGATGGATGCCGGCAAAGGCGAAGACCGGCTGGTCGGCGGGCGCGGCCCACAGCTGTTGCCGCGCGCCGGCCGTCCCCGACCACAGGGCGAAACGGGTCGCGGGGATCAGGCAGCGCAGTTCGGGATGACGCAGCGTGCCGATCCAGAAGGGGCTCGAAAGGTTGCGCACCGTCGTCACCGGCTGGTCGCCGCGCGGCGGCGGCGGGACGCCCCACAGCTTGGGGCGCAGCCACGGGCGGCTCTGCGCGCTTCCGTCGCCGACGACCACCGGCGCCGGGCGTCCGGGGGTGACATAGCCGCGGGCCCAGGGATCGCGCCCTGAATCGGCACCGATCGCCTGCGCGGCGATTTCGGCGGTCACGTCGAGGCGATAGAGGTGCATGCGCGCCCGGCCCTAGTCGGTCGATCGCACGCGTCCGCGCATCGATTTGACCGCGCTGCGCGCCTTTTTGCCGTCGACGCGGCGCGCCCTGGCCGCCTTGCTCGGCTTTGTCTTGATCCGCTTTTCAGGCCGAACCAGCGCCGCATCGACGAGCTCGTTCAGCCGCGCGCGCGCATCGGCGCGGTTGGCTTCCTGGGTGCGATAGCTGCGCGCGAGAATCACGAGTTCTCCCGCCGCCGTCATCCGGCTTCCCGCGAGCGTCTTGAGCCGGCGGTAGGCGTCGGGCGGGAGGCCGAGAGCGAACACATCGACGCGAAGCTGGCACGCGGTCGCGACCTTGTTGACATTCTGGCCGCCCGGCCCGGTGCCGGCTAGGAATTTTTCCGAAATCGCGGCTTCGGGAATGTCAGCCACGGGTCGGGGCGGCGCCTTCGGGTGGCGAAAAGCCGAGCGCGGCGAAGCGCGCGGGGAAGGGGGCTTCGGCAATTATTGACGGCTTGACGTCACGTTTTACCACCAACCGCTCGGCGTGGAGCAGGGTGCGGTCCTTGCCGCGGCCGTTGCCGTACACGGGATCGCCGGCGATCGGCAGACCCAGCCCCTCGAGCGCATGGACGCGAAGCTGATGGGTGCGGCCGGTTTCGGGACGGAAACGCAGCAGCGCCCGCCCGTCGACGACGGCAAGCTTTTCCCAGTGCGATACCGATGGCTTGCCATTCGGATCGACAACCATGCGCCAGCCGGTCTCCGCGGTCGACGTCTTCGCGAGGGGCAGGTCGATGGTGCCGCCATCGCCATCAGGCACGCCGTCGATGATCGCGAGATATTGTTTTTCGACCTCGCGCCCCTCGAAAGCGCGGGTGAAACGGCCGTGCGCCTTGGGATTGCGCGCGAGCAGCAGGCAACCCGAGGTGTCACGGTCGAGCCGGTGAACGGCGAGCGGCCAGCGCTTGAAGCCAAAGCGCAGGCCGTCGAGATGGTTTTCGAGGCTGAGGCTGCCGTCGCGCGGCGGATCGACGGGCAGGCCTTCGGGCTTGTCGACGACAAGCGCCTCGCCATCGAGGAAGAGAATATGGTCGGAAAGAAGCATCTCCCGCCTATAGGCGGGCCGCCCCTTCGCCGAAAGCGTAAACGTCCATCGCCAGCAGGCCATAGGTCGTGCTGGCATGGAGCCGTGCGGCGTGCAGGCCGTCCGCTGCCGTACCCGCACCCATCGCGACGAACAAGGGCAGGATATGATCCATCGTCGGATGGTTGTCGCGGCCATGCGGCGCGCGTTCTACAGCGTGCAGCACCTCGTCGACGGCGTCCGCCGCCATATGTCCGGCCACCCAGTCGGTGAAGCCGGTGACCCATGCGGGCGCGGGTGCGTCGATCGGCAGGCGCGCCGAAAAAAGTGCGCGAAGATTGTGCGTGATGCTGCCCGAACCGATCAGCAATACGCCCTCATCGCGAAGCGGCGCGAGTGCACGGCGCAGCGCATAATGCCATTCGGGCGGCGCATGCGAGGCGATCGAAAGCTGGACCACCGGAATATCGGCCTTGGGATAGACCAGCGACAGGGGCACCCAGGCCCCATGATCGAGCCCGCGGTCGGGATCGGCGGCGACGGCGAGGCGATGAGCGGCGAGCAGGTCCACGACCCGCTGCGCAAGCGCCGGATCGCCCGGTGCGGGATAGCGCATGTCGAACAGCGCTTGGGGGAAATTGCCGAAATCATGGATCGTCGGCGGCGCGGGCGAGGCGGTGACCGTCGCCTGGCCGCCCTCGAACCGTGCATCGTGATGCGCCGAGACGACCAGGATCGCGCGCGGACGCGGCAAGCGGGCGCCCAGCCCGGCGAGGAAGTCCCGCGCCGGGCTGGGCTCGAGCGCCATCATCGGCGAGCCGTGGGAGAGGAAGAGGCTCGGCAGACGGCGCATCGGGGTCAGGCCGCGAGCTTCGCCGCGGTTTTCGCGACGCGTTCGCCCAGATAGCGGGCACCGCCGAGATCGGCTTCGCTCGGCTGGCGCGATCCGTCGCCATCGGCGAGCGTCGTCGCACCATAGGGGGCACCGCCCTTGACTTCATCGACGCCCATCTGCCCGGCATAACCATAGTCCAGTCCGACGATCGTCATGCCGAAGTGGAGGAGGTTGGTCAGGATGCTGAACAGCGTGGTTTCCTGTCCGCCATGCTGCGACGCGGTCGAGGTGAAGGCCGCGCCGACCTTGCCGGTAAGCAGACCCTGCGCCCAGACGCCGCCGGCGGTGTCCCAGAAGCTCGCCATCTGGCTGGCCATGCGGCCGAAGCGGGTCGGCGAACCGACGACGATCGCGTCATAGTCGGCAAGCTGCTTGGGATCACCGAGCAGCGGATGCGCGGTGTCGGTCTTGAAGCCGGCGGCCTTCACCACCGCCTCGGGCGCGGTTTCGGCGACGCGGCGAATATCGACCTCGGCGCCCGCGGCGCGCGCGCCTTCGGCGACGGCGTCGGCCATCTGCTCGATATGTCCATAGCTCGAATAATAGAGCACCAAAATCTTTGCCATCTTCGGTTTCCTTTCAGTCGGGAGGGGAAGGGGTGGGCCGCCGCCGCAAGGGAGGGGGATGGCAGGCGGCGGCCCGAGGGGGTGGGATCAGAGGCTGTCGACCAGCACCAGTTCGGCATCGTCGAGCGCTTCGACCTCGATCGTTCCGACATCGCGGATCGCGATGCCGTCGCGCGGATCGGCATCCTGTCCGTTGATGCAGATTCGGCCCTTGGCGGCGACCAGATAGGCGTTGCGGCCAGCGCCCAGATCATAGGCGACGCGGCTACCCGCGGTCACGGTCGCGGCCGCGACCCGGGCATCGGCGCGGATCGGCAGCGCGTCGTCGTCACCCTCGATCCCGCTGGCCAACGTCACGAAGCGTCCCGAACGGTCGGCCTGCGGAAATTCGCGCTGGCCCCAGCCGGGATTGCCGCCATCGCGATCGGGGATGATCCAGATCTGGAACAGCGTGGTTTCCTCGTCCTCGAGGTTGAATTCGCTGTGCGTCACCCCGGTGCCGGCGCTCATCACCTGGACATCGCCGGCCGCGGTGCGGCCGCTGTTGCCCATGCTGTCGCGGTGGCTGATCGCACCGGTGCGGACATAGGTGATGATTTCCATATCGCGGTGCGGGTGCGGCGGGAAGCCGGCCTGCGCCGCGATGGCATCGTCGTTCCAGACGCGCAGCGCACCCCAGCCCATGCGGTCGGGATCGTGATAGCCGGCGAAGGAAAAATGGTGGCGGGCGTCGAGCCAGCCGTGATTGGCGTGGCCCAGCGTGTCGAACTTGCGAATGTCGATCATCGGGCATCTCCTTTCTGGCCGCCATCCCGGACATCGGGGGCGGCGTGTTGAGGCCAAGATAGGCGATGCATTTGTTTCTGAAATAGCGTAGATCGAAACCTATCGTTTCCAATTGGAGGATGTTGTGGCGCTTCCCGATTATGAAGGCTGGGCCTGCTTCGTGGCGGTGGCCGACAGCGGCGGATTCACCGCCGCGGCGAGCGCGCTCGGCCTGTCGAAGGCCAGCGTGTCGAAGGCGGTCAGCCGGCTCGAAGCATCGCTCGGGATCACTTTGCTCCATCGCAGTTCGCGGTCGGTGACCGTGTCGACGGCGGGCGCCGGGCTGCTCGAAGAGGCGCGGGCAATGGTCGCCGCCGCGACCGCCGCGACCGAGGCGGCGCATGGCGACCGCTTCGACCTCGCAGGGCCGATCCGACTCGCGGCGCCGATGAGTTTCGGGATCAAGGTGCTCGGCGCGCCGCTCGCGGCCTTCATGGCCGAGCATCCGGCGGTCGAGATCGAACTGACGCTCAGCGATGCGCGCCACGATCTGATCGCCGAAGGTTTCGATCTCGCGCTGCGCGTCGCCAGCCTCGACGACAGCAGCCTGCTCGCGCGCACCATCGTGCCGATCCCGACGTCGGTGATCGCCAGCCCGGCCTATCTCGAGCGCCACGGCACGCCGCGCCACCCGCTCGAACTCGCGGGGCATCGGCTCGCTGGGTACGGCCACCGCGAAAAGGCGCGGCCGCTGCGCTTCCACCGCGAAGGCGAGGAAGCGACGATCGTTCCGGCAGGCCCGCTGTTCACGAACAATGGCGATGTGATCGTGCCGATGCTGGTCGCGGGGGGCGGCATCGCGGTGCTGCCGCACTTCATCATCGACGCCGAACTGCGCGCCGGCAGGCTCGTTCCGATCCTGACCGACTGGTCGCTGCCGCAGGCCTATCTGCACCTGTTGTCGCCACCGTCGCGCCTCCGCCCGGCGCGGGTACGGGCCTTGTCCGACTATCTCGCCGATACGCTGAAACGCAGCTGCGCGGGTCGCGACTCGTGGATTTCTGCGGGTTAAATCAAAATTAACCTTTTCCCTTCACAAGTTTCATGGTTAATGTTCCGCCAGCCCTGCAACGGGGGCGTTGGTGGCACTGCGAGGGAGCCGCGGACGGGTTGCGGGTCCATCGTGGGAAACAGTCAAGGGGTGCCTAATGCGCGTACTGCTGATCGAGGACGAGCCGACGACCGCGAAGGCGATCGACACGATGCTCACGACCGAAGGCTTCAACGTCTATACCACCGATCTGGGTGAGGAAGGCTTGGACCTTGGCAAACTCTATGATTACGACATCATTCTGCTCGACCTGAATCTGCCCGACATGCACGGCTATGACGTGCTGAAAAAGCTCCGTACCGCAAAGGTGCAGACGCCGGTGCTGATCCTTTCGGGCATTTCGGAAATGGATTCCAAGGTGCGCTCGTTCGGCTTCGGCGCCGACGATTATGTCACCAAGCCCTTTCATCGCGACGAGCTGGTCGCGCGCATCCACGCCGTCGTCCGCCGCTCGAAGGGCCATAGCCAGAGCGTCATCAAGACGGGCAAGCTGGCGGTCAATCTCGACACCAAGACGGTCGAAGTCGATGGCGTCCGCGTCCATCTGACCGGCAAGGAATATCAGATGCTGGAGCTGCTTTCGCTCCGCAAAGGCACGACGCTGACCAAGGAAATGTTCCTGAACCACCTTTATGGCGGCATGGACGAGCCCGAATTGAAGATTATCGACGTCTTCATCTGCAAGCTGCGCAAGAAGCTCGCGCTCGCGTGCGGCGGCGAAAATTATATCGAGACGGTCTGGGGTCGCGGCTATGTGCTGCGCGATATCGACGAAGAAGGGAATGAAGTGCGCCGGGTCGCCTGACGCGCTTTACCGACGAAAATCAATCAACGGGGGACCCGGCGCGGAGCGATCTGCGCCGGTTTTCCTTTGTGGCGCGGCGATGCGCGGGTCAGATCTTCGGTTTGCCGTAATGACCCGGCAGCGACGAAACCTGCCGCAGTCCCGGGCGCCAGGTCGACATCTGCGTCGGCGCCATGATCTGGAATTCGGCCTTGCTGTCGGCGGCGACGAGCTGATCGGCGTGCGCCGCGCGCAGCCGTGCCGGCTCGATCGTCCGTTCGGTCTGCAGGCCGAAGCGTTTGTCGCTGACCCAGCGGACCACGCCCTCCATCGGCTGATGACCCGGAAGATAGACGGTCAGCCGCTCGCCAACCTGCAGCACATGCGGCGACTGCCCGCCAACGCCGGTTTCGGAAATATTGCGCAGGGTCACATCGAAGCGCCCGAGGCGGTCGCACGCAAGCGACGCCTTCACCAGTCGCGACTGGCGCGGTTGGCGCTTTTCGGCTGAAGCCGTTGAGGCGGTATCGGCCTCGAAATTCGGCATGGGCGACCCAATAAGCTTCTGCCGCCTGTCACCCACGTCAGGCGGTTATTGTGGTCCCATCTCCGCGCATAACGAAAGAAGGTAAATTTTCGTATAGCGTCTTTTCGGATTTCGCGACTTTTGCGACGGACCGAGTGCGGGCGCCACCGATATGCTTCGGACACGAAGCATCTGAATTGACGCGGGAATATTCTGGCGACCTGCCGAGCGTGGGCCGGGCCGCTCGCCTCCGGCCCACCGCCGCGTTAACCGCGCCCGGCAACGCTCTTGTGCAAGGCGGCCCGCCGCACGCCGAGGCGCGGGCGGGCCGGGAGAAGGGGCTCCGCGTTACCGCAGACCCGAATAATCGACGTCGACGACGCGGCCATACCGCACGTCGCAGCTGAACTTGCCGCGATCATAGGAACCGCCGCGGCCCCAGCGTCCGCGCCAGCCTTCGTTGACGACGACGCGGCCCTTGACGCGATAGCCGTCGCGCTTGCGATCGATGCTCGTGACCTGCGTCACGTCGGTGCGGCCATACCGGCTGGTGCCGCGCTCGACGGCACGGACGCACTGGCCGACCGCTGCGCGACTGTTGCCATAGCGGCCATAATCATAACCATAGCCGTATCGCGGATCATTGTACCGGTCGCGATAGCGACGATCGTTGCGGTCATAGCGGTCGTAACGATCGTTATCGGCCGACAGGATGGCGGCGAGGCCGCCGAGGACGACGGCGCCGGCGATGATTTCGCCCGCACCGATCCCGTCGCGGTCGCGGTGATCGTACCGGTCGCGCGCGAGCGCGGGGGTGGCGCTCAACATCGCGCCGGCGGTGGCCGCCCCGATTGCGGCCTTGGTCCAGTTCATGGGCTTCTTCGCCATGGTTCGGTCTCCTATTCAGCAGGCGGCACCCGTGCGGCCTGCGATGCCCCTTGATAGCGAAGGCGCCGTGACGCGGTGCTGAACCCGGCGCTTATCTGCGGTTCAGCCTTGGTTCGGCGTGGGTTCAGCTTGACGGAGGCGGGCAGAGAAAAGCCCTCCGCCATCGCTGGCGAAGGGCCGAAAATCCAATGGCAATGGGGTCAGTTGATGCTGACGTCGACCACGCGCCCGCCGCGATAGCTGCACCCGAAACTGTGCAGCTCGCCGCCCGGGCGCGATATGTTTCCGGTGACGTACCAGCCGTCGCCGCCGTTCGCGGGCCGCGTGTCGGTGATGCTTTCGACGCGGGCATCGTCGCCCATTTCGCCCTCGGCCGCCCAGCCGCAGGCATCGGCCGCGCGCTGCTCGATCTCTCCGCCGCGAGAGGCGTCGCCGGTGCCATATCCGTCCGGACCGCGATCGTCGCGGCGCTGATAATCGGGGGCGTCCTGCGCGCGATCGTCGCGATAGGGCGGGTCGTAACGAAAGTCGCGGTTGCGCGTCTCGCGACTTTGCTTGCTCGCCGCGCTGGCAACCGCCGCGATCGTGCCCAGGATCAGGATACCGCCGATGATCTCGCCGGCGCCGATCCCGTCGTCGTGGCGATTGTGCCAGCCGCCGTGGCGTCCGCGTGCTTCGGCGGGGGTCGCGCTGAGCCCGACCGTCGTAACCAGAACCGCCGCCGCTGCGGTGAAGCCGGTCATCTTGCGCATTTCAGTCACTCCAGAACGCGGACAGGGGCGTCCGCCGTCGCCCGATGATCTAGGCGCACCATGCTTTCACGCCGCTGAACCGTGGCGAAAGGGCGGCGAAAGGAAAGGCCCGCCGTTCCTCGACGGATCGGCGGGCCTCACTAAGCCAAGTCTGGCGACCAGACCAGTTCAGGGCACGTCAGCAGACGCAGCGCGGCTTGGCTTTGGGTTTCGGTTTCCGCTTGGCCACATAGCGTTTCCGCACCGGCACATTTTCATAATAGGTCTTGGTCGTGGTCACGACGCGTTCGGTGACGACCGGCGGGCCGTTGATGATCGTCGTGACGACGACGCCCGGCGTGTAATAGCCATAACCGTAGCCGTAACTATAGGCATAGCCGCCCGGATAGCCGGGATGGCCGGGATAATAGCCGCCATGGGCACCGCCGCGCCGCGCCCACCATTCGTCGCACTTTTTCTTGTCCGCCTCGCTGCCGACCGCTGCGCCGGCGAGCGCCCCGACGCCGCCGCCGATCAGCGTGCCGGCGGTACGGTCGCCATGACCGGCAACGCGATTGCCGACGACACCGCCGACGATCCCGCCCACGACCGCACCGGTCGCCGCGCCGCCATGGCCGCAACGACGGCCCATTTCCATGTCCTCGCGCGGATCGAAACCGCCTTGATAATAGGGCGGCGGCGGATAGTCGGCGCCGGTGCGCCCCTCGACGCTGCCTTCATAGCTGCCCTCGTAACGGCGGCCGTCGCGATCTTCGTAGGTGCCGTTCCACGTACCCGTCCAGCGGCCTTCGGACTGGTAGCCGTCGATGTGGCGATATTCGACTTCGCTCGGCATCCGGTCGGGATAGCCGGTGTAGACGCGCACATCGGGCGCGGAAGGCGCCTCATAGTCGAGCCGCGGGGCCGCTTCGTCGGTGGTCGTGACGACGGTGGTCTGGGTCTTGGTGACCTCGGCGCTGGTCGCATGGCCGGCCAGCAGCAACGATGCGGCGGCAGCCCCCAACAACAAAACGGTGCGCATGCTAAACTCCCTGTTCCAGCGGAATCGCCCGTGGGGGCAATGGCTTGGTTAACAGTCTGTTAGCAAAATCGGCGCTTTTCCGCGAATCCGTTAACCGTGCGGATCGCGTCCCATTTTGACGCAGCTTTAACCCGCGAGCGCGGCGGCGATGCGGACGATCAGCGCTTCGGCGCCCGCCTGATCGTCGGCCGTGAAGCGCGCGGGCGAGGGGCTGTCGAGGTCGAGCACGCCGATCAGGCGGCCTTCGGCGACGATCGGCACCACCAGCTCGCTGCGGCTGGCCGCATCGCAGGCGATATGCCCGGGAAAGGCGTGGACATCCTCGACCCGCTGCGTCTTGCGCAGCCGCGCCGCGGCGCCGCACACCCCCTTGTCGAGCGGGATGCGGATGCACGCCGCCTTGCCCTGGAACGGGCCGAGCACCAGTTCGGTGCCGTCGAAGCGGTAGAAGCCCGCCCAATTGAGATCGGGAACAGCCTGCCAGATCAGCGCCGCGACATTGGCCATATTGGCGATCGCATCGGGCTCACCCGCGACGAGACCGGCGGCGGCGTCGGCCGCCTCCGCCCACAGCGCGGCAGGATCGGTGGCGGTGAAGGAGAGGGCGTAGGACAAGGCGATGGCTTTCGGCTGGTGGGCGGCGGCGAACGCTATCGTCCGCCGCCGCCGCGCGATCATTCAACGTCGAGGCCGGTCCATTTGGCAGCGAAGGCATATTTGTCCGCCGCCTCGGCGATGATCTTGTCTGTCGGCTTGCCCGAGCCATGGCCGGCGCGCGTCTCGATGCGGATCAGGTGCGGCTTGGAGCCGATATCCTCGTGCTGCAGCTCGGCGGTATATTTGAAGCTGTGACCCGGTACGACGCGATCGTCGGTGTCGGCGGTCGTCACCAGGATCGCCGGATAGGTGCGGCCGCCCTTGATATTATGATAGGGCGAATAGCTCAGCAGATTGCGGAAATCGGCCTCTTTCGACGGATAGCCATAATCGTCGGTCCAGTAGCGGCCCGCGGTGAAGCGATCGAAGCGCAGCATGTCCATCACGCCCACAGCGGGCAGCGCGGCCGCGAACAGGTCGGGGCGCTGGTTGGTGACGGCGCCGACCAGCAGGCCGCCGTTCGACCCGCCCTCGATCGCCAGTTCGCCCTGGCCGGTGATTTCTTCGGCAATCAGATATTCGCCGGCCGCGATGAAATCGTCGAAGACATTCTGCTTGTTGGCGAGCCGACCGGCGTCGTGCCACGCCTTGCCATATTCGCCGCCGCCGCGCAGGTTCGCGATCGCGACGACCCCGCCCTTGTCGGCCCAGGCGAGCCGCGTGGGCGAAAAGCCGGGGGTCAGCGACACGTTGAAACCGCCATAGCCATAGAGCAAAGTCGGCGATCCCTTCGACCGGTCGAGCCCCTTTTTCATCACCAGAAACATCGGCACCTTGGTGCCGTCCTTCGACGTGTAGAAACGCTGTTCGACCGTGAAATCCTTGGGATCGAAGGTCAGTTTCGGCGCCTCGAAAATCTCACTCTTCCCGCTTACCGTATCAAGGCGATAGATGGTCGTGGGCTGCGCAAAGCTGGAGAAGGCGTAGAAGGTTTCAGGATCACCGGGCTTGCCGCCGAAACCGCTCGCGGTGCCGATCTCGCCGAGATTGATGTTCGCCACCGGCTTGCCGTCGAGCGCGACCATCCGGGCCTCCGACTTGGCATCGCCGAGGTAGGACAGGATGATGCGGTCGCCGACGCGCGACGCGCCGACCAGCGTCCCCTCCTGTTCGCCGACGATCTGGGTGAGCGCCGCGGGCTTGCGAATGTCGAGCGAAACAAGGCGCTGACGCGGCGCATCCTTGTTGGTGAGGAAGGTGAAGCGCGTGCCCTGGTTGGTCACATATTCCCAATTGTTCGCATAATCGTCGACCAGCGTGATCGCCTTGCCGCCCTTCACCGGATGCAGTGTCAGGCCGAAGCGTTCGTCGGTCCCTTTGGACGAAACGACGAGGACATATTGGCCATCATCGGTGACGAGCGCGCCGTGATTGAGTTCGGGCTGGTCGGGCGTCGCATGGATCAGCACGTCGGCGCTCTGCGGCGTGCCGAGCTTGTGGAAATAGACCGCGTGATTTTCGTTGAGCGACTGAAAGGCCTCGCCTTCCTTGGGTTCGGGGAAGCGCGAATAGTAAAAGCCGCTGCCGTCCTTCGCCCAATCGAGCGACGAGAATTTGACCCAGCGGATCTCGTCGGCGGTATCCTTGCCCGTCGCGACGTCCATCACGCGCACGATACGCCAGTCGGTGCCGCCATCCTGCACGGAATAGAGCAGATATTTGCCGTCTTCAGACGGCGTCCATTCGGCGAGCGCGGTCGCGCCGTCCCTGGCCCATGCATTGGGATCGATCAGCACGCGGCCTTCGCCGGTCAGGCCCTCGCGCACCGTCAGCACCGATTGCGGCTGCAACCCGTCGTTGCGCGTGTAGAAATAGCGCGACCCCGCCTTGCGCGGCAGGCCGAAGCGTTCGTAATTGTAAAGCTCGGTCATTCGCGCCTTGAACGCATCGCGGCCGGGCAGCGTCGCCAGATAGGCGTCGGTCACCTTGTTTTGCTCGGCGACCCAGGCTGCGACCTTCGGATTGACGCGAACATCGTCTTCCAGCCAGCGATAGGGGTCGGCGACATCGACGCCGAATTGCGGTTCGACGGTGTCGCCGCGCTCGGTCGCCGGATAGGCCAGCGCGGGCGCAGACGCCGCCGCCGCGGCATCTTCGGCCGCCTGTGCCGCCGCTGGCGTCATGAACAGGGCGACCAGCGCGAGCGGCGCGCGAAATTTGCTACGGGGCATGGCAAGGCGATCCTCATTGTTCGGGTAATAATCGTGCGCGCCACTGTAAGCATCGCTTTTTGACGGGCAAGGGGATTTGCAAGGAAGATCGCGGCGCGGCCATGACACCAGCATTCGGGGCGTAAAGGCGCCCGCGCGTCTCTTCTGCTGCCCGTTCCGACCCTAGGCCAGGCGGCCGAGCCACCGCTCGAGAACGTCGGCACTGTCCTGACCGACAGTGAGCGGGGCGGGGCGCCGCACGCTGCCCGGCGTGTCCGACAATTTGGGGAAGACACCCTGCATCGTCACCTCGCCCAATTCGGCGTCGGGAACGGTGACGAGCGCCTCGCGCGCCGCGAAATGGGGGTCGGCGAGCATATCCTCGGCATCATAGACGCGGCCGGCGGGGACGCTCGCCTCGATCATCTTCGCCTCCAGTTCGGCGATCGTCATCGTGCGCGTCCATTCGCCGATCAGCGCATCGAGTTCCTCCTGCCGCGCACCGCGCGCGCGGTGGGTCGCATAGCGCTCGTCGCTCGCAAGTTCGGGGCGGCCCATCGCCGCGGCAAGCCGCGCGAAAACGGCGTCCTGATTGGCGCCGATCAGATATTCGCCGTCCTTGCAGGGATAGACGTTCGACGGCGCGATGCCGGGCAGGGTCGACCCGGTGCGCCGCCGCTTGGTGCCGCTCGCCGAATAATCGGCGACGGTCGATTCCATCACCTGCAACACCGCCTCGTAAAGCGCCGAGTCGACGATCTGGCCCTCGCCGGTCTTGTTGCGGTGATGCAGCGCCGCGAGCGCGCCGAGGCAGCCATAGGTCGCGGCCAGGGTGTCGCCGATCGACACGCCCATGCGCGCGGGCGGCAGGTCGGGATAGCCGACGATACCACGCCAGCCGCCCATCGCTTCGCCGATGCCGCCGAATCCGGCGCGCGCCGAATAGGGGCCGGTCTGGCCATAGCCCGATACGCGCACGACGATCAGGCCCGGATTGGTCTTGCGCAGCTCTGCGGGGTCGAGGTTCCATTTTTCGAGCGTGCCGGGGCGAAAATTCTCGATCAATATGTCGGCTTTGGCGATGAGGTCGCGGGCGAGCTGCTGGCCTTCCGCACTGCGTAGGTCGACGGCGACCGAATATTTGTTGCGCGCGATGACGCGCCACCAGCTCGGCCGGTCGCCCTGGCCCCAATGGCGCATCTGGTCGCCCGTTTCGGGCGGCTCCAGCTTGACGATTTCGGCGCCCATGTCGCCGAGAAGCTGGCCGCAGAACGGGCCCGCGATCAATTGGCCCATTTCGACCACCCGAAGGCCGTCCAGCGCTCCCCCGCCGCTGTTGCTGTCTGTCATGTCGTTCCTTTCGCGGCTCCGATCCTCTAAGTCGCCCTAGCCGGCGACCCGTCGAACGCAGCCCATGGACTCTTTATACTTAGGATACTATGTAATTTTCAACCCCGCTTTAACAGCATTTGAACCGAGGCGCGAAAATGGCCATCAAAACCCGCATCGAAATGGTCGAAGTCGGACCGCGCGACGGGCTGCAGAATGAGAAGACCGTCGTTTCGACGGCCGACAAGGCCGAGCTGATCCGCCGCGCCATCGCCTATGGCGCGCGGCGGATAGAGGTGACGAGCTTCGTCAATCCCAGCCGCGTTCCGCAGCTGGCCGATGCCGAGCAGCTGGTCGCGATGCTGCCCGATCGCGACGATGTTATCTATATCGGGCTGGTGCTGAACCGTCGCGGCGCCAAGCGTGCGCTGGCGACGGGGCGGATCGACGAGCTGGGCGCGGTCTGCGTCACCAGCGACGCCTTCGGCATCCGCAACCAGGGGCAAAGCTCCGACGAATCGCTCGCGGCGGCGATCGAAATAGTCGAGCTCGCCCATGCCGCGGGACGGAGCGCACAGATCACCATCGCCACCGCCTTCGGCTGTCCTTTTGCGGGCGAGATTCCGATGGGGCGCGTCATCGACATGGCAAAGCGCGTCGCCGATGCGCAGCCGCGCGAGATTGCGCTCGCCGACACCATCGGCGTCGCGGTGCCTGCACAGGTCGCCGAAACGGTCGCGCGCGTGCGCGAAGCGGTTGGGCCGCTGCCGGTGCGCGTGCATTTTCACAACACGCGCGGGTCGGGGCTTGCCAATGTCTGGGCGGCGGTCGCCGCAGGGGCGACGATCGTCGATGCCTCGCTCGGCGGGCTCGGCGGCTGTCCCTTCGCGCCGGGCGCGGCGGGCAATGTGGCGACCGAGGATGTCGTCTATATGCTCGAACGCAGCGGCATCGCGACCGGTCTCGCGCTCTTGGACCTCGTCGAGGCGGCGGCATGGTTCACCGGGGTGATGGGGCGTCCGCTGCCCGCGATGGTCAGCAAGGCGCCCGCCTTTCCGGCGTCCTGAGCGCTCAGCGGGGATGGTCGGCGTCGAAATGGCGTTCGAGCAGTTTCATGCGATCGACGATCGAGAAGAAGAAGGCGGTCGACCAGCCGATCAGGATGATGCCGCTCGCCCCCTCGATCGCGCCCAGGATGCGGAGACCGGGCGGCAGGACGATATCGCCATATCCGATCGTCACATAGGTCGAGGTTGAAAAGTAGAGCGCATGCTCGAAATCGGCGAAGGCGCCGAGCCACTGGAACACCCCCGCCCATATCCATATCTCGACCGAGTGCAGTGCGAACAGACCGAAAGCGGCGACCAGAATCGCGGCACCGTTCAGCAGGACGATCAGGATACGGCGCTCGGCGCGGCGATAGCGGCGCAGGACCGCGAGCAGGATCGCCAGCCCCACAAGGTGCACGATGACCGTCGTCCCGACGACGAGCGTGGCGAGCATGAGCTGATGGATAAGCGTCATGCGCCTATTCACCCAGATTGCCTTCCGCGCGCAAGCGGCTTTGACCCTAGCGCACGGCCCGCGCGAGCAACCCCGTAATCGAAGGGGTGATTGCGACGCGCGCGATCGTGATGCGATTGTGCGCGAAGCCCGCGCCCATGAAGATGCGCTCCAGCGCCGCCTCGTCATAAAGCCGGTGCAAGCCGACGCGTGTGAAAGACCAGTCGCGCATCGTGTCGCGGTGCGTGACATAGGCGACCGCGCGGCCACCGGGCCGCAATATCCGGTGGAGAGGCGCAAGGTCGCGGCCGTCGGGATCGCAGAAATAAAGCATGTTAAGCAGCAGCGCGGCGTCGAACAAGGTCGGCGGAAAGGGCATCGCGGCAAGCTCGGCGCAGCGTATATCGGCGCCCTCTCCCAGCCGGGTCGCGGCCATCGCGGCCATGACGGGCGACGGGTCTATCCCCGCAGCGTCCACGTCGGCGCGGCGCCGCACCGCCGCAAGCGCGGCGCCGGTCCCGCACCCGATGTCGATGACGCGTTCGCCCGCGCGCGGCGCCAGCAGGTCGATCGCGAGCCGCGTCGGCCGGCGGTTCGCCAGATCCATTGCCCGGCCGAGCAGCCGCCCTGCGATACCGCGCGGGCGCGCGAGCTGTCCCGCGAAGGCGGCGGCCATGCGGGCTGCCATGTCAGCGCGTCTTGGCGAGCAGCGCCTGCACCTCGCGGCGGCGTCCGGCATCCCACACGGGCCGCGTGCCATCGTGCGGCGCGCGCAAAGCCTTTTGCAGAAAGGCGCGGGCGCCAGCCTTGTCGCCCTGATCGAGCAGGAAGTCGCCGTAGAAATAATTGGCGTCGAGCCCGCCCGGATCCTGCGCGAGCGCTTCCTTCAGCAGCTTGCGCGCCTTGTCGGTGTCGCCGAAGCCGATCGGCGATCCCGGCACCTTGTAATAGAGGACGCCCAGGCTCATCGCCGCGCCGCCCTTGGCGGCATGCGGATCGAGCGCATAGGCGCGGGCGATGATGTCGCGCGCGCGCGTCGCAAGGCCCAGCTTGTGAAAGATGTTGGCGCGGTTCGCCTGCTCGCTGGTGACGATGCCCTGCCACAGTAAAGGTTCGGCGCGGCCGGGATAGCGGGCGACCAGCACGGCGGCCTGCTTGGCGAGCGCGTCGAGTGCCTTGGTCTGGGTGCTCGATCCGTGCACCTCGTATACGATGTGCGCCCAGCCGTCGTTGATCGACTTCACATCTTCGGCGGCACCAGCCATCACCACGGCCGGCACGGCCGCGAGCACCATCGCCGCGACCGCCGCGGCGCGCGTCATCTGCAGTTTCATCGGGCTACTCCTTTGTCGTGCTTCACGAAAATTCTGCGCGGGCGCGCCGGATCTGCGGCGCGAGGCCGGTGTCGATCAGCCGCGGCGAAATGGCATTGAGCGCGGCATAGACGCGCTCCATCGCGCCGATGCTGAGCGTGGGGTGCCGGGCAAGGATCGCGGCGACGATCCGCTGCGCGACCCATTCGGGGGCATCGGCCTTCATTCCGGTAATTTCGAGGAAGCGGTTGACCTCGGCATTGTTGAAGGCGGTGCGCGCGGCGCGCGGATTGACGTGCGTCACGCTGACGCCGCTGCCGCCCAATTCGCGCCGCAATCCCTGGCTGAACGCGGCGAGCCCGGCCTTGCTGCTCGAATAGGCGGCGAACCAGGGGTAGGGGATAGCGCCAAGCACGGATCCGATATTGACAATCTGCCCGCTCCCGCGCTGCCGCATGGGCGCCGCGACCGCCCGGGCGAGCACCGCGGGAACGAGCAGATTGATCCGGTAACACAGCGCCAGCGCCTCGACGGGCTGGCTTTCGTGCAGGCCGAATCGCATGACCCCGGCGATGTTGATCAATATATCGGGGGTGTCGCCCGCCAGCCGTTCGGCCAGCGCGGCGAGCGCATCGTCGTCGGAAAGATCGGTGACGATGCTGTCGTGGCACGCGGTGCTTTCGCTGCGGTCGATACCGATCGTATGGGCACCAGCCTGCGCAAGCAGAATGGCGACGGGGGCGCCGAGGCCGCCAGCGGCGCCGGTGATGGCGACTCGCTGTCCGTCAAGCCGCCGCACGCGCCGGTTCCATTTCGATGCTCGCGAAAACCCCGCCGAAAAGCGCGAACATCTCGCGCGCCATCCCCAGGATCGCCGCGCGGTCGGCGGGATCGTCGAGTCCGTTCACGAGCTCTGCGAAAAAGGCCATATGATCCTGATCGAGCGCCCCGTGCGAGGTCAGATAGGTGAAGGCCTGCGGCGGCAGTCCCAGATTCTTCGCGACCGCCGAGGCGCCGCGCGTCGCCAGCGCTACGCTGACGCTTTCAAGGACATAGACCATGCCGAAAAAGGCCATGGCATTGCCCGTCGCAATCCGGCGATAGGCGTGATCGACCATTGCGGCCGTTGCGGGCGCAGGTGCGCTGGCGCGCACCGCCGCGGCGTCGCCGCCGGCAACCGCGATGTCGGACAATATCCATTCTTCGTGGCCGGTTTCCTCGGCGATATAATCGTCGAGCGCGGCCACGATCGCAGGGCGTCCGCCGAGCCGCGCGCGCGCCGCCTGCATCAGCGGGACGGTGTGGCTGACATGGTGATAGGCTTGCGCCAGATAGGCGAGGTACACGTCGCGCGTGATCGTGCCCGTCAGTCCCGCCTGCAATTGCGGAATGGTCAGGAAGCGCAGGCGCTCGCGCACCGTTTGCGCCTCGAGTTCGGTGAAAAAGTCGGGCGTGCCGTCCAGATAGGCGGCGGCAATCGCGGCGCGGCGCAGGCGGCCGTTGCCGGTGAGCTGCCCGTTCATCGGTGTGAAGTGCGCGGCTTCGCGCCAGCTGCCGACGCGGGCATAGGCCGGCAGCAGGGCATTGGCGGCGGCGACCGCGGCATCCAGATCGGCGTCGGCATGGGCCGGCACGATCAGCGCTTCGGGCGCCGGTCGGCCGTCGCCCCACACCATTGCCTGCGCGATCGCCGGTTGCCGAGTGAGCGCAGCCTCGACCCATTCGGGCGAGATATTGCGGCCGAAACTGGTGATGATCAGGTTCGACTTTCGCCCGTCGATGTGCAGCCGTCCCGCGGCGTCGATCGTGCCGATGTCGCCGGTGTGGAGCGGCGCATACGGTGCCGCGCCGCCGACCGCGCCGAGGCAGATCGGGCCATCGAGCACGATCTCGCCATCGTCGGCGACACGCGCCTGCATATGCGAAAGCGGCCGCCCGACCGACGTCGGATCGTCATCGCCCGCGTCCTGCAGGGACACGACCGATGCGCATTCGGTCAGGCCATAGCCTTGCCGGACGGGCAGGCCGAGCCGGCGGGCGCGCTCCACCAAGGGGACAGGGGTGCGCGCACCGCCGACCGCGACCAGCGTCAACAGCGGCAGGCGGATATCCGCCGCCTCCATGACGCGAACGATGCCATCGAGATATTCGGGAACCAGGATCAGCGAGGTGATGCGCTGTTCGGCAATCAGGCGGACCGCTTTGGCGAAATCGGGGCGAAAGGGGTCGGCCATCCCGACCTCTGCCTGCGGCGGACAGACATAGGTGCCGCCCGCGATCAGCGTCGGGAAAAAGCCCGCCACCGTTTCCAGCAGGATGCCCGGCGGCAACAGCGCGAGATGCCGTCCGGCGTGCTCGGCCCCGACCGCGGCGACGATCGCGTGGGCGACGGTGAGCATATGGTCGGCCGAAAGGCAGATGCCCTTGGGCGTGCCAGTCGATCCCGAGGTGAAGCTGATCCGCGCCGTCCCACCGGGGAGGGGCACAGGCGCGGGCTGGCGGGGCTTGCCCGACCCGGCGGAACGGATCGTCGGATCGGGAGCGGCCCCGCACAAGCCGGTGGCGTGGCGCGACTGGTCGGCGGTGAAGAAGCCGGGAAGCGACAGCACCGGAATGGCGGCGGCGAGGAGCGCGAGTTCCAGTTCGGCGCTTTCGCGGCCATGGTCGCGCTGCAACGCGATCGGGACGCCCGGTTGCAGTCGCGGCGCGAGGTCGGCGATACGCGCCGTGACGCGATCGCGCAGTGCGCCATAGGGCAGCGGCTGGCCGTCGAGCGCATCGATGGCGACGGCATCGGGGCGCGCGGCCGCCTGGGCGGTCAGAATGTCGAATATGGTCATGTCAGGCCGCCTGCCGCCCGGCGCGGCGTTCGAGGAAGCTGTTGATGGCGGCTTGCCCGCCGGCGATGATGCCGGCGCAGACCCACGGATCCTGATCGTAATAGCGTCCCCACGCCGATGCCGCCGATCCCAGCCGCTCACCGCGGGCAGGGGTGATGGCGGCGATCGGGATGCCGATGCGGCGAAACATGGCGCGCAGCGGGGCGGTCAGCGTCGCGACCGCGACATCGCCCAGCGCGGCGAGATCGTTCGCCGCCGCGCCCCAAAGCGCGATCATCGCCAGCGGATTGACGGCTGCCAGATTGCCGATCTCGACGATCTGGCGGCGCGCAACGGGTCTGCCCAGTGCGATTGCCGCCAGCTCTTCGACGGGCGCATCGAGATAGGCTTCCAGAAATAGTGGCGCATCGGCGGCGCGCGCATAGCCGAGCGCGGCGGTCGATCCGTCGCTACCAGGACGATGAATATAGTCGGAAAAGCCGGGGGACAGTTCGGCAGCGAAGCAATCGCGATACCGTTGGCGGATCATTCCGAAGTCGTCGCCTGGCGTCATGCCAATCTCCCTATGTTACAGGGATGAGACGCCGCGATGACACGCACCCCGCAAAGGAATGCGAAAATTTTCCGGTGGGGCGCCCCGAAACGGCGGCAAACCGGAGGTGCCCGCGTTCAGCGAACCTGCCGCTTTTCCAGCTTTCGCGCCAGCGTGCGGCGGTGCATGCCGAGGCGGCGGGCGGCTTCGGAAATATTGAACCCGGTTTCGACGAGCGTCTGGTGGATATGCTCCCATTCGACGGTCTTGATCGACGATTGGCGTCCGTCGAGGGGCGCGTCGACATTGCCTTCGGCGCGGCCGAAGGCGGCTTCGATATCGTCGGTGTTCGACGGCTTGGCGAGATAATAGGAGGCGCCGAGCTTGATCGCCTCGACCGCGGTGGCGATGCTGGCGAATCCCGTCAGGACGACGATGCGCATCGCCGGGTCGAAGGCGCTCAGCGTCTGGACGCAGCCCAAACCCGATGCGGCGCCGAGCTTCAGGTCGACCACCGCGAAATCGGGATGGAATCCGGCCAGCAGCTCATCCAGCCCCTCCGGCCCATGCGCCACCCGCACATCATAGTCGCGCCGTTCGAACGATCGCTTCAGCGTCCGCGCAAAGGCTTCGTCGTCTTCGACGATCAGCAGGCGCCGTTCGCTCATCCCCGTCTCCCTTCGCCCCGCGCGATCGCCGCGATCGGCAGCGTGATCCGCACCACCGCACCCCCTGCATCGCGGTTGTCGGCGCTGACCAGACCGCCCAGCTTGCGTACGACATTGACCAGCAGGAACAGGCCCAGCCCGCCGCCGGGGCGGCCCTTGGTCGACCGATAGGGCTGACCGATCGTCTCGAGCATCGCGGGGTCGAAACCGGGGCCGCGGTCGGCGATCTCGATCACCAGCATCTCGCCGTCGCGCAGTGCGGTGAGGCCGATCCAGTCGGGGGAGACTTCGGCCGCATTGTCGATGACATTGTCGATCACCTGACGCAGCGCGGGGTCGGAGACGATATCGACATCGGGACCGATCCGGTCGCTGAAATCGAGCGTACCCGGGAGGCGCCCGGCGCGCCAGTCGTCGACGATGTCGGTGACGAAACGGCGCGCAGTCGTTAGCTGCGGTGCGATTCCGCGCGCTTCACCCGCCGACATCAGGATGCCGCTGACGATCGATTTGCAGCGGCCGACCGCCGCGTCCATATCGGCCAGATCCTCCTGCAATTCGGTGTCGTCCGCCAACCGCGGCGCTGCGCGCCAGTCGCCGATCAGCACCGACAGCGTCGACAGCGGCGTCCCGAGTTCGTGCGCGGCGCCCGAGGCGAGCAGGCCCATGCGAACGATATGATCCTCCTCCGCCGCACGTTGGCTGGCGGTCGCCAGCGCCGCATCGCGCTCGCGCAGGTTGCGGCTCATCCGCGTGACGAAGGCGACGAGCAGCACCGCGATCAACAGGAAGCAGACGAGGCTGCCCTTGAGATAGAGCGCCAGCGGATCGGCGGCATAGGGCTGCGGCAGGACGAGCGGCGTCGGATCGATGCGCAGCGCGACCATCGCAACGATCGCGCCCGCCACCACGGCCCAGGACGAACGCGGCGTGAGCAGGATCGCGCCCATCACCACCTGAAGCAGAAACAGCGAGGCGAAGGGGTTGGTGAGGCCGCCGCTATGGTGAAGCTGCCACCCCAGCGCCGCGACGTCGAACAGCAGCACCGCCGTCAGTTCGCGGTTGGCGACCGAATGGCCGCCGCGCAGCCGCGCGAGGCTGGCGAGATTGATCGAGATGAGGACGATGATCGCGCCCAGCAGCGGCGCAAGCGGCAGTTTGATGCCCATCAGTCCGTTGACGACCTCGATCGTCGCGAGCTGGCCGCCGACCGCGATCCAGCGCAGCTGGATCAGCAGCGACATGTTCCGCTGGCCGGCGTCGGCCGCCGGAAGCGCGATCGGTGGGGCCGTGGCTTCGCTCATTCGTCCGGCATATTGGACGCATCGGCGCTCGAACGCCACAGCCGGCAGGCAAAAAACAGTGCGAGCAGCATCAGCGCGAACCAGGTCAGCGCATAGACCAGGTGATTGTCGGGGAATTTGACGACGGTCAGCCCGCCGACGGGCAGGCCGCCGGGGTTCGGCGCCGCGTCGGCATCGACGAAATAGGGCGCGGTGCGGCCCAGGCCGCGCGCCGCAGCGATCGCGGCGACGTCGCGCGAATACCAGCGGTTCGCGGCGGGATCATTCGCGCGCAGGAAGCCGCCGCCGGGCTCGGTCATGCGCAGCAGCCCGGTCACAGTCGTCGGTCCGGCGGTATTGCCCGCGGCGCGCGTTGCCGGATCGCGGCGCTCGCGCGGCACGAAGCCGCGATTGACGAGCAGCGTGAAGCCGGGCGTTTCGAGCGGCGTCATCACCCAATAGCCGGCGCCGCGATCGGTGACCGCCTGAACCAGCGTTTCGCGGTCGTGACGGAAGCGACCGGTTGCGGTGACGCGGCGATAGGCGTCGTGCGCCGCGTCGATGCCGCGCCATGCGGGCGGTGGTGGCGCGGGAACGGGGGCGGCGTGGATGCGCGCATCGACCGCCGCGACCAGCGCATGTTTCCACTCGCGCCGTTCGAGCTGCCAGACGCCGAGCGCCGCGAGCAGCGCCGCCACGACCAGCGCCGCCGCGGCAAAGGCCGCGCGGCGCGGCCCGGTCACGGCAACTGGCTCATGTCGTGCGGCATCGGCATCATATTGGTGTTGAGGTGGTGCATCACCCATAGCGACCCCGCCAGCATGATCACGACGACGATGATCGTGAACAGCAGCGAGGTCATCGACCAGCCGCCCTCCGCCTTCGGCGTCATGTGCAGGAAATACACCATGTGGACGACGATCTGAACCACCGCGAAGCCCATGATGATCGCCGCGATCACACCGGCCGACAGCGGCATCGTCATCACCATCCAGAAGGGGATGGCGGTCAGGATCACCGACAGGACGAAACCGATCGCATAATCGCGCATCGACGCGTGCGGCATCTCGATCTCGTGATGCGCGTGGTCGGCGGCGTGGTTGTCGTGGTTCGCGCTCATCGCAGCATTCCCATCAGATAGACGATCGTGAAGACGCCGATCCACACGACGTCGAGAAAGTGCCAGAACATCGACAGGCACATGACGCGGCGCTTGTTCGCGGCGATCAGTCCATGCTTGCCGAGCTGGATCATCAGGGTCACCAGCCAGATGATGCCGAAGGTCACGTGCAGGCCGTGGGTGCCGACCAGCGTGAAGAAGGCCGACAGAAAGGCGCTGCGCTGCGGCGTCGCGCCAAGTTCGATCAGATGGTGGAATTCGTAAAGCTCGATGCTCAGGAAGGCGAGGCCGAACAGGCCGGTGATCGCCAGCCAGAGCTGGGTTCCCTTCACCTTGCCCTGCTGCATCTGCAGCACGGCGAAGCCATAGGTGATCGACGAAAAGAGCAGCATCGCGGTGTTGAGCGCGATCAGCTTCAGGTCGAACAGATCCTTGGGCGCCGGTCCCGCGGCATAATTGCCGCCGAGCACCGCGTAGCAGGCGAACAGGATCGCGAAGATGAGGCAGTCGCTCATCAGATAGATCCAGAAGCCCAGCATCGTGCTGTGCCCTTCGGGATGGGGATGCTCGTCGAGTTCGTAGAAGGCGGGCGCTTCGCCCGCGGCGGGGAGGGTGGTGCTGCTCATCGATCAGGCTCCGGCCGCCGCAAGCTGGCGGGTGCGCGCATCCTCGACCTCGGCCACTGTCGCGGCGGGGATATGGAAGTCGCGCTTGTAGTTGAAGGTGTGGGTGATCGCACCGCCGACCAGGCCGACGAAGCCTAGCGCGGCGAGCCACCAGATATGCCAGACAAGCGCGAAACCCATCACCAGGCTGATCCCCGCAAGGATAATCCCGGCGCCGGTGTTGCTCGGCATATGGATGTCGCGGAAGCCGCCGACCGGTCGCTCGGCACCGCGCGTCTTCATGTCGTGCCATGCGTCGAGCGAGTGGATCACCGGCGTGAAAGCGAAATTATAGTCGGGCGGCGGCGAACTGGTGGCCCATTCGAGCGTCCGGCCACCCCACGGATCGCCGCTTTCGTCACGCAGTTCGTCGCGCTTCCAGATGCTGACCGCAAACTGGACAAGCATGGCGGCGATCCCCGCCGCGATGACGGCGGCGCCGATGGCGGCGATCACGAACCAGATTTGCAGGCTGGGATCGTCGAACACGCGCATCCGGCGGGTCACCCCCATCAGGCCGAGTATATAGAGCGGCATGAAGGCAAGCCAGAAGCCGACGACCCAGCACCAGAAGCTGATCTTGCCCCAGAAGACGTTAAGCTTGAAGCCGAAGGCCTTGGGCCACCAATAGTTGATCGCCGCGAACAGGCCGAACAGGACGCCGCCGATGATGACATTGTGGAAATGCGCGATCAGGAACAGCGAGTTGTGCAGCACGAAGTCGGCGGGCGGAACCGCGAGCAGCACGCCGGTCATCCCGCCGACCACGAAGGTCAGCATGAAGGCCACCGTCCACATCATCGGCAGGTCGAAACGGATGCGGCCGCGGTACATGGTGAACAGCCAGTTGAAGAGCTTGGCGCCCGTCGGGATGGAGATCACCATCGTCGTGATCCCGAAGAAGCTGTTGACGCTCGCGCCCGATCCCATGGTGAAGAAATGGTGCAGCCAGACGAGGTAGCTCAGGATCGTGATGACGATCGTCGCATAGACCATCGAGGTATAGCCGAAGAGCTTCTTGCCCGAAAAGGTCGAGGTCACTTCGCTGAACACGCCGAATAGCGGCAGGATCAGGATATAGACTTCGGGGTGCCCCCAGATCCAGATCAGGTTCACATACATCATCGGCGATCCGCCGAAGTCGTTGGTGAAGAAGTTGGTGCCGAGATAGCGGTCGAGCGTCAGCAGCGCGAGCACCGCGGTCAGCACGGGAAAGGACGCGACGATCAGGATGTTCGCGCACAGGCTGGTCCAGGTGAAGACCGGCATCTTCATCAGGCCCATGCCGGGCGCACGCAGCTTCAGGATGGTGACGATCAGGTTGATCCCCGACAACGTGGTGCCGACCCCCGCGATCTGCAGCGCCCAGATATAATAATCGACCCCGACATTGGGGCTGTAGGCGATGCCCGACAGCGGCGGATAGGCCAGCCAGCCCGTCTGCGCGAATTCGCCGACGAACAGCGAGATCATGACGAGCACGGCGCCCGCGGTCGTCATCCAGAAGCTGAAATTGTTGAGGAAGGGAAAGCTGACGTCGCGCGCGCCGATCTGCAGCGGGACGATATAGTTCATCAGGCCGGTGATGAAGGGCATCGCCACGAAGAAGATCATGATCACCCCGTGCGCGGTGAAGATCTGGTCATAATGGTGCGCGTTCAGATAGCCTTCGGACCCGCCGAACGCCATCGCCTGCTGCAACCGCATCATGATCGCGTCGGCAAAGCCGCGCAGGAACATGATCAGCCCCAGGATCATGTACATGATCCCGATGCGCTTATGATCGACCGTGGTGAACCACTCCTTCCACAAATAGCCCCAGAGGCGATATTTGGTGATCAGGCCGAGCACTGCGATCCCGCCGATCACCACCGCGGCGAACGTGAAGATCAGGATCGGTTCGTGGATCGGAATCGCGTCGAGCGACAGGCGGCCGAGGAAGGGGCCGGTTTCGGGGGCGGGGTGCGGGGTCATGGCGATCTCGGCGACAAAAATCAGGAAAGCGGGCGGGGCGAGGCGGCGTTGAGCGCTGTCTGCGCGGGCGCGGCGCGCTTGCCGGGGCTGGGCAGGCCGGCGCCGGTCAGCGGCGCCTGGCTCGCCGGGGCGGCGTCGGGGGTGTCGGCCTTCGCCATCAGCGGCGAACTGCACAGCGCGGCGACATAGCGCTTGCCCCAATATCCGGGCTCGGAGCCGCGCGCGGCGAACTTGTCATAGGCAAGGCTGCGGACATTGTGGATGCCCGCAATGCCGGCACCGCCCGCGGCGTCGATCGACATCATGTCGTGCATGCACATCTTGCCGGGTTCGACGCACATGTTGACCACGGCGTCGAAAAGCTGCGGTTCGACCGCCGCAAAGCGCTGAACCGGCGCCCTTTCGCTGGGCTTTTCGAGCGCGAGATAGGCGTTGCGGTCGAGCGTCTTGCCCTCGGCCTTTGTGGCGGCGACCCAGGCGGCGAAACCAGCATCGTCGAGGCTCTTTACCGCGAAGCGCATGTTCGAAAAGCCGGCGCCCGAATAATTGGCCGAAAAGCCCGTGAAATCGCCGGTCTGGTTGAAGACGCCGTGGAGCTTCGTCTCCATGCCCGGCATCGCATAAATCTGGCCGGCAAGCGCGGGGATGTAAAAGCTGTTCATCACCGACGATGCCGAAATGCGGAACCGCACCGGATGATGCGCGGGCAGCGCCAGCTCGTTTACCGTCGCAATGCCCTGGTCGGGGTAGATGAACAGCCATTTCCAGTCGAGCGCGACGACCTGCACGTCGATCGGCTGCGTCGCCGCTGCGACCGGCTGGCCCGGCGCGGTGCGCGCCAACGGGCGATAGGGGTCGAGCAAATGGGTCGCGACCCATGTCACCGCCCCCAGACAGATGATGATGAGCAGCGGCGCGGCCCAGATCACCAGCTCAAGCTGCGTCGAATGGTCCCAGTCGGGCTTGTAGGTCGCGGCCTTGTTCGCGGCGCGATAGCGCCAGGCGAAAAAGATCGTCAGCGCCATCACCGGCACGATGATGAGCAGCATCAGCACGGTCGAAACCAGGATCAGATTGCCCTGCTGCTGGGCGACGTCGCCCGCAGGATCGAGCACGACCATGTTGCAACCGGCGAGCAGCGGAAACGCCGCGAGCAGCGGCAACAACCGGAATCGGGTGGACGGACGGGAGAGCTTTTCTGGCATGGCGGCGCGCCTAGGCCCGCTTTGCTGCACCGCACATAGGACATTTTGTCCAATCCCTTGATCGTGATCAATGACGCAGGGGCATTTTCATGAAGGGGCGCCGCGCCCTATAACCCGACTCGCGCCATCCCTCCGTGCATGCCCGCCGCGCATGCCGGCGGCGGCGCCCGATGCAGGACCGCCTACCCATGTCTGCCGATACCGCGCCCACCACCACCCAGGCCGAACGGGACGCCCGCGCGCTTCACGACGACGGCCATCCGATCGCGCCGGGAGAGATCGCCATCGGCGTGGTCATCGGGCGCACGTCGGAATTTTTCGACTTCTTCGTCTATGCGATCGCATCGGTGCTGGTGTTCCCGAAGCTGATTTTTCCGCAGCTCGATCCGCTGCAGGGGACGCTCTGGTCCTTCGCGATCTTCGCGCTCGCCTTCGTCGCGCGTCCCGTCGGCACGGTGATCTTCACCGCGATCGACCGCGCCTATGGCCGCGGCGCAAAGCTGACGACCGCGCTGTTCCTGCTCGGCGGATCGACCGCGGCGATCGCCTTCCTGCCCGGCTATGAATCGATCGGTATAGGCGCCGCGCTGCTCCTCGCGCTGTTCCGCATGGGCCAGGGCGTGGCGCTCGGCGGGTCGTGGGATGGGCTTGCCTCGCTGCTCGCGATCAATGCGCCCGCGGGCAAGCGGGGCTGGTATGCGATGATCCCGCAGCTCGGCGCGCCGCTCGGCCTGATCGTCGCCAGCCTGCTCTTCATGTTCCTCATCTCGGCGCTGCCCGCGCAGGATTTCCTCGACTGGGGCTGGCGCTATCCCTTCTTCGTCGCCTTCGCGATCAATGTCGTCGCGCTCTTCGCCCGGCTGCGCATCGTCGTCACGCCCGAATATGCCGCGTTGTTCGAGGACAAGTCGCTCGAACCCGCGCCGCTCACCGAAACGGTGCGGTCGGAATGGAAAGTCATCCTGACCGGCGCCTTCGCGCCGCTCGCCAGCTTTGCGCTCTTCCACATGGTCACGGTTTTCCCGCTGTCGTGGGTGTTCCTGTTTACCGAGGAAACACCGGCGCGCTTCCTGATGATTGAAGCGGTGGCGGCGTTCGTCGGCGTGCTCGCGATCATCGCGTCGGGCCGGCTCGCCGACAGCTTCGGCCGCCGCACCGTGCTTGGCGCGACCGCCGCCGCCATCGCCGCGTTCAGCGGCTTCGCGCCGCAACTCCTCGACGCGGGCGAAGCGGGCGAGGCGGTGTTCATGATTCTGGGCTTCGCGCTGCTCGGCCTGTCGTTCGGCCAGTCGTCGGGCGCGCTCTCGTCCGAATTCCTTCCTCGGCACCGCTACACCGGATCGGCCTTCACCTCCGACCTTGCCTGGCTGTTCGGCGCGGGCTTCGCGCCGATGGTCGCGCTCTGGCTGTCGAGCAGCTTCGGCCTGATCGCCGCGGGCGGCTATTTGTTGTCGGGCGCGGTCGGCACGCTCGTCGCCCTGTGGCTCAACCGCGAACTGGCGCGCACCATCGGCTGACCGACCTGAGACAATTTGTCCGGCCGCGGCGGCGCGCGCGGCCGGTGACAAGCGCCGCGCGCCAGCGTAAAGGGGACGAATGACGGGGGTACGCGCCTGGATTGCACGCCATCGCGGGCTGGCCATGTGGCTGGTCGCGCTGGCGTTGCTGTCGAAGGCGCTGGTTCCCGCGGGCTATATGCCCGGCCATGATGCATCGCGGACGATCGACGTCGTCCTCTGCTCTGATCCCGGCGGCCAGCCGCTCGCGCAGCAGATCGTGATTCCCTTCGAAAAGGGCGGCGAAGATGTGCCCGCCAAGCATGGCGGCAAGGGCGAATGCGCCTTTACCGCGCTCGCGCATGGCGCCGTCGCCGCCGCCGATCCGGCGCTTTTGCTTGCTGCGATCGCGTTTCTGTTCGCGCTCGGCTTCGCGCCGCTTCCGGTGCCGCCGCTGCGCCGTCTTTCCGGTCTCCGCCCGCCCCTGCGCGGCCCTCCGGCGCACGCCTGACACGCTGAACCCGCTGTGTCGGACAGCCGCGCGCCTTGATCGCGTGGTCCTGCCGGAGATTGTCCATGTACGAAATAATGCGCCGTCCTGAGGGGCGGCATGCGGACGATGAAGCGTCCGCGTTCGATGCGCCCGATGGCATCCGCCTGCGCATGCGCGAGAACCGGTCGCGCCTGACGCAGCACGGGCGCGAGACCTTTACCGTTCTGATCCTGCTGTTCATGGCGATGGCGATCCTGCCCGCGCTGCAGGGGCGCTGGCTGGTGCCGCTGTTCGCGTTGTCGACTATGGCGGCGCTGATGCTGGCGCTCGAATGGCACCAGCGCAATCCGCCGCCCGAGGAATGGCTCGAACTGTCGGATGGCCGGTTCCTCTGGCGCGGGCGCAGCAGGGCGGCCATCGACCTGCCGTCCTATTGGCTTCGCTTCGAGCTGGAGCGGCGCGGGCCGACCGACTGCCGACTCGTCTTCCACCACCGAATGCAGCGCTTCGAGGTCGGGCATTGCCTGAACCTCGACGAGCGGCGCGAGATCGCCCCGATCCTCGCCCGTGCGCTCGCGGCAAGCAACCACATGAGGTAGGACATGGCCCCATCTCCGCCTCGCCGCATTGCCGCCTTGCGCCGGTTTCGCCGCCGCTGCTGGGCGGCCGTCGGTCTGTGCCTGCTGATGCAGGTCGGATCGGCGGCCGCTCAAAATTGGGCCGCCGCGCATCCCGCGCCGACATTATTTTTCCAACAGGAGATCGTTCGATGAAATCTTCAATCCGCATCATGTTCGCGGCAACGGCGCTGGTCGCCGCGCCGCCGCTGCTCGCGCACGGCGTCACCGCCGGCGCGCTCGCCATCGGCCACCCCTGGTCGCGCGAAACCGCGCCGGGGCAAAAGGCCGGCGGCGGCTTTCTGACCATAACGAACAAGGGTAAATCGGAGGACCGGCTCCTCTCGGTGACTTCGCCCGCCGCCGCCGACGTCCAGATCCACATGATGAAGGTCGAGGACGGGGTGATGCGGATGCGCCAGGTCACCGGCGGCCTCGCCATCCCGGCGGGTGGCACGCTCGAACTCAAGCCCGGCGGCTATCACATCATGTTCATGGGGCTCAAAAAGCCGTTCAAGCAGGGCGACATGATCCCCGCGACGCTGGTCTTCGCGCGGCAGGGGAAGGTCGCGGTGCGCTTCAAGGTGCAACCGATCGCATCGACCGCACCGATGGAGGGCGGTCATGGCGGACATTGAGGGCGGCACCCCGCCGATGGTCGTCGTTCGCCGCATCCTGTGGGTGCTCGTCGCGGTCGCCGCGGTCTTCGGCGTCATATTGGCGGTTGGCGGCGGGGACGGCAGCAAGAGCACGTCGGCCGCCTCCGCCGGCGCCGCGATCGGCGGCCCGTTCACGCTCACCGCGGCCGATGGCTCGACGCTCACCGACCGGACGCTGAAGGGCCGGCCCTTCGCGATCTTCTTCGGTTTCACCCGCTGCCCCGACGTCTGCCCGACCAGCCTCGCGCGCATGGCGCAGCTTCGCGAGCAGCTCGATCCCGACGGGATGAAGTTCGATATCGTCTTCGTATCGGTCGATCCGCAGCACGATCGACCCGCCGACATCGGCAGCTATGTCGCGCTGTTCAAGACGCCGATCATCGGGGCGACCGGAACCGATGCCCAGCTTGCCCAAATCCAGAAGGAATATGGCGTCTATGTCCGCAAGGTACCGATCGAGGGCGGCGACTATACGGTCGATCACACCGCCGCCATCTATCTGATGGACAAGGACGGCCGCTTCGTCACCACCATCGACTATCACGAGAATGACAAGACGGCGCTCGAAAAGCTGAAGCGCATCATTGCCTGATCCTGGGTTCGGCGGGCCGCGTCCTTGCGGCGCGGCCCGTCAGACCGCGGCGAAGGAATCGCGCTGCTGCGCCACCTCGACCCGGTCGCGGCCCATCGCCTTCGCGCGCAGCAAGGCGGCGTCGGCGGTGCGGACCAGCCGGTCGGGCGGGCAGTGCAGCGGGGTGATCGCAACGCCGATCGAAACCGTAACCGGCCCCATATTCCCGGCCTCCGATCCCAGCGCCAGCGCGGCGACGCGGGTACGGATTTCCTCGGCGCGCTCGGCCGCCGCTTCGACCGACAGGCCGGGGAGCAGCAGCATGAACTCCTCGCCGCCATAACGGAACGCCAGACCGGCATCGCGCGTCACGCCCGCCAGCACCTTGCCGACTTCGCGCAGCACCATGTCGCCCGCGTCGTGGCCGTGGACGTCGTTGAAGCGCTTGAAATGATCGACGTCGATCATCAGGCAGCCCAGATCCTGTCCCAGCCGTTCGGCTTGCGCGATCTGGATGCCGAGCAGCTGGTCGAGCTGACGGCGGTTCGACAGGCCGGTCAGCGGGTCGGCGAGCGCCATTTCGCGCAGCGTTTCGCGCAATTGCAGATTGGCGATCGCCAGCCCGATATTCTCCGCCAGCATATCGAGATAGATTTCGGGGCCGGACAGCGCGCCGGGGTTGCCCGCCGGCGCTTCGAAATAAAGGAGGCCCAGCGTCTCGCGCTGCGCGGTAAGCGGCAGGCACAGCGTGTCGACGGGCGCCGCGGCATCGCTGCGGTCGACATGGTCGCATGGCACATCGACATTGTCGCCCGCGGGACGGTGCGGCAGCCCGCGGCGCAGCGCCCAGCAGGCGAGCGCCGAAAATTCGGCGCGCGAATGGCCGGGGTTTTGCCAGCCGCACGCCTCGACTACCATGTTGCGCTGGCGGTCGAGCAGATAGAGGCGCCCGGCAAGCCCCGGCGTGATTTCGGGGACGAAGCGCTGCACGACGTCTTTCAGGTCGTCCATCGTGTCGCAACCCTGCAACCGCTGCGTCATCCGCGACAACAGGTCGCGCATCGCGCGGTCGGCGTCGCGTTCGCTTTCCAGCCTTTGCCGTTCCAACCCGTTTTCGCGGAAAATGCGGATCGCCTGCGCCATGTCGCCGATCTCGTCGACCTGGTCGAAGGCGGGCGGCTCGGCGGCGAAGTCCTGCGCCGCCAGCCGGTTGACCACGTCGCTCAGCTTGACGACCGGGCGCAATACCCTTTGCTTGAAGACGAAATAGAGCACGCACAGCACCAGCAACGCGGTCAGCGCCAGTGTGATTTCGGAAATGCCCTTCCACAGCCGCGCCACCTCGGTCGCGGAATTGACCTGCGACTGGACCCGCGCATCTAGCCGGTCGCGAAAGCGCTTGAGTTCGAGTTCGGCGCGGTCGAGCTGGCGTTCATATTCGGCGCCGAACAGCAGTTGCCGTGCTTTCGCTTCGTCGCCGCCTTCGTGCGCGGCGACCGCCGCGCGCTGTTCGTCGTGAAGCAGATCGGCCAGCCGCACCGCATCGGCCAGCGCTTCGATCTCGCCGGTCGATGCCCCGGCGTCGCCGATATGCGAAATGCGCTCCTCGACAGATTTGAGCGCCGCCTCTTCGGAACGATAGCCGACAAGATAGGTCGGATCGCCGGTGTTCACATATTGTCGCGCCCGGTCGCTCAGCAGGAAGGCATCTTCCTCCAGCGTCGCGGTCGCCTGATCGAGCCGGTATCGCTGCTCGACCGCCGCCCGTTCGCGGTCGGTCGCGTTCGAGGCCAGCAGCATCGTCGCGCTCGACGCGATCGTCAGCACGACCGTCGCGGCATAGGCCCAGTTGGTGATTGTCGCCAAACGCATGCTGCCCCCCTAATAGGATCGCTTCCATTGTGAAATGTTAATGCGATGATCGGGTGAGCCCGCGCTTGCACAGGCGCGCCGTGCGTGTCACGGGGCGCGCAGCGCGAGCAGCGATCCGGGAGATGGGCGGACCATGAACTTCGACGTGTTGATAGTTGGCGGGGGCCACGGGGGCGCGCAGGCGGCAATCATGCTGCGGACGCAGAAGTTTGCCGGGAGCATTGCGATCGTGGGGGAAGAGGCGGAGCTTCCCTATGAGCGGCCGCCCTTGTCGAAGGAATATTTCGCGGGCGAGAAAGAGTTCGAGCGCATCCAGCTGCGCCCCGCCAAATATTGGGACCAGCGCGACGTGACGATGCTGCTCGGCAAGCGCGTCGTGGCGGTCGATCCGGCCGCGCACCGCGTCACCACCGACGGCGGCGAGACCATCGGCTATGGCAAGCTCGTCTGGGCAACCGGCGGCCATCCGCGGATGCTGCCGATCCCCGGCGGCGACCTGCCGGGGGTGCAGGGGGTGCGCACGCGCGCCGATGCCGACGCGATGAAGGCGGCGGCGGAGACCGCGCAGCAGATCGTGGTGATCGGCGGCGGCTATATCGGGCTCGAGGCGGCGGCGGTGCTGACCAAGGCGGGCAAGAAGGTCGTGCTGCTGGAGGCCTTGGACCGCGTGCTTGCGCGGGTCGCGGGCGAGGATCTGTCGCGCTTCTTCGAGAAGGAGCACCGCGATCATGGCGTCGACCTGCGGCTCGGCGCCCAGGTCGCGGCGATCGAGGGCGACACGCATGTCACCGGCGTGCGGCTGGCGGACGGTGCGGTCATTCCTGCCGATCTCGTCATCGTCGGCATCGGCATCGTGCCCGCGGTCGAACCGCTGCTCGCGGCGGGGGCCGAGGGCGGCAACGGCGTGCTGGTCGATCCGCTGTGCCGGACGAGCCTGCCCGACATCTATGCGATCGGCGACTGCGCGGCGCATGCGAACGACTTTGCCGAAGGCGCGGTGATCCGGCTCGAATCGGTTCAGAATGCCAATGATCAGGCGAATGTCGTGGCAAAGGGCATCTGCGGCGCCGAAGCGCCCTATCATGCGATCCCCTGGTTCTGGTCGAACCAATATGACCTCAAGCTGCAGACCGCCGGGCTGTCGACGGGCCACGACCGGGCGGTGCTGCGCGGCGATCCCGCCAGCCGCAGCTTCTCGGTTGTCTACCTGAAAGCCGGCAAGGTCATCGCGCTCGACTGCGTCAATGCGACCAAGGATTATGTCCAGGGCCGCATGCTCGTCACCGCCGGCACCGCCGCAACCCCCGAGCAGCTCGCCGATAGCGAAACGCCCCTCAAGGAATTGCTCACCGCCTGACGCTCAGACGATGGGCGGTGGGGCGTCTGCGGGGTCGCCGAGCGCGCGTTTGAGCCCGCCTCTGACGCTGCGGAGCAATTTTCGCAGCGCAATGATGACGAGGACAGCGGCGATCAGCAGCAATAGGGTAATGACGATGGCGACCGCGGGAAAGGCGATTACCAGCGCGAGAAGTCCCGTCGTCGCGACGTCTTCGCCGGTTGATACCGCGGCATTGCTATAGGGTTCGGGGCTGATGTTGACCACCGCGCGGGTCGTTGCCTTGGCGCTGTGACTGATGAGCGCACCGCCGCCGCCGAGGATGAAAGCGATCACCTGCCACGCCGGATCGGCGCTGTCGACGAGCGCGAGCGTCAGCAACGCGCCGCCGAGCGGGCGGACAATACCGTGTACGCTGTCCCAGATGCTGTCGACCCACGCGATCTTGTCGGCCAGAAACTCGGCGAGCGTACCGACTGCGGCGACGCCCATAACCCAGGGGTTCGCCAATATCTGCAGCGCCTGCAAATGTTCGGGCAGCGGCAGCCAGCCGAAATGCATCGCGACGCCGGTCGCCAGGATCGTGAGGTAGAGGCGCCAGCCCGACAACAGGCTGATGCTGCCCGCGACCCCCAATATTTCGGCCAATCCCATTGCCTTGCCTCCGGCCGCGCCAAGATGCGGCATCTTGCACCCTCTTGAATGCCGCGGCAATGGGGCCGTCGTCGCTGGCGGCAATGGCAGATGACAAGCGCGCAAAGCCTAGTTATCGAATTTTCATGACCGATCCCGCGCCACCGCAATCGCCCAAGCTACCCGACGGGGCCATCCCGGCCGCCACGCTCGTCATCATGCGGCCCTCCGGCAACGATGATCCCGACGAGATATTGATGGTCAAACGCGCGAGCAACATGGCGTTCGCGGCGGGGGCGGTGGTCTTTCCCGGCGGTCGCGTCGATCCCGACGATCATCTGGTCGCCGAGCGTTACGGCTTTGGCGAGGATCCGGCCGAAGGCGCGGCGCGGGTCGCTGCGTTGCGCGAAACGCTTGAGGAAACGGGGCTTGGCGTCGGGCTGCCCAACCTTGCCGAACCCGACCTTGCCGATGTTCGCCGCGCGCTTCTGGGCGGCACGTTGCTGTCGGACATATTGGCCGCGCATGGGGCGCCGATCCAGCTCGGCGGGCTGGTGCCCTTTGCGCGCTGGTGCCCCAATTTCAAGGAAGCGCGAACCTTCGACACACGCTTCTATGCCGTTGCGGCGCCGCCGCACGGGCACGAACTGACGGTCGAGGAGGCCGAGCATAGCCACATATTCTGGTCCAGCGCCCGCGATACGCTGACGCTCGCCGATCGCGGCGAGGTGTCGGTCATCTTTCCCACGCGCCGCAACCTCGAACGAATCGCGCAGGCCGACGATTTTGCGGGCTTCGCGCGCCACGCGGAAAATTATCCGGTCGAACTGGTAACGCCGTGGATAGAGGAGCGGGACGGCACCCCGCATCTGTGCATTCCGGGTCATCTGGGCTATCCCGTGACGAGCGAAGCGTTCGAGCAAGTCAGGCGGGGTTAGAATCGCGACCAGCTGCGCAACTTTTGCAATATTTAGCAATTTCCTAACTAGTACCGAAATAGGGAAATGGTGATTGCAATCGACGGCAATTACGCTTAAACCGATCGGGCAGGTCCATGGCGGGGAAGCCATTTCGCGGTGTGGATCGAGACGATATATCCAGTGGACGGAGAATAAGATGAACCTGCTTAAGAAGGCTGCGATCTCCCTCGCGGCGACCTCGATGCTTGCGGCGCCGATCGCCGCTTCGGCTCAGTCGTTCGACTCGGCACGCGCCAATTCGGAACTCAACGGTGAAAGCAAGCTGGAAGGCTCCGGCTGGATCATCGCTGTTGTCGCTCTCGCGGCTATCATCGGCGGTATCATCATCGCTTCGGATAACAACGAAGACAGCCCGACCAGCCCGTAACAGGCTCCGGGTCAAACCGATACCAAAGGGCTCCGGGCTTTGCTCGGAGCCCTTTGTGATTCTGCAGGCTGTCTTCTGCGCGGTGACAGCGCCCGGCCTAGAGCCCCCGGCCTAGAGCCCCTGGCCTAGAGCCCCTGGCCTAAATCTCTATATTCCGCACCGAGCGCGATCGGGCGAGGGGGATGGCGTCGCGAGCCCGTTTCCACGCCTGCGCATCGATTGCCACGAAGCCGATATCATAGCCCGCGGCGCCGTCATCCTTTTGCAAGCTCACGTCCATCAGCACCGTCCCCCAGGGATCGACGGCGAGGCTGTGGCCAAAGGTCGCGCGCCCGTCGGCGTGCGTTCCCGCTTGCGCCGCCGCAATGACGTGGCAGGCGGTTTCGATTGCCCGGGCGCGGAGCAGCGGGTGCCAATGCGCTTCGCCGGTCGGCACGGTAAAGGCGGCCGGGATCGCGATCAGTTCGGCGCCACCGTCCACAAGGGCGCGATAGAGCTCGGGAAAGCGTAGATCATAACAGATCGAAAGGCCCAGCCGGCCAAGCGGCGTATCGACGAGGACAATCGCGTCACCGCCCGCATAGGCGGCCGACTCGGTCCAGTTCTCGCCCGTCGGAAGGGTCACGTCGAACATGTGGATCTTGTCGTAGCGTGCGCGGATCTCGCCCTTGTCGTCGATTACATGGCTGCGGTTGACGCGGCGCTCGCTGCCGTCGGCGAGCAGGGGCATCGATCCGCTGTGGAGCCAGATATGGTGGCGCCGCGCCATGTCCGCGAGCGTCGCGGGCCACGGGCTGTCGGCCTCGCGCTGCATATGCGCAGCCGATCTTTGCCGGTCGCGGTCGAGCAGCAGCGACATCTCCGGGAAAAAGGCCATCGCTGCGCCTTGGGCTGCGGCGTCAGCCAGCGCGCGGTCGATCGCCTGCAGATTGGCGCCGGGATCGATTCCGCTGGTCATTTGAACGATGGCGGCAACCGGGGCGTGCGGTGGGCGTTGCATGGGTTCTGGCTAGGCGCCTCCTTCGCGAAGGACAAGCTGTGACAGTTCAGTGGCCAGCAAGGTTCGAAAGCGATAAATAGCCGCGATGTCCGTCTCTCCCCCGTCGACTGCGCGTCGATCGCTCTCCCTTTTCCTGCTTCCGGCCTGCGCCAGCGCGCTGGCGCTGCTGATCGCGCCGCTCGCTACGGCGCAAACGACTCCGGCACCGGCGGCCGCATCGACGCTCGCGGGGCAAGCAAGCGACTGGCTTTATGAAGGCAGCGATATTCCGCGCGACGAGGGATGGCGCTTCGGGGTTCTCCCCAATGGCTTGCGCTACGCGGTTCGCAACAATGGCGTGCCACCGGGTCAGGTGTCGATCCGGGTGCGGATGGATGTCGGGTCGATGTTCGAATCGAACAGCGAACGCGGCTTTGCGCATCTGCTCGAACATCTGACATTTCGCGGCTCGTTGCATATTCCCGACGGAGAGACGAAGCGCATCTGGCAGCGTTTCGGTGTCACCTTCGGGAGCGATTCAAATGCGCAAACAACGCCGACGCAGACCGTCTATCAGCTCGATCTGCCCAGCGTCACGCCGACGACGCTCGACGAAAGCATGAAGTTGCTCTCGGGCATGGTGCGCGAACCGCGGATCACCGATGCCGCGGTGACGGCCGAGCGCGGCGTCGTGCTGTCCGAACTGCGCGAACAGGACGGGCCGCAAAAGCGTATCGCCGACGCGACGAGCGGGCATCTGTTCGCCGGGCAATTGCTCGGCGAACGGTCGCCGATCGGGACGACCGCGGCGCTCGGTGCCGCCAGCGCGAAAAGCGTTCAGGCGTTTCACGATCGCTGGTATCGTCCCGACCGCGCCGTCGTCGTGATGGTCGGCGATGGCGACCCCGCACAGTTCGCCGCGCTGATCGGCAAATATTTCGGGGACTGGAAGGAGTCCGGACCGAACCCGGCGCAGCCCGATTTTGGCAAGCCCGATCCGTCGCAACCGGTCGCGAAGGAAATCGTCGAGGCAAACCAGCCGCTCGCGCTGACGCTCGCGATGATCCGGCCGTGGAAAAAGCGCATCGACACCGTCGAAAACACGCGGCGGCTTTATCTCGAATATCTCGCGCAGGCGCTCGTCAATCGCCGATTGGAAAATCGCGCGCGGAGCGGCGGCAGCTATCTGGTTGCCACCGTCAGCCAGGATTATGTCAGCCGCAGTGCCGATGTCACCTCGGCCGAAATCGTGCCGCTCGGCGACTGGAAGGCCGCGCTTGCCGACGTGCGCGGGGTTATCGCCGATGCCGTCCAGACCCCGCCGTCGCAGGCCGACATCGACCGCGAAGCGAACGAGATCGAGGCTTTTCTGCGCAAGGAACTGGAAAATGCGCCCAACGAGCCAGGATCGCGCCTCGCCGACGACATGGTCCGCGCGGTCGATATCGGCGAAACGGTGACGAGCCCCAAGGGGCAGGTCGATATGTTCGCCGCGATCCGCGCGTCGGCGACGCCGCAGGTGATGCTCGACATCAGCCGGGCGATTTTCGCGGCGCCCGTCACGCGGCTCGTGCTGACGACGCCGACGCCGATCGAAGGCGGCGACAAGGCGTTGCTGGCCGCGCTTGCCGCGCCCGTCACCGCGCGCGACGATCGCGTCGCGGCGGCCAAGGTCGATTTCAGCCAGCTTCCCGCGCTGGGGCATCCCGGCACGATCGAATCCGAAACGCCGCTCCCCGGCCTGCATGTCCAGCGTCTCGAATTCGCCAATGGCGTGACCGCGCTGGTGGCCGACAACAAGGTCGAACCCGGCAAGGTGCGCGTCAACGTCCGCTTCGGCAGCGGCAATCGCAGCGTCGCGGGGAACGCACCCAATCTGCTGTGGACCGGCGATTATGCGTTGATGGCAAGCGGTGTCGGTCCGTGGGGCCAGAACGAGCTCGACCAGGCAACCAACGGTCGCCAGATCCAGATGGGCTTCGATATCGACGACGACGCCTTTGAGATGACCGCAGAGAGCAACCCCGCCGATCTGCGCGATCAGCTGCGCCTCATGGCGACCAAGCTCGCGGCGCCGCGCTGGGATGCCTCGCCGATCGAGCGGCTGCGCGTTGGCCTGCTGACCGGTTTCGACCTCAATGACGCGACGCCCAATGCGGTACTCGACCGCAATCTGCGCGGCTGGCTGGCGGGCGGCGACACGCGCTGGGCGCCGCCGTCGCGCGCCGCGATCGAAGGGCTTACGCCCGCCGCCTTCCGCGCTTTCTGGGAACCGCGCCTCAAGAGCGGCCCGATCGAGGTCCAGATATTCGGCGATCTCGAATCGGTCGATTACAAGCAGTTGCTTGCCGAAAGTTTCGGAGCGCTTGCGCCGCGCCAGCCGCTCGCACCGGCGGGCGGGCAGAGCGTCGCCTTCGCGCAGCATAATGCAAAGCCGTTCGTTGCCTATCATACCGGCGACAAGGGGCAGGCGGCGGCGATGATCGCCTGGCCGACGAGCGGCGGGATCGACAATATGCGCGATGCGCGGGCGATGGATGTGCTCGCTGCGATCTTCAACGACCGCCTGTTCGACCGGCTGCGCGCCGAACAGGGCGCAAGCTATGGCCCGGTCGTCGACAGCCATTGGCCGACGGGTTTCGAAAAGAGCGGCGGCTATCTGCTGGTCGGCAGCCTGCTGGCGCCGAAGGACGTTAACCGGCTCTATAGCATCGCCGACGACATTGCCGCCGATCTCGTCGCGCGGCCCGTCAGCGCCGACGAACTCGCGCGCAATGCCGGGCCGATCCGCGAACAGGTCGCGCGCGCGACGACCGGCAATCTCTACTGGATGTATCTGCTCGAGGGCGCGACGCGCGATCCGCGCTATATCAAGGCGGCGATGGCGATCGAGGACGATGTGACCAATATCAGCGCCGCCGATATTCAGCGTCTGGCGCGGCAATATCTGGTGCCGGGGCGGAAATGGTCGCTGGCGGTGCTGCCGAAGGGAATGACGCTGGCGCAGGCGGCGGCGCTCGATGGCGGGGCGATCGGCGGCGGCAAATAGTCAGGCGCTGCCTTCGGGGCGGCGCAGCTTGCGGATGCGCGGTTCGTCGGCGAGCTCGCCCTTGGTCATGATGTCGTGGCGCATGCGCGCCCGGACATCGTGGATCGAGGCGATGACGGGGCCCATCGCAACGCCCAGATCGACCAGCACCGCTTCGGCGAGTTGCAGCGAGCTTTCGAGCGTTTCGGGCACTGCGTCGGTGGCGCCGGCCCGATAGAGCGCCGCGGCATGATCGGCGTCGCGCGCGCGGCTGATGATCGGCAGCTCGGGATATTTCTGGCGAAGCTGGCGCGTCATGCGCAATTGCTGCACCGGATCGTCCATCGTCAGCACGATCGCGTCGGCATTTTCGATCCCCATCCGGTCGAGGCTGCCCGGGCGCGCCACATCGGCGAAACGGACCGAAAAACCGTCGCGCCTCGCAGCCGCGACGGTGTCGATATCGGCGTCGACCGCGACATAGGGTCGCTGATGTTCGCGCAGCAATTCGGCGACGGTGCGCCCGACGCGGCCGAAGCCGACGACGACGGTACGGCCTTCGGGCGTTTCTTCTTCCTGCGCGTCGCCGCTGCGCATCTCTATCCGGCGCGCGACATCGTGGCCCACGCGGGCGAGGAGCGGCGTGATCGTCAGGCCGATTGCGGTGACGAGCTGCCAGAATTCGGCGGTGGTGCGGCTGATGAGCTGCGCCTGAAGCGCCGTTGCAAGGACGATCAGCGTCGTTTCCGACGGGCTGGCCATCAGCAATCCGACCTCGGCCGCCGTGCCGCGCCGCGCGGCGCCCGAAAAGCGCAGCAGCGCCGCGGTCACGATCGATTTGATCAAGACCACGCCGACTACGGCGGCGATCAGCTCGGGCCATTGCGCCGCGATCGTCTTGAGGTTGAGCCCCATGCCGACGCTGATCAGGAACACGCCGAGCGCGAGGCCTTTGAACGGCGCCGTGATTGCTTCGACTTCGCTATGATATTCGGTCTCGGCGATCATCAGGCCGGCCAGCAGCGCGCCGACGATCGGCGACAGGCCGACCGCGGCGGTCGCCAGCGCCGCGACGATCACGACCAGCAGGCTCGCCGCCAGAAACAGCTCGGGATCCTTTGCGCGCGCGGCCTGCGCGAAGATGCGCGGCAGCAGGAACCAGCCCGCGACCGCGAGGATCGCCACGACCAGCGCGCCCTGCCACAGCGTCGTCAGCATAAGCTCGGTATTGTCGCTCGCCGCGATGGGGGACAGCGCGCCGAGAACGAAGATGATCGGGACGATCGCCAGATCCTCGAACAGCAACATCGCAAAGGAAGCGCGGCCGACGGCCGATTTGGTGCCCGCGATCGGCAGCACCAGCGCCGTCGATGAGAGGGCGAGGGCGATGCCGAGGCCATAGGCCGCGGCGGTCGAATGATCGCCCAGCAGGAACAGCGCCGTGCCCAGTATCGCGCCGCCCAGCAACAGTTCGGCAGCCCCGATGCCGAAGACCAGCTTGCGCAGCTGCCACAGGCGTCGGAACGACAGTTCGAGCCCGATCGAAAAGAGCAGCAGGATGATGCCGAATTCGCCGAACAGCGCGATGTCTTCGCTCGAAGCGATGGTGATGTGCCGCAGCCACGGATAATCGGCGGCGAGCGCCCCGAGCCCCGATGGCCCGACGAGCAGCCCGACGAGAATGAACCCGATCACCGGCGAGATGCGAAAGCGCGCAAAGGCCGGGATGACGATTCCCGCCGCCCCCAGCACCACCAGCGCGTTGCCGATAGCCGATGTGTCCTGTTCACTTACCATAAGGGCCGACCTTATGCAGGCCGGCCCCGATTGGCTAGATGCCTATCCCAACCTTTTCGGTTGTTTAAGCCCGCTGGCTCAGGAGCCCATCTTCTTTTCGAGATTTTCGACGATTGCTTCGAAGAAGCCCTCGGTGGTCAGCCAGTTCTGATCGGGACCGATCAGCAGCGCCAGATCCTTGGTCATCTTGCCGCTTTCGACGGTTTCGATGCACACACGCTCAAGGTCTTCGGCAAACTTCGTCACCTCGGGCGTGCCGTCGAGCTTGCCGCGATGCTTGAGCCCGCCGGTCCAGGCAAAGATCGACGCGATCGGGTTCGTCGAGGTCGCCTTGCCCTGCTGGTGCATGCGGTAATGGCGGGTGACGGTGCCGTGCGCGGCTTCGGATTCCACGGTCTGGCCGTCGGGCGTCATCAGCACGCTGGTCATCAGGCCGAGCGAGCCGAAGCCCTGTGCCACCGTGTCCGACTGGACGTCGCCGTCGTAATTCTTGCAGGCCCAGACGAACTTGCCCGACCATTTGAGGGCCGAGGCGACCATGTCGTCGATCAGGCGATGCTCGTAAATGATGCCGGCTGCTTCGAATTTGGCCTTGAATTCGTTCTGATAGACTTCCTCGAACAGATCCTTGAAGCGGCCGTCATAGGCCTTCAGGATCGTGTTCTTGGTCGACAGATAGACGGGCCAGCCGCGCGCTAGGCCATAATTCATGCTGGCGCGCGCGAAATCGCGGATCGAATCGTCGAGATTGTACATCGCCATCGCGACGCCCGACGAGGGGAACTGGAACACTTCCTCGTCGATGATCGTGCCGTCCTCGCCTTCGAACACCAGGCGCAGCTTGCCGGGGCCGGGGACGCGATAGTCGGTGGCGCGATACTGATCGCCGAAGGCGTGACGGCCGACAACGATCGGGTCGGTCCAGCCGGGGACAAGCCGCGGGACATTCTTGATGACGATCGGTTCGCGGAACACGACGCCGCCCAGGATGTTGCGGATCGTGCCGTTGGGCGACTTCCACATCTTCTTCAGGCCGAATTCCTCGACGCGCGCTTCGTCGGGGGTGATCGTCGCGCACTTCACGCCGACGCCATATTTCTTGATCGCGTTGGCGGCTTCGACGGTGATCTTGTCGTCGGTGCGATCGCGTTCCTCGATGCCGAGGTCGTAATAATGCAGGTCGACGTCGAGATAGGGCAGGATCAGCCGTTCGCGAATCCACTGCCAGATGATCCGCGTCATTTCGTCGCCGTCGAGTTCGACGACCGGGTTGACTACCTTGATCTTGCCCATGCTGCTGCCTTTTCCTTGGGGAGTCGAATTGCAGGGGGCCTTAGGCAAAGCCGGGGCAATGTTCAACCGCCCTGGTGCCGTCCCGCGAGCGGGCGGGGCGGGATAAGCGATTGTCAGTGCTCGATGCGCGCCCTAGAACAATCGGCATGTCCACCACCATCTCTTCCAACCGTCCCGGCGGCGGCATCAAGTGGCGCTGGCCGTCGATTCACCCCGAGGGCCGCAAATTCCTGTTGATTGCGGCGATCGTCACCGTCTGTTTCTGGCTGCTCGGCTGGGAAATCGCCGGCTGGCTGATGGCCGGAATTACCGCGTGGGTCGGCGCCTTTTTCCGTGACCCGGTGCGCGTGACGCCGACCAGTGCCGACTTGGTCATCGCGCCTGCCGACGGGCTCGTCACCCAGATTGCCGAAGTCCCGCCCCCGCCCGAAATCGCTGGGGCCGACGGGCTGGGCGATGCGCCGATGCTGCGCGTATCGATCTTCATGAGCGTGTTCGACGTCCATATCAATCGTACCCCGGTTGCCGGGACGCTGCGCAAGCTCGTTTATATCCCCGGCAAGTTCGTGAACGCCGATCTCGACAAGGCGAGCGAGGAAAACGAGCGCCAGCATTTCGTCGTCGAACGCGCTGACGGGGTGCGCATCGGCTTCACCCAGATTGCGGGGCTGGTGGCGCGGCGCATCATGCCCTTCGTGAGCATGGGAACCGAGCTTGCGACAGGCCAACGCGTCGGCCTGATCCGCTTCGGCAGCCGCGTCGATGTCTATCTGCCGCAGGGTACCGCGCCGCAGGTGCTGCTGGGGCAGCGCACGCTGGCCGGCGAAACGATTGTTGCCCGGCTCGGCAAGGGCGACACGATCGACGGCATCGGGCAATAATGGCGGGCGATCGCGATCCCCGGACGGGTGTCGACCCGCGCCGCATCGGCGGCATCCCGCTGCGCGCCTTTGCGCCCAACGCGATTACCGCGCTCGCCCTGTGCTTCGGCCTGACGGGCGTGCGTTTCGCGATCGGCGAGGAATGGGAAAAGGCGCTGGCGGCGGTGATCTTCGCCGGGGTGCTCGACGGGATGGACGGGCGCATCGCGCGCCTGCTGCGCGCGCAGAGCAAATTCGGCGCCGAACTCGATTCCCTCTCTGATGTCATTGCCTTCGGCGTTGCGCCGGCGATGATCCTGTTTCTGTGGTCGCTGGACGACGCGCCCAAGTTCGGCTGGACTGCGGCGCTGGCGCTCGCGGTCGGCTGCGCGCTGCGGCTGGCGCGGTTCAATTCGCGGATGGACGCCGATGTCCAGCCGCACAAGTCGGCGGGCTTCAACACCGGCATTCCGGCGCCTGCGGGGGCTGGCCTTGCCTTTGTTCCCGTCTATCTCTGGCTTTCGACCGGCAACGACATGTTCCGCGAATGGTATGTCGTCATGCCGTGGGCGCTTGGCGTCGCGATGCTGATGATCTCGGCAATCCCGACATACAGCTGGTCGTCGATCCGCCTGCGCCGGTCGTGGCGGCTGTTCGCGCTGGCGGGGGTGGGGCTGCTCGGCGCAGCGCTCGTCACCGCGCCGTGGCCGACCTTGCTTGCGATCTGCGTCTTCTATGTCGCTCTGCTGCCCTTCGGACTTGCGAGCTACGCGAAAGTCAGGCGGCGCGGCTGATCAGCGGCTGAACGCGAACAGGGGTGCGAACGCCGCGCGGCATGTCGCGGCGGCGCAGCGGCACGACGGTCGCGGCCGGGCCGGTCTGCGGGGACGAGCCGTGCGGGAAGGCGCCTTCGCCGGCAAGCGCCGACAAGATCGCATCGCCATTGGTGCGCAGCATGGCGAGAATCACCAGCACACCCAGTCCGGCGGCACTTGCGAAGAGAAGAGCGGCGGCGACCTGAACCATTTTCTTGTCCTTTCGGCTTCCCTGTGCGAAACCTTCGCCCGGAGCTACGGTTTTGCTGACCTTTTCGTTCCATGTTCTCTATTTGTTCTCAATGCTAATGCGGCGAAGCGTTATGTTTTGTCGATGAGTTGAGTCGGGCGCGGTGCAAGGCGCGCCGAGCCAATAGGGGGGCTAATCGACGCTTGGGCCTTGCTTTTCGCGGGCAAGCCGTCTAACGGCCCGCCCATTCCACATGGAAGGCGCACATACCGGTGCCGGGATGATTCTCTAGCGGATCGCTCGGTTCTTGCCTTTCAGAGGACTAACCGGAAGGAGAAAGACTATGGCGGCTCCTGTCGTCACGATGCAGAATCTTATCGAAGCTGGCGCCCACTTCGGCCACCAGACCCACCGTTGGAACCCGCGCATGAAGCCGTATATCTTCGGCGCGCGCAACGGCATCCACATCCTCGACCTGTCGCAGACCGTGCCGCTCTTCGCGCGTGCGCTCGACTTCATCTCGTCGACCTCGGCCGCCGGCGGCAAGGTGCTGTTCGTCGGTACCAAGCGCCAGGCGCAGGGCCCGATCGCCGATGCGGCCCGCGCTTCGGGTCAGCACTTCGTCAACCACCGCTGGTTGGGCGGCATGCTCACCAACTGGAAGACGATCTCTAACTCGATCAAGCGCCTCAAGTCGCTCGAAGAACAGCTTTCGGGCGACACCTCGGGTCTGACCAAGAAGGAAGTGCTCAACAAGACCCGCGAACGCGACAAGCTCGAGCTCAGCCTCGGCGGCATCCGCGACATGGGTGGCATTCCCGACGTGATGTTCGTGATCGACGCGAACAAGGAAGAGCTGGCGATCAAGGAAGCCAACGTCCTTGGGATCCCGGTCGTCGCGATCCTCGATTCGAACGTCTCGCCCGATGGCATCGCTTTCCCCGTTCCGGCGAACGACGATGCGGCGCGCGCGATCCGTCTTTACTGCGAAGCGGTTGCCCAGGCGGCGACCCGCGGCGGCCAGCAGGCCCGCGCCGATCGCGGCGAAGATCTGGGTGCGGCGGTCGAACCCGTTGCCGAGCCCGTGCTGACCGAGGACGAACAGGTCCCGGCCGAAGCGGCTGCCGAAACCGAGCGCCAGGCCGACGCCTGAGCCCGTGCGGCATGACGGGGCGGCGCGCCGACCGGCGGTCGCCCCTGTCATCCCTTTGACTTATCGCCCCGCCATGCGCGCGGGCGTCCCGCGGGTCCAATTGCGCCCGCCCTTTTGAAAGGAACATCCGATGGCTGAAATTACGGCCGCTCTCGTCAAGGAACTGCGCGACCGCACCGGCGCAGGCATGATGGACTGCAAGAAGGCGCTTGCCGAAAACAACGGCGACATCGAAGCGTCGATCGACTGGCTGCGCACCAAGGGCCTCGCCGCCGCGGCCAAGAAGGCCGGCCGCGTCGCTGCCGAAGGTCTGGTCGGCGTTGCCGCGGACGGCACCAAGGGCGCCGTCGTCGAAGTCAACAGCGAAACCGATTTCGTTGCCAAGAACGAACAGTTCCAGGCGTTCGTTCGCGACGTGACGCAGGTCGCGCTCGCCGAAGGCATCACCGACATCGAAACGCTCGCCGCTGCCGGCTACCCGACGGGCGGCACGGTCGCCGAACAGCTCACCAACAATATCGCCACGATCGGCGAGAATCAGTCGCTGCGCCGCGCCGAGATCCTGTCGGTGAACTCGGGCGTCGTGACCGGATATGTCCACAACGCCGCGGCGCCGGGCATGGGCAAGATCGGCGTGCTCGTCGCGCTCGAATCGACCGCTGGCGCCGATGTTCTCGAACCGCTGGCCAAGCAGCTTGCGATGCATGTCGCCGCCGCCAACCCGCTGGCGCTGAACGGCGACGATCTCGACGCCGATCTCGTCGCGCGTGAACGGGCGATCGCGGAAGAAAAGGCGGCCCAGTCGGGCAAACCGGCCGAGATCGTCGCGAAGATGGTCGATGGTTCGATCGCCAAGTTCCGCAAGGAAAATGCGCTGCTGTCGCAGCTCTTCGTGATGGACGGCAAGACGCCGGTCGCCGAAGTCGTCGCCGCTGCGGGCAAGGACGTCGGCGCGACGATCACGCTGACCGGCTTCATCCGCTTCCAGCTCGGTGAAGGCATCGAGAAGGAAGAGAGCGACTTCGCCGCCGAAGTTGCCGCCGCCGCGGGCGTCTAAAAGCAGAACCGGATTGCTGCGCCTGGGGCGCCGCAGTCCGCTTGGCAATGGCGCGCACTCTCTCTAGGGTGCGCGCCATTCGCATATTACGAGTTTGCAAGAGGTTCCCCCCGACATGGCATTGCCCGGCATGAAACGCATCCTGCTCAAATTGTCGGGCGAGGCGCTGATGGGGCCGACGCCCTTCGGGATCGATCCCGAAACGGTCGCGAGCATGGCGGCCGAGGTCAAGGAAGCGAAGGATCGCGGCCTCGAACTCTGCCTCGTCATTGGCGGCGGCAATATCTTTCGCGGCATGGCGGGGGCGGCGAAGGGCATGGACCGCGCGCAGGCCGACTATATGGGCATGCTGGCGACGGTGATGAACGCGCTTGCCATGCAGAATGCGCTCGAGCAGCTCGGCGTCCAGACCCGCGTCCAGTCGGCGATCGAGATGGACAAGGTGTGCGAACCGGTGATCCGCCGCCGCGCCGAACGCCACCTCGAAAAGGGCCGCGTCGTCATCTTTGCCGCGGGCGTCGGTGCACCCTATTTCACGACCGACAGCGGCGCGGCGCTGCGCGCGGCGGAAATGAAATGCGATGCGCTGCTGAAAGGCACCAGCGTCGATGGCGTCTATAACGCTGATCCGAAACAGGATCCGAGCGCGGTGCGCTACGACAGCCTGAGTTATGACCGTGTCCTCGCCGACAATCTGAAGGTGATGGACGCGAGCGCGGTGGCCTTGTGCCGCGACAATAATATTCCGATCGTCGTGTTCAACATTCGCGAAGCCGGAAATCTGGCGCGGGTGCTGGCCGGCGAGGGCGTCGCCACCGTGGTCGGCGGCGCGGCCTGAAACGATCAAGAGAGGAAAGACAGATGGCGAAATATGACAAGGCCGACCTGGAACGCCGCATGCACGGCGCGGTCGAATCGCTGAAGCACGACCTTGCGGGGCTGCGCACCGGTCGCGCCAATTCGGCGCTGCTCGATCCGGTGACGGTCGAGGTCTACGGCAGCCATATGCCGCTCAACCAGGTCGCCTCGGTCAGCGCGCCCGAACCGCGGATGCTGGCGGTGCAGGTGTGGGACAAGTCGAACGTCGGCCCGGTGGACAAGGCGATCCGCTCGGCCGGGCTCGGCCTCAACCCGATCGTCGATGGTCAGCTTCTCCGCCTGCCGATCCCCGAAATGACGCAGGAACGCCGCAAGGAATTGTCGAAGCTTGCCGGGCAATATGCCGAAAAGGCGCGCGTCGCCGCCCGCAATGTCCGCCGCGACGGCATGGACAATCTGAAGCAGGACGAGGCGAAGAAGGAAATCAGCGAGGACGAGCGCAAGCGCGCCGAAACCGAAGTGCAGAAGCTGACCGACGCGACGATCGCCGAAATCGATGCGGCGGCGGCGGCGAAGGAAAAGGAAATTCTGGGCTAGTGCTCCTCCGCGCTGCCCTCTCGGCCGTTTGGGCTGAGCCTGTCGAAGCCCCGTCCTTTTCTTGCCCAGGAAAGAACGGCCCGTCGACAAGCTCAGGGCGAACGGAGTCTTAGGCTTTTCCGGTGTCCGAAACGCATCACGATGCCCGCCATGTCGCCATCATCATGGATGGCAACGGCCGCTGGGCCAAGAAGCGCCACCTGCCGCGCATCGCCGGTCATCGCGCGGGGGTTGAGGCGGTGCGTACGATTGTGCGCGCGGCCGGCGACCTGGGGATCGAAGCGCTGACCCTCTACGCCTTTTCGTCCGAAAACTGGAAGCGGCCGGAGGACGAGGTCAGCGATCTGATGGGCCTGCTCAAGCGCTTCATCGTCAGCGATATCGACGAATTTGCCGCCAATGACGTGCGGCTCAAGATCATCGGCGATTGGCGCGCGCTCGCGCCCGATGTCGTCGCACTGATCGAGGATGCGATCGCGCGCACCGCGCATAACCGGCGCACCACGCTGGCGGTCGCGCTCAATTATGGCGCGCAGGACGAACTGGTGCGGGCAGCGAAGGCCGCCGCGGCGGAAGGCGAGATCAGCGCCGAGACGATCGCGGCGCATCTCGACACCGCCGACATGCCGCCGCTCGACCTGTTGATCCGCACGTCGGGCGAAGTGCGGCTGTCGAATTTCCTGCTGTGGCAGGCGGCTTATGCCGAGCTCTATTTCACCGATCGGCTATGGCCCGATTTCAAACCCGCCGACCTCAAGGCGGCGCTCGATCATTTTGCGGCGCGCGAGCGCCGTTTCGGAGGATTATAAGGCATGGCGGGCGCAGCGAAGTCGGATCTGTGGGTGCGCATCGGGTCGGCGATCATCCTGTTCGCGATCGCCGGCACCGCGCTGTGGTTCGGCGGCATCGCCTTCGGCCTGCTGCTGCTCGTCGGCGGCGCGCTGCTGCTGGTCGAATGGTTCCAGCTCGTCCGCGCGATGGGGCTCGGCAGCGGCGGCAAGGCGGCCTTCTCGGCGCTCGGATTGCTGCTCGTCATCGGTGCGATCGGCGGGCTCTGGTATATCCGGCAGAATCTGGGAATGACGGCGGCGCTGTGGGTGTTCGGCATGGTCTGGGCGACCGACATCGGCGCCTATTTTGCCGGACGCGCCTTTGGCGGCGCGCGGCTCGCGCCGACGATCAGCCCTTCGAAAACCTGGTCGGGGCTCGTCGGCGGCATGATCGCGGCGCTGATTGCCAGCGCGACGATCGGTGACCGCGGCCAGATTATCGGTGTCCCGCTGTGGATCGGCCTGTTCATGGGCCTCCTCGCGCAGCTCGGCGACCTTGGCGAAAGCTGGATGAAACGCCGCGCCGGGGTCAAGGATTCGGGCAAGCTGATTCCGGGGCATGGCGGCATTTTCGACCGCGTCGACGGCCTGCTGCCGGTCGCGCTCATTCTCGGTGCGCTCGCCGTCGCGGGCCAGATCGCGGTCCGGGCGGCCGGCTGACATGCGCCGCCTCTCGGTCTTTGGCGCAACGGGTTCGGTCGGGCAATCGGCCCTCGACCTCGTACGCCGCGACCGCGACGCGTGGCAGATCGTCGTGCTCAGCGCCAACAGCGACGTTGCCGAACTGGCGCGTCTGGCGCGCGAGTTCACCCCCGAAGTCGCCGTGATCGGCGATCCCGCGCGTCATGACGAACTCAAGACGGCGCTGGCGGACACGCATATCGGCGTGGCGGCGGGCGCCGACGCATTGGTCGACGCTGCGCGGTTGCCGGCCGATCTCGTACTCGCCGCGATTGTCGGTACCGCCGGGCTCGCGCCTACGATGGCGGCGATCGAAGCCGGGTGCGACGTGGCGCTCGCGAACAAGGAATCGCTGGTGTCGGCGGGCGAGTTGATGATCGCGGCGGCGCAGCGGTCCGGCGCGACGATCCTGCCGGTCGATTCCGAACATAATGCGATTTTTCAGTGCCTGGCGGGCGGGCGCCTTGATCAGGTGCGACGCATCATTCTGACCGCGAGCGGCGGCCCGTTCCGCACCATGTCGGCCGAGGCGATGGCGCGCGTCACCCCGGCGCAGGCGGTCGCGCATCCCAATTGGTCGATGGGCGCCAAGATCAGCGTCGATTCGGCGACGATGATGAACAAGGGCCTCGAACTGATCGAGGCGCATCATCTCTTTCCCGTCGGCCTCGACCGGATCGAAATCCTCGTTCACCCGCAATCGGTGATCCACAGCCTCGTCGAATATGTCGATTGTTCGACGCTGGCGCAGCTTGGATCGCCCGATATGCGCATTCCGATCGCGAGCGCGCTCGCCTGGCCGCAGCGTATGGCGACGCCGTGCGCGCCGCTCGATCTTGCCGCCATCGCGCGGCTCGATTTCGAAGCGCCCGACGAAGCACGCTTCCCGGCAACGGCGCTCTGCCGCGCCGCGATCGCCGAGGGCGGCGCGCGGCCCGCGCAGCTCAACGCCGCCAACGAGGTGGCGGTCGCCGCTTTCCTTGCAGGGCGGATATCCTTTCCGGCAATCATCGACACGGTAAAGCGCGTCCTCGATGCCGATGCGCCCGCCGTGCCGGGCGCGCTTCAGGACATATTCAGCGTCGACGCGACATCCCGCGCGGTCGCGCAGCATTTTGTGGACCAACTCGAACATGCTTGAGTCGCCCGGTTTCCTGTTCACCATTCTTGCGTTTCTGGTCGTGCTCGGCCCGCTCGTGTTCGTGCACGAATATGGCCATTACATCGTCGGCCGCTGGTGCGGCGTGAAAGCCGACACCTTTTCGATCGGTTTCGGGCGCAAGATCCTCGGCTGGACCGACAAGCGCGGCACAGAATGGAAGATCTGCTGGCTGCCGCTCGGCGGCTATGTCCAGTTCGCGGGCGACCGTGATGCGGTGAGCCAGCCCGACGCCAACTGGCAAAACATGCCCGCCGAAGAACGCTCGCACAGCTTTCCCGCGCAGCCGGTCTGGAAACGCGCTCTCATCGTGCTCGCGGGGCCGGTGACCAACTTCCTGTTCGCCATCGCGATCTTTGCCGCCTTCAACATGGCCTATGGCGTCCCGACGACGCCCCCCGTCGTCGGCGCGGTGGAGCCGGGCAGCGCGGCCGAAGCCGCCGATCTGCGGGTCGGCGACCGGATCGTGGCGATCAACGGCGGCGCGATCGAGAAATTCGACGACATTCCGATGGCGGTGGCCTTCGACCTTGGCAAACCCGCCGAGCTTGCGATCCAGCGCGGCGGCGAACGCATCGATGTGCTGCTGCGGCCGCGCGTCATCACCGAAACCGATCGCTTCGGCAACAAGGGCGAACGCGCGGTGATCGGCATCCGGTCGGGCGAGATTGCCTTGGAACCTGTCAATCCGGTCGCGGCCGTTCAGGCTGGCGCGTCCCAGACCTGGGGTATCGTGCGGTTGACCGGGGATATATTGGGGCAATTCCTCACCGGGCAGCGGTCGGTCAAGGAAATGGGCGGCCCGCTCAAGATCGCGAAACAATCGGGCGAGATGGCGACGCTGGGGCTTTCCAGCCTGATCTTCTTCGTCGCTTTCGTTTCCATCAATCTGGGGTTCATAAATCTGTTGCCATTGCCCATGCTCGATGGTGGCCATCTGCTTTTCTACGGCTATGAAGCAATTCGGCGGCGGCCGGCACCGCCGCAGGCGCAGGAGTGGGCGTTCAGATTCGGTTTTGCGGTGATCGTGACGTTGATGCTGGTCGTGACTTTCAACGATTTGGGCTCAATTGGCGTTTGGGACAGGATCGCCCGCTTGATTGGATAGCCAGACTAAGGCAGGGAGAGCGCGCACTTGGGCCGGAGCGGGGCCTGGGCGCAGGGATACGGATTTTTGCGGGATGAACGGTGTGGCTTCACAGAAATTTTCGGCACGGACGCGACTGACCGCGGTGCTTATGACCGGGTCGATGCTGGCGTGGCCGGTTGCGGCGCTGGCGCAAGTCACCCCGCCGCCCGTGACATCGACGCTGCCCGTTCCGCCGACCGAGGCGGCGCCGACCGCGGCGACGATCAAGACGATCACCGTCGTTGGCAACCAGCGGCTCGAGGCGCAGACGATCCTCTCCTATCTGCGCCTGCGCGTGGGGCAGCCCTATGACCGTTCGGTGCTCGACCAGGCGCTCAAGGATCTGGCGTCGACCGAATTGTTCAAGGATTATCAGATCAGCGACGACAATGGCGCGCTGACGATCCAGGTGACGGAAAACCCCGTCATCAACCGCGTCATCCTCGAAGGCAACAAGCGGCTGAAGGAAGACAAGATCCGGCCCGAGATCAAGCTTGCGCCGCGGCAGATTTTCACCCGCTCGAAGGTCCGCGCCGATGTCGCGCGCATCATCGAACTCTACAAGCGGCAGGGCCGCTTCGCCGCGACCGTCGATCCCAAGATGGTCCAGCTCGACCAGAACCGCGTCGATGTGGTGTTCGAGATCGACGAAGGGCCGAAGTCGAAGGTCCGCCAGATCAACATCATCGGCAACGAACAGTTCAGCGACGGCGAACTGCGCGGCGAAATGGCGACGAAGCAGGCCAGCCTCGGCAATCTCCTGTCGTCGAACACGACCTACGATCCCGATCGTCTGGCCTATGACCAGCAGAAGCTGCGCCTCTTCTATCTCCAGCACGGCTATGCCGACTTCCGCGTGATTTCGGCGGTGGCGGAGCTGACCAGCAACAAGCAGGACTTCATCATCACCTATGTGGTGGAAGAAGGCGAGCGCTACAAATTCGGCGACATCGACGTGAAGAGCCAGCTGCGCGACTTCAAGCCGGAGACGCTGAAGCGCCTGCTGCCGATGAAGACGGGCGACTGGTACGACGCCAAGCTTGTGGAAGATACGGTGGAAAGCCTGAGCGAAACCGCCGGCCTCTTCGGCTATGCCTTCGCCGACATCAATCCCGAATTCCGCCGCGATCCCGAAACGCGGACGATGGCGATCACTTTCGACGTCGGCGAAAGTCCGCGCACCTATGTCGAGCGTATCGACGTCAACGGCAACACGCTGACGCATGACAAGGTGGTGCGCCGCGAGTTTCGCCTCAACGAAGGCGACGCCTTCAACAGCTTCGGCGTCAAGCGCACCGAGAACCGCCTGAACAGCCTTGGCTATTTCCAGGACAAGCTGGAGATCGAGCGCAAGGAAGGCTCGACTCCAGATCGCATCATCCTCGAAACGAATGTTGAGGAAAAGCCAACGGGCGAATTGTCGCTTTCCGCTGGTTTCTCGTCGATCGAGAATTTTCTGCTCCAGGCGTCGATCCGCCAGCGCAACTTCCGCGGTCTCGGCCAGCAGCTTCAGGCATCGGTCAATTATTCGAGCTATTCGAAGTCGGTAGAACTTGGTTTCACCGAGCCTTATTTGTTCGACCGCAACATCTCGCTTGGCGGCAGCATCTATCGCCGCGACCTCAACTCGTTCAACTTCATCAACAACAACCGCCAGACGACCTTCCAGCAGATTACGACGGGCTTCCAGGTCAATATGGGTGTTCCGCTTACCGAATTCATGTCGGTGTTCGGCCGCTACAGCCTCAATCTCGACGATGTGACGCTCGACAAGAATCTCTATTATTTCGGGGGCAATTGCGACCCGCTGGTCGCCGGCCGCTATCTTTGCGACGCGATCGGCAAGCGCACGACGTCGCTCGTAGGATACACCATCGCCTATGACGATCGCGACAACCGCCTGCGCCCGACGCGCGGTCAGTCCTTCACGCTCGGACAGGATTTTGCCGGCCTCGGCGGCAGTGTTCGGTATGTCCGGACGACCGCGACGGCGAGCAAGCATTTCAACCTCGGCAGCAAGTTCATCCTGAACATCTCAGCCGAAGGCGGCTATATCTATCCCCTTGGCGATGCTCCGTCGCCGACCAGCGACAAGGTGCGTTTGACCGACCGCTTTTTCCTTGGCGAACCGCAACTGCGCGGCTTCGACATCCGCGGCGTCGGCCCCCGCGTCGTGCGCTACGGCAATGTCGATCTGACCGATCCCATGAACCCGATCCTCGACACGTCGGACAATGCCCGCGTCGACGACGCCCTGGGCGGACGCGCCTATTACAAGGGGCGGTTCGAGGTCGATATTCCGCTCGGCAGCGGCGCCAAGGAGCTCGGCCTTCGCCCGTCGGTATTCCTCGACTTCGGGTCGGTCTGGGGCGTTAAGCGCCCGACGCTGACAACGCTGGCCGATTTCAGAGACCCGGCCGATGGTATCACCAAATATCTTTGCCGTAATGCCTCGACCGGCGCGACGACATTTGCGAGTCAGACCGTCGTCACCGACACAACGACCGGTGTGGTGACGCCGACTGGGCAATATACCACTTGCGACGCCACCAACGGCTTCACGCCGCTGGCACCATTCGAGGAACGCTATCTGGGCGACAGCTGGAAACCGCGCGTCGCGATTGGCGCCGGCGTCAACTGGAACTCTCCGTTTGGTCCTTTCCGGATCGACTTCGCTTACGCCCTTCGCAAAGAAGAGGGTGACGATACGAAACGCTTCTCATTCAATGTAGGAACACAATTCTGATGAAGAAAATTATTGCCGCCTCGGCGCTCGCCATTGCCGCGCTTTCGGTTTCGCCGCTTCTGTCGGCTCCGGCCGTTGCACAGGCAAAATCGGTCGCGCTCGCCGACGTTCGCGTCGCGGCCTCGCGTTCGAACGCCTTCACCGTCGCATCGCAGCAGATCCAGACGACCTACAAGGCGCAGATCGACCAGCAGGAAACCCGCGGTCAGACGCTGCAGGCCGAACTGAACGTGCTGGTGGCCAAATATAATGAGGAAGCGAAGAAGACGCCGCAGAATCAGGCTGCGCTCCAGGCCGCTGCCAAGGCCGTGCAGGACAAGCGCCAGGCGGCTTCCGCCGAGCTTAACAAGATCGGCGAACCCGTCGACCTCGCGATCGCCTATGTCGAGGATCAGATCAGCGTTCGCATGAACGAGGCGATCCGCGCCGCGATGACCGCCAAGAAGGTCGACCTGCTGCTGCAGCCCGACGCCGTGCTGGCGCGTGACCCGAGCACCGACATCACCGATGCGGTCGTTACCGAACTTAACCGCATTCTGCCGAACGTGTCGATCACGCCGCCGGCGGGTTACAAGCCCGGCCAGCTCGTGCAGCAGAAGAACCAGCAGGCGATGGACCAGGCGCGCGCCGCCGCGGCTGCCCAGCCGGCCGCGTCGGGCGGCACGCCGCCGGTCACCCGCTAAGCGCGCATGACCGACAGTGACGACAAGACGATGGGTCCGGCGGATATCCGCCGGATCCTGAGTCTGCTTCCGCATCGTTACCCGATGCTGCTCGTCGACCGCGTCGAATCGATGGTCCGCGACACCAGCATCCATGCGGTGAAGGCGGTCACGATCAACGAGCCCTTTTTCCAGGGTCATTTTCCCGGCCGGCCGATCATGCCCGGTGTCCTCATTATCGAGGCACTGGCGCAGGCGGGCGGGGTGCTCGCGATCGAATCGCTGGGTCTCGCGGGGTCGGGCAAGCTTGTCTATTTCATGGGGATCGACGGGGTTAAGTTCCGCAAACCCGTGGAGCCGGGCCATCTGCTCGACCTGCACGTCACGATCCTGCAGGCCAAGCGGAACATCTGCAAGTTCGAAGGCCGGGCGATGCTGGGCGATCAACTGGCAACCGAATGCCAGTTCACCGCGATGATCGCCGACCCGCCCAGCGATTGAATGATACGCGCCCGCCCGGCAATACGGCGGGTTGCAATTCCTTCCGTTCGTCGTTAGGGGCAGCCGCTTCGCGGCCCCCTGCGGGGATCGTACCGACTCACGCCGCTGGTCGGAAACCAGCGGCACAGGAGCTTAAGACATGAAAAAAGACATCCATCCGGCCTATCACATGATCACGGTCAAGATGACCGACGGCACCGAATATCAGACGCGCTCGACCTGGGGCAGCGAAGGTGACGTGATGACGCTCGAAATCGACCCCACCGCGCACCCGGCGTGGACCGGCGGCAACCAGCGCCTGCTCGATCAGGGCGGCCAGGTCGCCAAGTTCAACAAGCGCTTCGGCGGCCTTACCCTCAAGCGCTGATCGACGTCACCCCCCGCCTTCGCAGGGGCGACGATCAGGTCAAGATTTTCGCGAGCGCGCTTTGCCAGCCGGCAAGGCGCGTTTTGCGTCGCGCGTCGGTCAGCGCCGGGATGAAGCGCGTCGCACGCCCGCGCATCGTCCCCGCGGCGGTGGCGAGATCGGGGTAGAGTCCCGCGCCGCAGGCCGCCAGCATCGCGGCGCCGAGGGCGGTACTTTCGACAAATTCGGGTCGCTCGACGATCAAGGCGAGCATGTCGGCCAGATCCTGCGCCATCCAGTCGTTCGCCGCCATGCCGCCGTCGATCCGCAGATCGGCCCAATCGACGCCATCGGCCGCGAAGGCGGCTTTCAGATCATGCGCCTGATAGGCTTGTGCTTCCAGCGCGGCGCGCGCGACATGCGCCTTGCCACTCGCGAAACTCAGCCCCGATATTGCAGCGAGCGCATCGGGTCGCCAGTGCGGCGCACCGAGTCCTGCAAGCGCGGGGACCAGATAAACACCGCCATTATCCGGAACCGAGCGGGCCAGCGCCTCGCTCTCGCCTGCGTTCGCGAGCAGGCCGAGGCCGTCACGGAGCCACTTTATCAGGCTTCCCGCCACGAATACCGATCCTTCGAGTGCATAGCTGCGGCGCCCGTTTTCCTGAACCAATATTGTCGCGAGCAGCCGGTTGGCCGAATGCGGCCGTTCCGTGCCGCTCGCCGACAGGATGAAGGCGCCGGTGCCGAAGGTTGCCTTGGTCTGGCCCGGAGCCAGACAGGCCTGGCCGATCGTTGCCGCCTGTTGGTCGCCCGCCATCCCCGCAATCGGGATCGCGCCGCCGAACAGCTCCGGGTCGGTGGTGCCGACCGTGGCAGTGCAATCGACGATTTCGGGCAGCAGTCGCATGGGAACGCCGAACAGGTCGCACAGGCCGCCGTCCCAGCCCTCATCGCCGTCGATCGCCATCAACAGCGTGCGTGAGGCATTGGTCGCGTCGGTCACATGCGCGCCGCCGGTCAGGCGATAGACGAGATAGGATTCGATCGTCCCGACGGCAAGCCGATCGCCCGCCTCGGCCAACTGCGGCCAGTTGCGCAGCGCCCAGCCGATCTTGCTGCCGGAAAAATAGGGATCGAGCAGCAAACCGCTCTTGGCCTGTACCACCGGTTCGTGACCGGCCTCCTTGAGCTTCGCGCAATCGGCGGCGGTCCGCCGATCCTGCCACACGATTGTGGGGGCGAGCGGCCGGCCGGTCGTCCGGTCCCAGAACACGATCGTTTCGCGTTGGTTGGTGATGCCGATCGCGGCAATATTGGCCGCGCCGCCCGCCTTGTCGATCATCGTGCGCGTGCACGCGAGGGTCGCCTGCCATATTTCCTCGGCGTCATGTTCGACGAGGCCGGGGCCCGGATAATGCTGGCGAAACTCGCGCTGCGCGCTGCCGAGCGGCGTGCCGCTCGCGTCGAAAAGCATGGCGCGGGTCGATGTCGTGCCTTCGTCGATGACGATAATCTTTTCCGGCATGGCGCTCCGGCTCTCCCCTTTATTCGGTCTTGCAGGATCAAGATCAGCACGAACCGGCGAGGGGGGCAATCCCGGCCCGAGTAATCATCTTGCAATTTCGCGTAATATTCGCCATATGCTTGTGCAGCGCAGCATGGCGGACTTCACCGCCGCAACCACCGGCAGCGTGATTTTCCCGCCCGAGGCGCCGTAAAGGCCGCCAGCGCGGGACGAGCCGGCACCGCGCTTTGTCCCTTGAGGCACCCTTTCACGCGGGTCGTTTCGAACCCGCGGCCGTGCGCCGTCCGTTCGATGCGAACGGGCGCTGTGCGCGTCGCCCATTGAGAGTATGTTATGACGAGTTTCAACGACTTTGGCCTGCACGCCGACATCAATCGCGCGCTTGCCGCCAAGGATTATACAACCCCGACCCCGATCCAGACGCAGGCGATCCCGCCGCTGATGAAGGGCCGCGATCTATGCGGCATCGCGCAGACGGGTACCGGCAAGACGGCCGGTTTCTCGCTGCCGTCGATCCACCATCTGCTGACCTATCCGCATCGCGCCAATCCGCGCGGCTGCCGCATGCTGGTGCTGGCGCCGACGCGCGAGCTCGCGGCGCAGATTGCGCAAAGCTGCCGCGACTATGGTCGTTTCACCAAGCTGCGCGTTTCGACCGTGTTTGGCGGCGTGCCGATCAACAAGCAGATCCGTGACCTCGCGCAGGGCGTCGATATTCTCGTCGCCACCCCGGGCCGCCTGCTCGACCTGATCGATCAGCGTGCGCTGCGCATGGACGATGTCGAAATCTTCGTTCTCGATGAAGCCGACCAGATGATGGACATGGGCTTCATCCATTCGCTGCGCCGCGTTGCCAAGCTGCTGCCGTCGCGGCGCCAGAATCTCTTCTTCTCGGCGACGATGCCGAAGGAGATTGCGGGCCTTGCCGATCAGTTCCTGAACGATCCGGTCACCGTGTCGGTCGCGCCGCAGGCGACGACTGCCGAAAAGATTCGCCAGCGCGTGACCTTCGTCGAGCAGAAGGAAAAGCAGGCGCTGCTCCATCATGTGCTGCGTAGCGAGGACATCGACCGCGCCCTGATCTTTACGCGCACGAAGCACGGCGCCGACCGCGTCGTCCGCCATTTGAAGGGCGCGGGCATCGAAGCCTTTGCGATCCACGGTAACAAGAGCCAGGCGCAGCGCACGACCGCGCTGCAGGCGTTCCGTTCGGGTCAGGTCCGATTGCTCGTCGCGACCGACATTGCAGCGCGCGGCATCGACGTGTCGGGGGTGAGCCATGTGATCAATTTCGAGATCCCGAACGTCCCCGAACAATATGTTCACCGCATCGGCCGCACCGCGCGCGCCGGGGCGGAGGGTGTTGCGATCAGCTTTGTCGCGCCTGACGAGCGCCCCTATCTGCGCGATATCGAACGCGTGACGCGGACCAAGGCCGAGCCGGCGAAGCTGCCCGACAATTTCGGCGAGATGGTTCGCAATCTGCCCAAGCCGGCACAGCCGCCGCGCGACACCGGCAGCAAGGGTCGTGACCCGCAGCGCCAGCGCGACGATGCGCAGCGCCGCAAGGGGCATGGCGAGGGCGGTTCGCGCGACGGCGGCCATCGCGGCCCGCGCCGCGAGGCAGCGGCCGGCGACGGCGCACAGCCGCAGCGCAAGCGTCGCTTTCGTCCGCGCGGCGGGGTCGGGGCGCACAAGGGATCGGTGAAGCGGGTCGGTTGACGCCCGCCCCCGGCACGCTAGGTTTGCGCGCGGGTCGAGGGGACGGACGATGATCGACGACGACGAATATGAACCGCTGCCGCCGCGGCGGCCGCTCTTCCGCCGCAAGCGGGTGCTCATCCCGCTGGCGGTGTTGCTCGTCATCGCAGCGATCTTCCTTGCGCTGCGCACGCCCGACACCGACCGCGATGCCATGATCGCCAAATATGCCGGCCCCGACGCGAGCTTCGCGGCGGGGCCGGCAGGGCAGCGAATCCATTATCGCGATCAGGGCAGGCGCGACGGCCGCACCATCGTGCTGCTCCACGGGTCGAACAGCAGCCTTCAGACGTGGGAGCCGCTCGTCAAAAGGCTCGGCGGCGATTACCGGATCGTGACGCTCGATCTGCCGGGGCATGGCCTGACCGGCGGCACGCCCGACAAGGATTACAGCGCTGCGGGGATGATTGCCGCGGTCGATGTGGTGGCGGCCAAGCTCGGCCTCGATCATTTCATCCTGGGCGGCAATTCGATGGGCGGCTGGGTGGCGTGGCGCTATGCGCTCGCCGAGCCGGGACGCGTCGATGCGCTCCTGTTGCTCGATGCGGCGGGCATGCCGCTGCGAAAAGCCGAAAAGGCGCCCCAATCGAATCTCGGCTTCCGGCTTCTCAAAAATCCGGTCGGACGCTGGCTCGCCGGACAGATCACGCCGCGCTCGCTGGTCGAAAAGTCGCTCCGCCAATCGGTCGCGAAAACCGGCATCGTCGATGATGCGATGGTCGACCGCTATTGGGAATTGCTCCGCTTTCCGGGCAATCGCGAGGCGACGGCGCTGCGCGCCACGCTCGACCGCGAGCCCGCGATGGCCGACCGGATCGGCGAGATAAAGGTGCCGGTGCTCATCCTTTTCGGCAAGCGGGACCGGCTGATCAACCCGAGCGCCGCGCTGACCTTTCGCGACCGGATTGCGGGATCGGAGGTCGTTCTGCTCGACGATGTCGGCCATCTGCCGATGGAGGAAGCGCCCGACGCCACCGCGATGACGATCGCGGATTTCCTTACGCGGCGGCTTGCTCCGCCGTCGCCTCTGCCGGCTGTTCCAGAAAAGCGCTGATCCGCGCCGCCGTGTTCGCGGCGTGGGTGAAGGGGAAAAGGTGCGACCCCGGCACGACTTCCAGTATCGCGCCGTCGATCAGATCGGCGATCGCCTGGCCGTGCGCCGCCGGCACGACGCCGTCGCGCCGGCCCATCAGGATCAGCGTCGGCATGTTCTTGAGCTGCGGCAGCATAGGCGCACTGGTCCAGCCGGCCATTGCCATCGCCTGATAAATGAGGCCAAGCGGCGTTGCGGTGGGAAGCTTCAGTCCGCTCGCCAGCATGTCGTCGTCGAGCAGCGCGGCCCACCCGATTCCCGGTGCCCCTACACTCGGCGTCGTTGCCATCAGGACCATGCGCCGGATACGTGCCGGAAATTGCACCGCGATCTGCTGCGCCAACGCACCGCCCCAGCTGAAGCCGGCAAGGTCGAGCTGCGGGTGGCCGAGGCGTTCGGCAATCTCCATCACGATCGCGGCCATTGTCGGCGCGGTATAGGGAAGGATTGCGTCGGGCGACCCGCCGACGCCAGGCATGTCGAGCGTCCACACCTCGCGCCCATGTATCTGCGCGAGCAGCGGTGCCGCGGCAGCGATGTCGGCGCCGATCCCGTTGAGGAACAGCAACGGCACCCCGGTGCTGCCTTTACGCCAGCGCGCCGTGCGAAGCGCGAGCCCATAAAGATGTTCGGTGCCGATGACCGGGCGGCCGCTGATCCTGTTCATGCCCATGGCTTTGGCATGTTTTGGCCGTGGACGGAAGCACCTCGCCAGTTTCCTGATCCTAGCCGGCGGGTGGCTCGGCCGCCCGCCTTTCGGCCTGCTCGTAGCGCAGGCAGTCGAAGATTTTGGCGCCAGCAAGAAATACCGAACCGCTGCACGCGACGAGCAGCAACTGGCCGCCGTACCCGGGAAATTCATGCAGATAGGCTGTTCCGCGCGCCATGGCACCCGCCGCCAATGCATAGATGATCAGGCAGGCCTCGAACCTGGTCTTGATGATAAACAGCCGTCCGATTTTCTTCAGCATCGCCACCATCCGAAGCAAGGGATGTGCCAGTGGCGCAAATCAGGGATTCGCCGCCACCGGCTTATGGTAAACTGTAAGTTAATCCGACATGTTAGGGAAGGGCGGCGGTAATTGCCCGTCTATGAAGCGGGTTTCGTGGATAGGAACCGGGAGTGGCCATGCCGGAACGAGAATCGGGTTCGAATTAAGCGCCGATCAGATATTTGAAGCCGTTCAGCGCAACCACGCGGTCGTCTTCACAAACCGGTGCGGCGATCAGCCGGACCCAGCGTGGTTTGCGCCGCGACGCTTCGATCGCGACATCAAGGGTGAAGCCGCGACGATGGGTGATCGCGTGCGCGCGCAGTTTTTCCATCGCGGCGCGCGATTCCTCGCGATAGAGCGCGACGGCATCGCTGCGCGCGACTTCGACGCCGCGCGGCAGACCGAAGATGTCATAGACTGTGTCGGACCAGACAAGATGATCGTCGGCAAGGTCGCAGGTCCAACTGCCGACGCCGTGGCGCTCCATGACTGCGGCCGCGTCGTCGGCCATCGCTGGCGTGCGGCCCGGCGGACGGATCGATCGCCGGTCGACCCAGCCCAGATCGAAATGATGTCCCCGCTCGAAAAGCGGCCAGCTGTGATGCAGCGGAAGAGGGTATTGATGACGCACGCGAATCCGATCCTTCGCCCCCAAGTCTAGGCGGCCCATATTAAGGAATTGCTGCGCTCGGTAATCAGGCAGGAGCGCGCGCGGTTCCATATTCGACCCAGCCGAAAGGGCGAGGGGTTTTGGGCATATAATGTGCCGCCTGCCGTTCCACCGCAAAGCCCGCGCCCGCATAGGCGTCGGCGATCGGCCGCGTCAGATGGCAATTGCCGCCGATGCGTTTCCAGACGGGCTCGATCCGCCGTTGCCAGCGCGCAACCCGCGCGTCGGGGGCGCCGCCATGTTCCAGAAACAAGGCGGTTCCGCCCGGTTTGAGCACGCGGCGGATCTCGGCCAGCACCGCCGCCTGATCGTGCACCGAACAGAGGGTGAAGGTAGTGACGACGGTGTCGAATCGGCCGCTCTCGAAGGGCATCGCTTCACCGACGCCACCTTCGATCGTCGCCGCGATGCCGCGCGCCTGCGCCGCCGCGCGGCTCATCGCGAGTAGTTCGGGCGACGGATCGAGCCCGGTGAAGCGCGTCACCCGGTTCCAATCGTAAAATTCCATATTGATGCCGCCGCCGCAGCCAAGCTCCAGCACGTCGCCCGATGCCGCCGGCACCACCTTGCTGCGCACCTTCATGATCTGCCCCTGCGAGCAGGCGCATTTGATCAGCCGCGGCACCCCATGACGTTCCCACCAACTCGCCATTCCCGTCTCTCCCCTTGGCGTGCAGCCTGTCCCTTGCTAGCGCGATTGGCAACACCCATCTGGGCGTCCTCGCTCATAGCCGCCAACAACGAAAGACCGTCATGCCCGCCACGCACCACACCAAGATGCTGATCCTCGGTTCCGGCCCTGCAGGGCTTTCGGCCGCCATCTACGCGGCGCGCGCCGGGATGCAGCCGATCGTGGTGCAGGGGCTGCAGCCGGGCGGGCAGTTGACGATCACCACCGACGTCGAAAACTATCCCGGATTTGCCGAAGTGATCCAGGGCCCTTGGCTGATGGAGCAGATGACGGCGCAGGCGACGCATGTCGGCGCCAGCATGATCTGGGACACGATCGTCGACGTGGACCTGTCGCAGCGGCCGTTCCGTCTGATCGGCGACGGCGGCGACGTCTATGTCGCCGAAACGCTGGTGATCGCGACCGGCGCGCAGGCGAAATGGCTGGGCGTTCCCGGCGAACAGGAATTGGGCGGCAAGGGCGTTTCGGCCTGCGCGACCTGCGACGGATTTTTCTATCGCGGCAAAAAGGTGGTGGTGATCGGCGGCGGCAATACCGCGGTCGAAGAGGCACTGTATCTGACCAATCATAGCGACGACGTGACGCTGATCCACCGTCGCGACACCCTGCGCGCCGAAAAGATCCTGCAGGACCGGTTGCACGCCAATCCGAAGATCAAGGTGCTCTGGAACAAGAAGGTCGATCGCTTCGTCGCGGGCGAAGGGACGGCGGGGCTGGTTGGAGTCGACCTGATCGACACGGTAACGGGCGAGGCGAGCCACGAGCGCACCGACGGCGGCTTCGTCGCCATCGGCCACAGCCCCTCGACCGGATTGTTCAAGGGCAAGCTGCCGCTCGACGCCGACGGCTATCTTGCGGTGACGCCGGGCACGTCGCTGACCGCGGTGCCGGGCGTCTTCGCGGCGGGTGACGTGACCGACAAGGTGTATCGCCAGGCGATCACCGCGGCGGGTATGGGCTGCATGGCCGCACTCGACGCCGAACGCTTCCTTGCGGAAGCGGAGTATCATGCGATGGTTGATGCTTGAACGCTGAGGGCGGACAGCGACCGATTGTGGAGGTTGGCCGACTTTTCTTCCATCGTCATCCCGGCGCAGGCTCCCACCCCAAAGCCGGTCTCCCGAAATAGCCCGCGCACGAAAAAGGCCCCGGAACCGATGTGGTTCCGGGGCCTTTTTGTTTCGTGCGAGCCGAAGATGCGTTAAGCGTCTTCGTCCTCGTCAGCGGCCGGCGCTTCCGCGGCCGGAGCGTCCGACGGCGGGGTGGCGTCGTCGAATTCGTCTTCGCTGTCGGGTTCGAGAGCAACCGCAGCCGCCGCAGCCTGTTCTTCTTCGAACATGGCGGCAATGACGTCGATGCCCTGCTTCTGCATTTCGGCTTCGTCCGGCGAGCGGGCGACGTTGACGCCCACGGTGACCGCGACTTCGGGATGCAGCTTCACCTTGACGTCGAACAGGCCGAGCGACTTGATCGGACGTTCGAGTTCGAACATCGCCTTGGTCAGGTTCGTCGCACCGTCTTCGATCAGCGCGTCGAGGATGTCGCGCACCGAAACCGAACCGTAAAGCTGGCCAGTGTTCGACGCCTGACGGATCAGGACGACCTGCTTGCCGTCGATGTCCTTCGCGCGGCCTTCTGCCGCGGCGCGGCGGTCGGCGTTGTCCGATTCGATCTTCGCGCGGTTGGCTTCGAAGAGCTTCTTGTTGGCTTCGTTCGCGCGCAGTGCCTTGTTGTTGGGCAGCAGATAGTTGCGGGCAAAGCCGTTCTTGACGGTGACGACGTCGCCGATACCGCCCAGTTTCTCGATGCGTTCGAGCAGGATGATTTCCATCGGTCCGCGCTCCTTACTTCACAATGTAGGGGAGCAGGCCGATGTGACGGGCGCGCTTGATCGCCTTCGCCAGCTCGCGCTGCTTCTTGGTGGACACCGCGGTGATCCGCGACGGGACGATCTTGCCGCGCTCCGACAGGTAACCCTGGAGCAGGCGGACGTCCTTGTAATCGATGACCGGTGCGTCCTTCGCGCTGAAGGGGCAGGTCTTGCGGCGACGGAAAAAGGGTCGTGCCATGGTCGTTTTCCTTATTCTTCGCCGTCGCGGTCACGGCCACGGCCGCCCCGACGTTCCTGCTTGCGCATCATTACCGACGGACCCTTTTCGAGTTCGTCGACCTTGATGGTCATCCAGCGGATGATGTCTTCGTTGATTGCCGCCTGGCGTTCGATTTCGGCGACGGCTTCGCCCGGCGCTTCGACCGACAGCATCGCGTAATGACCCTTGCGGTTCTTCGCGATCTTGTAGGCGAGCTGCTTCAGGCCCCAGGTTTCGGTCTTGTGGACCTGACCCTTAAATTCGGTCACGATGTTCGTGATGCCTTCGGCGAGCGCATCGACCTGAGCCTGGCTCAGATCCTGACGCGCGATAAAAACATGCTCGTAAAACGGCATGGTTTGCGTCCTTCGATTTGGCCGATCGCTGATTTCGCGCCAATCGCGAAACCCCTCCGGCTGTCGTCCGGCTTTGCGTATTGGTGCAAAGCAAACGGGGCGATGGCAACGTGGCCTCGCCCCGAATGAGCGCGCCTATACAGATTCGCGGGGATTAATCAAGCGCGCGATGCAAGCTTTTCCAGCAATTCCCGCCCGAAATCGGTGAGTGTGTCGTCGCGCGCGCCGAGGATCAGGATACGGTCGCCGGGCGCCGCCTCCTGCACCATCGCAGCGCCGCAATCGGCGCGGACCGGCACATGGACAGCGTCGGCACCGCCCGCGACGATGTCGGCGACGAGCGTTTCGCTCCCCATGCTGCGATCGACGGTGCCGCCGAAATAGACGGGATCGCAGACGAAGAGCCGGTCGCCGGGACGCATGCCGCGCGCAAAGCTGGCGGCAAGCTCGCGCCCCATCTGGCGGAGCGGGCCATAGCCGTGCGGCTGGAAGAAGAGCAAAGCGCGGCCGGGAAGCTCGGCAACTGCGGCGAGCGTCGCGGCGACCTTGTCGGGATTATGCGCGAAATCGTCGATCACGGTGACGCCGTTCGCCTGGCCGAGCACCTCGTACCGGCGCGCGAGCCCGGCGAAGTTGGCGAGCGCCTCGACCGAGCGGACGACCGGAATGTTGAGCGCGCGCGCGGCGGCGATTGCGGCGAGCGCATTGGCGGCATTGTGTCGGCCGGGCATCCGCAGCACCGCCGCGTGGGTGTCGCCGGCGAAATGGACCTTGAAGCGGCACCCGTCGGGAAGCGCCTCGAAGTCGCTGCCGCGCATCGCGGCGCTCTCCGAAAATCCAAAGCGCAGGACGTTTCCTCCCGCCAGCAGCGGCGCCGATTCGGGATCGTCGGCATTGACCACGGCAACGCGCGCCTTGGCCGCGAAATCGCCGAACAGGCTGTGCAGTTCGGCAAGGCTCTTGTGGTCGAGACTGATGTTGGTGACGACCGCAACGTCGGGCTGGTAGAGGGCGATCGACCCGTCGCTTTCGTCGACTTCGCTGACATAAGTCGCGGTATCGCCGACGAGTGCGCTAGCGAAGGGGGTTTGATCGTCGGCGAAATTGCGCATTACCGCGCCGTTCATCACGGTGGGATTGGCGCCCGCGCGATCGAGGATCCAGCCGATCATGCCGGTGACGGTCGACTTGCCGCTTGTCCCGCCGACGCCGACCGCGCGGCCCGCTTCGTTGAACAGGGCCGCGTTGAGTTCGGCGCGCGTCAGGCGCGGCAGGCCGAGCCGGTTTGCCGCTGCGACGTCGGGCACGCTGTCCTCGACCGCCGCCGAAGCGACGAGCGTCTGCCCGGCGGCAACGCCGCTGCCATCCTGCGGGAACAGCGCAATGCCGCGGCTTTCGATCCAGTGAAACTTGTCGGCGCTGCGACCCTGATCGCGGCTGCGATCGGACCCCGCGACCGCCGCGCCGCGCGCCGCGACAATCATCGCGAGCGGCAGCATCCCCGATCCGCCGATGCCGCAGAAGAAATAGGATTTGTTTTCGGCCATGCCGGCGCGATATGGCGTTGGCGAAGGGTTTGCAACTGGCGCAAGGCCGAGGGGCATCTCGACTTCGCTCGATGCGAACGGATCGTTGGGTTATTTCAAGTCATGCGCATAGGCATCATTGCCCCCTCCACCCCCATTCTTCCCGACGATGCGGAAGCGGTGCGGGCCATTGCGGCGCTGGGCTATCCCGAGGTCGAACTGGTGTTCGATCCGCAATGCTTTGTCGTTCACGGGCATTTTGCGGGCGCCGATGCGGTGCGGCGCGAAGCGCTGGTGGCGATGGCCAACCGCCCCGACATCGACGCGATTTGGTTCGCGCGCGGCGGCTATGGTGCCTGCCGCATCGCCGAGGATGCCGTCGCCGCCATGGGCGAGGCGGCGCGCCACAAGGCCTATCTCGGCTATTCGGATCAGGGCAATCTGCTCGGCTGCCTGTACCGCGAGGGCTTCGATCATGTCGCGCACGGCCCGATGGTCGCCGACATCCGGCGCGAAGGCGGTGAAGCGGCGGTGACGCGGGCGCTCGACTGGCTCGTCGCGCGCGATCCGGCGGCCTGCGAGCCCGGCCTGCGGCACGGCGCGCGCCATGCCGCGTTCAACCTGATGACGCTGTCGATGCTTCTCGGCACGCCGCTCGAGCCCGATCTGTCGGGGCATCTGCTGATCGTCGAAGAAGTGAGCGAATATCTCTACGCCTTCGACCGCGCCTTTTTCCATGTCGCGACCTGTCTGGCGCCGCGCGGTCTGGCGGGCATCCGGCTGGGACGCGTCAGCGACATTCCCGAAAACGACCGGCCGTTCGGAATGGAGGCCGAGGAAATCGCGCAGGACTGGTGCGCGCGGACCGGCATCACCTGGCTTGGCCGCGCCGACATCGGCCATGACGTGGCCAACAAGGTCGTGCCCTTCGGCTTGCATCGCGCGGGGTGAGCGAATAGGCGCGGCACTTTCCGTCGCCCCCGCGAAGGCGGGGGGCGTCGTCGGCCTGGTCGACGGCAAGGTGTAAAACGACAGCGGCCCCCGCCTTCGCGGGGCCGACGAGAAGGGGCTAGGTCATGCGCGCATTCATCTTTCCGGGTCAGGGCAGCCAGGCCGTGGGCATGGGCAAGACGCTCGCCGAGGCGTCGGCGCATGCGCGCGAGGTGTTTCAGGAGGTCGACGAGGCGCTCGGCCAGCATCTTTTCAAGCTGATGAGCGAAGGGCCGGAAGATCAGCTTACGCTGACCGAAAACGCCCAGCCCGCGATCATGGCGAACGCGATCGCCACGCTGCGCGTGCTCGAACGGGACGGCGGCGTGACGCTGTCGGGCAAGGCCGCTTATGTCGCGGGCCACAGCCTCGGCGAATATAGCGCGCTGTGCGCTGCCGGTGCCTTTGACCTGGCGACGACTGCGCGGCTTCTGAAAACGCGCGGGCAGGCTATGCAGGCGGCGGTCCCCGTCGGGGTCGGCGCAATGGCGGCGCTGCTCGGCGCCGACATCGACACTGCGCAGAAGCTCGCCGACGCCGCGGCCGAGGGCGAGGTCTGCACCGTCGCCAACGACAATGATCCGTCGCAGGTCGTCATCTCGGGCCACAAGGGCGCAGTCGAGCGCGCCGTGGCGATGGTAAAGGATTATGGCATCAAGCGCGGCGTATTGCTGCCGGTGTCCGCACCCTTCCACTGCCCGTTGATGCAGCCCGCCGCGGATGCGATGGCCGAGGCGCTAGGAGCCAACCCGCCGACGGCGCCGCTGGTGCCGGTGATCGCGAACGTCACCGCCAGTCCGGTGAGTGATGCCGATACCATCAGCAACCTGCTCGTCGAACAGGTGACGGGCCGTGTCCGCTGGCGCGAAAGCGTCGGCGCCATGGAAGCAATCGGGGTGACACAGTTCGTCGAATTCGGCGGCAAGGTGCTCGGCCCGATGGTCAAGCGCAGCGCATCGGGTGATGTGGAGACGGTGAGCGTGATATCGATGGACGACATCGAGGCATTGCTCAAGACGCTCTGAAAACGGATTCCAGGAGAATAATATGTTCGATCTCACCGGTATGACCGCGCTTGTTACCGGCGCCAGTGGCGGCATCGGGTCCGCAATCGCGCAGGCGCTTGCGGCGCAGGGCGCGCGGCTTGCGGTGTCGGGGTCCAATGCCGACAAGCTGAATGCCTTTCGCGATAGTCTGGGCGGCGATCATGTCGCGCTCCCGTGCAACCTGGGCGATGCCGCGGCGGTCGACGCACTCGTGCCCTCCGCGGTCGAGGCGCTTGGTCAGCTCGATATCCTCGTCAATAACGCGGGCGTGACGCGCGACAATCTGATCATGCGGATGAAGGACGAAGAGTGGATGGACGTCATCCGCATCAATCTCGAGGCCAATTTCCGCCTCGCGCGCGCTGCCGCCAAGCCGATGATGAAGGCGCGCTTCGGCCGCATCATCTCGATCACCAGCGTCGTCGGAGCCACCGGCAATCCGGGGCAGGCGAACTATGCCGCGTCGAAGGCGGGCGTGACCGGCATGACCAAGGCCTTGGCGCAGGAACTGGCGAGCCGGGGCGTCACTGCCAATTGCGTCGCTCCCGGTTTCATCGCAACTGCGATGACCGACGATTTGCCCGATGCGCAGAAGGAAGCGCTCAACCAGCGCATCCCCGCGGGCCGCATGGGCGAGGGGAGCGATATCGCCGCCGCCGTTGTCTATCTCGCGTCGAGAGAAGCGGGCTATGTCACCGGACAGACCTTGCACGTGAACGGCGGCATGGCCATGCTGTCCTGAGGGGCGCGTTTCAGGGGGTAAAAGCAGAAATGACAAGGATTTGGATAGCGGCGGTTGCACTCGGGTTCGCGGGCGTGCCCGGCGCCGCGCTGGCGCAGGACGGAGCCGCGCTCGATTGCGTCGCCAAGACGGTTTCGCCCGACCTGCGCGCGCAGATCGGCGCGGCGATGGCGGGTAGTGACAGCGACGCCGCGCGGCCGCTGTTCGAACAGTTCGGTGCGCTCTCGACCGACTGTATGACGAAGAACGGGATCGCGGCCGATCGCAAGGATGTCTATTTCGACTATAATCTTGCCCGCGTGTCGCGCGAATGGTTCGCAGGTCAGATCAGGAAGGCCGGCCTGTCGGTCGACCCGGTCGATCGCTCGCTCGACTTCGGGCCGAAGGGGGCCAACCCGGATCTCAGCAGCGAGATGACCGAGGATCAGATCAACACGATCATTAATGCCTATACCGCCGCCGGCGTCGATGTCGAAAGCGTCGATCAATCGGTATGGGAAAAAGTCGGCGCCTATGCCGCGGCCAGTTCAATTTACTGGAACCGCCGCCAGCAGTTTCTGAGCCACTAGAAGCCAAGGGGCAAAAAAGAGGGCCGGGTTTCGCACGGAAACCCGGCCCCTTTTTCGGCACGCGGTCAGAAGCTGGCGCGCGCGGTAATGCGGATGTCGCGGCCGGCAAGCGGCACATAATCCTTGGTGAAGCTCGCATGGCGGCGGGCATCGACGTCGAAGATATTGTCGGCTGCCAGCGTCAGCGACAGATTCTTCGTGTCGGGAAGCGGGCGCCAGGTCAGCGAGGCGTTGACCAGCGTAAAGCCCTTGGTCGCGGTCTCGAACGGCGCGATGCGGGTCTGGTCGTCGGTCCATTCGACCTCGGCGCGTGCATCGACGCGGTCGCTCTGCGCTTCGAGCCCGCCCCGGATGCGCAGCGGCGGGATGCGCGGGACATAGGGACCGTCGACGATCTTGGCGCGCGTCATGTCGGCGGTCGCGTCGGCAACGAAGTTGAAGCCCCCCGCCTGCGCCAGCGGGGCGGTGCCCTGAAATTCAAATCCCCATACCCGCGCCTTGTTCTGGCGGAATTCAAACAGCGGCAAGTCGTCGGCGATCAGGCCGGTGTCGGTTTCATAGATGAAATTGTCGAACCAGCTTGCATAGCCGGTCAGCCCCATCGACCAGCCGTCGCGGGTGAACTTGAGCGATGCCTCGCCGCCCCAGCTCGTTTCCTTGGCGAAATCGGGGTTGCCGCGTTCATAGGTCAGCGTTGCGACATGCGGCCCGTCCGAGAGCAGCTCTTCGGCCGAGGGCGCGCGTTCGCTACGCGAAACCGACACGCTGGCCTTAAGGCCGTCGGCGAGCTGATACGACAGGCCGGCCGCGCCCGACAGGCTGTCGAACGAGCGGTCGAAGCCGATGCTGTTCGCCGCTACTTTGGAATTTTCGAAACGCAGCGCGCCTTCGAGCGTCACCGGGCCGCGTTCGAGCTCCTGCAGCGTGAAGGCGGCGAGGCGCGTCGTTTCGTTGGCGGGAAGAAAGGCTTCGTCGCCGATCGCCGCGAAATCGCGGAAGCTGTACTGGACCCCGCTCGCACCGCGCCAGCCGCCACGATCATTCTGGGCGAGTTCGGCGCGCGCCTCGATGCCGCGATTGGTGAAGCGCGTGCCGGGCTGACCATCGTCGAATTCGGTGTGGGCATAGTCGGCATAGGCGCCGCGGATACGCAATTTGTCGAACAGGCCGTCGCCCAGATTGACCTCGCCGCGCACATCAACGCGATACTGGCGCGCCTTGATCGTCGGCAGCTCGTTGATGTCGGCGCGCGGCGGGATTCCATATTCGTCCTCGAGGTAGCCGAAGCTGATGCCGAGCGACCCGCCGTCGTCGACGAAGGCGGCTCCGACGCCGGCGCTCTTGCTCGTGCTCTGGCTGTTCGGCACGCGGCCGCGGCTGTTCGCGGCGTCAGTCAGCCGCGCCGCTTCCTCGGCGTCGCCGCCGGCGCTCGCATCGGCGGCGAGGTCGAGTAGATGCGCGCGCAGTGCAGGCGCATAGATCAGCCCGCCGACGCGCACGTCGTTCGAATCGCGATAATTGCCGTCAGCATGGACGACGAAGCGCTGGCCGAGCGGCACGTCGATCGAGGCGCCGATGCTCTTGTCCTGCGCCGCGGTGCCATAGCTGGCGAGCGCATCGATGTGGGCGGGGCTTTCGGGGATGGCGCGCGGGATACGGCGGTCGAAGACGTTCACCGCCCCGCCGACGGCCTGGCTCGAGAAGAGCAGCACCGACGGGCCGCGCAGAATTTCGATACGATCGGCGGTCAGCGGATCGATCGACACGGCATGATCGGCTGACGTCGAAGACGCATCGATCGCGCCGAGGCCATCGACAAGGACCGCGGCGCGTTCGCCGGAGAAGCCGCGCAGGATGGGGCGCGACGCGCCGGGTGAGAAGCTGCTCGACGATACGCCGGGCTGCGATGCGAGCGTGTCGCCGATCTGGCCGCGAATATCCTGTGCCAGCTTTTCGCCCTGCATCACCGACACATTGCCCAGGATGTCGAGGCTACGGACATAGGGCGCGGTGACGACGATGCCCTGGTCGGTGTGAAAATCATCGTCGCTGCCCGACCGGGCGGCGCCCTGCTGCGCGAAAGCGGGGGTGGAGAGGAGTAGGGCGAGGGTCAGGCTGGTGACGGGGAGCAAGCGCATGGCGACAATTTCCTGTTATATCGTGACGAGTTCGACGGGCGCAGTAATGATATACTGTTACAGATGCAACCCCGCGCTGGGACCGGGCCCCGTCGTTGGTCGGCGCCGGTGCCCCGTTCGTCGACAAAGCGCGGCCATGCGCGCCGCAAGCGAAGCTGTCTTGCAGGCGCAGGGGCGCGGGCCTAGATCAAGGACATGATCAATGCGAAGAACAGCCTCGACCTGATCGGCAACACGCCGATCGTGTTGCTGCGGGGCGCCAGCGAAGCCACGGGCTGCGAAATCTGGGCCAAGTGCGAATATGCGAACCCCGGCGGATCGGTGAAGGATCGCGCCGCGCTCTACATCGTCCGCGATGCCGAAGCGAACGGCCTGCTGCGGCCGGGCGGGACGATCGTGGAGGGTACGGCGGGCAACACCGGTATCGGGCTGGCGCTCGTCGGCAACGCGCTCGGCTACCGGACGATCATCGTCATGCCCGACAATCAGAGTGCCGAGAAGATGGCGACGATCCGCGCGCTTGGTGCCGAGTTGGTGCTGGTGCCGCCGGCGCCCTTCGCAAACCCCGGCCATTTCGTGCACACCTCGCGCCGCATCGCCGAAGAAACCGACAATGCGATCTGGGCCAACCAGTTCGACAATATCGCGAACCGCAAGGCGCATATCTGCGGCACCGCCGAGGAGATCTGGCAGCAGATGGAGGGGCGCGTCGACGGCTTCACCTGCGCGGCGGGGACCGGTGGCACGATCGCGGGAACCGGCCTGGGCCTCAAGGCCAAGGACGAGCGGATCACCATTGCGCTGACCGATCCGCACGGCGCCGGCCTCTATAATTACTACAAGTGCGGCGAGCTGAAACCCGAGGGGTCGAGCGTCGCCGAAGGCATCGGGCAGAACCGCATCACCGGCAATCTGGACGGCGCGCCGATCGACACGCAATTCCGCATTTCGGATGCCGAAGGCCTCGCGGTCTGTCGCAGCCTGCTCGACGACGAGGGGCTGTGCGTCGGCCTGTCGTCGGGGATCAATGTCGCGGGCGCGATGGCGCTCGCGCGCGAGCTTGGTCCGGGTAAGCGCATCGTGACGATCTTGTGCGACAGCGGCTTTCGCTATCTGTCGACGCTCTACAATCCCGAATGGCTGGCGAGCAAAGGCCTCGCCGAGGCGGCAGCATGAGCAGCAAGCCCGAGATCAAGCCAGCGATCGCGCCGAACCCCGCGGCACCCGCAGATGCGGCGCCGCCGCCGCCACATGATGCGATGCGGCGGCTCCAGATCGGCATTGCGGGGGTGTTGACCGTCCTGCTGCTCGTCGGGATGGCGGGGCTGATCGGCGACCGGGCGCGCGAACGCGCCGCCGCCGACCCCGACACTGCGGCGGAGGTCAAGGTGCCGGGCGCCGACCAGAAGCCCGCGAGCGCGCCGCTCGAGGAGCTGGGCGTGCAGCCGGTTTCGAAGGAGCAGAATGACGACCCCGCGGCGAAGGTGCCGACCGCGCCCGCCGTCCCCGACCTCGAACCCGATCCTGAACTCGAGCGCGTTCGCCAGTCGAAACAGTGACATTGCCGCCTCCCGGCGCTCTGCTGCGTGGCGCGCTGGCGGCGGCCGCGGTGCTGGCGCTGGGCTGGTTCGTCGGCGGACAGGCGATGCTCGGCCGGATCGATCCCGCGCTGCTGCTGCCTCTATGGCCGTTGCCGCTGGCGGCGCTGGCGTGGACGGCGCGCCGCGCTTCCCGAACTGAACGCCGCGCCGCCTTTGGCGTCGCGATTGCTTTGACGCTGATCGGGCAGGCGCTGCTTGCGGCCTGGCTCGCGGGAGCCTTCCCCTGGCTGCAACTCGTGCTGAGCGCGGGTTGCGGGAGCGTGGTGGCAGTTTGGGCCGACTGCATGGTCCAGGCCGCGCGGCCGCGCGGGCTTTTTCGCGTGCTGCTGATCGCCGCCGCGATCCTTAGCTGGTTTGCCGCCGCACACGGGCTGCTGGCGCTTGCCTATCGTGCTCCGGCGCCGCGCGCCGTGCCGGTGACGATGATGACAAGCCTGCCGCTGCGCTGGTCGGGCGGCGATCTGGCCGCGATGCTTGCCGAGGGCGCCCGCGACGACCCCGCACTCGACCGGATCGCGCGCGGCGGGCCGCTGCGGCTCGTCGACAGTCTTGCCGACCACCCGCTCGCGCGCGGCGATGCCCTGTTGCTCGCGCATCCCCCCGCGCTTGCACCGCGCGATCTTGTCGCGATCGACGCCTTTGTGCGTGGCGGCGGGCGCGCGGTGATCCTCGCCGATGCGCTTTCGGGCTGGCCGCCGCGCCACCCGCTCGGCGATCCGCGCAATCCGCCGGTGACGAGTCTGCTCACCCCGTTGCTCGACCATTGGGGCATCACGCTCGCCGCGGCGCCCGATACGGAAACAAGGCCGATCGCCGTCGATGGGGGCGGCGCCCGCCTGCGCCTGTTCAGCGCCGGTCGCTTTACGCAGGTGCCGCCTGCCTGCGTGCGGATCGCGGGCGGTCATCTGCTCCATTGCCGGATCGGGCAGGGCGAAGCGTGGCTGGTCGGTGACGCCGATATGCTGTTCGCCCCGCTCTGGCAGCCGCAGCCCCGCTGGGCGGCGCATCTGCGCCATGCCGACACGATGGAGTGGCTGGATGCGCGCTTGCGCGGAGCCGACGCGCGCGGCTGGTTGCGCCCGCTCTGGATAGGCGCCGCCGCCGACTGAGAGGTCGCGGCCCCATTACACCCCGAATTTCTGCTTCCCGCGGCTGGCGTTTCGGCGCCGGAGCCCGCTTTGCTTGATCAATTGAGCACATTTTTGCCCATTTGGGGCGCAATTACCCTGTTTTACCCTAAAATACCCCTTTTCACCCTAATCGACTCTTGATACTCAGGAATCGGAGAGGGGCAATCTCCACCCGAGTCTTTTGGCGCGAAATCCTGCGATTTTCGCGAACGGGGAAGTTTTGCCCGGAGGCGCGAAACGGGGGGCTTCAGCGATGGCAGTTGTGACGCCCGGCCGGTATTCGGGTACCAACTTCGCCGCGATCGATGGCAAGGGACGCATCGCCGTCCCTTCGCAGTTCCGCAATAATGTGCCCCTCAATGCGGACGGTCAGCGCGTGCTTTGGGTTGGTTTCCATGAAAAGCTGCCTTGTTTGGTCGCCTATGGCCAGGATCAATATGATCGCCTGACCGACGAGATCGAGCGCGACCGCGACACCGCGCTCGCCCGCAATATCGATTTCGACGAGGACGAGGCGTTCAAGAAGCGGTTCAGCTATACCGAGGCCTATACGCTCGACGACAGCGGGCGCTTCCTTCCCAATTTTACCGCGCGCGACCGCGTCGGCGATGCCGGCGCGACCGCCTTTGTCGGGTCGGGCCGCCGGTTCGAAGTATGGTGGCTGCCGACGCTCGCTGACTGCGTCGATGCCGATCCGGTGCTCCAGCGACTTGCCAAGGCCTGGGAAGAGACGAAGGGGAAGGGGCGCAAGTGACCGATCTTTCCCCCGACCTGCCTCGGGATCCCCGCCATGATCCGGTCCTCCGCGAAGAAGTCATCGCCGCCCTTGCCATCGCTCCGGGCGAGCGGCATGTCGACGCGACCTTCGGCGCCGGCGGCTACACGCGTGCGATGCTCGCCGCGGGGGCCGAGGTGATCGCGTGCGACCGCGACCCCGATGCGATTGCCGAGGGGCAGGCGCTCGTCGCCGAAGCCGACGGCAAGCTGATGCTGATCCACGGCCGCTTCGGCGAAATCGACCGCCTGCTCGCCGAACGGGGCATCGGCGCGGTCGACGGCATCACCTTCGACATCGGCGTTTCGTCAATGCAGCTCGACCGCGATGCGCGCGGCTTCTCGTTCCAGAAGGACGGCCCGCTCGACATGCGCATGGCGCAGGAGGGCGAGACTGCCGCCGAATGGCTCAATCGCGCCGACGAGGCCGAGATCGCCGACGTGCTGTATCATTATGGCGACGAACGTCAGTCGCGCCGCGTCGCGCGGGCAATCGTCGCTGCGCGCCCGCTGTCGCGCACCGGCGAACTGGCGACGGTGATCCGCAAGGCGCTGCGCCATCCGCCGGGCGCGCCCAAGGATCCGGCAACGAAGAGCTTTCAGGCGATCCGCATCCACATCAACGGCGAGCTCGACGAACTGATGGAGGGGCTCGCCGCGGCGGAGCGCGTCCTGCGCCCCGGCGGCCGGCTTGCGGTGGTCAGCTTCCACAGCACCGAAGACCGGATCGTGAAGAACTTTCTGCGCGAGCGTAGCGGCGGTGACGCCGCCGGCTCGCGCCACCGGCCCGCGCCGATCGGAGCGGCGCGGGCCGCCACCTTTCAGCCGCCGGCGCGCAAGGTGCGCCCCGGCAAGGCCGAAGAGGCGCGCAACCCCCGCGCGCGCTCCGCGACGCTGCGCAGCGCCGTGCGCACCGCAGCCCCGGCCTGGCCGACCCAATTGACGACGAAGGAGGCAATCTCATGCTGATGGCGGCCCGCAAGCTTCAGGGGATCGGCCTGGTGCTGCTCGTGCTCATCTTCGCGATGATGCTCTATCCGGTCTCGTTGAAGGTCGCTGCGACGCGCAGCGAACTCGCGCGCATCAATCATCAGATCGAGCGCACGCGCGACAATATCCGCTACCTTGAATCCGAACTCGCGGTGCGCGCTTCGATGCGCCAGCTCGAACAGTGGAACGCCGACAGCTTCGGCTACTCGGCGCCGGATGCCTCGCAATATCTGTCGAGCGAGCGCCAGCTTGCTTCGCTCGACGGTTTGCCGCGCGCTCGCGGCGCCAATGAAGTCGCGCCGGTGCTGATGGCAATGGTCAGCCCCGTCGGAACACCCGAACCCGCCGCGACGCCGGTGAAGGCCGAGGCGAAGCCGGCCGCCGAAAAGCCCGTCGTACTGGCGCAGGCCGAAACGCCGGTGCGCAGCGACAGCGCGCCGCGTCTGGCGCCGACGCGTCGCCGCGAACAGCTCAAGATGATCGAGGACCAGCTCCTTGCGGAATCGACGCTCGCCGACCTCAAGCGTGCCGCGGCGCGTGAAGCGAAGGAGGGCAAATCGGGCCAATGAACACGCTGGTCGTCCGTCCGACCCGGGTTCGAACCGCTGGGGTGCGGCAGCAGATATTGCTGACCGCGCAACAGCGGCTGATGATGCTCATGCTGCTGTTCATGGCGGCATTTTTCCTCGTTTCGGTGCGGCTGCTCTATTTTGCGCTGTTCGACAGCGATGCCGGCCGCGGCGGCAACAGCACGGCCTTCGTGCCCGCGCGCGCCGATATCGTCGATCGCAATGGCGTGCCGCTCGCTCGGACGATCGACGGCTATTCGATCCGTGTGATGCCGTCGAAACTGCTCAACGACCGCCAGTATCTCGCCGACGAACTGCACAAGATCTTTCCAGACATGACGCGCGAGGACCTGCTCGCCAAGCTGACGGGCCCGCGCCCGACCTATATCCGGCGACGGGCGCTGCCCGATCAGGTGGCGGCAGTGAATGCCATCGGCGATGTCGGGTTCGATTTTCCGCGCGAAAAGGAGCGCCTCTATCCGCAGATGTCGCTCGCGGCGCATGTGCTGGGCTTCACCAACGCCGAAGGCCATGGCGTCACTGGCGTCGAGGGCGCGTTTGACCAGCGGCTGATCGACAAGGCGACGCGCGGCGATCCGCTGACGCTGTCGATCGACGCGCGCGTGCAGGGCGTGCTCGAAAGCGAGTTGTCGAACGCTGTCACCAATCTAGAGGCGATCGGCGGGGCGGGCATCATCCTCGACGTCCACACGGGCGAAGTGATGGCGATGACGTCGCTGCCCACCTATAATCCGAACAAGCTGGCGGGTAGCGATCCGACGACGCGGCGCAACGCCGTGACCTATAATCTCTACGAGCTTGGATCGGTCGTCAAACCGCTCTCGATCGGCGCCGCGATCGACAATGGCGTCGTGACGAGCATGGCGAAGCGCTATGATGCAACGCAGCCGCTGGCGATCGCCGGTTTCCGCATCCGCGATTCGCACATGATGAACCGCTGGCTCAACGTCCCCGAAACGCTCATCCACAGCTCGAACATCGTCACCGCGCAGATCGCCGACCAGCTCGGCAAGGAAAAGATGGAGGCGATGTTCCGTAGCCTCGAATTCAACAAACGCCCCGAAATCGAACTCAAGGAGCGTGCCTTCCCGCTGTGGCCGCGCGAATGGGGCCGGCTGTCGACGATGACGACCAGCTATGGCCACGGCATTGCGGTCACTCCGCTGCACCTTGCCAGCGCCTATGCCGCGCTGGTCAACGGCGGCATCTGGCGTCCGGCGACGATCCTGAAGCTGGGCGACAAGGCGCCGCCGCAGGGACGCCGCGTGTTCAAGGCATCGACGAGTGCGCGGATGCGCCAGCTCCTGCGCCTGATCGTGTCCGACGGCACGGGCCGCCAGGCCGACGCCCCGGGCTTTCGCGTCGGCGGCAAGACCGGCAGCGCCGAAAAGCCGGGCGCCGGCGGCTATCGTCGCCATTCGCTCGTGTCGACCTTCTCCGCCGTCTTCCCGATGGACAATCCGCGTTACGTGGTGCTGGTGATGATCGACGAACCCAAGGGCAACGCCTTCAGCTCGGGGCAGCGCACCGCTGGCTACACCGCCGCGCCGGTGGTCAAGAAGGTGGTGATGCGTGCGGGACCGATGCTCGGCGTGTTCCCCGACGAAAGCCGCGACGTCGACGTGTCGGAACTGACGCCGCTGCTGTGGAAGAACGGGGAAGGCGAATAATGCGGCTCGCGGCGCTGACCGGCGGCGATCATGTCGATGGGGACGGCCCGGTGGTGACCGGGCTTGCCATCGATCATCGCAAGGTTGCGCCGGGCAATGTCTTCGGCGCCTTCGTCGGCGAAAAATTCAACGGTGAGGACTTTATTGCCGCCGCGGTGGCGGCGGGCGCCGTCGCCGTCGTCGCGCGGCCCGAAGCCGTGGTCGAGGGCGCGGTGCATATCGCCGATGCCAATCCGCGGCGCGCCTTCGCGCGGCTTGCGGCGCGCTTCTTTCACCGTTTTCCCGCAACCTGCGTCGCGGTCACGGGCACCAATGGCAAGACTTCGACGGTCGAGATGACGCGTCAGCTCTGGCGAATGGCGGGCCTTCACGCAGCATCGATCGGTACGCTTGGCGTGACCACCGGCGCCGACCGGGTCGTCACCGGACTGACGACGCCAGACATCGTGACCTTTCTGTCGAACATGGCGGGCCTGGCGGCCGAGGGCGTGACTCATGCGGCCTTCGAGGCGTCGAGCCACGGGCTCGATCAATATCGCACCGAAGGCCTGCCGGTGAAGGCGGCGGCCTTCACCAATCTCAGCCACGATCATCTCGATTATCATGGCACGATGGAAGCCTATCTGGGCGCCAAGTTGCGGCTATTCACCGAGGTTGTCGAACCCGGCGGAGCCGCGGTTGTCTGGGCCGACGATGCCCATTCGCCCAAAGTGGTGGAGACGGCGCGCGCGCGCGGACTGCGCCTGCTTACCGTGGGAACGAAGGGTGAGGAACTGCGCCTTGTCGGGCGGACGCCGACGCAGCTCGGGCAGACGCTGACCGTTGCGGCAGGTGCTCTGACGCAGAAAGTCGACCTGCCGCTTATCGGCGCCTATCAGGCCGCCAACGCATTGGTCGCGGCCGGGCTGGTCATCGCGACCGGCGGCGATGGTGCGCAGACGCTTGCCAATCTGGCGCGGCTCCAGCCGGTACGCGGACGGCTCGAGCGTGCGGCGATCACGCGCGCGGGCGCCCCCGTCTATGTCGACTATGCCCACACCCCCGACGGGCTGGAGGCGGCGCTCGATGCGTTGCGGCCGCACGCCACGGGGCGGTTGATCCTGGTGTTCGGTGCGGGCGGCGACCGCGATCAGGCGAAGCGCCCGGAAATGGGCCGCATCGCCGCCGCCAAGGCCGATATCGCGATCATCACCGACGACAATCCGCGCGGCGAAGATCCCGCGTCGATCCGCGCCGCCATCGCCGAAGGCGCGCCGGGTGCCCAGGTGATCGGCGACCGCCGCGCCGCGATTGCTGCCGCGATCGAGATGGCGCGCGCCGACGACATTATCTGCGTCGCAGGCAAGGGGCACGAACAGGGGCAGATTGTCGGACGCGGTGACGCGCTGCGCGTCATCCCCTTCGACGATGTGAGCGTCGCGCGCGAGGTGGCGGCATGACCCCGCTGTGGACGGCGCGCGCGATCGCGGCGGCGTGCGGCGGCACCGCTAGCGCCGATTTCACGGTGCAAGGTGTTGCCTTTGATTCGCGCGAAGTCACGAAGGGCGACCTGTTCGTCGCGATGAAGGGCGAGGCGACCGACGGCCATAACTTCATCGACAAGGCGATTGCCGCCGGCGCAGCGGGTATCATCTGCGAAAACGATATAGACTTTCCGCACATCCGCGTCGCCGACAGCGCCGCAGCGTTGAACGCGCTCGGCGCCGCGGCGCGCGCGCGCAGCCATGGGCGGATCATCGGTGTCACCGGCTCGGCGGGCAAGACGGGGACCAAGGAGGCGCTGTTCGCGGCGCTCGACCGCTTTCGCCCGGGCAAAGCGCACCGTTCGGTCAAAAGCTACAACAATCATGTCGGCGTGCCTTTGAGCCTGGCGCGCATGCCCTCGACCGCCGATTTCGGCATCTTCGAAATGGGGATGAACCATGCGGGCGAGCTGGCGGCACTGACGCGGATGGTACGCCCTCATGTCGCCATCGTGACCACCATCGCGCCTGCGCACATGGAATTTTTCGGCAGCGAGGAAGCGATCGCCGACGCGAAGGGCGAGATATTCGAGGGGCTGGAGCCGGGCGGCACCGCAATCCTTCCCTTTGACAGCCCGCATTACGCGCGGCTGCGCGCCAAGGCCGAACAGCATGCGGCGCATGTCGTCAGCTTCGGGCTGGGCGAAGGGGCCGATGTGCGCGCGGTCGACTGGTTGCCCGACGGGCAGGGGGGATCGCTCGTTACGGCACAGGTTCAGGACGCGCTGCTCTGCTTCACCATCGCGCAAGGCGGCGCGCATTGGGTGGCCAATGCGATGGCGGTGCTTGCTGCGGTCAAGGCGGTTGGCGGTGACCTGCCCGCCGCGGGCCTGGCCTTCGCCGAGATGGGCGGTCTTGCGGGTCGCGGCGCGCGCACCCGCGTCGAGGTGCCGGGCGGTTCGATCCTCGTCATCGACGAAAGCTATAACGCCAATCCCGCATCGATGGCCGCAACCATCGGCCAGCTCGGCGGCGAATCCGGTGCGCGCAGGGTCGCGATTCTGGGCGCGATGAAGGAGCTTGGCGACGGCGGCGAGGCCTATCATGCCGGTCTGGCCGCTCCGCTCGTCGCAGCTGGTGTGCAGTTCGCCCTGCTTGTCGGCGAAGAGATGGCGCCGCTCGCCAAAGCGCTTGAGGGGCGGATCGATTTCGAGCATGTGGCCGACCACTCGGCTGCGGTAGGGCGGCTGGGGGCCTTGATCCGGCCCGGCGATACGGTGCTGGTCAAGGGATCGAACAGCGTGGGACTGTCGCATGTCGTGACCGCGCTGACCAATGGGGATTATTGATGCTATATTGGCTGGCGGAATGGCTTGGCTTTCCGGGGGTTCTGAACCTCATCCGCTATCTGAGCTTCCGCTCGGGCGCCGCGGTTGCGACGGCGCTGATCATCGGTCTGTGGATCGGGCCGCGCTTCATCCTCATGCTGCGGATGCGGCAGGGGAAGGGGCAGCCGATCCGCGAGGACGGACCGCAAAGCCATTTTGCGAAAAAGGGCACGCCGACGATGGGCGGGCTGATGATCCTGATCTCGCTAATGATTTCGGCGCTGCTGTGGATGGATTTGTCCAACCGCTTCGTCTGGGCCTGCATCTTCGTCACCGGCGGGTTCGCGCTGGTCGGCTTTCTCGACGATCTCGACAAGGTGACCAAGTCGAGCCATCGCGGGATTCCGGGGCGCGTGCGCCTGCTCGTCGAATTCGTGATTGCGGGCATCGCGGTGCTGCTGATCGTATCGCGGACCGGCACCGACCTTTATCTGCCCTTTTTCAGCGAAGTCTATATTCCCCTGGGGCCGCTCTATTATGTCTTCGCGATGGTGCTGATCGTCGGTTTCGGCAATGCGGTGAACCTGACCGACGGGCTCGACGGGCTCGCGACCTTTCCGGTGATGATCGCCAGCCTTGCTTTCCTCGTCATCGTCTATCTGTCGGGTAACGTGAAATTCGCGGGCTATCTGGGCATTCCCCACGTGCCGGGGGCAGGTGAGCTTGCAATCTTCGCCGCCGCGATCATCGGGGCCTGCCTTGCCTTTCTGTGGTTCAATGCGCCGCCCGCGGCGGTGTTCATGGGCGATACGGGCAGCCTCGCGCTCGGCGGCGCGCTAGCGACGATTGCGGTGACGGCGCAGCACGAACTGGTGCTGGTGCTGGTCGGCGGGCTGTTCGTCGTCGAGGCTTTGTCGGTGATCATCCAGGTCTTCTGGTACAAACGGACCGGCAAACGCATCTTCCGCATGGCGCCGATCCACCATCATTTCGAACAATTGGGCTGGCCCGAATCCACCGTCGTCGTCCGTTTCTGGATCGTCTCGATCGTCCTCGCGCTCGCCGGACTCGCGACGCTCAAGCTGCGGTGATCACCGCGCGCGCCTTTGCCGGTCGCCGCTATGCGGTGCTGGGACTGGCGCGCTCGGGGCTGGCGACCTGCGAGGCGCTGATCGCCAGCGGCGCGGGGGTGACCGCGTGGGACGAGCGCGAAGCGGCGCGCGATGCCGCGATGGCGCTCGGCGCCGACATCGGCAATCCGTTGGAGATCGACCTTGTCGGCTTTGCCGGCGTCGTCGTGTCGCCGGGCGTGCCGCTCAACCGCCATCCCATCGCCGACCATGCCCGCGAAGCCGGTGTGTCGATCCTCGGCGATATCGAATTGTTTGCCGAAGCTGCGGCTGATCTGCCGCCGCACCGCATCGTCGGCATCACCGGCACCAACGGCAAATCGACGGTGACCGCGCTTGTCACCCATGTGCTGGAAAGCGCGGGCGTTCCGGCGCTGATGGGCGGCAACATCGGGCTGCCGATCCTTGCCCGCGATCCGCTCCCCGAAAACGGCGTCTATGTGCTCGAACTGTCGAGCTACCAGATCGACCTGGCGCACAGCCTGGCGTGCGATGTCGCCGTGCTGACCAACATCAGCCCCGATCACCTCGACCGTTATGACGGTTTCGCCGGCTATGCCGCGTCGAAGGAGCGGCTGTTCGCGCTCCAGCACCGCGATCAGGTCGCGATCGTCGCGGTCGACGATGACCCGTCGCGGATGATCGCGGGGCGCATCAATCACCGGCTCCACCGCGTTTCGGCGAAGGACATCGATCCCGCCGATCAGGCGCGCTGGCCCGCGCTGCACGGTCCGCACAATGCGCAGAATGCCGTGTGCGCGATCGCGGTATGCCGCGTGCTGGGGCTGAACGACGAACAGATCGAACGCGGACTCGCGAGCTATCGCGCGCTCCCGCACCGTATGGAATTGGTCGGCGAAGTCGCTGGCGTCCGCTGGTTCAACGACAGCAAGGCGACCAACGCGGCTTCCGCTGCACCGGCGCTGGCGGCATTTCCGCCGGCGCCGGACCAGCGTGTCCACTGGATTGCCGGGGGGCAGGCCAAGGGCGACGGGCTGACCGCCTGTCGTCCTTGGTTCGGCCATGTCAAGCGCGCCTATCTGATCGGCGAGGCGATGGAGCCTTTCGCGGCCGAGATCGGCGACGCGCTGCCCGTCGAACGGTCGGGCGATCTGGCCGCCGCGGTCGCAGCCGCCGCCGCCGCTGCGACGCCCGGCGACATCGTGTTGCTGTCGCCCGCCTGCGCTTCGTTCGATCAGTTCAAGGATTACGAACAGCGCGGCGATCGCTTCCGCGAACTGGTGCAGGCGTTGGGGAATGGATGACGATATGAACGGGGGGGCGGACAATATGGATGCGACCACGGAGCGGCCCGTCATCGCGACGACGCGGACGACGAAGCGCCGCGGCCCGCGCCTCAGCCGCGCCGACCGCACGCCGCTGGGCCTGTGGTTCTGGGAAATCGACCGCGTATTGCTGTTGCTTGTGTCGATGCTGATCGCCATCGGCCTCGTCGCCGTGGCGGCGGCATCGCCGGTCGCCGCGCAGAAGCTGTCGACCGCGACCGCCAGCCTCGATCCGCTCTATTATTTCTATCGCCAGCTCATGTGGGTCATGGTCGGCGTGCCGGTCATGCTCGCGGTATCGATGCTGCCCAAACCGCAGGCGCGGCGCTTTGCCATCTATGGCACGATCACCTTCGTCTTCCTGTTGTTCATGGTGCCGCTGATCGGCACGACGGTGAACGGCGCGCAGCGCTGGATTGGCAGCGGCATCTTCCGCCTCCAGCCGTCGGAATTTCTCAAGCCCTTCTTCGCGGTGTCATTGGCCTGGATATTGTCGCTGCGGCTGCACGATCAGAATCTGCCGGTCGTGCCGCTGTCCTTCGTTTTTACCGGGATCATCGCGATCCTGCTGATGAGCCAGCCCGATCTGGGGCAAACGATCATCTTCGCGGGGACATGGTTCGTTCTCGTCATGGTCGCCGGCCTGTCGATGCGGATCATGGCGGGGCTCGCGGGCACGGGACTCGCGGGGCTGGTCCTTGCCTATTTCTTCTACCCGGTGGCGCAGCAGCGCATCAACATCTGGCTGTTCGCCGAGGGCGACAGCTTTCAGGTCGACAAGGCGCATGCGACGCTGACCGCCGGCGGGCTGATCGGCACGGGGCCGGGTGCGGGACTTGCCAAGTTCCAGCTTCCCGAGGCGCACACCGACTATATCTTCTCGGTCATCGGCGAGGAATTCGGGATCATCGCCTGCATCGCCATCGCCGTCCTTTATCTGGCGATCATCGTCCGCGTTCTGGTGCGGCTGCTCGACGAAGAGGACAGCTTTCTCATTCTCGCCGTCGCGGGTCTGATTGCGCAGTTCGGCGGGCAAGCGACGATCAACATGGCAGTGAATACCCAGCTCTTTCCGTCAAAGGGGATGACCTTGCCCTTTATCAGCTATGGCGGTTCGTCGTTCATCGCCTTGTCGATCGGCATGGGTTTGCTCTTGTCGCTGACCCGGCGAAACCCCTATGCGGCGCGGGTATCGATGACCCGTAACTGGAACAGGAAATGACGGCCCGGCCATGACCGCGACGCGCCACTATCTACTCGCCGCCGGAGGCACCGGCGGCCATATGCTGCCCGCTTATGCGCTGGCGGGTGAACTGATCGCGCGCGGGCACCGCGTCGCGCTGGTCAGCGACGACCGCGGCCTCAGGATTCCGGGCGCGCCGGCCGAGCTGGAAACGCATGTTCTGCCCGCCGGCCGCGTTCAGGGCGGTCCCGTCGGCTGGGTGAAGGCGGCGCTGGCGATCCGCAAGGGGCGCGCGATGGCGATCGACCTGATCCGCGATTTCGACCCGGCGGTGGTCGTCGGCTTCGGCGGCTATCCTTCGCTGCCCAGCCTGCTCGCGGCGCGCGCGACCAAGACGCCCAGCGTCATCCACGAACAAAATGCCGTGCTGGGCCGGACCAACCGGCTGATGGCGGGACGGGTCGATGCGATTGCGGTCGCCTACCATCATATCCGCCGTTTCCCGCCCGCCTGTGCCGACAAGCGCCACCTGATCGGCAATCCGGTGCGCGAGGAAATTATCGCGATCCGCGAGGACGGCTATCCGCCGCTGCCCGAGGACGGCATCGTTCGTCTGCTCGTCGTCGGCGGCAGCCTAGGCGCCACGGTGCTGAGTGACGTCGTTCCCGCTGCCGTCGCCATGCTCCCGCGCGCGCTGCTCGACCGCTTGCAGGTGGTCCAGCAATGCCGCGAGACTGACATCGAAACGGTGCGCGCCAAATATGCCGCCCTTGGCGTCGCGGCCGAGTGTGCTCCCTATATCACCGATTTTCCCGAGCGGCTGCGCTGGGCGCACCTCGTCATAGCGCGGGCGGGGGCGTCGACCGTCGCCGAGCTGGCCTGCGCCGGCAGGCCGGCGGTTTTCGTGCCCTATCCGCACGCGATGGACGATCACCAGACCTATAATGTCGGCGATCTCGTCGCGGCGGGTGGCGCGATCTCGATCCAGCAGAGCGATTTCAATCCCGCTGCGCTCGCCAAGCATATCCAGCGCATGGCGCTCGAACCCGGCGCGCTCGAAGAAGCTGCCGACCGGGCGGCGAGCTGCGGCCTGCCCGATGCGACCCGTGACCTTGCCGACCTTGTCGAAAGCTTTGCCGCGCCGCCGATGATGGATGTCATCCGCGTCGGTGCCGGCACCCAGCGCGCCGCTTCGGGTGTCGCCGCCGCGCGGCGGGAGGCGAACTGATGCGCGGCGTTGCGACCGATATCGGCATCATCCACTTCATCGGGATCGGCGGCATCGGCATGTCGGGCATCGCGGAGGTGATGCACAACCTTGGCTATCAGGTGCAGGGCAGCGACATTGCCGACAGCTATGTTGTCGAGGGCCTGCGCCAACGCGGCATCAAAGTCGCGATCGGGCACGAAGCCGCGAACGTCGATGGCGTTGCCGTGGTTGTGACCTCGACGGCGGTGAAGCGCGGCAACCCCGAGGTCGAGGCCGCGCTCGCGCATCGCATCCCGATCGTCCGCCGCGCCGAAATGCTCGCCGAGCTGATGCGCCTCAAATCCACCGTCGCGATTGCGGGCACGCACGGCAAGACGACGACGACCAGCCTGGTCGCCGCCTTGCTCGATGCGGGCGGCATCGACCCGACCGTCATCAACGGCGGCATCATCAACAATTACGGCTCGAACGCGCGGCTCGGTGCGTCGGACTGGATGGTGGTCGAAGCCGATGAAAGCGACGGCAGCTTTCTGCGCCTCGACGGGACGATCGCGGTCGTCACCAACATCGATCCCGAACATCTCGATCATTATGGCAGCTTCGACGCGATCAAGGACGCGTTCGTCGAGTTTATCGAAAATGTGCCCTTCTATGGCGCGGCGATGCTCTGCCTCGACCATCCCGAAGTGCAGGCGATCATCCCGCGCATCCGCGACCGCCGCATCGTCACCTATGGCTTTTCGGCGCAGGCCGACGTGCGCGGCACCAATGTGACACCGGGGCCCGACGGCAATCGCTTCGACGTCGTCGTGCGCGACCGCGACGGCAATAGCCGTACGATCGAGGGTATCCACCTGCCGATGTCGGGGCGCCACAATGTCCAGAACGCGCTCGCGGCGATTGCGGTCGCGCTGCACATGGGCGTGTCGGACGAAAATATCGCGTCGGGCTTCAACGGCTTTGCCGGGGTCAAGCGCCGCTTCACCAAGGTCGGCGAGATTGCAGCCGGGGACGGCATCGTGACGGTGATCGACGATTATGCCCATCATCCGGTCGAGATCCGGGCCGTGCTGTCGGCAGCGCGCGAAGGTGCCGGGGCGGGACGCGTCGTTGCCGTCGTCCAGCCGCATCGCTTTACCCGCCTGCGCGATCATATGGACGATTTCCAGCAGGCCTTTAACGACGCGGACATGGTGCTCGCACTGCCCGTTTATGCAGCGGGCGAAAGCCCGATCGAGGGCGTGTCGTCGGATGCGCTGGCGCAGGGGCTGCGCGACCGCGGCCATCGCCATGCATCGACCGTTGCCGACGCCGGCGCGCTCGCTGCAACGATCGCCGACGCGATCCGCACCGAAACGCTCGGCGCGGGTGACATGATCATCTGCCTCGGCGCAGGCGACATCACCAAGATGGCGGCGGGGCTGGCGAGCGCGGTGGAGGCGGTATGAGCACCGCCGATACGCTTCCGGCGGTCCGCGGCAAGCTAACCGCAAAGGCGCCGCTGGCGCCGCTCGTCTGGTTCAAGTCGGGCGGTCCTGCCGACTGGCTGTTCGAGCCGAAGGACGCCGATGATCTTGCCGGTTTCCTGCGCGACCTCGATCCCGCGATTCCGGTGATGGCACTCGGCCTTGGCTCGAACCTCATCGTTCGCGACGGCGGCTTTCCGGGCGTCGTCGTCCGGCTCGGCAAGGCCTTTGCTAAGGTCGAAGCCGTCGACGCGACCAGCTTGCGCTGCGGAGGCGGTGCCTCGGGCATCCTCGTCTCGTCGACCGCGCGCGACGCAGGGATCGCGGGGATGGAGTTCCTGCGGTCGATCCCCGGCACCGTTGGCGGCTTCGTGCGGATGAACGGCGGCGCTTATGGCAGCGAGGTCAAGGACATATTGGTCGAGGCCGACATCGTCTTGCGCTCGGGCGAGCGCCGGACCTTGCCGCTTGCCGATCTGGGCTACACTTATCGCCACAGCGAATTGCCCGAAGGTGCGGTCGTCGTGGGCGCGACGTTCCGCGGGCGTCCGGGTGAACCCGAAGCCATCCAGGCCGAAATGGACCGCATCTCGGCGAGCCGCGAGGCGTCGCAGCCGCTGCGCTCGAAGACCGGCGGCTCGACCTTCAAGAACCCCGACGGTCACAAGGCGTGGCAGCTTGTCGATGAGGCCGGTTGCCGCGGTTTCGCCATCGGCGGCGCGCAGGTGAGCGAAAAGCATACCAATTTCCTGATCAACACCGGTGCGGCGACGAGCGCCGACATCGAAGCGCTCGGCGAGGAAGTCCGCCGCCGGGTGAAGGCGAAGAGCGGCATCGAATTGCAATGGGAGATTCAGCGCGTGGGAGTGGCGAAGTGAGCCGGGGTCCGTGGCATGTCGCCGTGCTGATGGGCGGCTGGTCCGCCGAGCGCGAAGTGTCGCTGATGAGCGGCAAGGGCGTTGCCGACGCGCTCGAAAGCCGCGGGCACAGGGTCACGCGCATCGACATGGGTCGCGATGTGGCGCAGCGGCTTGCCGAAGCGCGGCCCGATGTCGTCTTCAACGCCCTCCACGGCGTTCCGGGCGAAGACGGCACCGTGCAGGGCATGCTCGACCTGATGGGCCTCAAATACACCCACAGCGGGCTCGTCGCGTCGGTGATCGCGATCGACAAGGAATTGACGAAACAGGCGCTGGTGCCGCATGGTATTCCCATGCCGACGGGGACGATGGTCGACAGCGAAAGCCTGTTTTCAGCCGATCCCTTGCCGCGCCCCTATGTCCTGAAACCCGTCAACGAAGGATCGTCGGTCGGCGTCGCGATCGTCAAGGACGACAGCAACTACGGCAACCCCATTGCGCGCGAAGCTGTGGGGCCGTGGCAGGAGTTCGACCGGCTGCTCGCCGAGCCTTTCATCAAGGGGCGCGAACTGACCGTCGCGGTACTCGGCGATGAGGCGCTCGGTGTCACCGAACTGCGCGTGAAGTCGGGATTCTACGATTATGACGCCAAATATACCGACGGTCTGACCGAACATGTCTGTCCTGCCGATGTCCCCGCCGACGTTGCGCAGCGGATGAAGCATCTGGCGGTCGAAGCGCATCGCCTGCTCGGCTGCAAGGGCGCGTCGCGTTCCGATTTTCGCTGGGACGACGAGCATGGACTTGCGGGCATTTTCCTGCTCGAGGTCAATACGCAGCCGGGGATGACACCGCTCAGCCTCGTGCCGGAACAGGCGCGCGCCATCGGCATGGACTATGCCGAACTCGTCGAACGCATCGTGGGGGAAGCATTGGCATGAGCAGCGGAGTATGAGCAGCACCAGGATCAAACGCGCGAAGGCGCCGCCGCGCCGTCCGTCGCGCGCGCCCAAAAGGCGCCGGTCGGTCAAGCAGTCGCGCCTCAACATGGTCATCAACGCCTTGCCGATCAGCCCGGCGCATCTTCAGCGCGTCGCCAACTGGACGATCGGTATCGGCCTGGCGGGCGTGCTGGTGCTCGGTGCCGAGGTGACGGGTGTGACCGCGAAAATTCACGAAGAGTGGGCGCAGGCGGTCGGGCGCGCCGGATTTCAGGTAAAGAAGGTCGAAGTGGTCGGTGCCGATCGCATCGACCGGCTGAAGGTTTATGATATCGCGCTGGCGCAGAAGGACCGCTCGATGGCCGCGGTCGAGCTTGACGATGTGCGCCGCGACCTGATGCAGTATGGCTGGATCAAGGATGCGCGCGTGTCGCGCCGCCTGCCCGATACGCTGGTCGTCGATATCGTCGAGCGCACCCCGGCAGCGATCTGGCAGAATGACGGCCGACTGTCGCTGATCGACGACAGCGGGGTCGTTCTGGAACCCGTGACGGTCGCGACCATGCCCGACCTGCCGCTCGTCATCGGCCCCAATGCCAATCGGCGCGCGCAGGATCTCGATGCGCTGCTCGCCGAGGCCAGTTCGCTCAAGGAACTGCTCGCGGGCGCGACCTGGGTCGGCAACCGCCGCTGGGATCTGCGCTTCCGCAGCGGCGAAACGCTGTCGCTGCCCGAAGGCGATACCGAAGCGAAGGCGGCGCTCGCGAAATTCGCGCACATGGACGGGGCGAACCGCCTCCTTGGCCGCGGCATCCTGCGTTTCGACATGCGCGACCCCAGCCGTTTCGTGCTACGCATGCCGCACGAAGGGCAGGTGGCGCCGTCGAAGATCGACGACGCGCGTGCCGCCGCCGACGCGGTGTCGGCGGGTCAGGCGAACGAGGGATAGAAGCGATGGCGCCGCCGCGCATCGAAAAGATTATCACCGCGCTCGATGTCGGGTCGTGGAAGGTCTGTGCGCTCATCGCGGGCCAGACTGCCGACGGGCAGTTGCACGTGCTCGGCACCGGCCAGCGCGAAAGCCGCGGCGTCCAGCGCGGCTATGTCGCCGACATGGAGCAGACCGAGCATATCGTGCGCGAGGCGATCGAACAGGCCGAGCGTATCGCGGGTCTCAATATCGACGACGTCTGGGTCAGCTTCTCGGCGGGCAGCCTCTTGAGCGACGTCGCCCCGATCGAGAGCGAATTGGGCGGTCACCGCATCGAACAGGAAGATATCGACGATCTGCTCGCCGCCGGGCGCGCGGGGATCGATCCCGAAGGGCGGATGATCCTGCACGCGCAGCCGGCGCTCTACACGCTCGACGGGTTGACCGGCGTCAAGAATCCGATCGGCCTGCACGCCGACCGGCTGGGCGTCGACATCCACATCATCATGGCCGACGGCGCCCCGGTGCGAAATCTGGAAGCCGCGGTGCGGCAGGCGCATCTCGACGTCAATGCGGTGGTCGCCTCGCCGATCGCGGCGGGGCTCGCCTGCCTGTCGGAAGAAGAACGCGACCTTGGCGTGGCGCTTGTCGAGCTCGGCGCGGCGGTGACGACGGTATCGCTCTATGCGGGCGGAATGCTCGTCGAGATGGTTTCGCTGCCGTTCGGGGCGAGCGACATCACCGACGACATCGCCTCGGCCTTCGGTATCCGGCGCAGCCAGGCGCAGCGGCTGCAGAGCTTCTACGGCTCGGCCTCGGCCAGCCCGCGCGACAACAATGATTTGATCGAACTCGATCCCGGCGCGCCCGCGGGCAGCGATGCGCCGCGCATCACGCGCGCGCAGCTGATCTCGGTCATTCGCCAGCGGCTCGACCAGATGATGGGCGACATCGGACGGACGCTGAAGGATCTTCACTTCGTCGGCCCGATCGGCCGCCAGGTCGTGCTCGTCGGCGGGGGCGCCGATCTGAAAGGCATCGCCGATTATACCCAGATCGCACTCGGCCGGGCGGCGCGCGTCGGGCGACCGCGCGGCTTGCACGGCCTGCCCGATGCCCATTCGGGACCGGCTTTCGCGACGCTTGCCGGTCTGGTTCTTTATGCCGCATCCGACCCCGTGGATCTGCGCGACCTGCCCACGATGGCGCAGGATGTGTACCGTCCCAAGGGGTCGTCGATCATCAACCGACTTATCACCGCGCTGAAGAGCAGTTTCTGACGCGCGGTTGCGCGAAAGGTTAATTTTTTGGGTGATTCCGGCGTCACAATAGTGCAATGCGATAAATCAATGACGGGCGGCCGGACTACCGCCCGAATGGGTCGCAAGGTGAGGGAAGCGGCGTTGGTCCGCCGCTACTGGGAGATTGGTTGATGAGCATCAATATTGGCCCGCCGCAGGTCGATGAACTGAAGCCGCGTATCGCCGTGATCGGCGTCGGCGGCGCGGGGGGCAATGCCATCGCGAACATGATCGCGGCGAAGGTCGAGGGCGTCGATTTCGTCGTCGCCAACACCGACGCGCAGGCGCTCAACGCCTCGCCGGCGGAGCGTCGCATCCAGCTCGGAACGCAGATCACCCAGGGTCTGGGTGCGGGTTCGCGTCCCGAAGTCGGCCGGGCGGCGGCCGAGGAAAGCATTGCGCAGGTCGAAGAGGCGCTGAACGGCGCGCATATGTGCTTCGTCGCGGCCGGCATGGGCGGCGGCACGGGCACCGGTGCGGCTCCGGTCATCGCCAAGGCGGCCCGCGACCGCGGCATTCTGACCGTCGGCGTCGTGACCAAGCCCTTCACCTTCGAGGGCAACCGCCGCATGCGGTCGGCCGAAGCCGGCATTGCCGAGCTTCAGGACCATGTCGACACGCTGATCGTCATTCCCAACCAGAATCTCTTCCTGGTCGCCAACCCGAACACGACCTTCAAGGAAGCCTTCACCATGGCGGATGAAGTGCTCCAGCAGGGCGTGCGCGGTATCACCGATCTGATGGTCATGCCCGGCCTCATCAACCTCGACTTTGCCGACGTGCGCAGCGTGATGCGCGAAATGGGCAAGGCGATGATGGGCACCGGCGAAGCCGAAGGCGACGGTCGCGCGCTCGAAGCTGCGCAGAAGGCGATCGCCAACCCGCTGCTCGATGGCGTGTCGATGGCGGGCGCGAAGGGCGTGATCATCTCGATCACCGGCGGCGAAGACATGCGCCTGATGGAAGTCGACGAAGCGGCGAACCATATTCGCGAACTCGTCGATCCCGACGCCAACATCATCTGGGGCAGCGCCTTCAACGAAGGGCTGGAAGGCAAGATTCGCGTATCGGTTGTCGCGACCGGCATCGACGGTTCTGGCGACGCGGCGGCTCCGGCGGCTCCGGCGGCGCGCAGCTTCTCCTTCGCCCCCGCGCGCAGCCCGGCGCCGGCGCCCTTTGCCGAGGAGCCGGTCGAGGCGGCGGCTGTGGAAGCGCCGGTCGAAGCTGCGGAACCCGAAGTCGACACCGACCCCGCACCGGGCTTCTCGCTGGGCGATGCTCCCGCGGCCGAAGCACCGGCGCCGGCCGAGGAAGAGCCGATGGAACTGTCGCAGGTCGCCGCGACCTATGACGATACCAGCGACGAGCTCGTACTTGATGCACCCGAACCGGCGCCCGCGCCGGCTGCCGACCCGGCCCCCGCGGCCGAGCCTGCGCGGCCGATCGGTGGCGGCACCTTGTTCGAACGCATGTCGCGTCTGTCGCGTGGCGGTTCGGCCCCTGCCGAAGAAGGCGACAAGGAAGACGGAGTCGATATTCCGCGCTTCCTGGGCCGTCAGAACAACCAGTAACAGGGTTCATCGCGGCCGCCCGATGGGCAGGCGGCCCGAACACGGGATGATTTGCCCATGCGGCGATCCATATTGACGGCGGGGCCGCGGCGCGTTCGACTTCATGTCGGCGCGCTCGGCCTGCTGTTCCTGTCCGCTGCCCCCTTCGCAGCGGCGCATGCATTTCAGGTGACGCCGCCCGATGCGGCCACCAAGGCGGCGATGGAAAAACGCACCGCCGCGCGGACGATGCTGTCGTCGGCGATCGCTCGGCTCGCCTCGAACGCCGCCGACAGCGCCGCGCTGCTTGATGCCGGACGCGCTTCGATCGAGCTGGAGGATTATCGCGCCGCGCTCGGCTTTCTGACCCGTGCCGAGCAGGCGAGCCCGCGCGACGGCGGGGTCAAGGCGGCGCTCGGGTCGGCGATGCTCCATCTCGAAAAGCCGTCGCGGGCGCTCGACTATTTCGGCGAGGCGCAGCTTCTCGGCGCCCCCGAGCGGCTATTCCTTGCCGACCGCGGGCTTGCGCGCGATTTGCTGGGCCAGCAGGATGGGGCGCAGCGCGATTATCAACTCGCCCTGTCGATCGCGCCGAGCGACGAAGTGATCCGCCGCTATGCGATCTCGCTCGGCATCACGGGGCAGGCCGACCGCGCGATTCAGCTCCTCACGCCGCAGCTTCGCACGCAGGACCGTGCCGCATGGCGGTCGCGCGCGATGATCCTAGCGATCAACGGCCGCAATGACGAGGCGACCGAGATCGTCAAGGCGACGATGCCGGCGCTGCTGGCGCAGAGCATTTTGCCCTATCTAACCCAGATGGACCGGCTCAATCCGGCGCAGCAGGCCGCCGCCGCGCATTTCGGGCGCTTCCCGGCTGGCGAACTTGGCCCGGTGCGCAAGCCCGTGCAGATCGCTGCGGCCGCTCCGGCCCCGACACCAGCGCCTTCCCCGACTTCGACGCCGAGCAAACGGCGCGGCGACAAGGGCAAACCGGTGCAGGTGGCCACTGCCACGCCGCCACCGGCGACGCGACCGGCTCCGACGCTGACCCCGAAGCCGACACCTGCGCCCACGCCAGCGCCTGCGCCGACCTTGGCGCAGCCGCCAGCCGCCGTGCCGGTGCGCCGTGCTGATACACCGTCCGTCCCGGCAGCGAAGCCTCCCGCGCCGACACCGGCGCCAGCGGCGGCCCAACCGGTGGGCGTCGCGGTGAACAGCGGTGCCGGTCCGGTCGGTCCGGGCTTCTCGCTGAGCGATGTCGGCCAGCCGCCGGCCGCTGCCGCTGCGCCGCCGTCGGCGACGACCACGCCAGCGCCGAGTGCTGCGGCTCCGCTCGCCTCGTTGGCGCAGATCGTCAGCTCGATCGAGATTCCGCCCGAGGAGCTTGAGCGCACCAGCGGCGCGGTCGGCGCCGATACGCTTGCCAAGCTGGTCGAGGACAAGCGCAAGGCAGATGCCGCCGAAGCGGCAAAGCGCGAAAAGGAAGAAGCCGCGGCCAAGGCCAAGGCGGAGGCCGACGCCAAGGCGAAGGAAGAGGCCGCGAAGAAAAAGGCCAATCCCTCGCGCATCTGGGTGCAAGTTGCGGCGGGGTCGAACCAGAAGGCGCTCGCCTTCGATTTCAACCGCTTCGCCAAAAAGAATGCCGCGCTGTTCAAGGGCAAGGATGGCGGCTCGACCGAATGGGGCCGCACCCGCCGCCTGCTCGTGGGGCCGTTCAAGGACAAGAAGGCGGCTGCCGACTGGCTCGCGCAATATAAGAAGGCGGGCGGCGATGGTTTCGTCTTTACCAGCGATGCGGGGCAAGAGGTCGATCTCTTCAAATGACATTGTCGGCCTGTGCGAGTGACCCCAGGGCGACACGCGGACGCCGCCATGACGAACCGGGCCGCGTCGTGCGCGGGCCGCGCGATGCCTTTCAGCGCGACCGCGACCGCATCATCCATTCGATCGCTTTCCGCCGGCTGCGTCACAAGACGCAGGTCTTCGTCGCGCCCGACGGCGACCATTATCGCGTCCGGCTGACGCACAGCATCGAAGTCGCGCAGATTGGTCGCGGTATCGCCCGGGCGCTGGGGCTGAACGAAGATCTGACCGAGGCCTTGTGCCTTGCCCATGACATCGGTCACCCGCCCTTCGGTCATGCGGGCGAGGACGCGCTGAAAGCGGCGATGATGGCGCATGGCGGGTTCGATCATAATGGGCACACGCTGCGCACGCTCGCGCGGCTCGAATGTCCCTATCCGCGCTTCGATGGCATCAATCTGACGTGGGAGACGCTGGAGGGGTTGGCGAAGCACAATGGTCCGGTGCGTCACCCCGGCTGGGCATTGGCGGAAATCGACGCGGAATTTCCGCTCGACCTGACGAGCCATGCCAGCCTGGAGGCGCAGGTGGCGGCGGTCGCCGACGACATCGCGTACGACAATCACGACATCGACGACGGCCTGCGCGCGGGACTGCTGACGATCGACCAGTTGATGGCGCAGCCCTTCGTCGCCGAGAATTTCCGCCTCGTCGAAGCCCGCTTTCCGGGCGCGCCGCGCGACCGGTTGCTGCGCGAGCTGGTGCGCGACCAGATCGGCGTGATGGTCAACGACGTGATCGCCGCGACCAAGGCCAATGTCGCCGATGCGGGGGTGGAGAGCGTAGCGGAAGTGCGCGCGGCGGGCCGCACGCTCGGCGGCTTTTCGGATACGCTGGCGCGGCAGGAGCGCGATCTCAAACGCTTCATGTATGCGAACCTCTATCACCATCCGTCGCAGATCGCGGCCGCCGACGCGGCGCGCACCGTCGTTTCGGGGCTGTTTGCGGCCTACAGGGACGATCCTGCGCTGATGGGCGAGGAATGGGCATCGCGGCTGCCCGATACGGACGGGGCGACGGTGCGCCACATCGGCGACTATATTGCCGGGATGACCGACCGATTCGCGATCGATCGCTTTGCTGAGATGAATGGGCGGGCCGCGGTGCCCGAGGCGCTGGCGCATGTCTGATGCCGCACCCCGCGCGCTTCTGATCGGAGCGACGGGGCTTGTCGGACAGGCGGTTGCCCGCTGCGGCCATTCCCTGCCGCTTACCCTGCTGGCGCGCCGCTTGGTCGAGGCGGGGGCCGGCCATCGCGCCATGACCGCCGATCCGGGCGAATGGGCCGAGATCATCGCGGCGGAGCGACCCGGGATATTGATCTCCTGCCTCGGCACCACGATCCGCCAGGCGGGGTCGCAGGACGCGTTTCGCGCGGTCGATCATGATCTGCTGCTCGCCTGCGCCCGTGCGGCGAAGGCGGCGGGGACGGCGCACATGATCGCGGTCAGCAGCGTCGGCGCGGCGGCGCATAGCGCGAACTTCTATCTGCGGACGAAGGGTGAGGTGGAGGAGGCGCTGCGCGCGCTGAATTTCCTGCGGCTCGACCTGATGCGCCCCGGCCTGCTCACCGGTGACCGGCGGGGGCCGAAGCGGATTGGCGAGGGGCTGGCGATGCTTGCCGCGCCGCTCACCGACGCGCTGTTGCACGGATCGCTGCGCCGCTATCGCTCGATTCCGGCCGAAACGGTGGCGCGCGCGATCGTAGCCGCGGCGTCGCTCGCGGCGCCGGGACAGTTCGTCCACGAAAATGACGCGATGCAACAGCTCGCCGATTGACTCTGCCGAAGGCGAGCGCCAAGGCTCAGGCGTCTGTCGAGCCTCTTAAAGAGATTCGACCGGCCACGCGGGAGAGCGCGGGGGCAGGGAAACCGGCCGTCGCCACCGAAGGAGCAACCGCCCCGGAAACTCTCAGGTCAACGGACCGCGCGGCTGGAACGGACACTCTGGAAAGCGTTCGGGCGTCGCCCGGACCACCGAAGGGGTAACTCCATGCCGACCCGTCATCGTGGGCGCATGGACGAAAACTCTCAGGTTCCCGTGACAGAGGGGGCATGGCGAAGGAACGGCATCGGGCCGCGCCGCGTCATGTCAACGACGGGAGGCCGATATGAGCGAAACCGAAGAAATGGGCGAAACGGTCGCGATCGAAACGCTTCCGCTCGACGCCTGGCACCGTGCAAGGGGCGCGCGGATGGTCGAATTCGCCGGCTATCACATGCCGATCCAGTATGACGGCATCATGGCCGAACATCTGTGGACGCGCGACAATGCGGGTCTGTTCGACGTCAGCCACATGGGGCAGCTCGTGTTCAGCGGCGAAGGCGCCGCCGAAGCGCTCGAGGCGCTGGTTCCGGGCGATATTTCGGCGTTGAAGCCGGGGCGGATGCGCTACTCGCTGCTGCTCGCCGACGATGGCGGCATCCTCGACGATCTGATGGTCACCAATACGGGGCATGGCCTCTACATGGTCGTCAATGGCGCGGTGAAGTGGGACGACATCGCGCATCTGCGCGAACATCTGCCCGACGAGATCGAGATGAACCTGCTCGACGAACAGGCGCTGCTTGCGCTGCAGGGGCCAAAGGCCGCGGCCGCGCTGACGGCGCTCGGCGTGGTTCCCGAATTTTCCGATATTCTTCCCGTCGATCGCCTCGTCTTCATGCAGGCCGGCCCCTATCTGTGGGGCGACGTGCGGCTGGGGATCAGCCGTTCGGGCTATACCGGAGAAGACGGGTTCGAAATTTCGGTGCCGGCGAGCGACGTCTCGGCCCTCGCCGATGCGCTGTGCGCGCAGGAGGCGGTAAAACCGATCGGCCTCGGCGCGCGCGATTCGCTGCGGCTCGAAGCGGGATTGCCGCTTTACGGCCACGACCTCGACGAAGGCATCGACCCCGTCGAGGGCGATCTGGCCTTTGCGATCAGCAAGCGCCGCCGCGAGGAAGGCGGCTTTCCGGGCGCCGCGCGCATCCTCGGCCATCTTGCCGATGGCAGTCCGCGCAAGCGCGTCGGCCTGACCGTAGATGGCAAGATGCCGGTGCGCGAGGGCGCCAAGATTTTCGACGGGAACCGCGAAGTCGGTGTCGTCACCTCGGGCGGTTTTGCGCCGAGCGTCGGCGCCCCCATAGCGATGGGCTATGTGCCCACCGGCCTGTCCGAGCCCGGCACGGCGCTCGCCGCCGAAGTCCGCGGCAAGCGCGTCGCCGTGACGGTGACGCCGATGCCCTTCGTTCCACATCGTTACGTGCGCAAACAGGGAGGCTGATCGATGCCGCGTTTTTATACCGAAGAGCATGAATGGATCGATGTCGATGGCGATGTGGCGACGGTCGGCATCACCGACTTCGCGCAGGGCCAGCTCGGCGATATCGTCTTCGTCGAGGTTCCCGACACCGGCGCCGAACTGTCGAAGGGCGGCGACGCCGCGGTGGTCGAATCGGTGAAGGCGGCGAGCGACGTCTACGCGCCCGTCGATGGCACCGTCACCGAAGGCAACGGCCAGCTTGAGGAGGACCCCGCGCTCGTCAATTCGGACCCCGAAGGCGAAGGCTGGTTCTTTCGCATGACGCTCAGCTACAAGAGCCAGCTCGACGGGCTGATGAATGCGCAGGCGTACAAGGAATTCATCGCCGATCTGTGATCGCAAACTCCTTCCGGTCGCGGGAGGGGGAAAGGCCGCAAGACCATGACGGACCCTGCGCTTGCCAATTGCCGCCTGATGGTGGCGACGCCCATCTATGACGGGGCGCAGGGTAGCTATGTCCGCGCGCTGCTCGACCTTGCGTTACGCGCGCAGGCGATCGGCCTGACGGTGCGGTTCGAGTTCATCCTCTACCAGCCGTCGGTGACGCGCGCGCGCGACATGCTCGCCGCGATCTTCGCGGAAAGCGACTGCACCCACATGCTGTTCGTCGATGCCGACATCGACTTCGGCGCCGAGGATGTATTCGCGATGCTGCGCGCGATGGTCGGCCGCGACGATTGCGCGATTCTGGGGGCTGCCTGTCCGCGGCGGATGCTCAACTGGCGCAATGCGGCGCTGGCCGCCAAAGCCGGGCTGGGTGACGCCGATCCGGCGGCGCTCGGGCGCTTTTCGGGGGAGTTTGCGCTGCATTTCCTGCATCCCGACCAATCCTTCGCGCTCACCGATCTGGTCGAACTGACGCGGGTCGGCAGCGGGATGATGATGATCCGCCGCGACGTGTTCGACAGGTTGCGCGCGCGTCATCCCGAACTGGTCTTCCGCACCGATCCCGCCGAGCGCGCCGCGCACGGGATCGGCGAGGAGGCCTATGCCTATTTCCTGCCGATGATCGAACCCGACACGCGGGCGCAGTTGTCGGACGATTATGCCTTTTGCCGCCGCGTGCGCGATGCGGGGCTTCGCATCTGGCTCGCCCCCTGGGTGAAGACCACGCACAGCGGGCCGGCGATCTTTACCGGATCGCTTCCCGATCTGGCCCAGCTTCTTGCCATAAAATCAGCTTCTTCGACGGAGTAGTTCATGCGTTACCTCCCCCTCACGCCCGATGACCGCAGCGCGATGCTCGCGGCGGTCGGCGCTGCCTCGATCGACGATCTGTTCGTCGACGTGCCTGCCGAAGCGCGGCTCGACGGCCCGATCGCCGGCCTTCCCGGTCATGCCAGCGAATTGGCGGTCGAGCGCCATATGGCAGCGCTCGCGCGACAGAATCGCGCCGCCGGCGACGGTCCCTTCTTCCTCGGTGCGGGCGCCTATCGCCACCATGTGCCCGCGAGCGTCGACCATCTGATCCAGCGCGGCGAGTTTCTGACTGCCTACACGCCCTATCAGCCCGAAATCGCGCAGGGCACGCTGCAGATGCTGTTCGAGTTCCAGACGCAGGTCGCGCGTCTTTTCGGCACCGACGTCGCCAATGCGTCCATGTACGACGGCTCGACTGCCTGCTGGGAGGCGATCGTGATGGCGCGGCGCATCACCAAGCGCGGCAAGGCGTTGCTCTCGACCGGCCTCCATCCGCATTATCGCAGCGTCGCGCGGACGATGGCGAAATATACCGGTGACCAGCTTGTCGACGGCGACCCGACGCTTGAAGCCGGTACCGACTGGGCCGCGCTCGCCGCCGCTATCGACAAGGATACAAGCTGCGTCGTCGTTCAATATCCCGATATATTGGGCCGCATCGACGACATGAGCGCGCTCGCTACGGCATGCCAGGCGGCCGGTGCGCTGCTGATCGCGGTCGTTACCGAACCCGTTGCCCTGGGCCTCATCAAGTCGCCGGGCGAGATGGGCGCCGATATCGTGGTGGGCGAGGGGCAGGCGATCGGCGTCGGGCTCCAGTTCGGCGGTCCCTATGTTGGCCTGTTTGCGTGCAAGACGAAATATGTCCGCCAGATGCCGGGGCGGCTGTGCGGAGAGACGGTCGATGCCAATGGCAAGCGCGGCTTCGTTCTGACGCTGTCGACGCGTGAGCAGCATATCCGGCGCGAGAAGGCGACGAGCAATATCTGCACGAATGCAGGGCTTTGCGCGCTGGCCTTCAGCATCCACATGACCTTACTCGGCGAAGCGGGGTTGCGGCAGCTTGCCGGCATCAACCACGGGCGCGCCAGGGTGGCAGCGGCCGAACTGGCGCAAGTACCGGGCGTGTCGGTCGTCAACAGCGGCTTCTTCAACGAATTCACGCTGCGGCTGCCCGTCGACGCGCGCGCGACGGTTCACAAGCTCGCCGAAAAGGGCGTGCTCGGCGGCGTGTCGCTCGGGCGCCTTTATCCTGACAATGACGCGCTGGCGAACGGCCTGGTCGTCGCCGTCACCGAAACCGCGACCGAAGAGGATATCGCCGCCTTTGCCGCGGCGCTGAAGGAGGTGCTGGCATGACCGCGCTCAACCCCGCCGGCTGGCGCCCCGAAATGCACGGCGCTGGTGGTGCCGCCGATACCGCGACATTTACCGGCAACCGCGCGCTGATGCTCGAGGAGCCGTTGATCTTCGAGATCGGCTCGACCGCGACCACCGGCGTCGACTTCGACGAGGCGGCGCCCGCTGCCGATCTCGGCGCGCTGATGCGCCGCGATCCCATCGGCCTGCCGGGGCTCAGCGAGTCCGAAACGGTGCGCCACTATACGCGCCTGTCGCGCCAGAATTATGCGATCGACCTCGGCCTCTTCCCACTTGGCAGCTGCACGATGAAGCATAACCCGCGCCTCAACGAAAAGGTCGCGCGGATGCCGGGCTTTGCCGACGTGCATCCGCTCCAGCCGCAGGAAACGGTGCAGGGCGCGCTTGCGGTCATCAACGAACTCGCGGTGTGGCTGATCGAACTCACCGGCATGTACGGCGTCGCCATGTCGCCCAAGGCGGGCGCGCACGGCGAGCTTTGCGGGATCCTGTGCATCAAGGCGGCGCTCGAAGCGCGCGGCGAGGACCGGCGGGTGCTGCTCGTCCCCGAAAGCGCGCATGGGACCAATCCCGCAACAGCTGCCTTTGCCGGCTTCACGGTCGAGGATATTCCGGCGACCGCGGAGGGGCGCGTCGATCTCGCGGCGCTCAAGGCGCGGCTCGGCCCCGATGTGGCGGGCGTGATGATCACCAACCCCAACACCTGCGGCCTGTTCGAACGCGACATGAAAGCGATTTCGGACGCGGTGCACGCGGTGGGCGGCTATGTCTATTGCGACGGCGCCAACTTCAACGCGATCGTCGGCAAGGTTCGCCCCGGCGACCTTGGCATCGACGCGATGCACATCAACCTGCACAAGACCTTTTCGACCCCGCACGGCGGCGGTGGTCCCGGTTCGGGGCCGGTCGTGCTGTCGAAGGCGCTCGCGCCCTATGGCCCGATCCCCTATTCGGCGCGCTACGCCGACGGGTCTTTCAAGCTGGTCGAGGAAGAAAGCGCGGGCGCCGAGCACCCCGACACCTTCGGTCGCATGACCGCCTTCCACGGCCAGATGGGCATGTTCACCCGCGCGCTGGCCTATATTCTCAGCCACGGGGCCGACGGGCTGAAGCAGGTCGCCGAGGATGCGGTGCTCAACGCAAACTATATCCTGCGCAGCCTGGAGGATGTGCTCGATGCGCCCTTCGCCGCGTCGGGACCATGCATGCACGAGGCGCTGTTCAGCGATCGCGGGCTTGCCGAGGGCTTCTCGACGCTCGACATCGCCAAGGGACTGATCGACGAAGGCTATCACCCGATGACGGTCTATTTCCCGCTCGTCGTCCACGGCGCGATGCTCGTCGAACCCACCGAGACCGAATCGAAGGCGGTGCTCGACCAGTTCGTCGGTGCGCTGCGCAGCATCGCGCTTCGCGCAAAGAACGGCGATCCGGCGCTCAAGTCGGCGCCGCATTTCGCGCCGCGCGCGCGGCTCGACGAGACGCTGGCGGCGCGCAAGCCGGTGCTTCGCTGGGAGGATTGATGCGCGCCGCGGGCGAGGATGAAAGCGGTGCCGCGCCGCGCCGGGGCGGCTGCGGTCTCGCCGCCGCCTTGTCGCTCGTCGTCTTCGCCGCGATCTGGCTGGCCGCGGTAACCGGCTACGGCCTTGTCGCCGAACAATGGGAAATCGTCCGGCCCCGCCGCGCGCTCGCGCACCACTGGGTGTTCGGCTATGCGCCGCTCATCGCGCTGGGTTTCGCGCTGCTCACCGCCTTCGTCGTGATGCGGCGGCGGGCCGCGGCGCGAATGACGCTGCTGATTTTGTCGGCGGGGCTGGTTGCATTGTTCGGCGGAATCATCTTTCTCGGCGTCGGCGGACTGATCTGAAGGGGAAAAGCGATGAGCTGGGATAGCGTTTTCCTGCTGGCCAATTATTGGGCGATCGGTGGCTGGCTGCTTCTCGCCTTCGCGCCGCGCGGGCCGAAAGTGCTGGCGCTGATCCTCTATGCCGGGGTCTTCCTGCTCTGCCTCGCCTATGCCGTGATGCTCGGCGGCTTCCTCTCCGGCACGATCGATGCCGGCGGAACCGGCGGCGGCAATTTCACGACGCTGGCGGGGGTGATGAAATTATTCGACAGTCCCGGCGGCGCGACGCTCGGCTGGACGCATTATCTGGCCTTCGACCTGTTCACGGGCATGTGGATTGCCCGCGATGCCGATGCCAAGGGTTTCAGCCGGATCGTCCAGTTCCCTTTCCTGTTCCTGACGCTGATGGTCGGGCCGGTCGGGCTGCTGGCGTGGCTGATCGTGCGCGAACGTCGCGCGCGGGCGCAGGCAAAGGCGAAGTGAGGCGGTCATGAACGCCGGAACCGCCCCGTCGCCGCTGCTGCATTATCTGATCCCCGCCGGGGTCGTTCTGCTCGTGCTGTTCTTTAGGCTGCGCTCGGTCGGCAAGGCACGGCGGTTGCGGCTCGAACGCCTGTGGATATTGCCGACCTTCTACGCGCTGTTGCTGGGTTTCATTTTCTGGAACGCTCCGCCGCACGGACTGGTGTGGATATGGTGCCTTGTCGCGCTCGCGGTCGGCAGCGGCCTCGGCTGGATGCGCGGCAAGTTGATGCAGGTTGCGGTCGATCCCGACACGCATGAACTCAGCCAGACCGTGTCGCCCGCAGCGTTGCTCTTCTTCGTCGCGCTCATCTTCATCCGGGGTGTGTCGCGCAACATGGCCGAAGGCGTCGCCGGCCACGGACAGGCGGGATTGATGGCCGTTACCGATATCCTGATGGCCTTCGCGCTCGGCTTCATCGTTTTTCAGCGGGTCGAGATCGCGCTGCGCGCCCGGCGCCTGCTCGCGGCAGCGCGTTCGTCGCGGCGATGAAGGGGCCGTGGACGCCTTCGGACGGCGGCGAGGGCGACAAGCGCCATGCCCCCGCAACCTTGCGCAATCGCGACACGATCGCCGCGGTGCTCGGCGACTGGCTCCCCGCGTCGGGCACGGTGCTTGAGGTGGCGAGCGGTTCGGGCGAGCATGCCGTCCATTTCGCCGCCGCCTTCCCGAAGCTTGACTGGCAGGCGAGCGACCCCGACCCAGCCGCGCTCGCCTCGATCGCGGCCTGGAGCGCCGAGGCAAGGCTGCCGAACATCGCCGCGCCGCTGCACCTCGACGCATCGGCGCCGGACTGGCCGCTGGGACATGCCGATGCCCTCTTGTGCATCAACATGGTGCATATCAGCCCGTGGGCGGCGACGCTGGGCTTGTTCGCGGGGGCGGCGCGATTGCTGGGATCGGGCGCCCCTCTGATCCTTTACGGCCCTTATCTCGAAGCCGATGTCGCGACCGCCGACAGCAACCTTGCCTTTGACGAGAGCCTGCGCAGCCGCAATCCCGCCTGGGGGCTGCGCGAAGTGGAGGCGGTCGTCGATGCGGCCGCGCCGCACGGATTTGGCTTAACCGAGCGCCGCACCATGCCGGCGAACAATTTGATGCTGCTGTTCCGCAAACACAGCTGAGTCCGGCGGCGCGCCCAAGCTGTCACTGCTGTCAGGTTGGGCGTTCGGCGCTTTACCTTGGCCGCCGAAGCTTTAGCGTCCTTCTCGATTGCAAATAGCAACGCGATTCGAGGAGAGAGGATCGATGGCTGCCGACGTTTCGGACCTTGTCAGTTTCGACGAATTCATCACCCACTGGGCCGCCGACCGGCCGTCGCGCATTGCGATGCGCGAAGAGGACCGATTGTTCACCTATGCCGAGCTTGAGGAGCGGACGGCGCGCGTGGCAAGCGCGCTGCGCGCCGCGGGGCTCGAGAAGGGCGATCGCATCGCGTGGATCGGCAAGAACAGCGACCTCTATTTCACGCTCTTCTTTGGCGCCGCGCGCGCCGGGATCGTCATGGCGCCGATCGGCTGGCGGCTTTCGCCCGTCGAATGGGCCTATATCATCAACGATACCCGGGCGAAGATCGTCTTCACCGGCCCCGGTTTCGACGCGGTGCCCGATCAGTTGGCGGGCAAGCTCGACCATGCGCCGCGCATCGTCGGCGATACCGAGGCACGCGCGCTGATCGACGCGACGCCGCGCGCGCCCTTCACCCCGTCCGGTCCCGACGATGCCGTGCTGCAACTTTATACCTCGGGGACCACCGGCAGTCCCAAAGGTGCCGTGCTGTCGAACCGCAATTTGTTCGCGTTGCGGAAAAACTCGGCCGACGCCGATCTGGCCTATACGAAATGGGACGATGACGAGGCGGTGCTTGTCGCGATGCCCTGCGCGCATATCGGCGGAACGGGGCTTGGGATCATGGCGCTGGCGGCAGGGCTGCCCGGCATCATCCTCGCCGAATTCAATCCCGACGGGGTTTTCGATGCGGTCGAACAGCATGGCGTGACGCGCTTCTTCATCGTTCCCGCGGCGCTTCAGATGCTGCTGCTCCACCCGCGCTGCGGCACGGTCGATTACAGCCGGCTCAAATATATCCTCTATGGCGCGGCGCCGATCCCGCTCGAACTGCTGCGCCAGTGCATCAAGATGTTCGGGGCGGAATTCATCCAGGCTTATGGGATGACCGAAACGACAGGCACCATCTGCATGCTGCCGCCCGAGGATCATGATCCCGAAGGCAACAAGCGCATGCGGTCGGCGGGCAAGCCGCTGCCCGGCGTGGAGATCAGGATCATCGGCGACGACGGGCAGGATATGCCCGTGGGCGCGGTGGGCGAGGTTGTCACGCGCTCTTCGAACAATATGCTCGGTTACTGGAACCTGCCCGAGGCGACCGCGCGCACGATGACGGGCGACGGCTGGATCCACACCGGCGACGCCGGCTATATGGACGAGGACGGTTATCTCTACATCCACGACCGGGTGAAGGATATGATCATCACCGGCGGCGAGAATGTCTATCCGGCGGAGGTCGAAAGCGCGATCTACGGCCACCCGGCGGTGCAGGAAGTCGCCGTGATCGGCATCCCCGATCTCAAATGGGGTGAAACGGTCAAGGCGGTCGTCGTGCCCAAGCCCGGGACGACGGTGGAAGAGGCCGACATCATTGCCTGGGCGCGCGAGCGCATAGCGCCATTCAAATGTCCGCGCAGCGTCGACGTGATCGAGGCGCTGCCGCGCAACGCCAGCGGCAAGATTCTTCGCAAGGATCTCCGCGCCCCTTATTGGGAAGGCTATGAGCGGATGGTGAATTGACGGCCGATCCGATCCAGAGGCAGGGGCTGGAGGCCTTCCGGCAGGAGGTTCGCGGCTGGATTGCGGCCAATCTGACCGACGATCTGCGCGACGCCGCGGCGCGCGCGACGAGCGTGTTCGTCGACAAGCCGCATGCGATGGCGTGGCAGGCGATCCTGCATCGCCATGGCTGGGCGGCGCCGCACTGGCCGCGCGAATATGGCGGGACCGGCTGGGACGAGACACAGCGGCATATCTTCGATTCCGAACTCGCCGCTGCCGGCGCGCCCAGCCTGTCGCCGATGGGATTGCGCATGGTCGCGCCGTGCATCATGCGCTTCGGCACCCCCGAGCAGAAGGCGCATTATCTGCCGCGTATCCTGTCGGGCGAGGATTTCTGGTGCCAGGGCTATTCCGAACCGCAGGCAGGATCGGATCTTGCCAGCCTGTCGCTCCGCGCCGAGCGCGATGGCGACGATTATGTGCTGACCGGGTCGAAGATCTGGACGACGCACGCCCATTTCGCGAACCGCATGTTCTGCCTGGTGCGCACCAGCCGTGACGGCCGCCCGCAACAGGGCATCACCTTCCTGTTGCTCGACATGACGCTGCCGGGGATCGAGGTGCGGCCGATCCTGACGCTGTCGGGCGACCATGATTTCAACCAGGTCTTTTTCGACAATGTCCGCGTGCCGCAATCGGGGCGGCTCGGCGAAGAGGATCGGGGGTGGGGCGTCGCCAAATATCTGCTCGAGTTCGAACGCTCGGCGGCTTACGCTGCGGGGCTGACCGCGGCGCTCGATCGCCTGCTGGCCGGCGCGGCGGCGCGCGATTTCGGCGAGGGCGGCACCTTGCTTGACGATCCGGCGATCCGGCGGCGTTTCGCACGGCTCTATACCGATGTCCACGCGATCCATGCCGCCGAGCAGCGGATGATGGCGGCAATCGCGCTCGGGCGCAGCCCCGGTCCGGCGTCATCGATGCTGAAGGTGCAGGGAACCGAGGCGCAGCAGCGGATACAGGAACTGGCGGTCGACATCGCCGGTCCCTACGCGGCGCCGCACCAGTTCGCGGCGCGCGCGCCGGGCAGCAATCTGCCCTTCGTCGGACCCGAAGATGATCTCACCGCTTCGGCGCGCTATTTCAACGGTCGCGCCGCGTCGATCTATGGCGGGTCGAACGAGATTCAGCGCAATATCATGGCCAAGCTGATGCTGGGGCTATAGCTGCGGCGCGTCGGTGCGCTGGCGTTCGCGGGCGCGAAGGAAGGCGGGGCGGGCAGTGCAGCGATGCAGCCAGTCGGTCGTCGCTTCGCCCAGCACGTCGGCCGCGCCCAGCGTTGTCGCAAGGAAGGCGGCATAGCCGATCACGATGTCGGCGGCGGTGAAACGGCCGGCGACCAGCCAGTCGCGCCCGTCGGCGAGCGCCGCCTCGATGCTCTTGGTGCGGCCGCCGAAGAAGGCCTTGTAATCGTCGACCGCCTGCGCGAGCCGGCGCTCGGCGGGTTCGACGCGCGTGTAGCGGATCATGACCGCGAGCGGGAAGGTCAGCGTGGCATCGCTGCGGTGCAGCCAGTTGCGATAGTCCCAATAATCCGCTTCGTCGCGGCGCACCTCGAGCGCGCTGTCCTCGACGATGCGTTCGCATATGGCCGCGGATTCGGTCATCACCCGTCCGCCTTCGACCCAGCCCGGCACCGTCATCAGCGGATTGACGGCGCGATATTCGGGCGCAAAGGCGCGCGGCGGAAAGGGCAGGACGCGCAGGTCGACGTCTGCGCCCACCTCTTCGACCGCCCACAGGCAGCGCAGCGAGCGGGCATCGGGGCAATGGTAGAGGATGGGCGGGGTCATGCGGTGATATCCTTCATCCGTTCGATATGCAGGCGATGCTCGCGCCAGGCGATGAACAGCCCGCTCGCGACGATCAGCGGCGCGCCGACCCAGGTCGTCTCCGCAGGCAGGGTGCCAAAGAAGAACCAGCCGCAGGCAATCGACCACAGCAGGCTCGAATAATCCATCGGCGTCACCACCGCGACAGGCGCGAGGCGCAGCGCGCCGGTCAGCGACAATTGCACCACTGCACCGAGCAGGCCGAGCCCGATCAGCAACGCCCATTCGCCGGCGCCATGCGCGGTCATCACGAACGGCAGCGCCAGACCGAGCGGGAGCATCGAGATCAGACTGAACCAGAAGACGATCGTCATCGGACTTTCGGTGCGCGCCAGATCGCGGACCTGGATCGTGATCAGCGCGGTCATCACCGCCCCGCCGAGCGCAATCAGCGTGCCGAGCCCGTGATGGCCGGTGAAGCCCTGCGCGACGAGCGTCGTCGGATTGAGGACGAGCAGGACGCCAAGGAAACCGACCAGCACGGCGCTCCACCGCTGCCACCCCGTTGGCTCGCGGAGGAACAGCGCGGCAAAGATCACCGCGAAGATCGGCACCGACAGGTTGATCGTCGTCGCCTCGGCCATGGGCAAAAAGATCATCCCGCCGAAGTTGAGCGCCATGCCGGTCAGCCCCATCATCGCTCGCCGCGCATGGGTGCCGATCCGGTGGGTGCGATAGATGGCAAGGCCGCCCCGCGTCAGCGCCCAGCCGACGAGCATCGGCAGCACGATCGCCTGCCGCCAGAACAGGCTCTCGACGATATGGATGCCCGCGGCGTCGATCCGCTTCACGAGCACGAACATCAAGGAGAGGCTGAGCATGGCGAGCAGCCGCAGCGCGATGCCGCCCAGATAATGCTGCGGAACCTCGGGGGACGGGGCGGTGCTCATGCGCCGTTTCGCATATCAGCCTGCCGATGCTTTGCAAGCTAGGGTTCCGGCCCGAGCCAAGCGGCGACAACAATGTTGGGATCGATCGTGCAATCCCCTTGCGCGCGGCCCCCCGTTACGGCTAAGGGCGCACTCCGGCCTAGGGGTATAGCTCAGCTGGTAGAGCATCGGTCTCCAAAACCGAGGGTCGCGGGTTCGAATCCTGCTGCCCCTGCCAGGCCGGACCACGGCGGCTCTCGAAGTGTGCGCCGTTCCAGCGAATATTGTATTTGATAGGGGCTTTCGTGCCGTCGCGCTCAAGGCCGCGCCGCATGTGCCAAAGCGCGGTCGAGAAGCGAGCGCTCCGTCAGCGCATCGTCCAGGCGGTCGAGGAGCGGTATCAGATCGCCGGCTTCGGCATTGAGTTCGGCCGCGCTGGCGCCGAGCGCCTGCCAGAGTCCGGCGAGTTCTCTGGTCAGCGCCTCGCCTTTCGGCGTCAGCGCTATCGGACGTCTTCGCGCATCCTTGCCGTCGGTGAGACTGTGGACGAAGCCCTTGGCCTCCAGCGAACGCCGCGCCTGGCTTATCGAGACATGGGTTAGACGTAGCGCCGACGCGATGTCGCCTACGGTCATCGGCCCGTTGCGCATGATCTGATTGAGAATCCCGAACCATCGCTGCTCGAATTCGATGCCGTATGCGGCGTATAGTTGAGCGCTCTCGCGATCGATCCGTTCGGACAGCCGGCGCAGCCTGGCGCCCAGTGCCGCGCCGCCGGCGAGTCGGCTGTAATCGGGTTGTTCGCTCATGAGAGCGCGTTCCCGAGCGTGAACAACTTGCGTGCGATGGCCTTGATCGCGGCTTTGCTGGATGCGGTCGCCGAGCCGTTGGTGAGGATTGCGATCCCGGTCGTCGTCGCGGGATCGAGGTAGACCGCCGTGAAAACGCCGGGATCGCCGCCCCAATGATTGATGCGCGGCGCGCCTTCGCCCTCGGATTCCATCCAGCCGAGCCCTTGACCGGTCAGCCAAACCGGCAGACCTGGCGGCTTTTGCATGTGGAGCATCTCGTCCATCGAGGGTTCGGCGAGCATCCGGTGAGACCCGGTGCGGCCGCGATTTGCCGACGCCGCGACGAAGGGCATGAGGCCCGAGATCGAGGCGCGGAGCATGCCCGCAGGCCAATCGGGAAATCCGACGGGCGCAACAGGGACAAGACGCTGCGCGTCGCTTTCATAGGGCGTGACGCGAAGCGCGGCCGGAACATCGGCGAGGGTCCACGACAGATGATCCATGCCGAGCGGGCTGAACAGCCGGCGCTGCAGATAGGTCCTGAAATCGACGCCGGCGACGCGCGTGCCGATATAGCCGAGCAGGCCATAGCCGACGTTGCAATAGTCATAGGCCCGTCCCGGTGGCGCGCCGGAAAAGCTTCCGGTCGCAGAATAATGTGTTCCGCCGGGAACCAGGTAACTGTGCAGGAAATCGCCGAGTGCGAGCGGCGAATCGCCGCCGTGCGTCCGGAAATCGACCGCATAATAGGTCGCATCCGAGATGCCCGACATGTGCATGAGAAGGTGGCGCGCGGTAATATTTTGCTCGGGCGCTGCCGGAGAAACGACCGCGAAGTCGAGGTAGCGGTTGATCGGCGCGTCGATATCCAGCCGTCCCTCCTCCGCCAGCATCATGATCCCGGTGGCGGTAATCGTTTTCGTCACCGACGCGAGGTGAAACATCGAATCGACGGTGACAGGCCGCCGCATGGCAATGTCGGCATGGCCGCAGGTTCGCGACAGCAGCACTTTGCCCGATCGCGCAAGGCCGACGGCAAGGCCTGTCATCCCGCCGCTGCGCCTCTGGTCCGCAAGGAAGCGGTCGAGGTTCTCGGCGGCGGGGGAGCGCGCGAGCGCTGGTGGCGCGAGCGCAACGGCCGAAAGCGCTCCGGCAAGAAAGGATCGGCGGCCAACCGCCGCATGCATGGACGCCGTCGATGCGGCCGAAGGATCATCGATCATTGGCTATCAATGTAGGCACCTACATATATTGTCAAGACAGGTAATTCGCGCGTCCCTATGCACTCGCCGTCGCATTGCCGCTGCGTCAGGAGCGATCGATCCGTTCCACGATCAGGGCGGCGCCAACCCCCATCGCGCCCGTTACGACCACGAGCCCCAAACGCCCGTCGCACGCATCGAGCGCGTCGAGCAGTGCCGACGTCAGGATCGCGCCGCTGGCGCCCATTGGATGTCCCTTTGCCAGATGCCCCCCGCCGACGTTCACCCGCATCGGATCGACATCATAATCGCGCAGGAATTTGGCGATGGTGACCGCGAAGGCTTCCATGAATTCGATGCGATCCATGGCGTCGATCGTCAGTCCGGTGCGTGCCAATACCTTGTCCATCGCGGCGAAGCCGGCGGTCAGCGACGCGGCCGGATCGCCGCCACATTCGGCAAAGGCGACGACGCGCGCGCGCGGGGCGTCGCCGAGCCCGTCGGTTCCGAGAAGCGCGAGGGCGGTGCCGTCGCAGATCGGCGGCGTGTGGGCGACGCTGTGCAGCGGCGCAAAGCGCACGCCGCCGAGCGCCCCAGCATATTGATCCTGCAGGTCGCCAAAAGCTGGCGGTGTGTCGGCGAGGGTCTCCGCGCTGGTTTGCGGGCGCAGGCATTCCTCGCGCGACAGCGCCCCGGTGTCGATGCGCGAGCGTTGCAGCGCCAGGCTGTCCTCCGCCGCCACCGCGCGCTGCTGTGACAGGAGGGCGACAGCGTCTAGGTCGGCACGCGCAATGTCTTCGGCATGGGCGAGCCGGTCGGCGCCGAGAACCGGCGGAACGAAGCGAGCATGCGGCGGCAACTCGGCGTTGGTGTAGAAGCTCGCCCGGTCGCCCAGAAAGGGCGCGCTGCTCATCGATTCGACGCCGCCGGCGAGGATCGAATTCATCTCGCCGCTCGCCACCTTCGCAATCGCCTGGCCGATGGCCGAAAGGCCCGATGCGCAGTAATTGTTGATGCTGTGTGCGATGGTTTCGTGCGGCAGACCGGCGTGGAGTTTGGCGACCAGCGCGATGTGGCCGCCCTGCGTGCCGCTCTGCGTTACGCAGCCGAGCAGCAGCGCGTCGGGCGCGGCCGCCGCATCGCCGCATCGCGCGCGCAGCGCGATGATCTGCTGGCGAACCAGTTCCTGCGGGCTGAGCTTTGCAAGGCCGCCGTCCGGCCGCGCTTTGCCGCGCGGTGTCCGCACCGCGTCGTAGATATAGACGTCGGTCAAATCAGGTGCCGACGACGAAGCTGACTGCGGTCGTGGCACTGCCGCCGACGTTGAAGGTCGCGAAATTGCGCGCGCCTTCGACCTGATAGTCGCCGGCATTGCCCGTTACCTGCCGCCAGCCGTCGAGCAGCATCCGCACGCCCGTCGCGCCGACCGGATGGCCGAGCCCGATCAGCCCGCCCGACGGATTGACCGGCAGCTTGCCGCCGAGCGCAATCGTCCCGTCCTCGACCGCGCGCCAGCTTTCGCCTGGCTTGGTGATGCCGAAATGATCGATCGCCATATATTCGGTTATCGAGAAGCAATCATGCACCTCGACCCCGTCGCAGGCATAGATATCGGGCATCTCGGCGCGGCGCAGCGCGTCCATCATCGCCTTGCGCACGCTGGGGAAGACATAGTCGCCGCCGCGACTGTCGGCGACCTTGGTCGAATAGAGCAGGGGGGCGGTGGCGTGGCCCCAGCCCTTGATGCGCGGGATGCTTTCGAGCGGGATGCCGCGGCGCTTCGCATAAGCCTCGGCAACCTCGCGCGAGGCGAGGAAGATGGCGGCAGCGCCGTCGGTCACCTGTCCGCAGTCGGATTTGCGCAGGCTTCCTTCGATCAGCGGATTGACCTCGTCATTCTCGCCGAGATGATCGTCGGTCACCGCCCAGCCGCGCGTCTGCGAGTTGGGGTTCTTCTTGGCATTGGCGAAGTTATTCGCCGAAATGGCGCGCAGATGCGCGCGATCGAGCCCGAAACGCTCGTCATATTCCTCGGCGACGCGCGCGAACATGTACGGCCACAGGTAACGCGCCTCCTGCGCCTCGCGCCCGGCCCAGGCGGCGACGCCGAGATATTCGGCGGCGCGCTGGCCGGGCACATTGCGCATCAGTTCGATGCCGAGCACGAGCGCGAGGCCATAGCGCTCGGCCTCGATCTCGGCCGCTGCGGCGAGGATCGCAATGCTGCCCGAGGCGCAGGCGGCCTCGTGGCGCGAGGCGGGGATGCCCGCAAGGTCGGGGTGGACATGGCCGAAGAAGCCGCCGAGCTGGCCTTGGCCCGCGAACAGTTCGCCGACGAAATTGCCGACGTGCGCGGTTTCGACCTCGCGGGGTTCGATACCGGTCGCGGCGAATGCGGCCTCTGCAACGTCGCGGAACAGCTCGAACAACCCGCCGCCTTCGCGTTCGAAATTGCGTGCAAAGTCGGTTTGCGCGCCGCCGAGGATGAAGACATCTTTCGCCATGTCAGGCTTCCTTTTCGAGAGTGGCGAGCGCCATTTCGCGCACTTCGCTACGCATCACCTTGTTCGTGACGTTGCGCGGCAAGGCGTCGAAGCGGAACAGCCGTTCGGGCAGTTTGAACACCGCGAGATCCTTTTCGCGGAGATAGTCGGTTACGTGGGACAGCCCCACATCCACGCCGCCGCGCGGGACATAGGCGAGCCCGATCCGCTCGCCCATCTTCGCGCAAGGCAGCGAGAAGGAGCAGGCCTCGGCCAGCAAGGGATGGCCGCCCAAGAGTTGGTCGATCTCCTCGGGCGAGATGTTCACGCCGCCGCGGATGATCAGATCCTTGCAGCGCCCGACGAAGCGGTAGAAATCGCCGCCTTCGGCAATTTCGAACAGGTCGCCGGTGCGGAACCAGCCGTCGGCTGTGAAGGCTTCGGCGGTGCGCTCGGGCACGTTGTGGTAGCCTTCGAACAAGGTCGGTCCGCGGATTTGAAGTTCGCCCGAGATGCCGTCCGCCTCGATCGGATCGCCGCCGCCGGGCGGGACGAGGCGGCTTTCGATATTGGGCGCGCGGCCCTCGCCATAGGGGCGCCGATAAGTGCCGCGGCGCGGGAACAGGCTCGCGCGCTTGTCGGGATCGGGCATGTCGCCCTCGCCGGTGATGAAGCTCATCCCCTCGTTCGACCCGAAGACGTTGACGATGACGATGCCGAGCTTTTCCTGAAAGCCGCGCACCATCGCGGGCGCTAGCGGTGCCGAACCCGAGGCGATGACGCGCAGGCTGGAGAGATCGACGCTCGCCAGCAAAGCCTCATTCTGCAGCAGCATATTGAGCACGGCGGGCGGGGCGATCGTCAGGCTCGGCCGTTCGGTCGCGATCTGCTGCAAATAGACGCCGGGATCGAAGGGATGATGCAGCACCATCGTGCCCGCGCTGGTCAGCCAGCACATGGTGATGCCGCCGATGCTCGCCATATTGATGAGCGGGAAGGGGTTGAGCAGGACATCGCCCGGCCCGACCTTCATCGCCTCGTATCCTGCCCCTGCGACCGCGATCCAGTGGTTATGGCTGCGCGGGACGCCCTTGGGCACGCCGGTGGTTCCCGAGGTCCAGCAGATGGTGAAGATGTCGTCGGCATCGACCGGGTTGGCGGCGACATGGGCTGCAAGAGCCTCGGCGTCGCCGCTGGCGGTCGACAGGTCGATCGCGCCGACGGGCGCCTTGGGGCCGAAGGTCATCAGCCGGATACCATCCAGCAGCGGCGCTGCTACGCCGACATGATCGCAACCCTTCATTTGCGTCGCGCAGACGAAGGCTTTGGGTTCGACCACGCCGATCATGCCTTTCAGCTCATGGCTGCGATATTGCACCGCCGCCGGGCTGACGATCGCGCCGATCTTCGCCGCCGCAAAATAGAGCGCGACGAACTCGCTGATGTTCGGAAGCTGGACGAGCAGTACATCATCCTTGCCGATCCCCGCCGCGACGAGCGCGCCCGCGAGCCGATCGATCTCCGCCGTCAGCTCGGCATAGGTCAACCGCTGCGGATCGCCGAAAGCGAAGCCGCCGCGATTGGGGGCATCGACCAGTGCGAGCCGGTCCGGATGGGCGGCCGCATTGGCTGCGAACAGATCGTCGAAGGTGCGATCGCCCCACCAGCCACTTTCGCGGTAGCGCCGCCTTTTATCCTCTCCCGCGACGATCATCGTCAGCCGGCCAGCACGCTGTTCGGACCCATGCCTATGTCATCGCCGCTCGCCCAGACGGTGTGTGTGCCCGAACAGATGCGCTCTGGCAGGATGATCCGGCACACCGGCCCCGCCGCGATATTCTTCGCGTCGACCAGCACGCATTCGGACGTGTCGGTTTCAAGGTCGGCGATGAAGGACACGAGATAGCCGTCGTCCTCGTCCTTGGCATCGATGCGCGGCGCGAACGGCGCTTCGCTGCCGAAGCGGCCGGGGCCGAAAAGATACTCCTCGCTCGTGCCGGCATCGAGGTCATGCTTGACGAGGCCGCGGAAGAGGAACCAGCCCGGCTCGGGGATGGCGCTATAGGCATAGCGATAGGGTTTGCCCGCATAGCGCTGGTTGAACATGCCGAATTCGAGGTCGCGCTCGTCGAGCCTTTGTTCGGTCGTCTTTCCGGTCTTGAGATTGAAGCGCCAGCGATGAAGGCGCGGCTTGAGCAAGCCCTGGTCAAGATAGGCCATCATCCGCTCCAGCCCCTCGGGAGCATCGGGATAGGATTTGGGCATCGGCTCTTCCTGATAATAGCCGTCGAGGATGATCTCGTCGCCTTCCTCCCACGCGTTGAGCCAGTGGAGCGTGTAGGTCGGTTCGGCCTCGAACCAGCGGATATCCTCAGGGGTTCCGTGCCGCGGGATGATCGCGAAGCGCGTCTTTTCGTCGGGGTGAAACTGGACGACGTGCAGGTTCTTTTCGAGCAGTTCCGCGTTCCAGTAGAGCGGCATGTCGTTGAGGATGGTGTAATTTTCGGTGAATGCCATGTCGTGCGGCAACCGCGGTCCGGCGAGCGGCACGGGAATATAATGTTTCAGCTTATTGTCCGCGCCGACGACGCCATAATGCATATAGGGCGCGTGCTTCGAATAGTTGAAGAACATCAGTTCGCCGGTCGCGAGATCGACCTTGCAATGCGCCGAAATGCCGTCGAGCGGCACCCAGCTTTCGGTGCCGAACTGTTCGAGCGTGAACGGGTCGAGCCGATAGGCCTCGCCGCACTGGTAGAAGGTCGAGATGATCTTGCCCGCGTGGATCGCGACGTCGGTCGACGATGAATCCTTGAGCCATTCCTGCGCACCCCAGCCGTGGCGGGTCGATTTGTGCGGCGGTTCCATCAGCCCGGCCCAGAGCGAGCGGCCGGCTTCCTTCTCGGCCTCGAACCCCTTGGTGCGCACGAAGCGGCTGCGATAGCTCGCGCGGCCGTCCTTGAACGAGATCGCATGGATGAAGCCGTCACCGTCAAAGGGATGATAGCGGCCGATCGGTTCGTGAATCTGGTTCTCGCCAGTGCGGACGTAAACGCCGTCGATGTCGGTCGGGATCGTGCCGATCACCTCGACATCGCCATTGGCGAAGACCGCATTCCACTCATTGTAGGTCGGCCGCCACGCGCCCTTCATATAGGGATGGTCGTTCGGTTGAACGGTGGTCCGGATCGTGTCGACAAGCTGAGCGGTCATGCGATGACTCCTTCGGCGGCTGCAAAGCGCGGCCTGGCGGCGGCCGCATCATATTCTTTCAAGAGACGGTCGACGATGTCCGCGACGGGTTCGGTCGCGCGCACCGCGCCGACGCCCTGACCCGCAGACCAGACATTCTTCCATGCCTTGGCGTCGTCCTGCGCATCGGAGAAATTGGGGCGCTTGTCCTCGGGCATGTTCGCTGGGTCGTAGCCCGCAGCGATCAGGCTCGATTTCAGCCAGTTGGCGGTCACGCCGGTGATGCCGTTCGACGGCACGATGTCCTCGGCGCCTGCCGCGACCACCATGTCCTTGTAAGGCTGCGCCGCCATGCTCTCGGTGCAGGCGATCAGCGACGTGCCAAGATAGGCGAAGTCGGCTCCCAATATTTCGGCGGCCCGTATCGCGTGGCCGGTCGAGATTGCGCCGCCCAGCACCAAGGGCCCGTCCCAGAACTGTCGCACTTCCTCGACAAAGGCGAAACCGGCGGTGGCGCCGGTATGGCCGCCGGCTCCCGCCGCGACGAGCACCAGTCCATCGACGCCCGCAGCCACGGCCTTGCGGGCGAAGCCCACCGAATTGACGTCGGCGAAAACGATGCCGCCATAGGCGTGGATTTGCTCGACGACGCGGGCGGGACTGCCGAGCGCAGTGATGACGAGCGGAACCTTGTGCCGCACGACGCAGGCGAGGTCGTCGGCAAGCCGGCTGTTCGACGGATGCACCACCAGATTGACCGCCCAGGCGGCGGCGTCGGGATCGTTCGAGAGTGCCGCATCGATGCGGCTCACCCAGGCTTCCAGATCGGCGGTCGTCCGCGCGTTGGGAGCGGGAAAGCTGCCGATCATTCCGGCGCGCGAGGCGGCGATGACCATATCAGGGCCCGAGACGAGGAACATCGGCGCCGCGATTGCGGGCAGGCGCAAATTGCGCGTCAAAGCTGCGGGAAGGCCGTGCTTCGGCTTCATTCCTGTCTCCCAAAACTTACTTGCATAGTGATACTAACTTGCGTAACAGAACTTATGCCCGTTCAAGAGGCATTTGCAAGCAAAACATGCCGGCCCGTCGCCGGCAGTGGGGAGAGGGAGAATCATGAAGCATTCACTTGCCATGCTGTTGGCTGCGTCGGCGCTTGCCGGTCCCGCGGCTGCGTTCGCGCAGGAGGCCCCCGCCGAAAGCCAGGGCGGCCTCGACGACATCATCGTTACTGCCCAGAAGCGCGCCGAGGGCTTGTCCGATGTGCCGATCTCGATTTCCGCGGTCAGCGGCAAGCAGGTCGAAAGCTATGGGCAGACCAACCTTGAGCAGATCAGTTCGTCGGTGCCGAATCTTAAGATCACCCAGACCGCGATCGCCAATCGCATCGCGATCCGCGGCATCGCCTCGGGCGACAACAAGGGGTTCGAACAGTCGGTCGCGATGTTCGTCGATGGCGTCTATTATGGACGCGACCAGCTTTCGCGCCTGCCGCTCGTCGATATGGAGCGGGTCGAGGTTTTGCGAGGCCCCCAACCGACGCTGTTCGGCAAGAATGCAATCGCAGGGGCGGTCAATATCACGACACGCAGCCCGACCGACGAATTCGAGGGGACGGTGAGCGGCCTCTATGAATTCAATCACAAGGAACTGCAGCTGACCGGCGTTCTGTCGGGGCCGCTGAGCGACGGCATCGAAGCGCGCGTGGTTGGCTATCATCGCTCGATGGACGGATATTTCTACAACCAGAAATTGAAGCGCAACGAGCCCAACGTCGATGAATATTATGTCCGCGGCAAGGTGGAGTTCGACAAGGGCGGGCCGCTCGCGGCCGAACTGAAGCTCGAATATGCAGACTTCGCGATGAAGGGCCAGCCACGCGACGTGTTCGGCGCGGTCGGGAATTACAATGCGGTCTTCCAGGGCCCCTTCTTCGTCAGCACCGTCCCCGACTATGTGCGCGAGGATAATGGCTATGAAAGCCGCAACAAGGTGTTCGGGGCGACGCTGAACGCCGATCTGGAAATCGGCGAGCACACGCTGACCTCGGTCACGTCGCTGCTCGACTATAAGACGCGCGAGATCGTCGATGTCGACTTTTCGGGGATCAGCTTTCTCGACGGTACGAATTTGCGCGAGGATTATCGGCAGTTTTCGCAAGAGCTCCGCCTGACCTCGCCCGGCGGCGAGGCGTTCAACTATATCGGCGGGGTCTATTATCAGCACGCCAAGCTGGACGTTCAGGATTTCACCCTCTTCAATCCGACCTTCCTGGGGCTGGGCGCACCGTTCAACGCGCTCGGTGACACGCGCAACGACCGCGACTACAGCCAGACGTCGGACTTGATATCGGCCTTTGCGCAAGGCGAATTGTCGCTGACCGACCAGCTTCGCGTTACCGCCGGCGCGCGCTTCAACCATGAGAAGAAGAGCGGCCGCCGATCGCTCGCCATCGTGCAAGGCCCGCTCAGCACCGCGCCCGCTGCCGTCGTCGCTGCGGTGTTCCGCGCGCTCAACATCGAGGCGCACAGCATCGCCGGCAAGCTGAGCGAGGACAGCTTCAATCCGATGGTCAACGTCCAGTTCGACGCGACCGACGACCTGATGCTCTACGCGTCCTACGCGCGCGGAACCAAGGCTGGCGGCTTCGACATCCGGTCGAACTCGCTGCCGACGTCGACCACGGTCGCCAAGCCCGGCGCGTTCGAATTCCAGGACGAAAGCGCCGACAATTTCGAAGCGGGGCTGAAATACAAGGGCCGCGACGTCGCCTTCAACCTGTCCTTCTATCGCACCAAATACAAGGATCTGCAGGTCAACATCTTCGACGGGACGCTCAACTTCAACGTCCGCAATGCGGCGGCGGCGCGGACGCAGGGGATCGAAGCGGATTTTCGCGCGGCGCTCGCCGAAGGCCTGACCATCAGCGGCGCGATCGCCTATCTCGATTTCAAATTCACCAACTTCACCGACGGCCAATGCTATTATCTGCAGACGCCGGGACCGGGTGGCTTCTGCGACTATAGCGGCAAGCGTAACGCGCTGAGTCCGAAATGGTCGGGTAATCTCAATGTCGATTACTGGACGCCGGTCGGCAGCGACCTCAAGCTGTCATTCAACGTCAACGCCGACTTTTCCTCCTCCTATATCGCGGCGGCGAACCTCGACCCGCGGACCTATCAGGGCAGCTATGCGAAGCTTGGCGCCCGCATCGGCTTGGGACAGATCGACAATCGCTGGGAAGTGGCGCTGATCGGCCGCAATCTGACCGACCAGCGGATCCTTCAGACCGGCAGCGCGATGCCGCTTGCGACGACGATTACGGGCGGGGCGGGCAATGCCTATAACGGGATCGTCGATCGGCCGCGAACGATTGCGGTGCAGGTTACGGGGCGCTTTTGAACCAGCTCTCCCCCGACGGAAGCATGGGCGCGGGCACCGCCCATCTTCCGTCGGACCGGCCTTGTCGCGTGCTGTTCCGCGGAGTAGGGCGGGCCCAGCAATGGACGCATCAGCCGTGAAAGAAGATCGCACCATCCGCGCCTGTTCGATCTGGCGCGCGCTCGATGTCGTCGGCGACGTTCCGGTGCTGCTCATCATGGAGCAGGCCTTTCTCGGCACCCATGGCTTCGACGAATTCGTGGCGCGGACCGGGCTCGCGCGATCGGTCGTCAGCGGACGGCTGCGCAAGCTGGTCGACGAGGACTGCCTTGCCAAACGGCCGAAGAAGGAAGGGCGCGGTTCCTATTATGCGCTGACCGAGAAGGGGCGCGACCAGTTTCCCAACGCCTTGATGATGCTGCGCTGGCAGCATCGCTGGGAAGCCGCAAGCCGCGACTTTCGCGTTCGTCTGCGGCACAGCGCGTGCGGCGCGGAAACCGAGCCGACGCCGATATGCGCCCATTGCCGGAAGGAAATCGACCCGCGCGACGTCGACTGGCGCGAAGGGCCGGGGCTGGCCCAGGTCGTTCCGCACTATGAACGCCGGCGCTTCAACGGCGCGGTGACGGCGCGCCGCCCGGGCGGGCGCCCGCTGGTCGACACGATGATCGAATTGTTCGGCGATCGATGGGCGACGCTTGTGGTGCGCGCGATGTTCACGCGCATCAACCGCTTCGATGACATTCAGCGCGACACGTTGATGGCGACCAATATCCTGACCGGCCGCCTCGAACGGCTGATCCGGCAGGGCATATTGCGCACCATTCCCTATTCGGCGCACGCCGACCGCGTCGAATATCGGCTGACCGAAAAGGGCCGCGACCTTTATCCCGTATTGCTGGCGCTGCTCCAGTGGGGCGACCGCTGGTTTTCCGACGAACGCGGCCCGCCGCTGATCCTGACGCACAAGCCATGCGGCCACGACCTTCGGATGATCGTTGCCTGCAACCATTGCGACGGCGAAATCGGCATCCACAATCTGACGTTCGAGATCGAATGAGCGTCCGGAGCCGATAGTAATGCGCAGCCGCGCTAGTTAAGCCGCGTCCACGTCTTGGTTCGACAGAAAAAGGCGAGGCAGCCCTTCACTTCCAGCTTGCCGTTGCCGAGCAGTCGCAGTTCGCCGCGCGACGCTCCGTCGCCGGTTTCGGGGTCGTACACGGGGCCGCCCTTCCACTGGGACGGGCCGCCCTTGAAATTCTGGAGCACGACCAGCCCCATCAACCGACGCTGGCGCAGCTTGGGATCGCCGTTCCGCACGTCGCGCAGATCGGGATTGGCGCGCAGCCGCTTTGCATCGACCACCTTGCCGCATAGCGCCGCGCCGCAGCGATAGATTTCGACCCGTCCGCCTTCGCTGCCCGTCGCCCACAGCCCAACGGGATCGGCAGCCATGGCGCTTGCGGGGGCAAGAGCGGCGGCGGCAGCGAGGCCCATCGCAATCGCGCGGCGGCTCATGCCGCCTGCTCCCGGCTCGCGGGCGCGTTCAGCAAAGCGAGCGCTTCGGCCAGGAGGGGGCGGTCGTCGTGCTGCCAGGGATGAAAGCCCGGCCGCATATAGCCGACCACACCTTTGAGCAGATGCCGCATCAGGCCGTGCCTTCCATAGAGATAGGCGAGCAAGTGCCGCCACGTCGTCCAGTCGTTGCGCCCGTCCTGCCGCAACAGATCTGCGGTATTGCGGAAAATCACATAGTGAAAGCGCAAAGTCGTAACGCCCATGACGGCGCAGCGCTTCAACCAGCGCCGCAGCGGCATCATGTCACGCGTTGCATGAAGATAGGTGTCGTAGGCGACCGCCTTATGCTCGATTTCCTCGATCGCGTGCCACCGCCACAAACGCCGCGCTTCCTCGCTCGCGCCGCCCAGATGCCCGGGATTCGCGAGCGCGTCATGCGCCAGCGTCGCGGTAAAATGTTCGAGTGCGCAGGTTGCCGCCAATTGCTGGAGCGGCGGGCGCTGTTTCGCCCATGCGATCGTCCGGCGCGCGCGTTCTTCGAGTGGGGCGATGTCGTAACCGACATCTTCGGCCTGGCGATTGAAGACGACATGTTCGCGCGAATGCATCGATTCCTGATAGATGAAATCGTCGATCTGGCCGCGCAGCGGCTGCGGCGTGCCTTCGCGATACTGCCGGACCGATGTCATGAAGAATTTCTCGCCGACAGGGAAGGTGGACGACAGCGCGTTGAAAAAGGCGGTGCGACCGGGGTCGCCGCTGTGCCACCAGCGCGGCGGGGCCTGCTCGCGGCCGAACTTCATGTCGCGCTTCTCGATCCTGAGATCAGGAGGCGTGGGCGTATCGAGGGTCATGAACAGCTCCTGCGAATTATCAACATTAACATCAATGTTTATAATGCAAATATTCGCCATTCGCAAGAGATGCTACTATCCTGTTTCAGAACGGCTTTTTCGGAAGCCGATCGGAAGGCTGTTTCGCTTGCGTACATTGGTCTAAGGCCATGTGGACCGCAGGTGGAGGAAAGAGCGATGGCGCGAATGTACAAGATGGCGCGGCCCGCCCCGAAACGCCGCAAGCGATCGGGCGCGGAGGTGCGCGAAGAAGGGCTGGCCGCGGCGCGTCGTCTGCTGCTCGACGGCGGTCCGGGTGCCGTGACGCTTGCCAACGTCGGCGAAGCAATCGGCATGTCGCACGCCAATGTGCTGCATCATTTCGGTTCAGCGGCGGGTCTGCAATCGGCGCTGATGGGATCGATGATCCAGGATCTGACGGGCGCGCTGGATAATGTCGTCGACCTGCTGGAAACCGACGATGCGGCGCCGCGCACGATTACCGATCATGTTTTCGATGCCTTTGACAAGGGCGGCGCCGGGCCGCTCGCGGCGTGGATCGTTCTGTCGGGCGATGTTGGCCGCCTCGAGCCGATCCGCGAAGCGGTCGGTGCGCTCGTCACCGCGATCGTCGGTCAGTCGAAGGATGCCGCCGCGCGCGAGCGCGTCCGCGCCGCAGTGCTGATGGTAGCTGTCAGCGCGTTCGGCGATGCGGTGATCGGCCCCTATCTACGCGATATGCTGGGCCAGAAGGATGATGCGATGCGCGATCTCGTCACCCGCTTTCTGCCGCTGTTCCTGTCTCCCGGCTTTCTGGGGCTGGCCGAGGACTAGGGTCAGTATCTTGGGGTCAGGGGCCAGCCGCGAGCAGGATGCTATCGTCGGATGTCGACACGCGATGCGCAATGCCGTTGAGTTCCATGGCCTTGACGAACCCGTCGACGTCGCCCGCCTCGAACACGCCGACAATGCGGCGATCGGGCACCACGCCGTTTGCGAACGTCAGCTTGCGGATTGAATAGCGGTTCATCTGGTCAACCGCCTCGGCCAGCGGGTCCTGCATGAAGACGAGGCGGCCTTCGGTCCAGCTCGTTTCCTTGCTGACATCGACACGCCGCAGGGTCCAATTGCGATCGGTCCCGATCGTCAGCTTGCGACCGGGGACCATATCGGCGCCATCACCGGTCCCTGAGGCGCTCTCCTCGACGCGCACCTTACCCTCGGCCAGAACCACGACGACATTGCCGCCATCGAGGCTGACTTCGAAGGCTGTGCCGACGGCGCGAACGCTCTTGCCGTTCGCATGAACGATGAAGGGACGCGATTTGTCGTGCGCGACCCGGAAAAAGGCCCGGCCGCCGATCAGTTCGACCAAGCGCCGGCCACCGCGCTCCTGAAACCGCATGTCGGTTTCGGAATCGAGCGTTACCACCGTCCCGTCGGGTAGGGTGACGGTGCTGCGCTGTCCGGTTTCTGTACGGAATGTCTGAGCAAGCTGCGCCGGTTCGCCGCGCATCAGCGGCGGCGCCAAAAAAGCTGCGGCGACCATAAGCAAGATCGACGCCGCGATCGCCATCCACCAGCCCATAGGGCGTGAAGACGGTCTGTCGTCGATGTCCGGCTCCGCGCGCGACGCTGCGAACGCGGGATCGTCGGCAGCGGCGCCCGCAAGCGCCCACGCCCGTTCGACCCGGCGATAGACGTCGCGATGCAAGTCGGAATGATCGAGCCATTCGTGAAAGCGGCGTTCGTCGTCGACCGTCATGTCGCCGGCAAGATGCAGGTTCAGCCAATGCGCGGCTTCCGAACGCGCGGCCGCGCGATTGCCATGGTCGGTGGCGCTCACAGTTCGGCCTCCATTTCTTCGGCAATCCTGACCAGCGCGCGGTGCATCAATTCCTTCACCGAATCCTTGGTGATCCCCATGCGCTGCGCAATCGCCTGATAGGTCAGATGTTCGAACCGGTGCAATTCGAACGCCTGTCGCGCCCGTGGAGGCAAATTGACGATCGCCGCCACCACGCGGCGATATTCCTCCTGGCCGATCGCAATGCGTTCGGGCGAAAGCTGGTCGGCCTCTTCGACGCCGTCCGCCCATGCCGCCTGGAGGACCGCGCTGCTGCGCGCCTGTTTGCGGTAGCGGCTGATCAGCACATTCCGCGCGGTCGCGAACAGATAGCCTTCGACATTTTCCACTGGCGTTCCGAACTGAGCCGCCTGCAGGCGCAGAAATACGTCCTGCACCAGATCATCTACGTCCCCGTCGTTGACCCGCCGCCGGAAATAGCGCCGCAATCCCGGACCATAGGCGTGCATCCACGCCTCCAGGTCCTGGTCAGGGCGCGGCACGCCCATGTCAGACCGTGCCCGCTCGGCAGGGGCGCCCGCAAAGGCATTGCGCGTTGATCGCCTTCATCGCCGTCATTGAGCTATCGGTCCAATCCATTTTTCCTCCTCACCCGGCAAACCGGAGCAAGGCTCGTTAAGATAGACGCCCGCGCGCGAAGAGAGGGGGGAGCAAATAACCATAATTGTACAATTTTATCATGCGTTGGTGCGTTGTTAACATTAACATCGTTGAAAATTATCACGCACTCATCCCCCCGAAACAAGGGGATGGGCGTCTAGCATATGACGGGAGGGAACTCCGTCGCATCTAGCGGGAAGACCCGCGGAACATGGGCTAGGGAGAGGAAGCATGCAATTTCGGGCATGTGGGTTGCGCAAGATTTTTCTGAGCGGGGTCGCCATCGGATGCCTCGCGCTATCGGTCGGCACGGCGCAGGCGCGCGAGGGACAGGACAAAGCGACCAGCTACAAGATTCCCGCTCAGCCGCTGGGCCGCGCGCTGCGGGATTTCGGGTTACAGAGCGGCATGACAATCATGGCCGACGCTATGATCGTCAACGGCAAGCGCAGCGGCGGATATAGCGACCGGTCCGATCCCGAAACCGCGTTGCGCGTGCTGCTCCGCGGAACCGGGCTGGGCTATCGCCGTGAGGGCAATATTTTCGTCGTGCAGCCTGTGGGAAACGAGACCCCGACCGCCGCGGCGGTGACCGACGGCGACAATGAAATCATCGTCACCGCCCAGAAGCGTGCGGAAAAGATCATCGACGTTCCGATTGCGATCAGTGCCTTCACGCCGCGGGCACTCGACGACAAGAAGGTCGAAGGAGGGGCCGAACTCGTTCGCGCGGTGCCCAACGTCAATTTTTCGAAGAGCAATTTTTCGGGCTATGATTTCACGATCCGCGGGATCGGGACCAAAGCGATATCCGCGTCGAGCGACCCGGCCGTCGCGGTAAGCTTCAACAATACGCCGCTGATCCGCAATCGATTGTTCGAACAGGAGTTTTTCGACCTTGAACGCGTCGAGGTGCTGCGCGGCCCACAGGGTACCCTCTATGGCCGCAACGCAACGGGAGGCGTCGTCAACATTATCACCGCAATGCCGAAATACAGCTTCGAGGGTCTGGCGAAGGCCGAGGTGGGCAGCTTTGGGACGATGCGCCTCAACGGGATGCTGAACATCCCGCTGGGCGACCGGTTCGCGATCCGCGGCGCCGCGGCCATGACGAAGCGCGAAGGCTTCGACTACAACAGCTTTACCAATCGTCACGTCAACGACCGCGATCTGTGGTCGACGCGCCTGTCGGCGCAGTGGGAGCCGAGCGATAACCTGAAGGCGAATTTCGTCTGGCAGCATTTCCAGGAGAAGGATCGGCGATCGCGGACTGGCAAGCAGCTTTGCACCCGCGATCCCGGCCCCGATATGGTCGGCGATACCCCGGTTCCCGATCATCTTCGCGGCAAGCTGAGCCAGGGGTGCCTTCCGGGATCGCTCTACAGCGAGGCTGCCTTTGGCGCACCGAACGCGACCAGCTTTGCCTTTTATTACACAGCGGGATTGATCGACGTCGGGCTGCTGCCCGATCCCGTCTTGGGCCTGGCGCCGGTGCCGATCGTCAACAATTTGTCCGATCCCTACGCAGGGATCAATCAATCGCGCAATCTGCGCGAAATTTCGACAAGCTACGATCCTGTATTTCGCGCCAAAAACGACGTCTTCCAGCTCAATCTGGAGGCCGGTCTCGGCGATCTCAAGCTGGTGTCGCAAACCGCCTATGCGCGCGATCGCTATTATTCGTCGCAGGATTACAACCGCTTCGTCTCTGCTCCGGTCTTCGCTGATTCACTGGACCCGCGGCTCGTCGACGTGCTCGGCAGACCGAACAACATACCGGGGCCGACGCCCGGCGGCGTCTACACCGATCCGCAGCTTGGTCCATCCGACCGGATGCTCGCCGTCGACGTCAGCCAGTCGCGGAACAGTCAGTGGACGCAGGAACTCCGGCTTCAGTCCGATTTCAGCGGCCCCTTCAACTTTAGCGTGGGAGCGAATGCGCTGAACTTCAAATCGCAGGACGACTATTATGTGTTCAGCAACCTGTTCAGCCTGCTGGCCGAATATTTCTACAATCGCGAGGATGCGCCCGGCGAGATCGGGACGGGCACCCGCAATTGCGATGCAGGCCACGAATTTCGCGAATGCGTCTATGTCGATCCCAATCCGATCGACCAGATCAACGGCGAGGGTCATAATTATTTCCGCAGCAAGAATGTCGTGCAGACGCGCTCATGGGCGCTGTTCGGGGAAACCTATTGGCAGATCGCCGATGATGTGAAGATCACTGCCGGCGCGCGCTATACCAACGACCGCAAGCGTTCGACCCCGATTCCGAGCCAGCTTTTGCTCGGTGCGTTCAATTTCGGAACCGAAAGCGGCCCCTCGAGCGGCGGCCGCGTAAGTCGCGGCTATCCGGCCCTTCCGCCGATCAACCAGGAATGGAATGCCTTCACCGGTCGTCTTGTCGTCGATTGGTCGCCGCAGACGTCGTTCACCGACGACACGCTGGTCTATGCGTCCTATTCGCGTGGTTACAAGGGTGGGGGCTCCAATCCGCCACGCGTCGACATCGACCCGAAGGTAATCCAGTACCAGCCGCTCGCCGAAACCTTCGAGCCCGAATATGTCAATGCGTTCGAGATCGGGATGAAGAACAGTCTCGCCGGCGGCAAGGTCATGCTCAACGCGACCGCATTCCTCAATCTATACAAGGACTATCAGGTCTCTCAGATCGTCGATCGCATCTCGCTCAACGAAAATTTCGACGCGACGACCTGGGGACTCGAGCTTGAAGCGGCGTGGCAGCCTTCGCGCAACTTCCGTGTCGATTCCAACTTCGGCTATCTGCGCACGCGGATCGGCAAGGGGGAGCAGTCGATCGACGTGATGAACCGAACGCAGGGCAATCCCGACTGGGTCGTCGTGCGTCCACAGCTCGGTGTGCCGTCGAACTGCATCGCGCCCAAGGACAAGGTCGAGGCGATCCTCTCATCCTTCTTTGCGGGGCCGGGCGGGCTCGGGGACTTCATGCTCTCGGCGCTTTGTGCGGGGTCGGCGCGCTACGGCAGCTTCAACCCGAACGTCGAGACAAATTTGCGCTGGGACCAGTTCCTTGGCTTTACCTATGACCCGCTGACCGACGCGCCGAATGGCGGGCGCGGCTTTTATGCGGACCTCAGTGGAAAAGAACTTCCCAATTCACCGCGCTATACCTTCAATATCGGCGCGCAATACACGGTCTTTGCCGGCGAATGGAATGTCACGCTGCGCGGCGACTATTATCGCCAGGCGAAAAGCTATGCGCGCATATACAACACCGAATATGATCGGCTTCGCGCCTGGGACAACGCCAATTTGGCGATCACGATCGAGCGACCGAAATCGCAGTTCGCAGTGCAACTCTATGTCAAGAATCTGTTCAACGACACGCCGATCACAAACACCTTTACCAACAGCGACGACACCGGGCTGAGCGCGAATATCTTCACGCTCGACCCCCGGATCATCGGATTCAACGTCACCAAGCGGTTCTGATCCGGCACGGCCGCTCCGCCTCGGGCGCGTCTTCGGGCGCGCCCTTCTTTTTTGGGTTCAGAACCTGCTTCCCATCCCCCCTCGCGACCTTTGCGGGCGTCTAATCATTTGGGAAGGCAAAATCTTCCCGAACCAAAGCAGAGGAGAGGATTATCATGAAACGCCTTTTGAAAGTTTCGATCTGCACCCTGGCTTCGCTGAGCCTGTTGCCCGCGGCCGCCTTGGCCGGAACCTATTCGCCATCGGGATCGGGTGGCGCAGGACCGAGCACCGTTCAGGTGAAGAAAGGTATCACCCTCACATGCACGCTCACCGCGAGTACGACCTCCAACGGTACGATTTCGAGCACCGGCACGCCGAGCGGCACGAAGATCACCAGCATTGCGCTGAGCGGCGGACTTTGCGGCGCGGTATCCTTTACCGGCATGCCCTATGACGTCAGCGCTACCAGCTCGACCGATGTCATCATTCACGACGTGCGCGTCACGGGCATCACCGGCAACTGCCGCGGCGATCTGAAGGCCAAGCTCGTCGGCGGCGTGCTGCAATTCAATCACGCCAATACGATTCCGTCGGATCCCGCAGGCGGTTCGCCGTGCAGCATGCAGGGCAATGTCTCGACCAGCCCAACGGCTTCCTACTCCTACCCCTGATTGCGGTCAGCGAAACCAACCGGCGCCAGCCTGTCGCTTCCGCAGGTATGACGGGGCGGCCCCTCCCTCCCCCCCAAACCGCCCGATGTCGGCCCGGAAAGATGAAGACCGGAAGGCGCATTGCCTTCCGGTCTTCATCCGTTGCTGCGGAATGTCGTGAAAGGCCTCGATGAAACGGCCCAGCTTATGGCGTGTAGCCCATGGCTTGTTCGGCTTGGCGGCCGCGCTTTGCCTCCACGCCGTTCCGGCGGCGGCGCAGGCTGGATTGCCGGGTGCAGAGTCCGATCATATCGTCGTGACCGCTCGCGGCGGCGAAGCGCTCGTCGCTGCCGAACTGGAATTGAGCCCGGCAGAGATAGACACTTACGGCGCTGCGACGATCGGCGACCTCGTCGCCCGGATCGCTCCGCTGACCGGTCGGCCGGACGAACTGCCGATCATTCTGATCGATGGAAAGCGGGTCGACGGGGCGGCCGGGATAAACGGGTTTCCGCCCGAAGCATTGGCCCGCCTTGCGCTTCTCAAGCCGGAGGCGGCGGCCCGCTATGGCTATCCGCCCGGCCAGCGCGTGGTCAATCTCGTTCTTAAACCGCATTTTGCGTCCTGGCAGGGTGAGACTGCGTTCGGGGTAGCCACCGCCGGCGGACGAGAGAGCGGGCAGGCCGCGCTTGGCCGCTTTTTGATCGACGGGCCTGCGCGGTGGAACGGTCGCGTCGAGCTTTCCGGCGACGCCGCGCTGCGGCGCGACGAAAGGCCGCCTGCCGATTCGAACAGAGGTGGCGATGGGCGATTTTACACGCTGCTGCCCGCGATTAAGGGCGCGTCGGCAAATGTCGCCTTGGCGCGCCCTCTGGGGCGTTTCACCGGCACCCTCACTCTTGACGCGGGGTGGCAAGAGCAGCGTCAGCTGACCGGCCGCGCTGGCGACGGCCTAGCGGAGACGGCCCGAACGCTTGAGGGCCGGCAGAGGGGGCGAAGCATCGGTGCTTCTGCCCTCCTCGCGGGACAGGTTGCGGGCTGGCAGGGCAGCCTTATCCTCCGCTACGCCCGGTCATGGACCGACAGCATCATCGAAGCGCGGAGCGACAAGGGCAATATCGTGCCAAGGCGCGGGCGGGCGCGGAGCGAAAATCTGTCCGCGCAGTTAAATTTCAATCGGACGATTATGACACTCCCCGCGGGCGCCGCGACGGCAAATCTGACTCTGGCGGCGAACCGCAACTGGTCGGACAGTCGGCGTGCGGACGATGCAGATGCAATCGTCTTTCGGCGTGATCAGCAGGATGTGGCACTGGCACTCGCCGTGCCGCTTTTCGCGGCCGGTGAACATGCAATGCCGGTGGGCGATGTGTCATTAGATATTTCCGCCGGCGCCAATCGTCCGTCCGGCATTGCGGCCCAGTTCCGCTATGACGTCGGAATAAACTGGTCGCCGGTCCCAGCGCTGCAGATACGCGCGATGACTGGGTTTGCCGAACGAGCTCCGACGCCCGATCAGATTGCCGGCGCACCAATTGAAGTCGTCCGGCAGATTTATGATTTTCGAAGCGACAGGATCTCGGACGTCTTGTGGATTACGGGCGGCAACCCCGACCTCGGCGGCGGACGCCAGCGCACATACGGGTTGCGGATGACAATCAAACCGTTCGGTACCGCACCGATAACGCTCGCCAGCGAATACCGCCGTCAGGTCAGTCATGGGGGTGCGGCGCCTTTTCCTGCGTTTACGCCTGTCGTTGAAGCGGCCTTCCCCGATCGGATCCGGCGCGATGGGATGGGCCGGCTTGTAGCGATCGACGCCCGCCCGATCGCTATCGTCGCGGACGTGGACGAACGTCTGGACACCAGCCTCGTTGCCGCAATACGGAGTTTCGGAGGCCGCGAAAAGCCGTGGCAGGCCACTCTCTCGGTGACACACGGCTGGCTGTTGCACAGCGAGGTGCGGACTGGCGCCGGATTACCGGTGCTGGACCGGATAGACGGCGACATCGGCCAATCGCGACACAGTCTGGGCGTCCAGCTCAACCTCGGGCGGAGCGGGTTGGGCCTGACGCTCGACGGAAATTGGCAGAGCGGATACAGGCTGCGCGCCATCGCTGACGCCGTCGGTGGCGAGGACTATCGGTTCGACGCCTTGCTCCTGACCAATTTGCGCATCCATGTCGAACCGGCGCGCATCCTGTCGGGACATATTCCGACATGGATGCAGGATCTGCAGATTTCGGCCGACGTCCGGAACCTGTTCGACGGCTATCGCCAAGTACGCTTGGGCGATGGCAGCAGGCCTGCCGGGTATGGACGCTATGACGCCGATCCCTTGGGACGGAGCGTCCGTATTTCGCTGCGCAAGCGGTTCTAAGGCGATGCCTGATGGCCGACGGTCCTCTTCATAGGTTCGCGCAATTACGCGGCACTTCCTCCTGCAGAATCTTGGCATTTCATCAGGTGGACGGGTTGGCTCGATCCCGCGGGACACTATCGGGTGGCCCCTTATGCACCCGTGAGGCGACTTAACTGAGCCATGTCGCGCAGGTGGATGGTGCGATAGCCGCGCCGGATCGCGCCCGCTTGCTCGAGCGCGGCAAGATGGGCGCTCACGACCTTGCGCGACAGGCCGCAGAGTTCGGCCAGATCCGATTGGCTGAGCGGTACCTCGGCGTCACGCGCGAAGGTCAGGAGCCGCGCGGCGATGCGTCCGCGGGGCCTCAGCGACAGCATCTGCGCCAGCCCGTGCACGCTGGCGTCGAGTTGCCCGTACACCAGTTCGCTCGTCGCCTTCCAGAGCGCGGGGAGGCGATGCCCGATCCGGTCGAGCATCGTGTCGCTGATCGTCAGGACGCGGCTCGGCCGGCTGGCGATCGCGGTCACGATACGCGGACCGCCGCCCATCTGGCGCGACTGACCGAAGGCGTCGCCGGCGCGGGCGATGCCGACCAGCACGATCTTTTCCCCCGCCGCGGCTTCGAGGCGCAGCATCCCGTCGAGCACGATGACGATGCCGGTCGCCATGTCCCCCTCGCCATAGACCCATTGCCCGCGCGCGAGCGTTGCCAGCCGGCCATCGGCCGCGATCGCCTGCTGCACCGCAGGATCGCAGCGGCAAAACCATCTGCATTGCCGGAGCTGATCGCCGATCGTCATGAAGAATTGTAACGAAGGTGGCATTTGAATGCCAGCGTTTGCGCTATCGTCGCCGGGATAATGCGGGAGAGTTCCATGACGTCGATACAGATGCACCCCCTGTCGCCGCACGTCGGTGTCGAAGCGACCGGGATCGATTTGAACCATCTCGACGAGCAGGATATCGGGCTTCTGCGGCAGGCCGTCGCCGAGCACGGCGTCCTCTTCGTGCGCGATCAGACGCTCACCCCCGAACAGCATATCGCTTTCGCCCGCCGCTGGGGCGAGATCGACATCAACAAATATTTCCCTGCCAATGGCGGGCACTCGGAAATTGCGGAGGTCCGCAAGTCGGAGAGCCAGCAGACCAATATCGGCGGCGGGTGGCACACCGATCACAGCTATGACCAGATCCCCGCAATGGGCTCCATCCTGCTCGCCCGCGAAACTCCGCCCAGCGGCGGCGATACATTGTTCGCGGGCATGGGCGCGGCTTTCGATTCGTTGTCACCGGGCCTGAAGGACATGTTGCGGACGCTTCGCGCCGTCCACTCGGCCGATCATATCTACAGCGCCGATGGCCTCTATTCGAAGACCGATCAGGGTGTCGACCTGAAGGGGCATGAGGAACGAACGCGCGCGGTGCATCCGGTGGTGATCCGGCACCCGCAAAGCGGGCGCGAGATCCTGTACGTAAATCCGGCCTTCACGCTGCATTTCGACGGCTGGACGCGCGAGGAGAGCGTGCCGCTGCTCACCTATCTCTATCAGGTCGCGATGCAGGAGCAGTTTCATTGCCGCGTCCAATGGGCGCCCGGATCGCTGGCAATCTGGGACAACCGGTCGACCTGGCATTATGCGATGAATGATTATCACGGCCATCGCCGCCTGATGCACCGCATCACCATTTCGGGCGAACCGCTCGCCTGATTTATGGGGCCAGCCCCTAGGGTCGTTCGATTCCGTAATCGATCCTGATCCGGACCCAGGCCCCGACCATCGAGCGCCCGCCGACCCGCGGCGGCCGCACGCGGAATTGCCACGCCGCCGCCAGCACCGCGCGGTTGATCTGCGATCCTTGCGGATATTCGTCGAGCCCGACGCAATCCTCGACGCGAAACTCGGGGGCGGTGCGACAGGCGATCAGCCCCCATCCCGGCCCACTGGCGGTGGACAGATAGCCGCGCAGTTCGTCGCGGCTCGGCTCGCGATACCATGCCGCCGCATAAAGCGGCTCGCCGTTTGGAGCGCTCCCCACGCGCGGCGTGTCGCGCGATGCCGCCGACCCGCCGCTGTCTGGCGGGCCAAAGGACTGCCCGCTGTTGAGGCGGACGCCGATGCGTTTCGTCGGCGGGGTGGCTGGCGGCGCCGGTGGTTGCGGGGGCGTCGCGGGCTGCGGGACTTGTGGCGGCAGTGGGGTGGGCGGTGGCGCCGGAACGGGGGGGCTCGTCACCGGCGGCGTCGGCGCCTCCTTCTGCTGTTCGCGCGCCTTGCTGGCGGACTCGGGTGCTTGCTCGGCGACTTCGGCGGCTTCCAGGCTCACCATGGTGATCCGTTCCTGCTGCTTGTCGGGCAGCGATCCCAGGCCCGTGGTGAGAAGCAGCAGGAGCAGCAGCGCCGGAATCAGGACAGCGAGGCCGATCGCGAACAGCCGGCGCCCCGCCCCGATGCTGAGCTGTTCGACGTAGGGAGTGGCTGGAACAGGGTTCAGCGGACGCAATCTTCGGTGGCGGCGCGCGCTGGTCGCGGGCCGGGGAGGCACGCGCGAGCGATAGGCGGGAGGGCGATTTTTGACAAGGGTGCCTGCAAGCCCGCAGCGGGCGCTACTCGCTAAGCGGTCGCTCGCCGCGACCTGAGCGCGCCGACAGATGACCAACTTGTAATCCCGCCGCCATCGGCCGGGCAGGGCCCCGGGTCTATTGATCGGTCGTCGGGCAAGGCCGATCCGAACCGTTTCCCCCGTCCCTGGAACGGATCGGCCGCCCTGACAGCCCCCGATTGCGGGTGGTTGAACTGTCAAGGAGTGGAAGTCTCATGCGTAACTATAGCAAACTCGCTGCCGCCGCCGTCCTTTCGCTCGCCATGGTGAGCGGCTCGGCTTTCGCCGCTGACGCGACGCCGACCAAGGCGGCGACGTCGAAGCCCGCGAAAAAGGCGACGCACCACGCGCAAAAGATGAAGAAGGCCGAAAAGAAGGCCGCAACCAAGGGCTGATCGCCAGCGTCAGTTCCCGGTTGCCGAGGCCGGTCCGCCGATGCGGACCGGCCTTTCGGCGTCCGGCGCCGGAAGATTATCGAGCGAGGAGCGGAAGTGCGCTCAGAAAGGCGCGTGCGAGTTTCCCTCCGGCGGCATCGATTCCGGGGCGGTCGGCCTCGTCGCCGGCTTCATAGGTAAAGGCGGGGATACCATAGGTCGCGTGAAACCAGTTTTTCGACGTGCCCGAGCCGGGGTTGGCGTTGCGGCGTTCGATCGTGAAGGGATAGCCGGGCAGCGCCTTCTCCTTCCCGCCAAGCCATGCTGCAAGGAACGCCTCCTCCGCGGGCGTCGTTTCGTCGGCGCCCTGCACATAGAAGAGGCTGTGCTGCGTCGAATGGAAATCGACCATGGCGACCGGGCGCACGCCTGCGGGCAGGCGATCAAGCCAGGTTTTGACCGCGCGCGTTTCGGGCTGCGAAAAGATGCCCCAGTCGCGATTGAGGTCGACGCCGCCGCGGTTCGCGCGCCAGTGACCCCGCGCGACACCGTCGGGGTTCAGCAAGGGCAGGATAAGGAATTGCGTCGCTGCGGTGTCGACGCGCCCCGCGGCGATCTCGTCCGCGAGCGCGCGCAAAAAGGCATCCATTGCGAGCGCGCCGGTAATTTCGGGCGGATGGGCGCGTCCGATCAGGATGACGAGCCGCGGCGCCTTCGTGTCGCCGATGTGGACCGCCGATAGCAGCCGACCGTCGAGCGACGCGCCAAGTGTCAGCCGCTCGGCTGCGGGTAGCGCCGCAAGCCGGTCGAGCAACGCATCATAGCGGTCGCTGCCGAACAATTCCTGCCCACTGACGATCCCTTCGCCGGCGGGCAGCGAGAGCGTGGCGCTCATCCCGTCGGCCGCAACGCTGGCGGAAAGGGGCGCGGCGGTGCCGCCTACGGTCAATTTGGGCGCATAGCGATGCGCCGCGCCAAGATAGTCGAGTTCGACCGAAATGTCCGCCGACCCGCTCGCCCGGTAGCGGAAGGCGTACCAGGGGCTCGGGTTGATCGGCGGCGCATGTTCGGGGCCGATCAATATCGTGAACGACCGCTCGCCCCGGATGACGCAGCGCGATGCGGGCGCTTCGTCGAAATCGAAGTCGATCCGCACCGTGCTCGTCGTGCATCCCGAACCGCGTTCGACCGGCGCGGCGGCGAGGGACGGCGGAAGCGGGGGTGTGCTGCTGCACGCCCCCGTCCCTCCGATGACCAGCGCAAGCGCGACGCGCTGCGCCAGGGCGCTGGACAGTCGCATTGCGCTAGAACTTCTTGCGCAACTCGACGTGGAAGACGCGGCCGCGCGCGGTGTAGAGGCTGCTGAAGAAGCCATAATCCTCGTCAGCCAGCGGCGGATCTTCGTTGAACAGATTGTTGATCGCGAAGCGCAAGCGGGTGCCGTCGAGCGGGGTGTCATTCTTGATCGTGTAGGCGATCGAGAGGTTCAGCGTAAACTGATCGTGCACCGGGTAATAGTTTGCGTTCGGATCGTCGGAATCGATCAGCACGTCGCGGATCACGCTCGTGTCGTAAACCTTGCCCGTATATTGGCCGAACAGGCCGATATCGACCGGGCCGCTTCCCCAGTTGATCGCGCCGGTCGCGCGCCATTTCGGGCGGCCCTCGATCTCGACCAGCTCGCCCAGACCGCCGACCGTGACGTCGAGCGGCAGGACGCCCGAGGCGATGCCGTCGAGGATTTCCTGACCGTCGGGCCCCGCCGACTGGACGAAGCTCATCAGGTGCGCGACGTTGAGGCTCAGGCGGAACTTGCCCATGCCGAAATCGGGCACCTTGTAGAACAGGCCGAAGTCCCAGCCCTTGGAGACGCGGCTGTCGAGGTTGAGATAGGGGTCGAGCACCTGGGTGATCTTGCCCGCGGGGGCGAGGCTGGTGCCGGTGAACAGCGCAATGTCCTCCGCGGTCGGATCGGCGCGGATGACGTTGGGGTTGCTGCTGCCGTTCAGGCGGCGCAGCAGGTCGAGCGCGATGGCATTGTCGTCGCCGAACGTGCCGACCAGCCCGGTCTGCTTGACGCGCCAGTAATCGGCGGTCAGCGTCAACCCGGGGATGAAGCGCGGTTCGAGGACGATACCCAGGTTGATGCTGGTGCTATCCTCGGGCTTTAAATTCTCGGTACCCGAGCGATAGCTGATCGTGCCCGCGCCGGTGCAGGAACCGAGGCTGGAAATCAGCCCCTTTTCGAGCTGCGCCTGACACAGGACGAAATCGTCGCGCGTGTTCGACCGCGTCGTCCCAGCGTCATTGACCTGCACCAGATTGGGGGCCCGGAAACCGCGGGACCAGGCGCCGCGGAAGGTCACGCCGGGGAAGACCGACCAGGATGCGGCGATGCGCGGCACCGCGGCGGTTTCGTCGATATCCTTGAAATGCTCGACGCGGCCGGCGAGCTGGATATCGAAGCGGTTGATCAGCGGGATATTCATTTCCGGGCTGACGACCGGCACGAGCAGTTCGGCGAAGGCCGAATAGACTTCGCGCGAGCCGCTGGTGTCGGGCGAGGGGCTGGTGCCCGCGACGTCGCTGCCATTGACTTCGCCGGTCACGCTGTCGGTGAAGGTGATCGTCCCGTCGAGCCGCGGATCGCGGTCATCGTAGAAGGTTTCGCGGCGCCATTCGACGCCCGCGGCGATACCCAGATCGCCGCCCGGCAGCGACAGGAGGTCGTTGCGGCTGATCTTGAAGTCGCCGAGCGCGAGGCTGGTACCGCCCTTGCGGTAGACGTCGATACGGAAGGGATCGATCGACGAGTCGGGGTTGGGCGTGCAGTCGCCGATGCCGGGATCGGAGGTGACGCAGCCGCCGTTGAACGGATTATAGGCGTCGGGCGTCGTCAGGTTGATCTGGTTCTGCATCAGCGTGAGCGAGACGCGGTTGTGCGTCACATCGTTCAGCTTAGCCTCGGAATAGACGAAGCCGGTGTCGAAGTCCCACGCGCCGATATTGCCGCGCAGCCCGCCGACGAGGCGATAGACATTCTTGTCGACCGACACGTCGCGATTGCCGACATCGACGAAGCGATAGCGCTCCATAATGACATCCACACCGCTCGCGGCGATGGTGGTGCCGGGCAGGCGGTTGGGACTGCCGACCGGGCCGAACGGGTTCCAATAGGCATTTTTCGAAATGCCGACCGGCACCGCGCTCAGGATCGCCGAAGCGTCGAGCTGACGGTTGTTTTCAGACCGGTAGAAACTGCCTTCGAAATAGGCCTCGACATTGTTGCTGAGTTCGTAACTCAGCAGCGCCATCGCATTGTAGCGACGCTTCTGGCTGATCAGGCTGTTACCGTAGATCGTGTTGTAGCGGACGTCCGTGGTCGGCGTCGTGCCGTTCCGGGCGCAGAGGCCGTCTCCGAAGTCCATCTTGCAGCCGGGAAAGCTCGACGGCTGGAGATAGAAATCATCGTCGCCGATCGGCGTCCGGCTCGACGGCGACGAGCCCTGGATGTCGAATTGCCCGAACGGACCGAAGGTGTTGCGATTGTTGAACGACGCGTCGCCTTCGAAATCGGTGCCTTCGACCAGCGGCAGGCGATTATCGTCCGCGGCATAGTCGCGCGCGGCATTCGATAGCCCGTTTTCATAAAAATAGCCGCCATAGACGGTCAGGTTGCCGCGTCCGCCGCCGAAGTCGAAACCATAGCCGCCTGAAATCTGGTAGCTGTAGAGGCTGGTGCCGTCGGAGGCGCGCCAGTCGCCTTCGAGGAAGCCGCCCTTCATGTCGCCCTTGAGGACGGTGTTGATCACGCCCGCCACCGCGTCCGCGCCATAGATCGCCGACGCGCCGTCGCGCAGCACTTCGAGCCGCTTGACGCTGCCTGGCGCGATTTCGTTGGTGTCGGAGCTCACCACGGGCACGAGCAGTTCGGTCTGGAAACCGGGGTGAAGCGTCATCCGGCGGCCGTTGATCAGCAGCAGCGTGTTGCCGGTGCCGAGGTCGCGCAGGTTGATCGAGCCGACGTCGCCGCGGACATTGTTGACGGTCGACGAATTCTGTTCGTTGAACGCGACGGTGCCGGCCTGCGGGATCGCCCGGAACAGCTCGTCGCCCGACGACGCCCCGGTGTTTTCGATCGCCGTTTCGTCGAGCACCGTGACGGGCAGGACGTCGTTGATCTTCGCACCCTGAATCTGCGAGCCGGTAACGACGATCGCCTCATTCGCGTCTGCGGGCGGTGCCGGCTGGTCGGCGCTCTGGTCCGCCGCGGTTTCGGCGGCGAGCGGTTCCTGCGCCTGTGCGACGGTCGCCGCAAGCAAGCTCGGTCCGCAGAGTAGCGCCAGCTTTGCGATGGTGATTGCACGCATGGATATTTCCCTTCCCCTGTTGTCTGTATTCATCGATCGAATGGCCGCCTGGTCATCCAGGCTTCGAACAGATCGGGCCATTGGCTGAGGATCTGGTCGGGCGTGCCGAGGCCCCATCCGTGGCCGCCCTCCTCGAAAATGTGCAGCTCGGCCTTCGCGCCCTTGGCGAGCATCGCCTGGAACAGCGACAGATTATGGCCGGGCGGTGCGATCGGATCGTCGGATGCCGAAAATAGGATCATCGGCGGTGCGTTTCCGTTCGCCAGCGTATCGAGCGACCAGGCATCTTCGGCGGCTTTGGTCGGATGCTCGCCGATAATCTCGCGCCGCGTCCGCGTGGTATCGAACGGCTTGCGCAACTGCACCACCGGAAAGAGCAGCGCCGCGAAGTCGGGGCGTGCCGGGGCGTTTTCGAAACGATCGGTGCCGTCGTAGAATTTCTGGTCGGGCCGCAGCGCGGTGAAGCCTGCGAGGTGCCCGCCCGCCGACATGCCCATGATTCCGATGCGGTCGGGCGCGATGCCGAAATCGGCGGCGCGGGTGCGCACGATCTTCATCGCCCGCTGCGCGTCGGCGAAGGGCGCGCTTGCGTCCCAGCCGTCGCGCGGAAGGCGATAGATCAACTCGAACACGGTATAGCCGTGCAGCTGGAGCCATTTCGCCGCGGGCGTGCTTTCCTTCCACAGCTGGATACGGAAATAGCCGCCGCCACCGCAGACGATCACCGCGCGGCCGTTGGCGATATTGGGCCGGTAGACGCGCAGCCGCGGGGTCGCGATATTCGAGACTGCGCCATAGCCGGACCCCGCGCCGCCGATCTTTTCGGGACCGCTGGGTTTGTTGCCCCCCGGCGGTTTGCCGGGCCAGAGCGGAATTTCCTCAACCGCAAAGGCAAGCGCCGGGGCCGATCCGGCAGCGCCGAAGGCACCTGCGAGCGCCGCGCCGCCGGCAAGGATTGACCGCCGCGAGATCATGCGCCTTCTCCTGACTTGGCCATCGCAAGGCTGTGCGGGCCGAAGCGTTCGTGGCGCTCGCTATCCTCGCTCGGCAGCGCCATCGGCGTGCCGGCCATCGCCGCCGCCAGCCGATCGGTATCGAGCGCCTTTTCCCATTTGGCGACGACGATCGTCGCCACCGCATTGCCGATGAAGTTGGTGAGTGCCCGGCATTCGCTCATAAAGCGGTCGATCCCGAGGATCAGCGCCATGCCCGCGACGGGAACAGACGGGACGACCGAGAGCGTCGCGGCAAGGATCACGAAGCCCGCGCCGGTCACCCCGGCCGCGCCCTTTGAACTGATCATCGCGACAAGGACGAGCGCGAGCTGCTCGCCGAGCGACAGGTGGATGCCCGTCGCCTGCGCAATGAACAGCGCGGCGAGCGTCATGTAGATGTTGGTGCCGTCGAGGTTGAACGAATAGCCGGTCGGCACGACGAGCCCGACCACCGTCTTGCGACAGCCAGCGACTTCGAGCTTTTCCATAAGGCTGGGCAGCGCCGCTTCAGACGACGAGGTGCCCAGGACCAGTAGCAGCTCTTCGCGAAGATAGCGGATCAGCGCGAAGATCGAAAAGCCGGTGAAGCGTGCGACCAACCCAAGCACGACGATCACGAACAGCAGCGAGGTGAGGTAGAAGGTCGCGACGAGCGTCGCGAGGCTGGCAAGCGACCCGATCCCGAACTTGCCGATGGTGAAGGCGATCGCGCCGAACGCGCCGATCGGCGCGAACTTCATCAGCATGTGAACAAGCTTGAAGATCACTTCGCTGAACGACGTCAGCAGATCGAGCACGAGGTCGCTTTTGGGGCGCGTCGTGAAGATTGCGACGCCCGATAGGATCGCGACGAGCAGAACCTGCAGGATTTCGCCGTCGGTCATCGCGCTGAACAGCGTCGTCGGAACGATGTTGAGCAGGAAGCCAGCTAGCGATTGTTCCTCGGCGGTGTGCGCGTAGGTCGCGACCGCGGTGGTATCCAGCGCGGCGGGATCGATGTTGAGCCCGCGCCAGGCTGCACGATGTTGGCGACCGCCAGGCCGACGATGAGCGCCAGCGTCGAAAAGGTCAGGAAATAAATGAAGGCCTTGGCCGCGACGCTGCCGATCGACGACATGTCCTTCATGCTGGCAATGCCGGTCGCGACCGTCAGGAAGATCACCGGCGCGATGATCATCTTCACCAGTTTGATGAAGCCGTCGCCCAGCGGCTTCAGCGCCTCGCCGGCATCGGGATAGAAATGACCCAGCAGCGCGCCGAGCAAAATCGCCACGACGACCTGGAAATAGAGCTGGCGATAGAGCGGTACGCGCTTGCGCCCGGTCATGCCTTTATCTGCCGCGATGCTGATCGACCCCATGCCATCCTGTCCCCTGTCCGCCGGCTCGAACCGGCTGTTGCGGGAATTCTAGGATGGTTCGCGACGGGTGCAACGATCACGCTGCCTTCCTTCTGCTCCATATAAAACAACAGCTTACGATGATCTCCGATCAGTTTTGTGCAGATTTCCGCATATTTTGGATATACAAAGTGCGGATATTCGCACATCAATCGGCCGATGACGGTGCTGGGAATCGATCTGCGCGCGCGGCGCTGGGCCTTGGCTGCGGGGCTATGTGCCTTGCTCGTCATCGCGCTCGCGGTCGCGATCACCGATCGGGTAATGCACGATCGCGCGCTGTCTGAGCAGGCCGGGCTCGCGCGTAACGATGCGGCGATATTGGCGTCGAGCCTGCGCAGCGAGCTCGACAAGTTCAGCCTGCTTCCGATCGCGCTCGCCGACGATCCTCAGGTGCGCGCGCTGGCCGCGGGCGACGGTGCTTCAGTGGCGCCGCTCAACGGGCGGCTCGAGGCGCTTGCGCGCCAATCGGCGGCGGCGGCGATCTATGTGATGGGCGCCGACGGCACGACGCTCGCGGCGAGCAACTGGCGGCTGCCGACCAGTTTCGTCGGGTCGAAATATGCCTTTCGCCGCTATTTTCACGATGCGCTCGTCAACGGTTCGGCCACCCAGTTCGCGCTCGGCACCGTCAGCCGCGAGCCGGGGCTCTACATCGCGCGGCGCATCGGGACGCGCGCCGCGCCGCTGGGTGTGGTGGCAGTGAAGGTCGAGTTCGACGGGCTCGAGAGGAGTTGGCGCGACACGGCCCAGCGCGTCTATGTGACCGATCGCGACGGGGTGGTGCTGTTGGCAAGCGACGAGCGTTGGCGGTTTCATCTTGCCCAGGGCGCGAGCGCCTACGCGCGCGACGCCGAGGCCGATCTGCGGCAGTTCGGCATTCGGACGCTGCGCCCGCTCGCGATCGTTTCGCCCAACGAGGGCGAGGCGGTGCGTATCCCGCTCCTCGACACGCGGCAGCCGATCCTTCCCGACGGATGGGTGCTGCACCTCCTCGCCGATCCGGCGCAGCGCGTCGATGCGGCGGTGGCGACCGGGCGGCTGGCGCTGGCGCTCGGCTTTCTGGTGCTGGCGGCCCTTGCCGCGACGGGCGTCGTGATGCGCCGCCGCCGCGATGCGCGAGCGCAGGCGCTGCTCGACGAGCGAACCCGCACGCTGCGCGAACAGCTGTCGCAGGCCAACCGACTGGCGACACTCGGCCAGATATCGGCCGGCGTCGGGCACGAGATCGGGCAGCCGGTCGCTGCGACGCGGGTTTTTGCGGAAAATGGGCAAAAGATGCTCGCGGCCGGCGAGGTCGAGCAGGCGTCGGGCAATTTTGCCCGCATCGTCGATCTGGCGGACCGGATCGGGCGGATCACCGGCGAACTGCGGCGCTTCAGCCGGCGGCAACCTGCCGACCGCCGCGAAATGCCGCTCGGCGAGGCGATCGACGGGGCGCTGCTGCTGCTGCGCGATCGCATCCGGTCGATGCACGTCGCCATTGGCCTGCCGCCCGAGGAGGCAACGCAGGTCGTCGTCGCCGCCGAACATGTCCGGCTCGAACAGGTGCTGGTCAACCTGCTGCAAAATGCGCTCGATGCCGCCGGAGAAGGGGGCAGGGTGACCGTCGTCGTCGAGGCAGGGGGCGATGCCGTCTGTCTGCGCGTGATCGACAGCGGGACGCCGCTTTCGCTGGCGCAGGCCGACGATCTGTTCCGGCCCTTCGCGACGACCAAGCCCGACGGCCTCGGCCTCGGACTTGTCATCGCGCGCGACATCATGCGCGATCTTGGCGGCGAGCTTGCCTATGAAGCGGACGCATCCGCGACGACCTTCGTCATGACGATCCCGCGCGCATGACCGGCGCGCCGCCCACGATCTTTTTCGTCGAGGATGACGAGACGCTGCGCGAGGCGACGGTGCAGGCGCTGACGCTCGAAGGTTTCGAGGTGTCGGCCCACGCCGACGCCCCATCTGCGCTGCGCGGCGTCACCCCCGCCTTTGCCGGCGTGATCGTCAGCGATATCCGAATGCCCGGAATGGACGGGATCGCTTTTTTCGACCATCTGCGCGCGCTCGATCCCGAAATGCAGGTGATTTTCACGACCGCGCATGGCGATGTCGCGATGGCCGTCGAGGCGATGAAAAATGGTGCGGCGGACTTTTTTACCAAACCCTATTCGGTCTCGCGGCTAGTGCATGCGATCCGCAGGGCGCACGACCGGCGCGCGCTGGTGCTCGAAAACCGGCGCCTGCGCGACGCGCTGCGCGAGCGGGAGCATCGGCGGATCGGCGGCTCCTCGCAGACCGCCGAGCGGCTGCAGCGCCTGATCGCCGAAGTGGCGCGTGCCGATGTTGATCTGGTGATCTCCGGGCCGACGGGTGTGGGCAAGAATTTCGTCGCGCGGCTGGTCCACGACCTCAGCCCGCGGCGTGACCGGCCTTTCGTGACCGTCGATGCAGGCGTTCTGATGCACGACGACGCGAATCTGATCCTGTTCGGGCGCGATCCTTCGGTGGCGCTGTCACGGTCGGGCCTCGTCGAACGGGCGCAGGGTGGCACGCTGGTTCTCGACGAGATCGAGAGCATTCCCGAGCGCGCCAAAGCCCAGTTGCTGAGCCTGATCGATACGCGCCGTTTCCTCGCGATCGGCGCCGAGCGACCACGTTCGGTGGACGTCCGTATCATCGCCATCTCGCGCAGCGCGGGCGAAGGAGAAGGCGCCCGGCCGCTCGACCCCGCACTGCTCCACCGGCTCGGCGGCATTGCTATCGCGCTGCCCGATCTGGCCAGCCGGCGCGAGGATATTCCCGATCTCTTCCGCGAATTTGTGGCCGCGTTCGAGGCCGAACTGGAACTGGAGACAAGCGAACTCGGCGAAGCCGAGTGGCGCCATCTGCTGAGTCACGACTGGCCGGGCAATATACGCGAACTGCGTACCTTTGCCCGCAACTTCGCCACTGGTCTGACGCGAATCGCACAGGGCTCAGCCTACAATGCGGAGCCGCAAAGCCTACGTGAATTGGTCGCCCGCTTTGAACGCGCAGTGATCGAGGACGCGCTGCGCGATGCAAAGGGACAGGTGGACGAGGTGCAGCAACGGTTGTCGCTGCCGCGCAAGACGCTTTACGACCGATTGACGAGATATGGCCTCAGGGCCAAGGATTATCGACGGTAATTCGGATTGTCGTATCGGAGGAGGAACGGTGGCGCGGCTTCCGGAGCCCATCTAAGCCATTAATATTGAAACAAAATATCGAATTATTGGTTGCTGGATGTGTGACCTTAATGTGGCCCAGCCCGCTCGTCGCGGCGGTCTATCTGAAATGTGCTCTTCTCGGGATCGAGCTGGGCGATCTGCAGCGCTTCGCGTGGAAATATGCATTATGCCTCTGCTTCGTGCTCATCGGCGCAGCGCTCTTGTTCGGCGTTGTTCCGCTCGCAGCGGCCTAGCGTCCGCTTATCCTGCTAAAATAGTCGGACCGGTTCGGCCAGCGCGGGCCAGGAGCCGGCTCGCAGGCTTGCGTTCCGGCGCTCAGGGCTTCGCCGCCACCGGGAGGCGAAAGGGCGCGCCCAGCCGGTTGAAGGCATTCATTGCAGCGATCGCGATTGTCAGATCGACAAGATCTTTCGCCTCGAATGCGGCGGACGCGGCGGCATAGGCTGCGTCGGACGCATGCGTCTCGCTGATGCGCGTGACCTCTTCCGCCCAAGCGAGCGCTGCGCGATATTGTTCCGGGAAAAGGTGAGGGACTTCTTCCCACACGGGAAGCAGAGCGACCTTGTCGACCGGCATGGTCTGGAGAAGGTCCCGCGTGTGCAGATCGATGCAATGCGCGCAGCCATTGATCTGGGAAACCCTGAGGAAGACCAGGTGGATCAATTCTGCAGGAAGCGCGCTACTGTTTGTCACATACTGATGCACGCCGAAGAATGCCCTGGCTCCGGCGGGAGCGACTTCGGACCAGTTCAAGCGCTTCATATCATCATCCTTTCCTGTCGAGCCGGTGGCGGCATCACCTGCTTGACGAGGGAGAGAGGCAGACTGTGACATCGCAGCCGAAAAATTTCGTCTGCAGTCCCGTTAAAGCCATTGTCCGCTTGCCGCGCAGGGAGACCGGCTTTTGCGTCCATAATGGCAGGATCGCGGTTCCCAACTCCACGCCAGCCCGGCGCGCCGACCCACCGGCAAATCGGCATGGGCAAGCAATCAACCTGCATTTTTGATTGGGAGCGCGCGGCAAACATTCAATTCGGACCAGTCTCGCGCGCTGCTGCTAGAAGGCGATTTACCGCTTTGCAGGCAAGCCGGACGCCTTGTGAAAGGGGCGGCTCGATGTTCAAGGTTCTCGAATGCATTTCCGGCGAGCATGACATGCGGCTCGTCCTCCTCGCGGCTATTGTCTGGATATTGGGGAGCGCCGCGATCTTCCTCCTGCTCGGCCGATCGCTCGACTGCGTCGATGCCCGGCGGCGTCAATGGCTCGCGATCGCCGCGCTCGCCGCCGGGGTCGGCGTTTGGGCAACCCATTTCATTGCCATGCTGGCCTATCGCGGCGCGGTCCCGCTGCGTTTCGCGCCCGGGATGACCGCAACTTCGGTCGTCATCGCGATCCTCGCCTTCTGGTCGGCCTTTCTTGTTCTCGGCCGGGAATTTCGGCCCGCCGCGAGCGGGATGGCGGGCCTGATGGCGGCAATCGGGGTCGCAGCGATGCATTTTGCCGGGATGGCCGCGATCGATGCGCCGGTCGCCGTGCAATACGACTGGCCGGCGATCGCCGCTGCCTTCGTGCTTACCGCGATGATATTTGTCGCTGCCTTCTGGCTGTTCGGCAAGCTCAAGGAAAAATGGCGTATCCTGCTGCCCGCGTCGCTGGCGGTCGCGGCGGTTCTGCTGCTGCATTTTACCGCCATGTCGGCGACCTTGCTCGTGCCCGATCCGGCCCGCGGGCCTCCGGCGGCCGGAACCGGCGATGGCTGGCTCCTCGCCGCAACCGTCGTCGCGACGATCGCGCTTATCGGCCTTGTGCTTATTGGCGCCTTTCTCGATCGGCTGCTGACCGACCTTCGCGGTCTCACCGACGCGACGTTCGAGGGCCTTGCGGTGCTGAGCAACGGCCGCATTCTGGAGGCGAAAAGCCAGCTTGCGGGTCTGCTGGGGGTCGAGGTGCCCGAATTGATCGGATCGCGCGCTGCCGACTGGCTCGTGCCCGCGGACGGCGAGGGGCTGGTGGCGACTCGCGACGGGCCGGCCGAAGCGGTGATCCGGCGCACCAACGGCGAGGATCTGATCGTCGAAATAGCGGCGCATGCGATCGAATATCGCGGTCGGCGCTGCCAGGTCCTTGCGGTTCGCGATCTTACCGCGCGCAAGAGGGCCGAGCAGCTTATCGAGCATCTCGCCTCGCACGACACTTTGACGGGCCTTCCTAACCGCGCCCGCTTCACCTCTGCGCTCGAAGCGCTCGCGCGGTCGGGCGAACATTTCGCGCTGCTGGCGCTCGATCTCGATCGCTTCAAGGCGGTCAACGACCTGTTCGGCCACGCCGCGGGCGATGCGATCCTCTGCCGGGTCGCTGCACTGCTGCGCGACGCGATCCGCGACGTCGATCTGGTAGCGCGGATCGGCGGCGATGAATTTCTGATCATTCAGCGCGGCGTCGGCGACGTCGCCGACACCCAGCGTCTCGCGGAGCGCATCCTCGCCGGCTTTGCTCTCGAGATGGACATCACGCGCGATCCCATGGCGGTGGGGGTAAGCATCGGGGTGGCACTCTTCCCAGGCGATGCGACCGATATCGAGCGGCTGCGCCATAATGCCGACGTCGCGCTCTATCGGGCCAAGGAATGCGGACGCGGCCAAGCCTGCTTCTTCGATCTCGAAATGGATCGCCAGGTCCGCGAGCGGCGCGAATTGGAACATGACCTGCGCCACGCGATCACGCGCGGCCAATTGCACCTGGTCTTTCAGCCCCTCGTCGCAACCGCCGGCGGCACGGTCATGGGCTATGAGGCGCTGCTGCGATGGACGCACCCGACCCGCGGCTCGATCGCGCCCGAGATATTCGTGCCGATCGCCGAGGATGTTGGCGCGATCATCCCGATCGGCGAATGGGTGCTGCGCGAGGCCTGCGCTGCCGCCGCGCTCTGGCCCGATGACGTCAGTGTCGCGGTGAACGTCTCGGCGATCCAGTTCCAGCTCCCCAATCTCGCCGCCGTCGTCGCCGATGCGCTCGAGACGAGCGGTCTTGCCGCCGCCCGGCTCGAGCTCGAAGTCACCGAGAGCGTGATGCTGCGTGACCGGGCGGGCGCGCTCGACACGCTTCACCGGCTGAAGGCGCTCGGCGTGCGGATCGTGATGGACGATTTTGGAACCGGATACTCTTCGCTGAGCAATCTCCAGGCCTTTCCCTTTGACAAGATCAAGATCGACCGGAGCTTTGTCAGTCATGTCACCGACGACGAGTCGGCGCGTTCGATCATCCGCGCGATCGTCGGACTTGGCCGAAGTCTCGATCTGCCCGTCGTCGCCGAAGGCGTGGAAACTGAGGCGCAGCGGCTGATGGTGCTCGAGGAAGGCTGCCCGCAGGCGCAGGGCTTCCTGTTCGGGCGGCCTGCCGAATTCACGCTCGCAGGCCCGCGGCTTCGGGTGGTCGGCGGCTGATCCGGCCTTGGCGCTGAGGTACGATGCTCAAAGGCGTGCCCGTCCCGGCAGCGGCTTTGCTACGACGCCTGCGTGCCCGCAAAATGTGCCTCGATCGCCGTCATCCCGCGCCCGGTCAGTTCGATGTGCACGACCCGGAGATCGCGTTCGCACCGCCGCCGCTCGACAAGCCCGCAGGCGAGCAGCTTGTCGATCCAGCGCAGCGCGGTCGTCGGCGGAACCATCGCGGCAATGCACAGGCTGTGGACGCTCACCGGACGTGCGCGCGCCTTCTGGACATAGAGGTCGAGCAGCATGTCCCAAGCCGGTTCGCCGAGCAGATCGCCGGGCAGGGCCCGCTCGCGCCTGCGGCGGTTCGCATATTCCTGCTCGGCGCGTGCCGCAACAAGCAATATCATGTCGCTGCTGTCGTCAGCTTGGTCATCAGGCGAGCGGCGCATCTTGTGGAGCGCCGTCTCAAGCGAGGGCGGCTCGCTTGAGACCGCCGCGGCCGGGCTTTCGGCCTTCATAGCAGACCTCGCGCGCGCATGCTCGTCACGCGCTCGGCGCCCACGATCAGATGATCGACGAGCGGAATGTCGACCGCGCTGGTGAGTGCGGCGATGCGGCGCGTGAACTCGACGTCGCGCGCGCTCGGTTCGCTCGATCCGGTCGGGTGGTTATGCGCAAGGATGATCGCGTGCGCCCCGAACTCGAAGGCGCGCTCGAAGATATGGCGGATTTCGATGCCGAGGCGAGCAATCGTCCCGCGTGCGATCAGCTCGTCGCCCAGATAGCCCATGTCATGCGCGGCGAAGGTGACGTGGAGACATTCGACGGGCGCCTTGGCCAGCAATATCTGCAGATAATGGAGGAAGTCGGGATCGTCGGTGCGCACCACCGACCGGGTGATGCGTTCGCGCAGCCCTGCAATCATGAGTGTGCGCGCGGCGACGATCGCGTCGCGAAGCGGAACATCACCCCCGAGCGCCTCGAGCAATTGCTGCGGCGTTGCGGCGAGCGCGCGGCCGAGCCCGCCGAAGCGCCCGATCAGGCCGGCGGCGGCTTCGGGGGCACGGGCGCCCGCGAAGGGTTCGATGAGCGACGCCACGCCGGATAGGGTCCGATACGCCGCACCCGCTTCGCATGCGTGCGGATCGCCATGAAGAGAATGATCAGCAGCGCATAATAGGGGAGATAGTCCATCAGCGCGTAGGCGAGTTTCGCCACCTGGCTGTTGGCCTCGCGCGCGAAGTGCGCGATCACCGAGACCAGTTGAATTGCTGCGAGCCATAAAGGATAGACCCTGTTGGCCTGGATCGCGACGGCAAGAAAGACCGCCGCAATCAGCCCGTCAATTACGAGATGCCCGACGTCGACCGAGGCGTAGATCGTCCACCGCCCCACGACCGCATGATAGATGAGGTCGCCGACATTCATGAAGACGAGCGCCGCCGTGCAGATCCTCTCGGGAGCCGCTCCCCAACGCCTGGCGGCGATGATCAGGAGCAGCAGCGAGGCGATGTTGAAGGCCCAGATCCAACCCATGACCGGTTGGTGGCCCCGCGCGGCGGCGCCGTCAATCGTCAGGCGGCGGCTTCGGCTTGGGATTCGAGCTCGGCGAACGCCAGCGTGTCGTCGTGCCCCGGCATGCCGGTGATCTTGATCTTGTCGCCGACCAGCGCATTGTGCGAACGGAATATGTCGTTCGCGGCGCCGATGTCCGACTGGATTGCGCGGCCTAGGCGAACGATCGCTTCCTGGCCGACATGCGGCGCGGGAATATCTTCGACCTGGCGCGCGCGCAGGATCGATTGCATCACGTCGAGCTTGGCGAGCAGGCTCTCGTCGGCTTTCGCTTCGGCGAGACGGATCTGGTTGCGGATGCGCGCCATATAGGCGGGTACGGCGTCGGTCATGAGTTTACCCCCAGGGCCTGCGCGCTCGCTGCGCACGCCACAATATTTCGCGGCGGGGTCGTTAGCCGAGAAGGTCCGTGATCGCGCTCGCCGCGGCGAGCCCCAGCACGAGGCTGGCGACGATCCCCAGCAGCATCGCTATGATCGTCGCGATCCGGGCCAGCACGGCATGTTTGCCGTCGAGCACCCCGGGGACGATCCGCTGTCTTGCTTCCCGGCTCCACGGCGCTTCGAGCGATAGACTCAGGGCGTCTTCAAACCGGTCGGTGGCGGTTTCGTCCTGACCCGAGACGTGGCGCACGAGCCCCGGCTCGGCGAGTGGTAGAAATTGGGGTGGTGTTTCTACACATGGGTCGGCAGCGGGTTCGGAGGTGTCCGCGAGACTTGTCCAGTCGCGGTAGCGGCGCGCAAGCTCGTGCCGCGTCACGCCGCCGAGGCGCGAGCGCAGCACTTCGATGCGGCGGTTGACCGTGGCTTCGGCAATCCCGAGCGCATGACCGATCTCCTTGCTCGTCCGGTTGTTGGCGAGAAGGTCGAGGACGGCGATCTGCTTGCGCGTCAGCGCCGTGAAGGCGCGTTGATCAGGGTGTGGCCCGGTTTTCATCTGTTTGTGCCCCGCGTCTTTAACCATGAATCGGGCTCGGCGCACAAGCGGGCGCGGCAGGGTGATCTGCCTGACCAGCCCCGCCGCTTCGCGTTCCGAGTGAACGGGCGACCTCGCGCACCGCGCGAAACCAGGGCAGAATATGGCCGGAAGCGCGCCTTTTGCGAGCCCGATCAGAACGGCGACCGACGCGCGGAAACGCGCCGCCCGGGCGCGAGCGCATAAGGAAAATATTGCTGCAAAACTGGCAGTAACCACCGGCCCCTGGGAGCGCTTGCTATCTCCCGTCGGGTGCTAGCGAAGCGGCTCTACGATTGGCGCGGCAGATCGTCGAAATAGCGGTCGAGGCGCGTACGCGCCTTATTGGTGAGCCGGATGAAGCTGCGGCGTTTGTCGGCAGGGTCGGCATGCCGTTCGAGCCAGCCGCGTTCCGTCATCGTCTCGATGTGGCGCAGCGCGGTGGTGGCGGGCACATGCGCGGCGATGCAGAGGCTCGATACCGACACCTCATTGCATTCATAATGCGCAGCATAAAGGTCGAGCAGCATGTCCCAGGCAGGGTCGCAGAAGATATCGCCGAACAGCGTCTCGCGCGCCCGGCGCTGACGCAATCGTTCGCGAACAAGCGCGGCGCGTGCCCCGGGGAAGCTTGCGGGCGGAGCGGGCGGGGCCGCGGGAAGGCCGTTCGCGTCCCTTTGGATTGCCTCGATTTCCTGCGCTGCGCCGGCTCCGTGCTCGCGGTTTTGAGCAGGCCCTCCACGCCGTGCCAAGTGGGTGATCGGGGCGTCGGTGCGCTCGGGGTATTCGAACATCAGATATTCGAGGCGCGCGATCAGGCTTTCGAGATGATCCTCGAGGCGGCCGAAGCGGCGCGGATCGATGCCCGACTGGCGTTCGAAACTCTCCCAGGATTGACCCATGATGGTCCTCCTTTCCTGGATAGGCTTACGACAGCTTCATGTCGCACCTTAACCTTGCGCGGGTGCCAATTTGTCTCCGATCCGGACGCATCGCGGTGCTTGCTTGCAGCGCGGAGCCGGTCAGAATTCGATATCGACGCGAACCGTATCGCTATAGCTTCCCGCGGGCGGGGTAGGCTGCGCGCCGTCGATGCGTGCGCGGTAAGTGAAACCTTGCGCCGCCAGCCCATTATAGACGCCCGCATTGATCTCGGCATCGCCGCTCGACCGGCGCTCGGCGCCGAGCGGCCCCCAGCGATCGGGCGAGGCCGCGCCCTTCAGAATTTCGTAAGCGAGAAAGGCGCTGCCATTGGTCATCCGGCGCTGCGCGCCCGCGGCGTGGGCGCCATTGTCGAGGCCGACGCTATAGGCGGCGCCGGCGCTGCAGCGGATGGTGAGCGTCTGGGTCACCGGCGCGAAACTGCCAACGAGCGGCGCGGCGCCGAAGTCGATCGCCGGGGCGTCGATCAGACAGTCTTTTTCGAGGATCAGGCTGATGTTGATCCGCACCGCGGTGCCGCTTCCCCAGTTGAGCGAGGTTACGAGCGGCACGGGACGCACAAACCCGGGGCTTGCCGAATAGGCGAGGCAGACCGCCACCCCGAGCGAGCAAACTGAATAATACCAGCGCAGATCGAGCGAGCCCGTATAGGTCCCTGCAGGCAGCGAAGCGGTCGGCGTGGTACGAACATAGATTGGGATCGATCCCCCGGCGCCGGCGAAGAGGCTGACGAGGCTGAACGAGGAAAGATCCTGGAAGCTTCCGACGCCGAGCGCGGGGCCGCCGGGCGCAAGCGAGGCGGCGAAGCCGATGGTGGCGCCGCCGGGACCGGTCAGCTGAAAGCTCGATGCCTCGACGCGCAGTCCCACATAATGGGTGGTGAGCGCCGCCAGCAATATGTCGCACGAGAGCCCTGCCGACCCGCTCGCCTGCTGCGCGGCGCTGGCGGCGGCAAAAGTCGATGTGGTGCCAAGATTGGTATTCGCGGTCGCAACGGTGCAGGCCGAGGCGGCCTCGGGCGCCGCCACGGCGAAGGCGGCGCCGAGCAGGCCGCGAAGCAAGGTCAGGCGGCGCATGGCAGGTCTCCAAGATCGATGACCGTATCGGCGGTAGCATCGGCGGCGGCGGGTTCGCCGAGCCGCGCGCTGCAGCGCGCGCCGTCGGGGAGATCGATGTCGAGACGCTCGCCAGCGTCGAAGTCTTCAAGATAGACGAAGCCCTCCCAGCCGACATAGCTGGTTACGGCGCCTGTATGGACGATCGCGCCGGCGGGGACCGGGGCGCCGCCGGGCAGCCGGAGCGTCGCCGTCGCGGCGCGGCGGATCTCGACCGGGAAGCGCACGACATGCCCGCTGCCGCGCGCCACCGCGACGCGCTGCTCGACGAGCGGAACGCGCGCGTTCGCCGGGAGCGTGAGCGGATCGATCGCATAGAGCGCGTCATAATAGGCGCTTGCCCAGGGAATCAGCAGCTGACCGTCGCCGTTCGTGCGCCCGACAAGCTGATTTTCATAGCGCACCGGAATATCGGGCGCGCCGGTATTCACCACGACAAAGGCATCGGCGATCCGGTTGGCCGCGAAAAGCCCACCGTCCATGAAGACGAGCGAACCGCTTGCGCTTCCCCAGACGGTCGCCTCGCCGTTGCCATAAGCGCCGCCGCGCAGCGTCATCGCGTCGGTGCGCAACGCGGCATCGCCACGCAGGTAAAGCCCGCCGCCATCGGCAGCCGCGGCGCTCGCATTCCATCCCCACCCGCCTGCCGCCGGCAGGGCGCGGCTATAGTCGGCGCGCCAGCCCATTCGCTGGCCCGGCGCGTCGAAGACGCCGGCGCCGAGCGTGCCGCGAGTCCCGCCGAGCGGAATGCTGACGCTGAGTGCGCCCGACCAGCTGCGGTCACCGAAGTCGTGCGACACAGTCGCGGCGAGACGGTTGCCGCTTCCCAGCGGCAGCGTCCACGCCGCATTGGCGAGGCGGCTCGCGCGCTCATCTTCGGCGGCAATATCGAAATAGCCGACCCCGAGGGTGCCCGCGCGGCCGAGCGCGAAGCTCAGCGCCGCCGAAAAGACGCGCCGCGCCCGCCACGCGCGCCCGCCCGCGGCGGCAGCGAGATCGGTGAAATCGCCGGTGCGGCGCGCGTAACGCAGCGCGATCGAGGCGAAGCGCGACTGATATTCATAGCCGAGCGTCAACTCGCCGCCCGCGCTGCCGTCGCCGAAGCTACGGCTGTAGCCGCCGCTCAGCACGCCGCCGCCGCCGAGCGCGACGACCGCGCCGCCGCCGGCAAGCTCGGCGCCATCAGCGATCTCGGCGCGAATCTCGAGGGTGACCGCGTCGGTCACGCCGTGACGCAGCGAAGCGGTGGCGGCAATATCGCCATAATCGAAGCTTTTGGTGCCATAATGGTTGCGGAACGCCCCGAAAGCGGCGGCAAAATCGGTGAGCCCGGGCCGCAGCAAATCGCTTGCGACATAGAAGGGCATGGCGGTCTGGATCTTGCGCCCGTGCATGTCGGTGACGATCAGATCGGCTTCGCCCGCGCCGCTGACCGGTGGCAGGGCCTCGACGCTGAACGGGCCGGGATCGACGGCGCCGCCCGCGACGCGCTGACCGCCGACGATCAGATCGACGGTCGAGGGCAAGGCGGCGCTCCCCGAAAACTGCGGGAGCGGGTAAGTGATGATATCGGGGCGCACGGCGAAGTCGCGCGACACCTGGATACCGCCGAGCCGCACCGCGCTCGCCCAGCCAAGGCCGCGGGTGACGACATCGCCGACCTCGACCGTGACCGCGCTCGCCTCGTCGGAGCGCCGCCAGACGCTGTCGTAGCGAATATAGGCCTTGCCGTGTCCCGAGCGCAGCGCGCCCGTGGTCGATACCGTCCCTGCGGCGCTGAAGAAGCGCGCTTCATGGTAGAGCGAGGCGGCCGACTTCTGCCCGCTGCCGCCGCTGACATAGATGTCATAGTTGAGGAGTGCGCCCATGTCGTAGCGCGCGGCCGCCGCTTTGCGCGGCGTACCGCCCAGCCTCTGCCCTGGAAGCAGCGCGCTCGCGGCGACGATCTCGAGCCGCTGGCGCGGCGCATCGTAGCGCGCGCTGAGGCCAGGGAGCGTGTCGAGCCACAGCGGCGCGCCATCCGGCGCGACCCTGATCCCGGCGCGCGCGAGATCGGCGGGCAGAACCGCCAGGCGCGCGCCTTCGCGCGTCACGCGGACGATGCGGCCGCTCGGCTTTGCATTTATGACGAGCTCGAGCATGAGCGTTTCGGGGGTGTTGAGTGTGGCAGCAGGCCCGGCGCCAGGCGGCGGGAGAGCGCCATATTCACCCGAATTGGTGCCGCCCGTCTCATCAGCGAGGGCGCCCGCCGGCAGGCCGCCGAGCACGCTCGCAATCAGCCCGGCGAGCGGCATCGCGATGCGCCCCCGCGCCACGGGTCATTCGTCCGCCGGTGCGAGCATTTGCCGCTCGCCCCCGTTGACGCCGGCACTGAGCCGCGCATGCGGTGCGCCCTCGGGGAGCGGCCAGCGGGCGCGGCTGCCGGCGAGCACATAGCCGAGGAGCCCCGGTGCCAGCGGGACGCTTCGCGCGCCCTCTTCGAGCCGCGCCTCGACCAGCCTCGCATGCAGGCTGCCGCTGTTGACGATCTCGACGAAGGTGCCGCGTGCATCCTCGCCGATCCGCCAGCTCAGCGATGGCGCGGGCGCGTCGGCGGGGTCCTTCCGGGCGCCGTTCCGCGAGGGGGCGGCGTACGGGGCCGGGACGAAGAGCGGCAGCGAATAGCGCATGCGGAAGCTCACGGCAGCGGCCGGCGCCGCTTCGGCGGCGGCGCGGGTCGGAATCTCATCGACGATGACGCGGTAGGCGTCTTCGCCCGCCGCCGGGGGAGGGGCGGTTCGTGTCAGCCGCACGAGCTGGCGCTCGCCGGGGGCAATGGTGACGAGCGGCGGCGAGGGCAGGACCCTGTCCTGCGCTGCATAGACATTCTGCCCGTCCTGCTGCGCCCAGGCGAATATCCGCACCTGCAGCGTGACCGGGGTCGATCCCGGATTTTCCAGCCACAGTGCGGCCGCCTGACGATCGGCCTCGATTACCGGATTGACCGGCCAGATCAGGAGCGAGGCCGGCGGTTCGGCACGGGCGAGGGCGGGCACGAGCGCGAAGAAGCCGAGCGCCGCCGCAAGCCGCAGTGCGGCGCGAGGAGGAAGGCGGCGCGTCACCATGACAAGGTCACCAACAACCGATCGTTGTAGAGACCCGGCGGCAGGGCGCCCGGCAGGGTCAGGCGGCCATAGAGCGGCAGCCTGATATCTTCGCTATTCGCATCGAGGACCGTGACCGGGGTCGCGGCGCCGACCGCGATCGGTGCGGCGCAGCTCCCGTCGCTGCACAGACTGTAAGCGATGCGCGCTCCGCTGTCGGCGCCGTGCTGGAGGTAGCGCACGCCGCCTGCTTCGTGCTCGCCGCCGTCGATCGTCATGAGCAGCGCGGTTCCCGGCGTGCAGCGCAAGCGGATCGTCTGCGCAGCGCTTGCCGAGGCCGTGTGCGTGGCGGTCGAAAGGCTCATGTCGCTTCCGAAATCGAGCGTGCCCATCGTGCCCGCGTCGCCGCTCGATCCAAGCCCGTCGACGAGGCATCCCGCGTCGATCCGCGCGGCGACGCCGAAGGTCGCGCTCGTTTCGGCGCGCGCCGGGGTGCCGCCCCCGCCAAGGACCACGATGGCGAGGGCGGCCAGCGCGGCGCGCTGAAGCGACCGGCGATGCGCCGGCGATTGCGGCGCGGTGGGGCGCGCCGCAAACGGGGAGGCGGCCTGACGGGCCGCAAAAAGAAGGCGCGCGCCGGGCGTCACAGCTCGAGCACGACCGTGACGGTATCGCTATAGGCGCCCGTCACGAGCCCCGGCTCGCCGAAGGCGCGCGCATAGATGTCAATCTGCTGTTCGGCGCCGGTAGCCGCGAGCGTGAGGCTGCCGCCGACCGGGATGACCGTGCTGCGCCCGGCATTGCTGTAGAGATTGTAGGAGACATAATGGCCGGGACTGCTGGCGTGCGCCATGGCATGCGCGCCCGGTCCCGCGCCCGAACCGTCATTCTCGCCGGCCTCGAAAGACAGCGTCGGGACGATCCCGGGGCTGCACTGGATGCGAAGCGCGCCGCCGCCGCTGAGAAGTTCGCCATCGGCCTCGCTGAACAACGTATTCTGGGTGCCGAAGTCGATCGTACCAAAGTCGGCGCCACCGGCGCCGTCGCTCAGCGTCTGGCCGTTGATAATGCAGCCCGCTTCGAGTGTGATCGTCGCATCGATGCTGCCGGTGATGTCGGCCCGCGCCGGTGCTGCAAGAGCAAGGCCGAGAGTGGCGGCGGCGATGGAAACGGCAAATTGTTTCCTCATGACAAGACTCCTTCATTTCCGAACAGGATTAACGGATCTGAAGTTGTCTATTTAAGGAACAAACTTTTATATTTGGTATATGAGAGAAATATAGAACTTTATCGAAACTAATATTTGAAATATGCGAGTAATATATTCGCCTTGTCGATTGACGAGGCGGTAATTGTATCTTTGGCACCACCCAAGGTGGCAAAGCTCGCTATGCCATGCGATATTGCCTGCGTCGCGGCCAAGCGCGCCCAAATCGGAGCCATCGGGAAAGCGTTGGCACGGCGCGCGATAAAAGCAGAGCGCGAACGGTCATTGACTGACATGCAAAATATTGGAAATGTTCAGTTTTTCATGGAATCCTGCTTTGCTCCACTCCGGACCGGATCCTAACCATGTCTTCGCCAAGGTGAGCGACGCGGCTCCAGCGAACGGCGGTGGGGGCTGATTACCGCCGGTGGTGGCCCACGGTCCGGATGCCTTCAATCGCTATGCCGATCGCGATCCCAGTGCATCTGGTCGCCGATAGTCTTAACGATTAGGGTCGCTAACGTGCGCTCAATCTCGATGCGGTGCTCAAGCCTGCGCGTCGAGGTCGGGTCCGGGGCCCGGGCAATCTGGTTGCCGAGCCTCGCGAGCTGCATGCTTTTGAACCGGCCGCATCTTTACAAAGCGCAAGGGTCGCGGACCGCACTGTCATCGAGATAGATGAAGGCGCGCGCTTCTCGCTTGGTCGGCGTAATCGAGCGTCAGATTGCCGAGGTCTGGTCTGTTTTTAGGGGCGCAAGGTCTCCCAGAATAATGCCCGCCCCTGAATATCTGTCGGCGGCGCGGTCGCGGGGGAGGCCCGCCCGCGCAACATTTACTTCGGCGCGACGCATCGTTCGGCGCTGCGGCGTGTTACTGCCTTGTCGGGGTGCGCGATGCGGCCGCCCTGCCGCGCGTCCGGTGCTTTATACGCGCCCCATAAGAAGGACTGGCGATGATCCGCTTCCGCACGCTTTTTCCGGCTCCCCTTATCGCGCTCTTCGTCGGCGCGCTCCTGACACTCATTGCGCTTGTGCTTGTGACAGGAGGGCTCTGGCTCGCGCTGCTCGGCGGGTCCCTCTATTATCTTGCCACAGGCGCTACGATGCTGGCTGCGGGCCTGCTCCTGATGCGCGGGCGGATGCTTGGCGGCTGGCTTTACGGCGCCGTCATGCTGTTCACGCTGCTCTGGGCGTTCTGGGAAGTGGGCGGCAACGGCTGGGCGCTCGTACCGCGCGTCGTCGCGCCCGCCGTGCTCCTTGTCGCCGTGCTGTTCGCGATGGCCGCGCTGTCGAAGCGGCCCCGGCGCTGGCGATTTGCGCTTGCAGGGAGCGCGCTTGTCCTTCTCCTGCTGGCCACGGGCGGCGCCACCCTTGGCTGGCTGAATGCATCGCGCCCGCTCGGGCCGTTGCCGGCGAGCCGGATGGCGATGACCGACCCGGCGCTCATGCAGACCGGGGTCGACTGGCCTGCCTATGGCGGCACCGAAAGCGCGCGTCGCTATTCGCCGCTCGCACAGATAACTCCCGCCAATGTCGGCACGCTCAAGCGCGCCTGGACGATCCATAGCGGCGATCTGCCGTCCAGCGCCGCCAAAGGGACTTATGGCGCGGAGAATACGCCGCTCAAGATTGGCGACAGCCTCTACATCTGCACTCCGAAGAATATCGTCATGGCGCTCGACCCGGCGACCGGCAAGCAGCGCTGGCGCTTCGACCCGAAGGTCCCCGATGATGCAATCCCCTATACAGCGGCTTGCCGCGGCGTGAGCTATTATGCCGTTCCGACAGCAGCTGCCGGTCAGCCCTGCGCGCGGCGGATCATCTTCGGAACGCTTGACGCGCGGCTCTTCGCCCTCGACGCCGTCACCGGCAGACCCTGCCAGGATTTCGGGGCGAACGGTCAGGTCGACACCAAGATCGGAATGGGGAACACGCCCCCGGGCTATGTTTCGATCAACTCGCCACCGACGATTGTGCGCGGGGTCGTGGTGACCGGGCACCAGGTGCTCGACGGGCAGGACCGCTGGGCACCATCGGGTGTGATCCGCGGCTTCGACGCGGCAACCGGCAAGCTCAAATGGGCGTGGGACATGATGCATCCCGATTGGGACGGCTATCCTCCCGCAGGACAGACATGGGCGCGGGGAACACCGAACATGTGGACGATCGCTTCGGGCGATGAAGCTCTTGGCCTCGTCTATCTGCCGATGGGCAATGCCGCGGCCGATTATTATTCGAGCCTGCGGCGCCCCGCGGAGAATGAATTTGCAACCTCGCTGGTCGCGCTCGACGTGATGACGGGCAAGCCGCGCTGGCATTTCCAGGCGGTCAAGAAGGACGTGTGGGATTATGATTTCGGTGCGCAGGCGACACTGATCGATTATCCGGGGGCGACCGGAACCGTGCCAGCAATCGTGCTGCCGTCGAAACAGGGCGACATCTACGTGCTCGACCGGCGAACGGGCAAGCCGCTGACCCCGATCGGGACGATCAGGGCGCCCGGCGGCGGCGTCGAGCCCAAGGATCGCGCGCCGACGCAGATCGTGTCGCTCTGGCACACGCTGCGCAAGCCCGACCTTACCGAAAAGGATATGTGGGGCATGTCGCCGATCGATCAGATGATCTGCCGTATCCAGTTCCGCCAGGCGAGCTACAAGGGCTTTTACACGCCTCCCGAAAGCATGCGGCGCTCGATCGAATATCCCGGCTACAACGGCGGCACGGACTGGGGCGGGGTCGCTGTCGATCCCGCGCGCGGGGTGATCGTTGCCAATTATAACGACATGCCCAACTATGTCCGCCTCGTGCCGCGGCGCAAAGCAAATGAAATGGGTTGGGCGCCGCGCGATCAGGCACGCGGCACTATCGGCGGAGCCGAAGGGGCAGGCGATCCCCAGGCGCATACTCCCTATGCGATCGACGTCAACGCCGGATGGCGGCTGCCCTTTACAGGGCTGCTGTGCAAGCAGCCTCCCTATGGGGGCATTCGCGCGATTGACATCGCGACCGGCAAGACGATCTGGGACCGCCCGCTCGGCACCGCCCGAACCAACGGTCCGTTCGGCATCCCCTCGATGCTGCCCGTTACCATCGGCACGCCGAACAATGGCGGCGCCGTGGTGACGGCGAGCGGTCTGATCTTCGTCGCGGCGGCTACCGACAATCTGATCCGGGCAATCGATCTTGCGACCGGAAAAACGCTCTGGTCCGACGTGCTGCCCGCAGGCGGGCAGGCGACGCCGATGACCTATGAAGCCAATGGCAAACAGTATCTCGTGATCTATGCCGGTGGCCATCATTTCATGGAGACACCCGTCGGTGATGAGGTCGTGGCCTATGCGCTGCCCTGATCGCGGGATATGTTGACAGTCAGGCCGTCGATGCTCGTCGGGGTGGACCGATGAGTAACACGCTTTCCCTTCGTCATCTAAAGGCGAATATCGTGCTCTTTGGCGCGCTCTTCGCCAATCTTGGCATCGCTGCGGCCAAATTGGTCGCCGCCGCCATCACCGGGTCCTCATCGATGGCCTCCGAAGGCATTCACTCGCTCGTCGACAGCGGCAATCAGATGCTGCTGCTCTATGGCCAGCGCCGGGCGAGCCGCTCGCCCGATGCCCGCCATCCCTTCGGCTACGGCCGCGAACTCTATTTCTGGGCGTTCGTGGTGGCGATCCTCATCTTCGCGGCGGGCGCGGGCATGTCGATCTACGAGGGTTGGATCCATATCCGCGCTCCTGCTCCACTTCGCGATCCCGCGATAAACTATATCGTACTCGCGATTGCCTTCCTGCTCGAAGGTGCATCTTGGGCGCTGGCCGTGCGGGCTTTCGATGCCGGGCGCGGCGGACGCAGCTGGTGGCAGGCGATCCGGCAGTCAAAGGATCCCGCAGCCTTCATCGTCCTGTTTGAGGATAGCGCGGCGCTTGCCGGGCTCCTCATCGCCGCGGCAGGAGTCTGGCTCAGTCATGCGACCGGCGATGCGCGGATCGATGGGGCCGCATCGATCGCGATCGGCCTCATCCTCGCCGCAGTTGCCGCGCTGCTGGCCCGCGAAGCGAAAGGGCTATTGATCGGTGAAGCCGCCGATCCGGCGCTGATTGCCCTGATCCAGCAGACGGTGGGCGCGCGTGCGGGCGTCAGTGCTGTCAACCATGTCCGCACCATTCACACCGCGCCAAAGGCGATATTCGTCGCGGTGAGCGCCGATTTCGAGGATGACTTGCGCATGGGCGACGCCGAGACGCTCATCGCGGCGATTGAGGCCGAACTCAAGGCGGCCGCCCCCGACATCAGCTCCATCTACATCCGGCCTGAACGGCGCGAGGATGCGCGGCTGATGCAGTCGGCGTCCGCCTGTGCTACCAGCACCGGCAGCGCTCCCTCCACCCGATAGCCGAGGGAACGGCAGCAGCGACAGGAGGATGAAGGTGCAATATCCGCCCACACGGCACGCTGCTACGGCGTTCGGAAGGCCATAATGATGCCGCTCGACGGGCCGTTCATCGGCCGGACCAGCTGGCTGCTGCGCCAGTTCAGGAAGCAGATATGGGTCCGCGCGGCAATGTTCAGCCTCGCCGCGGTAGCAACGGCGGTGCTCGCCGCGATAGCCGAGCCCCTGATCCCCTATGACTTCAACCTCACCCTGGCGGCAGGCTCGGTCGGCAATATCCTCGATATCCTCGCTTCGAGCATGCTGGCGGTGACGACCTTTTCGCTTTCGGTCATGGTGTCGGCCTATTCGGCGGCGGCGGCTAACGTCACCCCTCGGTCGACCAAATTGCTGCTGAGCGATTCTGTCGCGCAAAACACGCTCGCGACCTTCATCGGCAGTTTCCTCTTCAGCATCGTGGGGATCATCGGCCTCGCCGCCGGCTTCTACAGCGACAAGGGGCGGATCATCCTGTTCGGCGCCACGCTTGCCGTCCTGCTGATCATTGCCGGCACCCTGCTGCGCTGGATCGAGCAACTGGGCAAGTTCGGGCGCGTAGGCGACACGATCAAGCGTGTCGAAGAGGCCGCGACAGCGCCTGCGGGGCAATGGGGGAACCGCCCGCGCCTTGGGGCGCGGCCCTGGACGATGATCCCTTATGGCGCGTCCGAAGTTATGTGCCCGGACGTCGGTTATGTCCGGCACATCGACATGGCCGCGCTCGCCGACATCGCCGCCGATGCCAGCGTCACCATTCACATAGACGTTATCGCGGGATCCTTCGTTCATGCCGCGCGTCCCGTCGCCTACGTGTCGCCGCCCGCGCACGATGTCTGCGCCGCCCGGATCGCCAAATGCATCACCATTGGTGCCGATCGCGAATATGATCAGGATCCACGCTTCGGGCTGATCGTGCTCTCCGAAATCGCGTCGCGAGCCTTGTCGCCCGCGGTCAACGACCCAGGCACCGCAATTGAAGTCATCGGTGCCGGCCTGCGCGTCATGCTCGCCTATGGCGATGCCCGGTCCGAGCCACAGGAGCCCTGTTTCGAGGGGCTTCACGCCCATGATCTGGCAGCGCGCGACCTCTTCGACGACTTCTTCAATCCGATCGCCCGCGACGGTGCGGCACTGGTCGAAGTCCAGATGCGCCTCCAGTTCGCCCTCGAGGCGTTGGCGAGGAACAATCGGGAGCTTTATGCAGATTGCGCGCGGTCGCACGCGGCGCGGGCGCTCGAACGGGCAGGCAAGGCCGGGATGTTCGACCATGATTTCGACCGCCTCAAGAAACGCGCGGCCTGGGTCGACGCGCTGCCCGACGAATAGAAGCGGTGCAACGGCCGCAGCGGACAGCAAGAAAGGAAGCGACCCGATGAGCTTCGTCATCACGCCCTTTGATGCGGCGGCAATCCTGATCGTCCTCGCCGCGGCGCTTGCCTATATCAATCACCGCTTCATCGGCCTGCCGACCAGTATAGGCCTGACAATCATGGGCGCCGTTGCGTCGCTTCTCGTCGTCGCGCTCGATCGTTTGCTGTCAGGGCCATCGGTGGCGGACGAAATCGTGAAATTTATCGCCGGCATTGATTTCCACGCAGCGCTGATGGACGGGATGCTCTCTTTCCTGCTGTTCGCGGGCGCGCTCCATGTCGACTGGACCGAAATGCGCAGGGGGCGCTGGGCAATATTGGCGCTTTCGACGATCGGCGTCCTTCTTTCGACGGCGCTCGTCGGTGCCGGACTTCACCTGCTTTCGGGCTGGATGGGTATCGCCATACCCCTGATCTGGTGCCTGGTTTTCGGGGCGCTCATCAGCCCGACCGACCCGGTCGCCGTCATGGGTGTCCTGCGCGAAACCGATGTTCCACCCACGCTGCAGGCGACCGTGGCGGGGGAAAGCCTGTTCAACGATGGCGTGGGAGTCGTGATATTCGCGATTCTACTTGCTACAGCGGCAAGCGGCGCCCCCCTTTCGCCGCCGCACGCCCTGCGGATGTTCGTGGCCGAGGCGGGCGGCGGGATTCTTCTGGGCCTTGTCATCGGCTGGACAGCCTTCAGGGCCATGCAGTCTATCGATGAGTATAAGACCGAGGTGATGATCAGCCTCGCCGTGGTGATGGGCGGCTACGCTCTTGCCAGCCAGCTGCACGTCAGCGGTCCAGTCGCGATGGCCGTCGCGGGGCTCATCATCGGCAACCACGGCGTCGCGCACGCGATGAGTGACATGACGCGCGATTATCTGCTCAAATTCTGGAGTCTGATCGACGACATTCTGAACGCGCTGCTGTTTCTGCTGATCGGGCTTGAGGTCGTTACCATTCCCTCCGACACGCGGATTATTCTGCTGGGTACACTCACGATTCCGCTCATATTTGCCGCCCGCTGCCTGTCCGTGCTGGCCCCTCTGGGCGTGATGCGAACCTTGCTCCCGCTGGGCAGGCTGGCGCCGATTACGCTGATCTGGGGCGGGCTGCGCGGCGGCATATCAATCGCCCTCGCACTCGGCCTGCCGGACGGCCCGGAGCGCCCCTATATTCTCGCGGCAACCTATATTGCGGTTCTCTTTTCGGTCATCGTGCAGGGCGGTACGATCGGACGGGCCATCAAATGGCGCGAAGCGCGGTCCTAGGGCCGGGGCGCGACGGTGATAGAGCATCTGGCAGAGCGGGGAATTAGACCGTTGAATTGAGCACTATTCAAAGGCGAGCTATTTTGCCGTCGACTATTTCGCCGACATCCCTTTCCCGTCACCATATGCGGAGTGGATAGGGGTCCCGCATGCCCGAGCATTGCCCCTTTGCCGTGGTGGTGGACGCCGCCGGCCTCGGGAGCAGATCGCAAGGCATCAGCCTCGAACATTATCGGCTCCGCGACATTGATGTCTTAATTGCAGCGGCCCGCAGGCCGGCGTCACGCGCGTTGAATACACGCTGAAGATCTGCGGGGAAGAGCCAGTCGAAGTCGACAGGAGCCGCTCGGTCGGCGGGATCGATGCTTGACCACATGGTCATTTTCCTTGCTGTGATCGGGGCTTGGGCGCACCGTACGGGTCAGGGTAGATCGATTAGCAGCACCTCCGCGTCGGTTTCCGCTTCGATCGCAAGCCTGTCTTCCGAAGTGACCGCGGCGCCGTCGCCTCCGCGCATTTCGGTTCCGTTGAGGCTGACGATTCCTGCGACGACTTGAACCCAATAGCCGCGTGTCGGGTCGAGCGAGCGCGTGAGGATATTCCCGTCGTCAAGGCGCGCGACGTCCATCACCGCGTCCTGCCGCAGCGTCAGCGATTCGCGGCGCGCATCACCGCTTGCTATCGTGACCCAGCGGTTGCGCGCACCGTCGTCGGCAAACGACCTTTGTTCATAAGAAGGCGCGCCGCCAGCCTCGGCCGGAATAATCCATATCTGGAGCAGATGGGTGGGTTCGTCGGCACTGGGGTTGCGCTCGCTATGCCGGATGCCGGTGCCGGCACTCATCCGCTGCACCTCGCCCGCGCGAATGATCGCATTGTTGCCCAGATTGTCGCGATGCACAACGGCGCCTTTCAGGACGATCGTCACAATCTCCATGTCTTGATGGCCGTGCTCGGGGAAGCCAGCGCCGGGGACGACGCGGTCTTCGTTAAGCACGCGAAGAGCCCGGAATCCCATGTGTCTGGGGTCGTTATAGTCCGCGAAGGAGAAGCTGTGACGGGCGTCGATCTGACCGCCTTGGTGACGGCCGCGCGCGCCGCGATCCCTGAACTGGATCATCTATTTTCTCCTGTGGCTGGAGCGCCGCCGCGATGGCGACGCTCCAGCCTTTCGTCATGCTGCGTCAACGAGGACGATCTCGCTGTCCTCGATCGCTGTCACGCGCAATATGTCCATATCGCTGATTGCTGCGCCGTCGCGTGCATTCACGCGGAGGTTGTCGATCTGCACCGCGCCACTCGCCGGGACGAGATAGGCCTTGCGGTCCTTGCCGAGCGGATATTCGGCAGTCTCGCCGGCCCGCAGTGTCGCGCCGACGACGCGCGCGTCGGTGCGGATCGGCAGCGCGTCATTGTCATTTTCGTAGCCTGAGGCGAGCGTGACGAACCTGCCCGAGCGTTCGCCCTTGGGGAAAGGCTTGGCGCCCCACTGCGGCGCTTCGCCGCTGCGGGTCGGAACGATCCAGATCTGAAAGATCTTCGTGGTGACGTCCTCGAGATTATATTCCGAATGGCGGATACCCGTTCCGGCGCTCATGACCTGCACGTCGCCGGCTTCGGTACGGCCCTTGTTGCCGAGATTGTCCTGATGCGTAATCGCGCCTTCGCGGACATAGGTGATGATTTCCATGTCGCGGTGCGGATGTGGCGGGAAGCCGGTCTGCGGCTGGATCGTGTCGTCATTCCAGACGCGCAAATTGCCCCAGCTGGTGCGCGCGGGATCGTGATAGCCCGCGAACGAGAAATGATGTTTGGCGTCGAGCCAGCCGTGATTGGCGCCTCCAAGGCTGTCGAAAGGGCGAAGTTCGATCATTTTTTGTCTCCAGGGCGCGCCGGGGTGGCTGCTGTTGAAAAGCTTTTAGACATTGCCCGCCATTTGGTTCAGTGGGATAAATTGCATCGAACTGTTCGAGGAAGTGGAAAAGTGAACAATCCCGGCACCCCGACGCTGGACCAGCTTCGCATCTTCCTTGCTATCGTCGACACGGGCAGCTTCGCGGCGGCGGGTCGTCAGCTCAATCGCGCGGTTTCGGTGATCAGCTACGGCATTTCCAATCTTGAGGCGCAGCTCGGCCTCACGCTCTTCGAACGCGAGGGAACGCGCAAACCGCAGCTCACCGTCGCGGGCCGCGCGCTGCTGTCGGAAGTTCGCGCGATTTCCGTCGGTATCGATGGCCTGCGCGCCAAGGTAAAGGGGATGCTCGACGGCTTGGAGGCAGAGGTGGATCTCGCGGTCGACGTGATGCTGCCGTCCGAAAGGCTTGGTAAGGTGCTGCGTGCCTTTGCGGCCAAGTTCCCGACGGTGCAGCTGCGGCTTCATGTCGAAGCGCTCGGGGCGATTACCGCAATGGTTCTCGATCGCAAGGCGATCCTTGGCATATCGGGGCCGCTGGCCGCCGGGGTCGAGGGGGTCGAATGCATAGCGGCGGGATCGATCCCAATGGTCCCGGTCGCCGCGCCCGACCACCCGCTTAGCCGGATGGAACGTATCCCGCCGGGCGCGGGACGCGACTATACGCAGCTTGTCCTGACCGACCGATCGCGGTTCACCGAGGGGCGCGACTATTCGGTGATGAGTCCCAAGACCTGGCGACTTGCCGATCTCGGCGCCAAGCACGCGTTGCTGCGCGAAGGCATAGGCTGGGGCAATATGCCGCTGCCGATGATCGAGTCCGATCTTGTCACGGGAACGCTGATCCAGCTTGCGATGCCGGATCATCCAGGAGGGACCTATCGCTTTGCGGGCGTCTGGCGCCGTGACACGCCGCCCGGCCCGGCGGCATTGTGGCTGCTCGAACAATTTGTCGAGCTCGGACAGGATGACGCCGAGCTTGCCGGGATGATCGATCTTTAGAGCTTCAGCATTGCCTCGGCTCCAACCATTTGGATCGTGCGGGCTGGTCCTGTGTCGCGGATATAAGAGCCGGGGCGAAAGGCGGAGAGCGAGGCGGCGAAGGACAGAAGCGTCGTCGCTTGCCAAGCAACCGAAATTTCCAGCTGGTCGCCGATGTGTCGCGCTTCGCTGCCGCCAGCGGGACGGATGAGGCCGCCCGGTATGTCGTAGATGCCGTCGCCGCGGCTTTCTCGCCAGAAGCGTGCGGCGACGAGTTCGAGCGACGCCCCATCGCCAAGGTCGAAATCGACGCTGGGATGGAGGTTGATGATGTTGCGCGGGCCGATCGGCGACAGTTCGCCGAAATATTTGCCCTTCGGGAATAGCGCATTGAAGGTGCCGAGTCTGTCGTCCGTGGCATCGCGGTCGCTGCTGGCGATGTTTGCGCGAAGGCGCAGGCGCGGCTTCAGGGCCGCCTGCGGAAAGCTCCAGCTGGTTTCGGTCGCGAGCGACCAGGCGCGAATACGGTCGCCCGCGAAGTGGCCCCGCTGCAGCATCGCTTCCCAATTCCAGCCCAGGTCCCCGCGGCGTCCGAAGAAGCGTAGCCCGAAAGTGTCGCGCATCTCGCGCCCGGCGCGACCGGCAAAGCGCGCGGCTTCATTGGCATATCCCAGCCAATAGGCGTCGACCCCGATGTCCTTGGCGGGCGTGACGGTCACGTAAAGCCCGTCGAGCCGCCGGGTCGTTGACGTGCGGTCGTCGAAATCGCCGGCACCGATCGCCACGGGGCGGAGATGAAATGCGTCGAGGCGGACCGGGCCAATATCCGCGATTGCGCGCACGCCGTCGAAAGCCTGCGGGATATTGGGGCCATAGCGGATGCCGACAAGGCGCTCTGACCCGAGCGCAACGAGTTCACGCCCGCCGCGCAGTGTCAGCTTGCCGGCGCCGCCCAGCGCGACGCGGACGTCGGCAAAACCCTGCAACAGGTCGATCCCGCTTTCGTCGGCTGGGCCCTTGCCCGCAGCGACACCGCGCGCATAGCCGGCGATACCCTGCACGAAGACGCGCGCCGGGCCGGCGTGAAGATCCGCATGCGGCATGACACGCAGCCAGAGATAGCCATCGTCGGGCGCCGGCGGATCGCCCCACAGATTGTTGCCGAAGCCCTCGAAGCGCGCCCGTGCTTCGGCGCCGAGGGTCAGATAGGCATCGCCCGTGTCATCGAGCGGCACATATTTGGGCTGCCGCCAGCCTTCGCGCGGGACGTCGCGCAGAAGCGACCAATCCTCGTCGTAGCGCAAATTTGTCTGCTCGACCGATTGCGCAAAGGCCGTTGCGGGCGCGAGCGCGGCGAGGAGCAGGAGGTGGCGCATCAGCGGGTGACGAAATGGCGCACGACTGGCGCCTCGCCGTTCAGAAAGGCAGCGAGCGCGTCCTGCTGCACGCGGTCGGCGTTGGTGACGCGATCATGCTGGCGCAGATGTTCAAGCCAGCTTTCGACGGTGAAGGTTTCCACCACTGTGCCAGGCGCCGCGGTATCCTCGTAAACACCCCAATGGATTGCGCCGTCGCGGCGGCGAATGCGGCGCATCGCCTGCATTGCGGTGAAGAAGTCGGACAGCTTCGCCGGGTCGACGTGATATTCGATCGTCACCAGCACCGGTCCGCTGTCATGTTCGACCGCGCCGTCGACAAGCGGCGCAGGCCAATGCGACGAAGGCGCAAGATCGAGCGCGCTCGCGCGGTCGAGCGGAAAGCGCCAGGCGAGGATCAGGCTCGCTGCAACGAGCAAAGTGGCGGACGCAAGCAGGGTCGATGGCACGCCGATGTGCGAGGCGATCGATCCCCACAAGGTCGAGCCCGCCGCCATCGAACCCTGGAAAATGAGCAGGTAGATGGCGAGCGCGCGCGCCTTGACCCAGCCCGGCGAGGTTGCCTGCGCGCCGCCGTTGAGCGACGCCATCATTGCGATCCATGCGAGTCCCGCGACGAACAACGCCGCCGCAGCGGTCGCGAATTGCGCAGCCTGCGACAAGCCCGCCATGGCGATGGCGAGCAGGATCGAGGCGGCGAGGGTGATCGCATTGGCGCCCATTGTGCCGCGCAGCTTTGGCATCAGCATCGCGCCGCCGATCGCGCCCAATCCCATGAAGGTGAGGAGGCCGCCATAGCCAAGCGGGCCGAGCCCGAGGTCGCGGCGCGCTATGATCGGCAGCAGCGCCCAGAGACCACTGGCGAAGAGGAAGAAGCCGACCGAGCGGACGAGCACGACCTTGAGTTCGGGCGCTCGCAGCGCATAGCGCAAGCCGGCGCGCATCGCGCCTACCATATGCTCGGCGGGCAGTTGCCGATCGGGAGCGACACGCCGCCAGCGCGCGAGCACCACCAAGATGCCGAGGATGGAAAGGGCATTGACGGCGAATACTGCGCCCGGCCCGGATGCTGCGATGATCAGGCCGCCGAGCGCGGGGCCGATCGCGCGCGCGATGTTGACGCCCAGCGAATTGAGCGCGACCGCCTGTTGCAGTGCGGGTCCTGGCACGAGTTCGGGGACGATCGCCTGGAAGGCAGGCGCCGAAAAGGCCGCGCCAATCGCGATGGCGGCGGTAAAGGCGAGCAGGACCCGGGCGTCGGTCAGACCCGCGAGCGTCAATGCCGACAGAATTGCCGCGCCGGTTAGGCCGAACAGTTGCGCCCCCATCAGCAGCTTGCGCCGGTCGACGATATCCGCGAGCGCTCCGGCGGGAAGCGCGAGGACGAACATCGGAAAGGTTGTGGCGGCCTGCACCAATGCGACCATCAGCGGATCGGGCGACAGCGAGGTCATCAGCCAGCCCGCCCCGACGTCGTGCATCCAGGTGCCGATGTTCGAGACGACCGTGGCAATCCACAGCGCGCGGAATAGCGGGCTTGCGAGCGGACGCGGGGGAGGGGAAGCCGTGTCGGTCATGATTTTTGCGTCCGCAGGATCGCGGCGAGCATCAGGCCGCCGATCAGTCCGACATGTTCAAGGAAGCTGTTACGCTCGTGAAAGCGCGCCATTTGGTCGGCGACCTCCCAGAAGGGATGGGCGATCAGCGTCGCCGCGGCGGTGAATACGCCGAGCGCGCCCGCGCCGAGCCACGCCTGGCGGCCAAGGATGACGAGGAGCGAACCGCCGATCTGGACGAATATTGTTGCGATGACGGTGAGTATCGCAGGTTCGAGCCCGAAATGCCGGGCCTCGCCAAGCGCGCCTGACATATCGAATAATTTGGTGATCCCGCTCGTCCAATAAGGCAAGGTGAGAAGCGCTGCAGCGAGGGTTGAGAAGCCGCGCTTGCCAAGCAGGCGGGCGATGGGAGCGGGCGCGTTCATCGATCAGACTGCCCAGCAACCGCAGCCGAACGCGCCCCAGAAACTCTGGACGTCGGCGGCGGGGGTGTTGGCGCCGAGCGCTGCGGCATGGTCATGGCCGTGGACGGCGCAAGACGAAGCGCAGCCGCAGGCGGATGCCATCTTCTGCGCGCCTTCGGGCCGGCGATGATAGCCGCCGAAGGTCGCGACCGGCGACCAGTCGGGCATCGGCTTGGGCAGCGTGGGGGCGATCGGGCCATAATCGCCCTCGCCATGCACGATCTTGCCGCCGAGTATGGTCAGCACCGAACGCAGATGCACGATCTCGCTTTCGGCGACGCTGAAATAATCGTCCGAAAGCAAGGCGAGATCGGCGAGCTGGCCGGCCTTGATCTGTCCCTTCTTGCCGACCTCGTTCGAGAACCATGTATTCTTTTCGGTCCACAGGCGCAGCGCGGTTTCGCGGTCGAGGCGGTTGCGGACGGGATAGAGGTTCGTGCCGCCGAGCGTCTTGCCGGTGACGAGCCACGAGAGCGAGACCCACGGGTTGTAGCTCGCGACGCGCGTCGCGTCGGTGCCCGCGCCGACGGGGATTCCGGCCTCCATCATCCGCTTGATCGGCGGGGTCGCTTCGGCGGCCTTGGCGCCATAGCGTTCGATGAAATATTCGCCCTGGAACATCATCCGGTGCTGGACCGCAATGCCGCCGCCGAGTGCGGCGATGCGGTCGATGTTGCGCTCGCTGATCGTCTCGGCATGGTCGAAGAACCAGTTGAGGCCCTGAATCGGGATATCCTTGTTGACCTTTTCGAACACGTCGAGCGCGCGGCCGATGGTCTGGTCGTAGGTCGCGTGGAGCCGCCACGGCCACTTCCGTTCCGCGAGCAAGCGGACGACGGGTTCGAGGTCGCTTTCCATGTTCGCCGGCATGTCGGGCCGCTCGACGCGAAAATCCTCGAAGTCGGCGGCCGAATAGACGAGCATCTCGCCCGCGCCATTGTGACGATAGGTGTCATCGCCGTCGCCGGGTTTAACCTGGGTCGACCAAGTGGCGAAATCCTTGAGCTCTTCCTTCGGCTTTTGCGTAAAGAGGTTGTACGCGATGCGCAGCGTCATCTCGCCGTCCTGATGCAGTTTTTCGATGATCTGGTAATCGTCGGGATAATTCTGGAAGCCGCCGCCCGCGTCGATCACGCTGGTCACGCCCAATGAATTGAGTTCGCGCATGAAGTGCTTCGTCGAATTGAGCTGATACTCCTCGGGCAGCTTCGGCCCCTTGGCGAGCGTTGCATAGAGGATCGTCGCATTGGGCTGTGCGAGCAACAGACCCGTCGGGGTTCCGGCGGCGTCGCGGACGATCTCGCCGCCCGGCGGGTTCGGCGTGTCCTTCGTGTATCCGACCGCCCGCAGCGCGGCGGCATTAAGCAGCGCGCGGTCGTAGAGGTGGAGGATGAACACTGGCGTCTCGGGCGCCGCGGCGTTGATCTCGTCGAGCGTCGGCAGGCGCTTTTCGGCGAACTGATGCTCGGTAAAACCGCCCACGACGCGCACCCATTGCGGCGGCGGGGTGTTCTCCGCCTGGCGTTTCAGCATTGCCATCGCCTCGGCGAGGCTCGGCACGCCGTCCCAGCGCAGTTCCATATTATAATTGAGCCCGCCGCGGATGACGTGGATGTGGCTGTCGATCAGCCCCGGGATCAGACGGCGGCCTTTGGCATCGATGACGGTTGCGTCGGGTCCGGCGGCGGCGCGGACCGCCTGCTCACCGCCGACGCTCAGAAATTTTCCGTCGCGGATCGCGACCGCTTCGGCGACGGGATTGCCCTTGTCGAGCGTAGTCACCTTGGCGTTGACGATGATCAGATCCTTGGGGCTCATGGCAAAGCTTTCCGATGATGAGAGAAGGGCGGTGGTGGCGGCGCCGGCAAGCGCCTGGCGGCGGGTGATCGGGTTCATGCATCATGCTCGCGGCGCTGCGGCGGTGCGCCGAGGACTTGGGGTGCACAATCTTCGCGGACGAAGCGAGCCAGTTCAGTGGTATCGGCGAGGCGCTTTACGACGGGGACGATCTGTTCGCCGAGCAGGATTCCGGCGAGGCCGACCAGCGCGACGACCGGAGGCGCGGGAGAACGGACACCGAGCAGGCTGTAGACAAGACCGGCGAGCAGTCCGGCGCCCAGCGAGACGAGATAGATTTTCACGGGTCCGTTCTCCCTTATTTGCCTCAGGCCTGTACGAAGGCCAGCAGGTCGGGGTTGATGACGTCGGCGTTGACCGTCAGCATGCCGTGGCTGAAGCCCTCGTAGATCTTGAGCGTCGCATTCGGCAGGATTTCGGCCTGGAGTACGCCGGCATTCTTGTACGGCACGACCTGATCATCGTCGCCGTGCAGCACGAGGGTCGGCACGCTGATCGCCTTCAAATCTTCGGTCTGGTCGGTTTCCGAAAAGGCCTTGACCCCGTCATAATGCGCCTTGGCGCTGCCCATCATGCCCTGACGCCACCAATTGTCGATTACGGCAGGAATGACGGTCGCACCCTCGCGGTTGAAGCCGTAGAAGGGGCCCGAGGGCAGGTCGCGGAAGAATTTCGACCGGTTGGCCGCCAGTTCGCTGCGGATTCCGTCGAACACTTCGATCGGCAGGCCGCCGGGATAACGGTCGGTCTTCAGCATGATCGGCGGCACCGCCGATACCAGCACCGCCTTGGCGACGCGGCCCTGGGGAATGCCGTAGCGGGCGACATAGGCTGCGACTTCGCCGCCGCCCGTCGAGTGCCCGATATGAACCGCGTTCCGCACGTCGAGATGTTCCATCACGGCCGCCGCATCGGCCGCATAATGATCCATGTCATGACCCTCGCTCACCTGCTGCGACCGGCCATGACCGCGGCGGTCGTGCGCCACGACGCGGTAGCCCTTGGCGAGGAAGAAGAGCATCTGGTTGTCCCAGTCGTCCGACGACAGCGGCCAGCCATGATGGAAGACGATCGGCTGCGCGTCCTTCGGTCCCCAGTCCTTGTAGAAGATTTGGGTGCCGTCCTTTGTGGTAACATAGCTCATGACAAATTCCCTTCAGCATTTGGATGGAGTGGACCGGATTCAACAACCCTCCGGTCCGGCGGGTGTAATCACTTCGAGGCCTCGGAGGCGCCGAACATCGTCTTGGCATAGGTGATCCCAAGGCCGTAGGCGCCGCCCCATTTGCGAGCGATGCCGGTCGTGAGGTCATAGGTTTCGGCGCGCGCCCAGTCGCGCTGCAGTTCAAGCAGATATTGCAGTGAGGTGATCGGCTTCGCGCCGGCCTGCACCATGCGCTCGACGGCGCGCTCATGCGCTTCGGTCGAGATATCGCCGCTCGCGTCGGTGATGACATAGGCGTCATAGCCCTGTTCAAGCGCCGAGAGCACGGGGCCAACGATGCAGACCGAGGTCCAGAGGCCGGCGAACACGAGCCGCTCCTTGCCAATGCGATTGACTTCGCCGATCACGGCGGCGTCTTCCCAGGTGTTCATGCTGGTGCGATCGAACAGCGCTTGCCCCGGAAATGCATCGGTGATCTCACTGAACATCGGGCCCGAGAAGCTCTTCTCGGCAACCGTGGTCAGTATGGTCGGGACGGCGAAGCCGGCAGCGCTATTGGCGACCAGTGCCGCGTTGTTGCGAAGCAGTTCGGGTGCGATCGACTTGGTGGCGAACGCCATCTGCGATTGGAAATCGATGAGGACCAGCGCATGATTGCTGGGATCCAGCAGCGCCTTGGCGGGGGTCGGGGTGGCTTTGATCGACATGGGTGGCACTCCTTCTCTGGAAGATCGGTGATCCCGATCATTCGGGGTACAATCGATCTACGCGGAGGCGGCCATCCTAAACAGTGAGATAAAATTGCCGCTTCTATTCTAAAATATAGAAAAGCAAATCATCAGCGCCGCACGGCGACCAGTGGATGTCATTGGGCTTTCATCAATAGCGGCAACGCGGCGGGCCAGACGGATCCAATGCGATTGTGTGGTCGGCTAGGTCTGGTAAGGATGGCGGCATGAGGCAGGGGATGCTTTTTATCGGGCTGGTCGCATTCGCGATCATGCTCATGCTGGCCATATTTTTCGCGGCACGCTTCGGGGATGAGGAGTAGCTCGCCCACCGCTCGGTCGATTGAACCTGAGAGGCGATAGGCGCGGCAGTTTGATCTAGGTTAAGTTCGACCAGCCAGCGCTCCTGCGTTCGCTTTTCGAGGGCTTGCGCAATCTGTCCGGTCTCGCCATGGGTCTTCTCCACTCGCGGCGCGGAGACGGCAACCTCTATGGAATCGAAGAAGATCGCGTCGCTCGGACGCGACCGCCGCGCAAGCCGCACTATCGTAGCGCTGCTCGCGCTCGGATTTGTCGCGCTGCTCGTTGCTGCCGCGGCAACCTATTGGACCCAGCGCCAGAATGAGGAAATTGCCCAGCGCGTCTCGCACACGCTGCTGGTCGAGGCACGACTTGGCGCCTTCGCGAGCGCCAATGAGCGGATGGAGACCGCAAGACGCGGGCTTTTGTTGACCAACGATCCGCGCTTCGCCGCGATCATGGACAAGGCCGAGGAGAGCGCCCGGGCACAGCTTGGCGAACTTGGCGCGTTGATCCGGGACAATCCGGAGCAGGTGGCGCGCGTGGCGCGGCTTCGCAAGCTCATCGACGCTTATGGCGCCTATAATCGCAAGGCGATCGGCGGCGGCATCGCGGCACGGCGCGCGGTCGTCGAGGGGTTTGCGAGCGATACGGGGGTCACTTATGTCCGCGACGTTCGCGGGGTGGTCGATGCCATGATGGCGAACGAACTCGCGCTGCTTCGCGAGCGCGAAAGCAAGCAGCGGCGCACGCAGGCGCTATTCAACACCACGTTGCTGATCACCGGGCTGCTCATTCTGGCGGTCGCCGCGATCACGCTTCTTCTCATTCGCCGCAATCTCGTCGACCTTCGCCTGTCGCGCGAACAGCTTCGCCATTTGAACGAAAGCCTCGAGGAGCTTGTCGAAGCGCGCACCGCCGAGCTCAGCCGGGCCAATGCCGAAATCCAGCGCTTCGCCTATATCGTCAGTCACGACCTTCGCTCGCCGCTGGTCAATGTGATGGGCTTCACCGCCGAGCTGGAAGCGGCGCGCAAGGCGATCGCCGATTATCTCGCGCGCAGCGAGGAAGGAAATTGGCAGGCGCCCGATCCCGCGACCCGCCTCGCGATCGAGGAAGACCTTCCCGAAGCGATCGGCTTCATCCGCAGCTCCACCCAGAAGATGGACCGGCTCATCAACGCGATCCTCAATCTGTCGCGCCAGGGTCGGCGGTCGCTGGCGCCCGAACGGCTCGACCTTGGGCTCGTCGTCAAGACGATCGCCGACAGCCTCGAGCACCGCATCCAGGAAACCGGGACGCGGCTCGAAATCGGCGATTTGCCGCAGATCGTCAACGACCGGCTCGCCGTCGAACAGATACTCTCGAACCTCATCGAAAATGCGCTCAAATATCTCAAGCCCGGGCGGGCGGGCGTGATCGCCGTCAGCGGGCAATGCGAATATGGACGGGCATACGTCGAGGTAAAGGACAATGGCCGCGGGATCGACCCGCGCGACCATGATCGCATCTTCGACCTTTTCAGAAGGTCGGGAACACAGGACCAGCCCGGCGAGGGCATCGGTCTCGCACACGCCAGGGCGCTTGCCTATCGCCTTGGCGGCACGATCGACGTGCAATCGGCGCTGGACGAGGGATCGATTTTCCGTCTCACATTGCCGGTCGAATGGAAAGGCGGAGAAGAAAATGCCTGATCAACAGCAATCCGTGAATATCGTGATGATCGAGGATGACGAAGGTCATGCCCGGCTGATCGAAAAGAATATCCGCCGCGCCGGCATTTCGAACGCCATCCATCACTTTACCGACGGCACGTCGGCGCTCGACTTTCTCTATGATGCCGCGGAAGGGCCAGCGCGCAACGGTCCGGCGCTCGTCCTTCTCGACCTCAATCTTCCCGACATGAGCGGGACCGATATTCTGGCACGGCTGAAAGGCGAGGGCAGTGCGCTGCGCCGGACGCCCGTCGTGGTACTGACGACGACCGACGACAAGGTCGAAATCCAGCGCTGCTATGATCTGGGCTGCAATGTCTACATCACCAAGCCCGTGAATTACGAGAATTTCGCCGATGCGATCCGCCAGCTTGGCCTCTTTCTGTCGGTGATCCAGGTCCCCGATCCCGACCAGGCCTGACCGGAAGGGCTTCGTCAAGCGTGGCGCATATTCTCTATATCGACGATGACGAGGGCATCCGCCGCCTCGTCTCGCGCAATCTCGAACGCGAGGGGTTCAAGGTCAGCCTGGCAGCAAGCGGGGCCGAGGGGGTCATGATGACCCGTGCAGGGCGTTTCGACCTTATCGCCGTCGATCATTACATGCCCGGGCAGGACGGGCTCTCGACGCTTGATGCACTGCGCCGCGTCGCGGGCTGTCCGCCGATCGTCTATGTGACGGGTTCGGAGGAGAGCCGCGTCGCGGTCGCCGCGCTCAAGGCGGGTGCCGACGATTATGTCGTGAAATCGGTAGGCAGCGATTTCTTTGACCTGCTGGCGAGCACCTTCGGGCAGGTCCTTGAACGCGCCAGCCTCCGCCGCGATCGCGAGCGTGCCGAGGAGGAGCTCAGGGCCAGCAACGCGCGGCTCGAGGCGCTGCTGACGGAAGTCAATCACCGCGTCGCGAACAATCTCCAGATGATCATGTCGTTCGTCGCGCTCCAGGCGAAGACACTCCCCGATCCCGAAGCGCGCGAGGCACTCAAGAAGACCCAGCAGCGGATCGCAACCGTCGCGCAGGTGAACCGCCGTCTCTACACCAGCAATGACGTCGAATTCGTCGCGATGGACGACTATCTGGAGGGCCTCGCCGCCGACCTCGGCGCCAGCTGGTCGACCGGCGCGGCGCACCGCGAAGTTCGCGCCGAGGCCGAGCCGTTGCGGATCGCGACCGACAAGGCCGTCGCGCTCGGAATGATCGCCAATGAATGGGTGAGCAATGCCTGCAAATATGCCTATGGGGCCGCCGAAGACGGCGCAGTGAGGATCATTCTGCGCCGGAGCGGCGATGGCATGGTTGAACTCGGCGTCGAAGATGACGGGCCTGGTTTTTCAGTAGGCGGGCCGGCGCAGGGCACCGGGCTGGGTACAAAGCTCATCGATGCAATTGCACGTACCCACCGCGCCGAGGTGCATTATGAGTCTGACCAGGCGGGCGGACGGGGAATGCGTGCCAGGATCCTGTTGCCCCTCAAGGCTGGCGAACTCAAAGCCTTCGAGCCCTTTATCTGAGCATATTGCCAAGGGAAGGGCCGGGGCGGTGCAAGCGTGGCGTTGGGCGCCGTTGGACGTGCCGGTTGGCGCCTCGGATCGCCTGAAATTTTGCGAAGATTGCGCCCAATTCCTGTTTGGACACGAAAAAGCCCGCGCAGTTGCACCGCGCGGGCTTTGCTGAACCTCGCCGAGGTCAGTAGCTGTTTTCGAACTCGTCAATCTCGCGCTCGGCTTCATCCTGGGCGCGGCCATATTTTTCCTGAATCTTGCCGGCGAGCACCTTGCGGCTGCCATTGATCTGATCGACCTCGTCGTTCGTGAACTCGCCCCATTTCTTCTGAACATGGCCTTTGACCTGTTCCCAGTTACCCTTGATCGTATCGTTGTTCATGATCGGTCTCCATTCTGTCTGATCGGTCAACGCGCGGGGCAAGCGAGCTGTTCCATCTTAAGCCGACCGGCCGCGCTTCAAAAAGCCGCCACATAACATAGGTTAAGCGCGAGCATTTGAGGCGGTGTTGCGCACCGGGTTCGGCGGCGATGGGCGCGGCGCGGGCGTATCTCGGGCAGGCGTGCGCTAGGCGGCGGGAGGCTTGCGCTACGCCTCGCGGCTGCGCGGAAAATCCTTGCCCGGATCGCGCGCCTCGGCCGATCAGGACTGATCGCGGTGGAGGTAGAGATCGGAAAAGTCCGCCACCGCGATCAATGCATCGAGATCGGCAATCCGGATCCCGCGGCCTTCGCGGACGATCGAACCCGAGCGCTCAAGCGCCTTGAGGGTCCGGTTCACATGCACCGGCGTCAGCCCCAGAACGTCGGCGAGCTGCTCCTGGGTGAGCGGCATTTTGCGCACGTCGAGCCCGCCCCAGTGGGTGTCGTCCAACCGGAAGTGGAGCTCGCACAAAAGATGGGCGAGCCGCGCGAGTGCGTTGCGGCGCCCGTTGTTGAGCAGCCATTTGCGACCGATCGACGCCTCGATGAGAATATCGACCATGACGGCGCGCGCGATTGCGGGGCGCGCCTGCACGAGCCGCTCGAAATCCGAAATCATGATCACGGTCAGTTCGACGGCGGTGAGCGCCTGCAAATTATGATCGACGGTGCGAAGATACATCGACTGGAAATCGAGCGGGTCGCCAGGGATCTTGATCGCGACGATCTCGCGGCCGCCATCGGGAGTCGTCTTCTGGCGGTAAGCAAAGCCCGATCGCAGCACCGGGCAGATATCGGATCGCTCGCCTTCGCGCAGGATATAGTCATTGGGTTCAAGGTGCCGCGTGCGATGCGGCAGAGCGGCGATCGCCGCCTGGTCTTCGGTGGACAGGAGGCTGTGGCTGAGCAGCTTGGCCAGAAACACACCCATGCCGGGTGGCGCCTTGTCGCGGTCGAACATTATCAATGCCTTTCCTTGCCGCGGACGACGTGCGCTCGGCTTATGATGTGCAATGCTCTAGCCGCTATCGCGGAACGCGCAATATCGAGATTGCCGGGCGCGCAGCGCTTCGCGCATCGGTCGGTCAACGTCGCGCGTCGACGCCGCCTATTGCGTCATTTGCCGCAAGGCGTCGCCGGTAAAGGCGGACGTACCTGTCAGGATCCTGGCCGGTCCTTTTCCTCGGTTGATCGATCATCGTCGCGAAGCCGCGCCGCCGCAGTCGCGAAGGCGCTGGCGCGCGGCGTGGGATGGATCGCGATAGACGGAGCCAGGCTGAAGTGCCGCTAGACGCCAATGCTGGCGAGGGCCGCCGCAAGCGCATCGAGGGTAAAAGGCTTGCGTACCACGGCTGCCTCTCCGAATCCGGACCGAGCAGCGCCGCCGTCGCCCGTCGCGACGACAAAGGGAATATCTGCCTCGCGGAGCGCCTTTCCCACCGCCTCGCTCGTCTCGCCATTGGCAAGATGAACGTCCAGGATCACCGCATCGAAATCGGGCGATGCCAAGCGCGCGAGAGCGCCGGCCAGACTACCTTCGCAGCCGGCAAGTTCGCAGCCGAGGGCGTCGAGGAAACCCTCGATCATCATCGCCACTAGCGGGTCGTCCTCGACGATCAATATCCTGCTTGTCATTTGAAGCCCATAGCAAGCTATCCCGCGCTCATGGGAAGCGACGAGAATGAGTCAAATTTGTCAGCGTTCCTCAGGAACTTGCGCGGCGCCTCGATGTTCCGCGCGGCAGGCAAAGAATTCGCGGTCGTGTCGCAGGCGAGGCGGCGGACGGGGCGGGGGGCTATTGAAAAAGGGGGAAGGCATCGCTTCGCTAGTGCCGCCGCACCATTGCGGCGAAGCTGCCGAGAATTTCCGCGCAGTCGTGCCCGGCGCCGTCGGTCCCCTCGCACTCGGCCGCCCGCGCGCAACACCCGCACCGGGCAAATGTTTCCTGCCGCAGCAAAAATATACCGCCTTCTGCAAAGGAAACTTTCTTCTGATTCAAGGGGTTGATCCGATGTCAAATCAATTGGAGGACAGCATGAGCATCGAAGGAAAGATCAAGGAAGCCGCCGGCTATGTGAAGGAAGAGCTGCATGAAAATGGTGACAGCCCCGAGGCCAAGCGCAAAGCGCAGGAAGGCCGCGACCTTCGCAATGAAGGCCGCATCGAAGATGGCAAGGCACCCAAGCTGGGCACGCCCGGCACCGAATCCTGATCTCCCGCCATACCCCGTGGCAAACTGGGCCCGCCTCGGCGGGCCTTTTCTTGTGCGGGCAACGCGGTCAAACGCAGCGGCAAGGCGGCGGACGCACTGGCAGGAAGAGTATATCGCGCCGCAGATGAGCGGCAGCGAAAAGGGCGCTGTCGGCTAAGGAAGCCAAATAAGCGGCGCAAGGCAATATGGTGCGGCAGAACCGGGAACGGGCGGAGAGGCGACAATCAGGGGGACGGAAGGAAGGCGTGCATGCATGGGGACCCTCGGCGGTCGTATCCGCCGAGGGTCGCCAGCGTCTCGGCGCTGCTGACGACAGAGCAACTTCACTCGAACGCGATCACGCTCCGTGCGTGGCAACCGACGCGGCCTCCGTTCGCGGCATTCGCAAAAGCGGCGTTAATCCTAGCAGTTGCCCTTGACGCCATCGGCGCAATCGCCGACCGATTCGATGTCTTTGCCCGCTCCTTCAACCGTGTTGCAGGCCGACAAGACCAGCAGCGATCCGCTGATCGCGAAAATTGTCAGCAGCTTCTTCATATCCTCTCTCCGGTGACAAGGCGTACCAGCGCCTCTGCCTGGCCTTACGAATTCGCGCGCTAATTGTTCCGCCGCTTCGGCGCGCGCCAGCCGGGGCGTTTGAATTCACCGCCGAACGGGCAATTTGGGGAGAGGCATCGGATCTGGCGGGCACCCTGTCGATCGCACCATTTTGTTTAGGCGGTGTATTCTGGCTTGCGGGAATGCTGGCGGAGCGAATGGCTGCCCGCATGTCGGCGGCACGATATGCCAAGAAGGGCTTCGCGTTCGGCGAAGCCCTTCCGGCCCCCGTGGCAATATGGCTACGCCAGCTGGAGGCAGACTCCCATCTGCTCCGGGTCGCGCGCAGCAGAATGGGAGGCGATGCTTAGCCGCAGCGATCGGCGGCCGACATAAAATAGATCAAGTTCGATCCGAAATGATGTTCGACGGCACTTCCTACGCTTGGGGCCGAGCCACCAGCGCGCCCGCACATGTGATCTCGCGGGCAGCGGTTGCGGCGCGCATCGGAAAAGTCCCGGCTACAAGATCGACGCGCGTCCCGCATCGTGGCTCGCTCCGCTGGTCGCATGCAGACCGGTGAACCCCGGCCTTGGCCGAGCCGACCGACAGAAATCAAACCTCTGCGCATTCGCGGGCTCGATGCCGCGCCGCCGCCGACCGACGAGGTTGGGGGAACGCTCGCCCTCCGGGCGTGGTCGCTGACCCGTGCCAAGTCGCAGCCTCGCCCTCTCCGCCAAATATAGTTGACTAGGAAACTGCATTATGCTACCGGGCGGCGAAGGGAGCGGCCATGAGCGGTGTTTCTGAATTGACGGCGCATCTCGGATATCTGCTGCGCAGCGTCTCGAACGCAGTGTCGCACGAGTTTGCGCGCAAGATCGCAGCCGAAGCTGTGACTGTCGCCGAATGGGTCATGCTGCGCTCGCTCTATGATGAGACCGAGATGGCGCCATCGGTACTTGCCACGAAGATGGGGATGACCAGAGGAGCGATCAGCAAGCTCGCCGAACGGCTCATTGCCAAGCGCCTTGTCGAGCGGCGCGAAAATCCGGTCGATAAAAGGGGCCACAGCCTCTCGCTCTCGCTGGCCGGTGCGCAGAAGGTGCATGCGATTGCTGCGCTTGCCGATCGCAATGATGCCGATTTTTTTGCGGTGATGAACAATGCCGAACGCGCCGAGCTGCGCGCCCTTCTAGAGACGCTGATCGCCCGGAACGGCCTCTCGGCCGCTCCTGTCGACTGAGCGCAAAGATCTTCGAACGAAAGGAAGTGAACATGCACGCCGACCAGACCGCCACCGCCGAATATTGTCTAAACGCTGCTTACGACGGACGCGTGAGTTTCCCCGAGATTGTTGGCAAGCTCATCGACGCGGGTTTCGAAGGCTATGATGTCGACTATCGCCGGGCCATGCAGATCTATTATCTCCCCGACGGCGACAGCGTCGAGCTCGCGATGCCATCCTGCTCAGAGGACGTTTCGGCCCGCTTCGATGACGCGCGCATCGCGGCGCTGGTGCGCTGGGCGCAGTCGGACGTGCCCCACTACAGCTATGCCGCGTTCAGTGCGCAGGCCAAGACGGCCGGCTGCGCCGGCTATCATGTCTCCTTCCTGGGCCGGCGCGTGGTCTATTACGGGCGCACCGCCCAGACGCATGTCGAGCTGTTCGATAGCTGATGCGGCGCCCACCGAAGGACGGCCCGCAAGCCGTCTCTGCCGGCCGGAGAGTCCGGATATTGTTCGAGCGTAAGGCGCCGCGCGTCGCAGGGCGCGGGAACCCCTGAGACGTCCGGCGCGCTTCTTCCTGCGGGGGCTCCGGAGGAGACGCAATATGAACCACAGTCTGCATGAAGCCGGCTCGAACAACGGCAACTACCTGCGCTTCATGGCGATGGTGGGGACCTCAACCGCGGTGATGTTCGGGCTCATGTATCTCAATAGCTATGCGCTCGATCATGTCCTGTGGAGCGAGACGCGTTTCTGGATGACCTTGGTGATGGGCGCCGCAATGGCGCTGATCATGCTGGGCTTCATGCGCGCAATGTACCGTAATTCGCAGAAGAATATGATCATAATCGGCGCCGCGGCGGCCGTATTCGCCGGCTCGCTCTTTCTCGTCCGCAGCCAGATAACCGTCGGTGACACCGACTATATGTCCGCGATGGTGCCGCACCATTCGATCGCCATTCTGACCAGCGAGCGGGCCCGCATCCACGATGCGCGCGTGCGCGCGCTTGCGAACGGGATCATACGGACCCAGCGCAAGGAAATCTCCGAGATGAGATGGCTGATCGCCGACATAGAGGCACACGGCATCGCGGCAAACCCCGAGGAAGCTCGGGCGCGGCCAGTGCCCGACTTCGAGGGGCACCTCAACGCGGGTGACTGGGATCCCTCACAGAGCAAGATGGTCGATCGCTGATCACAGGCGTCCATGGTGCAGCACCCCTCGGCTCACCGGCCCGGCGTGCGGGCCCGCCGGCTCGGGGAGCTTCATGGGCGTCGCGCGACGGTCTGCCTTGCAGTCCGAACGGGTGACCGAGCGACCGAGACCCATCCGTCCGTAAGAGGCTGCGTTTGGCGACGCAGCCCCTCCGCAGAGCGTGCACCGGCCTCGCCTGTTTGCGTGAGCCGCCTGGTCGCAGATGGCTCTACGCGCTGGATCAGCCATGGTCCGTCCGCTGTCCTGCGCGCACCGCCGCAGTGACGGGGGCTCGTGTAGATATTTTGAGTGAGGGGCGGGCAACTGCCACCTACGGCGGCGCTCGCCAGAGCGGGGTCGCTCATCCGTTGACGATGGTGCCGCCGTTCGGGTGAAGCACTTGGCCCGACATATAGCTGCTGTCCTCGCAGGCGAGGAACAGAAAACAGGGTGCGACCTCATTGGGCTCACCCGGTCGTTTCATCGGCGTGCTCTCGCCAAAGGTCGCGACCTTTTCGGCGGGCGCGCCGCCGCGCGGGTTGAGCGGTGTCCAGATCGGCCCCGGTGCGACCGCGTTCACGCGAATGCCCTTGCCGACGAGATTTTCGCTCAGCGACCGGGTGAAGGCGGTGATCGCGCCTTTCGTCGCACTGTAGTCGAGCAGTCCGGCGCTTCCCTGGTACATGGTGACGCTGGTGCAGTTGACGATCGCCGAGCCCGCGCGCAGGTGCGGTAGTACCGCCTGAACAAGATAAAACATGCCGAATATATTGGTGGCGAAGGTCCGCTCGAGCTGTTCGGCCGAAATGTCGCGGATGTCCTCGGCGGGATGCTGTTCGCCGGCATCGTTCACCAATATGTCAATGCGACCGAATTTGGCGATCGTCTCGTCCGCGATCTTCGCCGCGGCATCTTTCCGCCCGACATCGGCCTTGATGGTCAGGCAGGTTCGTCCCTCGGCCTCGACGATCCTAGCCGTCGCTTCGGCATCGCGCGTGTTCGACTTGTAGACGATGGCGATGTCGGCCCCTTCGCGCGCGAAGAGTGCGCAGACCGCGCGGCCGATGCCGCTGTCGCCGCCGGTCACGATCGCGACCTTCCCGGCAAGGCGATCAGAACCCCGATAGCGCGGCTCCCACTCGGGTTTGCGCGCCAGCGTCGCTTCGCTATCGACCAGCGGCGCGGCGATCGACTTGCTGTCGCCCACTTGCTTGCGCAGCTTGGCTGCCGCGATCTGCTTTCCGCGCTTCTCCTTGCTGTTTTCGCCGACCTTTCCGGCTTTGGCTTTGCGGGTCATTCTGCTTTCCTCTTCTGCCCCCGCTCCGAAGCACGAACCATCCAAAGCGAAGGATGGTTGCGCATGTTCGTCGGCGCGGCTTCGTGTTCGGCCAAGCCTGCCTCATCATTTTCCATGTCGCGGCGGTTGAGCGGAGAGGTGCCTGGCCGCAGGGTCCTCCGCGAGACGGGTTCCCGCCAGCGGCCTTGCTTGCTGTATCGATCGCCAGATCAAAGATTAGAGGCTTGGCGGGCCAAAATTGCACCCGCGCGATCCGCGCCGCGCCATTGCGCGGCGCGCCCGCCGCCATCCGCGGGCCGCTGGCGGGAAAATTGAGACCAAAATGGTTGCGATCGCGCTGGCTTTACCAATGTAATATTGACCTATTGGGGGTCTGATTAACGCCGATTTGACCAAAGCATGGCTTATCATGCGGGGAGAGGAGGCCGGCCTTGCGATGTCCCGAACGAAGCACTGACGAAGTCGGACGGCTCGCAGCGCTCGCAGAATATGGGATAGACCCCGCACTCGGCTTGCCCGGCCTGCAGCCGATCGTCGAAATGGCGGCGCGCACCTTCGATTGTCCCGCGGCTGCCGTCAACATGATCGGCGATGACCATGTCTTTTTCGCCGCAAGCGAGGGCGTTCGGGCATGCGACATGTCGCGCGATGCGAGCTTCTGCGCGCATGCGATCAATGCCCAGGATATTCTCGTCGTCGAGGATGCGACGCTCGATCCGCGCTTTCACGACAATCCGCTCGTCGCTGACGGGCTCATCCGCTTCTACGCCGGGGCCGCGCTCAGATCGCCGTCCGGCCATGCGCTTGGCGCGCTGTGCGTGCTCGATCCGGCGCCGCGCGCCGGCCTGTCGCCCGAGGACCGGGCGCGATTGCGCGCGCTCGCCGATCTCGTGTCGGACAAGCTCGAGCTTCGCCGGCTCGGCGTTCAGGCGGCAACCCGGCCCAATCGTTTTGCCGCGAGCGCCGCGACGTCACCCAATGCGGTCATCTGCTTCGATGCCGGAGCGCGCGTAACCGCCTGGAATGCGGCAGCGAGCATGATGTTCGGTCACGATGCCGCGGCGATGATCGGCGAGCCGATCGACAGCATCATCGATCCGCGCGATCATCCGCTCGTCCACGCCGCGATCGCGCGCGTCCGCGGAGGGGGCACGCCGGTTACCGAGGCGACACCGCTCACGGGAGTGAGGGCCGATGGCACCCGCTTTCCGGGCGAGATTCACTGGTCGCACTGGTTCGAGAATGGTGTCATCCATTTCGGCACGATCGTGCGGGACATGACCGAAGCGCAGGCCGAGCATGACGCGCTCTACCGATTGGCGAATTATGACGCGCTCACTGGCCTGCCCAATCGCAATCTCCTGCGCGCGCGCCTGGCAGAAGCCGCCGTCGCCGGCGCGCCGCACGCGCTCCTTGTCGCTGATCTCGCGGGCTTCGGAGACGTCAACAACGCGCTCGGTCAGGCAGCGGGCGATGCGGTGCTCGGCGAAATCGGGACGCGGCTGGGCACGCTGGTTACGGGATCCGATATGGCGGCGCGTTGCGGCGGCGCTGCCTTTGCGCTGCTTGTCGCGGCGGACGCGCTTCTGGCGATCGATGCCCTGACAGAGGCCATGATTGCAGCGATCGCCGCTCCTATCCATATTGATGGCGTCGAACATCGTTTGTCGGGCCATGTCGGGATCGCGCTCGCGCCCGATCATGGCGGTGAGGCCGACGCGCTGATCGGCAGCGCCGAACTGGCGCTGTTCCAGGCTCGCCAGCTCGGGCCAGGGTCGCGTTATGTCTATGTGCCCGCGCTGCGCGCCGAAGCGGTCGCACGGCGCATGTATGACGCCGAATTGCACCGGGCCTTCGAAGCCGGCGAATTCTGTCTATTCTATCAACCGCAGTTCTGCCTCGCCGATGGTGCGCTCACCGGGGCCGAAGCCCTTATCCGGTGGAAACATCCCGAGCGCGGACTGCTCGAGCCCGCCGCGTTCCTTGCCGCGCTCGAAGCCGGGCCGCTCGCCGCGCCGGTCGCGCGCTGGGTCGTCGAGGAGGCCAGCGTCTGCGCAGCTTTCTGGCGCGCTCGCGCACCCGATTTCCGGATGGGCATCAATCTCTCGGCGGCGCTGTTTCGCGCCGGCGATCTGCCGCAGCTGGTGCGCGGCGTCTGCGCGCGCCGCGGCCTGGCGCCCAGTGCACTGGAACTCGAGATCACCGAGAATATCCTGATCGAGGGCGAAGCACCGATCGTCGAACAGCTCGGTGCACTGCGCGATCAGGGCGTGCACCTCGCATTCGACGACTTTGGCACCGGCTTTGCGTCGCTCAACCTGCTCCGCACGCTGCCCGTCACCCACATCAAGATCGACAAGAGCTTCACCCGGATGGTGCGTAGTGCACCGCGCGAGCGCATCATCGTCACCACGCTGATCGACATGGCGCGCCGTCTCGGCATTTCTGTAATCGCCGAAGGCGTCGAAACGGCCGAGGATGCAGCCTTCTTGCGCGAGCAGGGATGCGAGGAGGGGCAGGGTTACTGGTTCGGCCCCCCGGTCCCGCCCGCATTGTTCGAGGAGCTTTATTTTGCAAACGCGGGGACACTGCGCGAAATCGGCGGCTCCGCGGGCTGACGTTGCGTCGCCCTAGGACAATGACGCAGATCCACTGCAGACGGGCGGTCTAGCCCGAATAGTGCGATGCTCATCCGATCGGATCGACAGTGCATGTGGTGTCGGCGATCCCGCGACGTGCGCCAGAGACATTGCGCGCAATTGTGGCGCAACGGCAACAAGCAAAATTTATCGACAATTATATCCGAAGTGAGTTTGACTTAGCTCGTTGCGCCTTTTCTTCCGGGCGCGAGCCAAGCGCTCGTCAACAGGAGGAAAAGTTGAGAAAGATGATGACGGCGGCATTTGCCGCAACGCTTTTCGCGGTTCCCGCTCACGCGCAGGACAGCAGCGGGCTGGCGGGTTTCAAGCTCGGCGCCATTGCAGGCTATGACAGCGTGAAGCTCGAACTCGACGGCGACAGCGGCTCGAAAGGCGGCTTCGCTTATGGCCTGACCGCCGGCTATGATGTCGATCTGGGTAGAGCGATCCTCGGAATCGAAACCGAGATCTCCGACTCGACCGCCGAGGAAAGCGTCTCCGACGTCGTTGTCCCGGGGGACCGGGCATCGCTCGTGACCGGCCGTGACCTCTATGTCGGCGCGCGGATCGGCTTTGCGGCCAGCGACAATGTCCTGCTTTTTGCCAAGGGCGGGTACACCAATGCCCGGGTGAAGCTCAAATATAATGACGGCACGAGCAGCCTCACCGAGGGCGACAATCTGGACGGCTATCGCCTTGGCGGCGGAGCAGAATATGTATCGGGTCCGATTTTCGGGCGGCTGGAATATCGCTATTCCGATTATGGCGAATATAGCTATGCCGGTGTCGGCACCGGGCTCAAGGCGTCGCGCCATCAGGTCGTGTTCGCTGGTGGCTATCGCTTCTAATCGAGCCAGAGGGGGGAGGGGCGCCAGCCGGCTGCCCTTTCCATCCCGCTGACGGTACGCCCGGCTGTCCAGCGGGACCCGCGGCCGGGCAGGCAAGGGGTTCTGCTCCGCAGGATAGGCAATCCGCGTGCGGTCCTGACCTGGGATGATCTTCGCTACGCTCTTGACTTCGGGGCCTTTTGCTCGAAGCTGAATTTGAAGGTTGAAGGGGGCGGGCATGGACAAAGCGGTATCGGCTCTTGCGGGGCGGCGCGCACCGTCGATCGATATGCGGACATCTAAGGTCGCTGGCGCCCCGACGAGTTGCACATTGCTACGGCGCGTCATCGGCGCGCTTGCCTCGCGCAGATTTTTGCTGGCCGGGATCGCTACGGCAATTTCGGCGGCCGCGCCTTCGCTGGCCGCTCCGCCGCCACCCTCCGGGCAAAGTCAGGTCGATCGCGATGCCGATCTGGCGCGGTCGGCGCGGAAGGCCCTTGACGGAGGCCGCGCGCGCGAAGCCGCCGACATGCTCGAAACGCTCGTCGCGCCGCGTCATCATATGCTCGCCATCCTGCCCGCGTGGCATCTCGATCTTGGCCGTGCCTATGCTGCGCTCGGCGCGCCCGACGCCGCGCAGGGCCAGTATCGGCTAGCCCTGGCCGCGGCCGGTGAAGCCGGGGAGGCCGAAACCGAGGCGGAACTCGCCGACCTTGTTGCGCGGTCGGGACAAGCCAATCCCGTGCCCGACACGCTTGGGCCCGACGGCGCCAAATATTTCGATCTGCGCTGGGTCGATCGCGGGGGCGGGCAGATCGACTATGCCGGGGCCTTTCTCCTGCCTGCCGATGGCCCGCGCGGCGAAGCCTTCATGCTGGCGACCTATCGCGCCGACTGTGCCGCCTTGCAGGTCCAGATGCTCGCCGGCAGCGAATTCTCCGCGGGTGGCAAGCGGCTGCGCAAATTCGGGCGCGCCGAGCTTGCCTCGCCATCCAATGATCTCGCGCGGCACGCCGCGCAGATGATGTGCCGCCGTGATCCCGCGCTGGCGGTGCGCCGCACGCCCGATATCGACGGGCTGGCTTTGCTTGCGCGCTACCGCGCTCATCGTGAGATGCGCGCCGCTGTCGCCGCGCGGACAGAAGCCGGCTCCGGGCTCGACGCGGCGGCGTGCCGGGCGCATGTCGAACTGTTCATCGAGAAGATCGCGGCCGAAGGCCCGGTTTCCGGCCCGAGCTGGCAGATACGCGACTGGTGGGATGTCGCGGTCGAGACTGTCCCTGCGGACCAGATGGCGGGCGCGAAACTGGCCGCCGAACAGCTCGCCCGGACCGATCCCGTTGCGGCGAACGCGGCGCAAAAGGCCTGCGTCCGCAAGGCGATCGACAGCGGAGAAATAGCGGGACTCTAGCCGCGCCGACGCAGCTCCCATCTGCGGAATTGCGGGACCAGCAGATGCCGCCGGTCGGGCGAGTTTGCCCACATGCGATAGCCGTCGTACCACCCGGCGCGTATGATCTCCCGGTTCGGGCAGGCGTCAGGGGTGCGCGGGCGTCTTGCACGCGCGTCCCGTCGTTTCGAGCTGTAGCGTCGCGTGCGTAATGCCGAATTGCTCTTGCAATGTTTCCGCCACTTCCCGCCGGACCCTGCCGTGCCCATCAGGCGTCGCGGTAACGATATGCGCGGTGAAATTCATGTCGTTCCCGGCGACCGACCAGAGATGAAGTTCATGGACCGCGACCACTCCCCCGCAAGCCAGGATTTGCGCGCGGACAGTGTCGAGGTCGACGCTGCGCGGCACGCCCTGTAGCAGGATATTGGCGGCATCGCGCAGCAATATCCAGGTGCGCGGAACTACCCAGAGCCCGATTGCAATCGCGACCAGAGGGTCGACCCAGCGCCAGCCGGTCAGCCAGATGAGGCCGGCCGCGCCGATCACGCCGAGCGATCCCAGCATGTCGGCCCAGACCTCGAGATAGGCGCCCTTGACATTGAAGCTGTCCCGCGTGCCGTGCGCGAGGACGCGCATGGCGACGAGATTGACCGCGAGCCCGACGGCCGCGACGGCGAGCATGCCGATCGAGCCGACATCCTCGGGCGCGAAAAGGCGCCTTGCCCCCGCAACGAGCACATAGGCGGCGATGGCAAGCAGAAGCAACGCATTGAAGGCTGCCGCGAGGATCTCGACGCGGCGATAACCATAGGTGCGGCGGGCATCCGCGGGCTTTCGCCCGATCCGGACGGGAACCAGCGCGAGCGCCAGCGCTGCTGTATCGGTGAACATGTGCGCAGCGTCGGATAAGAGCGCGAGGCTGTTGAAAAGCCAGGCTCCGGCGAGTTCAGCGATCAGAAACAGCGCAGTCAGCGCCAAAGCGATCGCGAGGCTTCGCGAACTAGCACCCGCCGCATGATCATGCGCGCCATGCGTGTGGCCATCTTCTTTCGTTGCTGGCTGGATCATGAACAAACTCACTTTGCGGACATGGGATCAACGTCCGCAAGGCCGCAATCGCTCCATCCTTATCCGCCTCCTCATCCGTTCCCGTAGCGGCGCCGGATTTCCCATCCGTTCTTTGCTGCGTGAGAGCGCTTCTCAGGGCTTTCACCGGAACTGCCCTTGCGCGAGGATTCATGGGTGTCGGAATGGCCGCGGCCCGACCCCGACATGTCGCCGCCCCCCGATTCCTTGTTGACCGTCGCCCAAGCCCGGCGCTCGGCCTCCTCATTGCTCACCCCGCGCTCTTCATGGCCCTTCTCGATATGCTCGGCTCTGCGTTTCTGCTTGTCGGTGTAGCTTGATTTGTCGGTGCGGGGCATCGAACCTTTCTGCTTGCCGTCCTGGCCGGGATTCTGGCCGGGGGTTCTGGTTCGGCTGACTGCCGCCCTGCTGATTATTCTGCGCCATGATGGCCTCTTCTTCTTCTCAGATCGCCCTCGGGGGCGGGCGCGCATGGGAGACGCACGGCCGCGGCCATTGCTCCCTTGAAAGATCACTTGAAAACATCGGCTTAACCTATGTTATGAAAGGAAATTCAGAGCATTGGAGCCGGAACCAACGCGGTTCGGCAGCGTTTGGTGAGCATCCACTAAGGATAGACCGAACGGCGCGTCTTGCCGCTCCTACGCCTGCACGCGGGGAGGCGGACCGGCGCGGCCGGAACGCGGGAGACATTTCATGTTCAAATGGGCCATTATCTTCGCCGTCGTCGCGCTGATCGCCGCGCTTCTCGGCTTTGGCGGCATTGCCGGTCTATCGGCCGGCTTTGCGAAAATTCTGCTCGTCATCGGCGTCGTGCTTTTCGTCCTCGCCTTTCTGTTCGGGCGCGGTCGCCGCACGTCGCCCTGATCGACGCGGGCGTTGGTTCGGGAAGGGTGGACGATCTTTCGTCCGCTTTTTCTGACGGGTGCCGGCGGCCCACGACCCTTCGGCCGCCGGTCACCTAAGCTCATGTTCGGGCCGACGGCTGCGCCGAGGAAGGAAGGGCGGCAGCACGTGCCAGAGCGATCTTTTCACCACCCCGTGACGCCCGACGGCCGTTATTTCGTGGTCCGCGGTCGTCTTTGGCGGATGTCCAATCCCAACTTGTCGGAAAAAGAGCGCACGCGTCTTGTCTCCGACCTCATGGCGGCGCGGCGGGCGGTGCGCATGGCGCGCGAGGAGAAGAACGCCGCCGCCATGCGGCGGTCGAGGGCCGCGGTCGATCGCGCGAAGCGGGGGCTCGGCGAGCGCGGACCGGGGTGGTGGTCGGATGGCGCCCCCGATCTCAATCGCCGCATGGCGGTAAATACAGATTATGCCGATTGGTTTCGGGCGCTAGGGTCCGAATGACGCCGTCAGGATTTCGCGGTTATCAACGAGGCGGTCGAACCCCTGTCGATCGTCAGCCATACACTACCCAGTCCAGCCGCCGGAACCACCTTCATGCGATCAGGCGCGATGCCGCGGTCGCCGAGCATATGCGCCAGCGCCCGCGCCTGCCCAGCGTCACCGGCAATTTCCATCGAAGCCGCGGGCGCCGCGCGCAGGATGTTGGAAAGGTCGGCCGCCTGCCCGATGCCTGCGCGCGTCAGGATCGGCCGATCCTCGGCGAAGCCACCAAATGCAAACTCGCCCTTCTGCCCGTCGCGCGACGCCAGCCACTCGGCGATGTTGCGTGAAAGCGAGCCCTTGGCGGCGGCGAGCGTCGAACCGTCGGGAAGAGTCACGACATTGTTAAGTGGGCCAGCCGGCGGCGCCGCCTCCACATCACTCGCGCCGCAGGATTGCAGCGAAAGCGTCGCGGCGGCGATCGACAGGGCCGACGTCATCACAAGCAGCAACCGCACCATGGTCTTCCTTTCCAATTCTCTTTGCCTAACGCGCGCGGGCGCCAGACGTTGCCCTGATATTGCGGAGCGTGCGAGGCTACACCCCGTCCCGTATCGGGGCATCAGGCGAGGTCGCGCATGCGGAATTCGCGGTCCCAATGGCGGCGCGTGTCAAACTCGACCTCTGTGGTGACGGGTGCCGGTGAGACGAGCCGGAAATGCAGTAGCTGGGTGCCCTGCGATGGGGTGGAGCAAACGGAGACAATCTGGGGGGGCGATAACCACGGTGATAGCAGAAAAACTGCCGAAAATTGGCAAAAACTGCAGATTTCAGCGCTTTAGATGGTGCCGGCTGTCAGACTCGAACTGACGACCTACCGCTTACAAGGCGGTTGCTCTACCAACTGAGCTAAGCCGGCGCGCGTTCGCGCCCCTTGCGTCAAATTATGCCAAAGGTCCAGCCCTCCGTGCGCGCGATCGTCGGGGTGAGCGGTGCGGGAGACCAGGGCGCGGTATCGGCGGCGATCGCGCGAAGCCACGCGGAGCTGAGCAGCGCGTCGCTTGCATGGTCGCTGACCGGGCCCGCAAGCCCCGCCGGCGGCGAGCCGAGCGCCGCGAGCGCGGTGTCGAGCGCGGCGCCGTCGCGGATCTTGCTGCGTCCGGCGGGCACGCCCGCGGCGCGCGCGGCAAGCGCGGTGTAGATTTCGACGAGCAGCGGGCCGCGCGGGGGCGCCGGATCGAGCGGCCAGAGTGGGAGGGCGCCGCCGAGATGGTGGAGTAGCCGCATCCCCGACAGGCTCGCCTTGCCGACCTGCGCCGCACCGACGAGGTTGAAATTGCTCACACTCGCCGCCTGGCGTGTCGCGCGCTGATGCTGTTCGACGATACGCAGCCGGCCCGTACCGCCCTCGAACAAGTCGCCGACATCGCCCTTTGCATGGCGGAAATGGCGGCGGGCTTCCACATTGTTCAGAAAGCCATGCGCCTCGAAATGCGGATCGTCCGCTGCATGGCGCGCGACGAGCGCCCACAGCGCGCGCATATCGGGCGGACTGTCGGACCATTTGGGGAAATAGGCGTGGCGGTCGGCAAAGGCGAATGCGGCCGAAAAATCGAAGCCGATCAGAATGTCGGTGCCTTGAGCGGCAACGTCGCAGAGCCAGTCGAATATCTCCGCGCGCGACCAGACATGCCCCGGCCGGACAAGCGCGGGCGCCGCCCCGCCGCTCGCCACGGCGAGTGCAATGCCACGCTGGCGCGCGCCGCGGGCGCCCGACCAGTCGATGGCGGCAAAATGGGTGAAACGGCGCATATTTGGCGTGTAGCGCGGCGCGGCGGCTTGCACAAAGGGCCGCGCGGTCCCAAATGCGACCCATGCTGATCGAAACCGAACCGACTCCGAACCCCGCGACGCTCAAATTCCTGCCCGGCCGTCCGGTCATGGAAACGGGAACCCGCGACTTTGCCAGCCCCGAAGAGGCCGAAGCCTCGCCCCTGGCGCAGGCATTGTTCACGCTCGGCGACGTAAGCGGCGTCTTCTTCGGGCGTGACTTCGTGTCGGTGACGATCGCGCCCGGCGCCGAATGGTCGATGGCGAAGCCCGATGTGCTGGGCATCATCATGGATCATTTCCTGGGCGATATGCCGCTGTTCAACCCGGCGAGTGCTGCGGGGATCAGCGTTCCGGGCGACGCGGAGGACGGCTTTGCCGACGACCCGGCCGATGCCGACATCATCGACCAGATCAAGGAATTGATCGAAACGCGCGTCCGCCCGGCGGTCGCTAACGACGGCGGCGACATCGTCTATCGCGGGTTCGACAAGGGCAATGTCTATCTGAAGATGCAGGGCGCCTGCGCCGGCTGTCCCTCGTCGACTGCGACGCTCAAGAACGGAATCGAGTCGCTGCTCAAACATTATGTTCCCGAAGTCACCGCCGTCCACGCGGTCTGATCTGATCCCAGCCACAGGAGTATGTCCCGATGAGCGAGCCGCTTTCCGACAGCGCCCTCGACCAGCTTTTCCGCACCGCGCGTACCTATAACGGCTATCTCGACAAGCCGGTGTCGGACGCGCAGCTTCGCGCGATCTGGGATCTGATGAAATTCGGCCCGACGAGCGCGAACAGTCTGCCGGCGCGCATTGTCTGGTGCGTTTCGAACGCCGCCAAGGAAAAGCTCGCCGCGCTGTCGATGCCCGCGAACGCCGAAAAGATATTGAAGGCGCCGGTCACTGCGATCATCGCGATGGACAATGAATTCTACGAACATCTGCCCGAACTGTTTCCGCACACCGACGCGCGGAGCTGGTTTGCTGGCAATGCGCCGCACGCGGCGACAACCGCGTTCCGCAACTCCAGTCTGCAGGGGGGCTATTTCATCCTGGCCGCGCGGGCGCTCGGGCTCGATACCGGACCGATGTCGGGGTTCAACAATGACGCTGTCGACGCCGCATTTTTCGCCGATACGCCGAATGTGAAGAGCAATTTCATCTCGACGCTGGGCTATGGCGATCCGGCGAGCATCTTCGAGCGCAGCCCGCGGCCGGACTTTGACCGCTTCAACCGCATCGCCTGACGCGCTCCGGCTCGTCATCGATTGTGCCAGCGAGGCCTGCACGGTCGCGCTGATCGATGGCGCGCGCACCGTCGATGCGCGGCACGAGGTGATCGGGCGCGGACATGCCGAACGGTTGATCCCCCTGATCGCCGAACTGCAAGGCGGTGGACGAGCGGCCGGGATATTGGTGGGCTGCGGGCCCGGCAGCTTTGCCGGCGTTCGCATCGGCGTCGCAGCGGCGCGCGCGCTGGGACTGGCCTGGGGCGTCCCGGTCCGGGGCTTTTCGACCCCCGCCCTCGTCGCCGCGGCGGCGGCCGCGCCGATTGCGGCGGCAGGCGGCGCGCTCGTCGTCATGGAGGGCGGGCACGGCCAATGGTTCGTCCAGCCCTTCGGCGCCAAGCTGACGCCGCGCGGGCCAGTTCAATCGCTGCTACCCGAAGTCGCCGTAGAGAACGCGGATGGCTTGATAGTCGGGAACCGCGCCGACGTTTTCGTCGCGCGCCGCGGCTTCGGCGAAGCGCTCGTTATGCTGCCCGACGCGCGTGCGCTCCCTGCGCTGCCGGCGGAAGCCCTGTTCGATCACCCCCGTCCCATTTACGGGCGGGCGCCCGACGCAAAACCGATGGCGACGCCATGAGCGAGGCAGTGCGGATCGCCACCGCGCGCGTCGCAGACCTGAACGCGGCGATGCGGATCATGGATGCGGCGTTCGAACCCGCCTATGGCGAAGCGTGGAGTGCAGGTCAGTTGCTGACGCTGTTCGCGCTACCTTCGGCGCGCATCTGTCTGGCATGGGTCGGGGAGCGGGCGTGCGGCTTTTATGCGGCGCGGATCGCCGGTCCCGAAAGCGAATTGCTCCTGCTCGCCGTCGACCCGGCCTTTCGCGGCCGCGGCGTCGCAAAAAAACTCATGACCGACTGGCAGAATTGGGCATCGGGCGAAGGCGCCGAAGACTATTTCCTTGAAATGCGGGCCGACAATGACGCTATTCATCTTTACCGGGCGTCGGGTTTTACGGAGTGCGGACGGCGCCCTGCTTATTATCGCGGGCGCGATGGCGTAATGCGCGATGCGATTACGATGCGGCGCCTAGTCAAGGACGCTGATCATTAGCAATTGAGGCATTGCGAAATTCCCACCAAAATGGCATGAATTTCCTCGGGGTAGGAACCCCCCAATAATCAAATCGCTGATTATCCGGGTCTTTATATGGGGAATGAGTTTCATGTCGGAGTCTGCCGATACAAATGAAATGCTCGTCACGCTGACTGCCGACATCGTCGCGGCGCATGTCAGCAATAACAGCGTCGCGATTTCAGATCTCGCAATCCTGATCAACAACGTCCACACCGCCTTGTCGAACCTTGGCGAAAAGGCGGTCGAAGAAGAAAAGCCGGTGCCCGCGGTATCGATCCGCGCGTCGGTGAAGCCTGACCATATCGTGTGTCTGGAAGACGGCAAGAAGCTGAAAATGCTTCGCCGCCACCTGATGACCCACTATGGCATGACGCCCGACGATTACCGCGCAAAGTGGGGCCTTCCAGCCGATTATCCGATGGTCGCTCCCAATTATGCCGAACGGCGCCGCGCGCTCGCCAAGGAAATCGGCCTGGGCACCAAGGGGCGCGGCGGCGGCCGCAAGCGCAAGAAAGTCTGAGCTTTTCACGGCGCAGAATGCAGGGGCGGTGCCGGGGGGCGCCGCCCTTGTTCTATGCGCGGGGCGACCCTATACAGATTGAAGAAACAGGACGCGACCTGCGCGCTTTGCACGAAAGGCCATCATGCCCGGTTCCATCGATCTTGAAGCCCTTTGCCATGAAAAGGGCCTGCGGATTACCGAACAGCGTCGCATCATCGCGCGCGTGATTTCGGATTCCGAAGATCATCCCGACGTCGAAACGCTTTATGAGCGCGCGTCGAAGATCGACAGCGGCATTTCGATCGCCACCGTTTATCGGACCGTGCGCCTGTTCGAAGAAGCGGGCATCCTCGACCGCCATGATTTCGGCGATGGCCGTTCGCGCTACGAAGCCGCGCCAGAGGCGCATCACGATCATCTGATCGACGTCGAAACGGGAAAGGTGATCGAATTCGTCGATCCCGAACTCGAAGCGTTGCAGAAGGTGATCGCCGAACGGCTGGGCTTCCGCCTCGTCGATCACCGCATGGAGCTTTACGGTGTCGCCATCGATCGCAAGCGCGACTGATCGCGCCCGGATCACCTGGCGCTCGGTCTTCCGCCTTGCGCTGATGGTGCTGACGCTCCTTTTCCTGATCGTCCCGCACCTTTTCTACCGCGCCATCGGGCGGCCATCGCCGATGGTCATGGCCTTTCTGAACGCGGTCGGCTGGATCGCGGGTTTGCGGGTCACGACGACCGGGACGCGGCTGCGCCGCGATGTCCTGTTCGTGTCGAACCATGTCAGCTGGCTCGACATTTTGGCGCTCGGCGGTGCGGCGCGATCGGCCTTCGTGTCCAAGGCCGAGGTCGGCACGACGCCGCTCGTCGGCTGGCTCGCCGACCAGAATCACACCATCTATGTCCAGCGTGAGGCGAAGCGCGAGATTCACAATCAGACGAACGATCTGCGCAATGCGCTTGCGCGCGGGCGCCCGGTGACGCTGTTTCCCGAAGGGACGACGGGGCCCGGCGACGGCTTGCTGCCATTCCGGCCGTCGCTGTTGCAGGCGGTGATTCCGACGCCGCCACGGCTCCAGGTGCAGCCGGTGTTTCTCGACTATGGGGTCGAGGCTCCCGATATTGCGTGGCTCGATCCCGAATCGGGCCTCGACAATTTCAAGCGTCTGCTCGCGCGCAAGCGGCCGATCACATTGACCATCCATTATCTCGATCCGCTGCCCAACGATGCCGAGGCGGACCGCAAGCTATTGGCCGAGGCCGCGCGCGCCGCGATCGCCGGCGCGATGGCGCAGACGCCAAACCCTTCCGCGATCAGCCGCCATCGCCTATAGGGCGCCGATGACATCCGACTCCCCCGCCAAAAATCCCGCCAAGACCTTCCACGTCAAATCCTTCGGCTGCCAGATGAACGTCTATGACGGCGAACGCATGTCGGAGATGCTGGGCGCGCAGGGTTATGTTCCCGCCGCGGACGGCGCCGATGCCGATCTGGTCGTGCTCAACACCTGCCACATCCGCGAAAAGGCGGCCGAGAAGGTCTATTCGGACATCGGCCGGCTGAAGCGCGAGGACGGCAGTACGCCGACGATCGCGGTCGCCGGCTGCGTGGCGCAGGCCGAGGGCGCCGAAATCGCGCGCCGCGCGCCGAGCGTCGATGTCGTCGTCGGCCCGCAGGCCTATCACCGGTTGCCCGACCTGATCGCGCGCGCCGAACGCGGCGAAAAGGCGATCGACCTCGACATGCCGCTCGAAAGCAAGTTCGGCGCGCTGCCAAAGCGCGCGGGCGGTCAGCGCCCGACGGCCTTTTTGACCGTGCAGGAAGGCTGCGACAAATTCTGTACCTACTGCGTCGTGCCTTATACGCGCGGCGCCGAGATCAGTCGGCCCTTCGCCGACCTGATCACCGAGGCGCGCGCGCTCATCGCGGGCGGGGTGCGCGAAATCACCCTGCTCGGGCAGAATGTGAACGCGTGGGACGGCGAGGATGACAAGGGCCGGGCGATCGGCCTTGACGGCCTGATCCGCGAGCTTGCGCGGGAGGGCGGGCTGGAGCGCATCCGCTATACCACAAGCCACCCGAACGACATGACCGACGGGCTGATCGCGGCGCATGGCGAGGTCGACAAGCTGATGCCATTCCTTCACCTGCCGGTGCAAGCGGGCAGCGATCGCATCCTCGCGGCGATGAACCGCAGCCATAGCGTCGACAGCTATTTGCGCGTCATCGAACGCGTTCGCGCGGCGCGCCCCGACATTGCGATTTCGGGGGACTTCATCGTCGGCTTTCCCGGTGAGAGCGAGGCCGATTTCGAGGCGACGCTCGATATCGTGCGCGCGACCAATTATGCGATGGCGTACAGCTTCAAATATTCGCGCCGCCCCGGCACGCCCGCGGCGACGATGGACGAGCAGATCGACGAAGCGGTGATGAACGACCGCCTCCAGCGGCTGCAGGCGCTGCTCAATCAGCAGCAGCAGGCATTCAACGAAGCGACGGTCGGGCGCGCGACGCGCCTGCTGCTCGAACGCAAGGGCAAGTTTGACGGCCAGTTGATCGGCAAATCGCCCTGGCTGCAATCGGTGCATGTGACGGCGCCGGGGCTGGCGATCGGCGACATGGTCGATGTGCGCATTACATCGGCCGGGCCCAACAGCCTGGGGGCCGAGCCGTTGATGGAAGCGGTTGCCTAGTGCCGGCTTTGAGTTTGGGTTTCCCCGCGAAGGCGGGGACCCATCTCCTTTCGCCGCATTCCGGTGCCACGGGATGGACTCCCGCCTTCGCGGGAGTACACAGGTTGTTACTGAAAGAAGGAGCCCTGCCCACGTGTCGAAACGCCCGCTGACCGCCGCATCGCCCGCCGAACCCGGCGACCGCGTCCGATTGTCGGTGGAGTTCGAGCGAACCCAGCTTCTGGGCATATTATTCGGCGAGTTCGACCGTAATCTGGTGGCGATCGAGAACAGGCTCGGCGTCTATATTTCGGCGCGCGGCAATCGCGTGCAGATCGAAGGGGAGGCCGAAGCCGCAGCGCGCGCGCGCGATGTGCTGACCGAAATTTATACGCGGATCGAACGCGGGGAAGAGATTGACAGCGGGCTGGTCGATGCGGTGATCGCGATGACGGCGCAGCCGACGCTCGACGGCATCATCCGCCACGAAACCAGCGACGCGCCGCCGGTGATGATCCGCACGCGCAAAAAGACGATCGTCCCGCGCGCGCCGTCGCAAATCCCCTATATGCAGGCGCTGGCGCGCGACGACGTGATATTCGCGCTCGGTCCCGCGGGCACGGGCAAGACCTATCTTGCGGTCGCGCAGGCCGTAGCCCAGCTCATCACCGGCAGCGTCCAGCGCCTGATCCTGTCGCGCCCGGCGGTCGAGGCGGGCGAGAAGCTCGGCTTCCTGCCTGGCGACATGAAGGAAAAGGTCGATCCCTATCTGCGCCCGCTCTACGACGCGCTGCACGATTGCCTGCCCGCCGAGCAGGTCGAACGCCGCATCGCGAGCGGCGAGATCGAGATTGCCCCGCTTGCCTTCATGCGTGGGCGCACGCTCGCCGATGCCTTCATCATCCTCGACGAAGCGCAGAATACGACGATCCCGCAGATGAAGATGTTCCTCACCCGCTTCGGCATGAACAGCCGCATGGTGATCTGCGGCGATCCGAAGCAGGTCGACCTGCCGCTGCCCGCGACATCGGGCCTCGCCGATGCGGTCGCGCGGCTCGAAGGTCTCGAAGGCATCAACGTCAGCCGCTTCACGAGCGCCGACGTCGTGCGCCACCCCATCGTCGGGCGGATCGTCGAAGCCTATGAGGGGCCGGGAAGCTGAGAGCTACGGCGCCCTGACGCCAATGCCGTTCAGCCTTTGGAGCGGCTGGCGTCGATGCTCCATATCCCGGCGCCGCGCGTCGCGATGAACAGGAAGATGAAGGTGTAGAGGATGATCGTCTCACCGCCGTTGACGATCGGATAGAGCCCGTTCGGCGCGTGGGCGACCCAATAACCGACCGCCGACATTCCACTGGCGATGAAGGCCGCGGGCCGCGTGAACAGGCCGATGATGATCAGCGCGCCCGCGACGAGTTCGATCGTTCCGGCGGCATAGAGCATCGGGTTGAGCGGCATCGGAAAATCGGTCGGGAAATTGAAGAATTTCTGCACTCCGTGCGCGAGGAACAGCAAGCCGGCGACAATGCGCAGCAGCGCATAGGCCTGTTCACGATAGCCATCGAGAAACTTCATCACACGCCCCCTTCGGTCGTTGTCGATGGGCGAAGCTATCGCAAAAAGCCGTCGCCGCGAAATTTATTCGCGCGCCATGTCACAATCGACCGGCGCTGCCTCGTCATGTCGGCACAACCCGAACAAAGGAGTGATGACATGACCAAGGTAACCGACCCCTTCGCCGCAGCGCCGCAGTTGATGAAGCAGTGGATGGCGGTTTCGCTCGCTGTGCAGGACAGCCTCGAGAAAAGCCTGATCGAACTCGTCAAGATCCGCGCCTCGATCGTCAACGGCTGCGCCAATTGCATCAACATGCACACCGCCGAAGCGCGCGCTGGCGGCGAGAGCGAGCAGCGCATCTATCTGCTGGCGGCATGGCGCGAGGCGCCCTGCTATACGCCTCGCGAACGCGCGGCGCTCGCCTGGACCGACGCCTTGACGCGCCTGTCGCAGGGGCACACACAGGGCGAAGCCAAGGCGGCGCTCGAGGCCGAATTCACGCCGGAGGAACAGGTGAAGCTGACGCTGATGATCAACATCATCAACGGATGGAACCGTATCGCGGTCGGTTTCGACCTTTGGTACGAACAGCCGGCCCGCGCCGCGTGACGGGGACGGCACCTTCGCATGCGGAAGCGGCGGATGCGGCGGCGAGTTTCGACCCGCTGCGTCCGCTGCTGACGCGCGTCGCCTATCGCATGCTCGGTTCGGTCGCCGATGCCGAGGATGTGGTGCAGGACGCCTTCATCCGCTGGCTCGGCGCCGATCGTGCGGTGGTGCATGAGCCTGCTGCCTTTCTGCGGCGTACCGTGACGCGGCTCTGCCTCGACCAGCTCAAATCGGCGCGGGCGCGGCGCGAAACCTATGTCGGGCCGTGGCTCCCCGACCCGATCGTCGGCGAGGAACCCGACGACGATGTTACGCTGCCGCTGATGCTTGCGCTCGAACGGCTGTCGCCGCTCGAACGTGCAGCCTTTCTGCTCCATGACGTCTTCGGCGTCGGGTTCGACGAGGTCGCGGCGACGATTGGCCGCGATGCGGCGGCGACGCGCCAGCTCGCGACCCGTGCCCGCGCCCACGTCCGCGACGCGCGCCCGCGCTATCGGCTCGAGCGCGAGCGCGGACTCGAAATCGCGAGCGCCTTCTTCGCGGCGTCGCGGAGCGGTGACATGAGCGCGCTCGGCAGCCTGCTCGCGGCCGATGTCGGCATGTGGTCCGATGGCGGCGGCAAGCGGCCCGCGGCGATGCAGCCGGTACTCGGCTTCAACCTCGTCATGCGGGTGCATCGCAGCCTGGCGGTCCTGTTCGGAAAACATGCCTCAATGCTGGTCGAGGTCGGGACGATCAACGGGCTACCCGGCTTCGTGACGCGCGAGGCCGACGGCGAATATCAGACGACCGCGCTGGAAATCGAGGACGGGCTGGTCGTCGGCATCTATGTCGTGCGTAACCCCGACAAGCTGCGCCACATGCACTGAAGCGCCGCCCGATTGCGCTTCGCCGCAGGAGCGATTGCGCGCTCTGTATTGGGCGTGTAATACGGCGCGAAGAATGACCGCTTTCCCTTTTTCCGATGATCCTCCGCCTCCGGCGATTGAAGAACCGCTGTTTCCGCCTGCCGAAACGCCTGCGACGCCGGCGGGCGCGAAGAAGCCGCGGCCACGATGGCTGCGCTGGCTGTCGCGCGGTTTTGCGGCTTTTGCGATTCTCTTCATCCTGCTCGTCGGCTGGCTGGCGATTACGGCGCCGCTGTCGAAATCGCTCGAACCGATTGCGCCGCCGCAGATTACCCTGCTCGCATCGAACGGCACCCCGATCGCGCGCATCGGCGCGGTCGTCGACAAGCCGGTGAAGGTCGCCGACCTGCCCGATCATGTCACGCAGGCCTTCATCGCGATCGAGGACCGCCGTTTCTATAATCATTGGGGCGTCGATCCGCGCAGCGTCGCGCGGGCGGTGTGGAGCAATGTTACCGGCGGCCGCACCCAGGGCGGCAGCACGATCACGCAGCAGCTCGCCAAATTCACCTTCCTGACGCCCAAGCGCACGCTGGGCCGCAAGGCGCGCGAGGCGCTGATCGCCTTCTGGCTCGAAGCATGGCTGACCAAGGACGAGATCCTCGAGCGCTATCTGTCGAACGCCTATTTCGGCGATAACACCTATGGTTTGCGCGCCGCGTCGCTCCATTATTTCTATCGCCAGCCCGAAAAGCTGACCCCGGCGCAGGCGGCGATGCTGGCAGGGCTGGTGCAGGCGCCGTCGCGGCTGGCCCCGACCAAGAACCCCGATCTGGCTGAAAAGCGGATGCGGCTGGTCGTGCAGGCGATGGCGCGCGAGGGTTATCTGACCGCAGCCGAGGCGAAAGCGATGCGGCCGCCGCGTATCGACGTGCGCGAGCGCGATGACCTACCCACCGGCACCTATTTCGCCGACTGGGCGCTGCCGCAGGCCCGCAAGCTCAGCGACATCGGCTATGCGCGCCAGACGATCACGACGACGCTCGACGCCCGTTTGCAGGCGGCGGCGCGGCGTGCGGTCAATCGCGCCGCGCTCGGCAAATCGCAGGTGGCGCTGGTCGCGATGCGCCCCGATGGCGAGGTCGTCGCGATGATCGGCGGGCGCGACTATGCCGCATCGCCGTTCAACCGCGCCACCCAGGCACGGCGCCAGCCCGGATCGACCTTCAAGCTGTTCGTCTATCTCGCGGCGCTGCGCAAAGGCTGGCGCCCCGACGACAGCATCGCCAACGGGCCGATCGAAACCGGTACCTATCGGCCGAAAAACGCCAGCGGCACCTATTCGCCAAGCATCACGCTGGAAGACGCCTTCGCGACCTCGAGCAATGTCGCGGCAGTGCGGCTGCTGCAGGAAGTGGGCGATGACCGCGTCATTGCGATGGCGCGCGATCTGGGCGTCACCGCACCGCTGGCCAAGGGTGACCCGAGCCTGGCGCTCGGTACCTCGACGATGACGTTGATGGAACTGACCGCCGCCTATGCTGCGGTGGCGGCGAACGCCTATCCGGTCGTGCCGCGCGCCTTCAAGAGCGAGGACAAGGGCTGGTTCGAAAATATGGTCTGGGGGCCCAGCCATTTTTCGGCGCGCGAGCATGACGGGATAGAGGATATGCTGGGCGCCGTGGTCAATCGCGGTACCGGGCGCGCGGCGCGGCTGCCGATCGCCGGCTTTGGCAAGACGGGGACGAGCCAGGACAATCGCGACGCCTATTTCATCGGCTATACCGATGGGCTGGTTGTGGGCGTGTGGGTCGGCAACGACGATAATTCGCCGCTGCAAGGTGTGACCGGCGGCGGCGTGCCGGCGCGAATCTGGCGCGATTTCATGGTGCAGGCCAGCGGCCGCGGCGCCGAACCGAAGAAGCCGCCGCGGGCTGCCGATCCTGCGGGACCGGTCCAGCCGCTTGACGTGCCCGACGTCGGGACGATCCCGGTCGGGGACAAGACGAGCATCGGGGTCGAGGACGGCAATGCGGTCATCAGCACCGAAATCGGCGGCACACGCGTCGATCTGCGCCTCCCGATCGGTGACCGTCAGCCACCCTCGGGGCAAGGGCCGCCCCCGACACCGGCAACCCCGTCGGCGCAGCCCCAGCCGGCACCGGCCCCGCCGCCGTAACAGGGGTGGGCAAGCAGTTTCGCATGGCGCATGGCGCGGTGCGGCAGTAGCGAGGGGCAATGATCACGCCGATTCTCTCCGTTGACAAGCGCAGCCGGCCCGCGGCCGCGATCCGGCCATGCTGAGCGTCGAAACGCACGAGGCCAGCCCCTGGCCCGACGATCTCGATTGGCAGGTGCGCGCCGGTGAGGCGGCCGCGGCCGGGCTCGCGCTGACGCCTTACGCCGCGCTGGCCGATGCCGCGCCGCTTGTCGAGGTGGCGATCCGCCTGACCAACGATGATGAAGTTCACGCGCTCAACCGCGATTTCCGCGGGAAGGACAAGCCGACCAACGTCCTGTCCTTTCCGCAGGTCCAGCCCGATCTTCTCGAAACGATGAGCAACAGCGACGATGGCGAGATATTGCTCGGCGACATCGTGCTGGCGCGCGAAACCTGCGTGCGGGAGGCCGCGGAGAAGGGGGTTTCGGTCGCCGATCATGCGACCCATCTGATCGTGCACGGGATGCTGCATCTGGTCGGTTATGACCATGTCGACGATCATGGCGCCGAGGCGATGGAGGCTTTGGAAGTGAAAGCCCTTGCATCGCTGGGCATCGCCAATCCATATGCGGTGCAGGATTAACGGCAAAAGCGAGAGACATGCCCGACGAGCAGGGGTCTTCGACCCGATCGGAAGAGGACAGTAGGTCCGGCCTGTGGGCCGGAATACGGACGTTGCTGTTCGGCGGTAACAGCGAACCGTCGCTGCGCGAGCAGATCGAAGAGGTCATCGACGAGGCCGAGGAAGAGGGCGCCGAGCGCCGCGGCAGCAGCATCGTCGGCGATCTGTCGCCCATCGAACGCAAGATGCTGCGCAACCTGCTGCATTTCGGCGAACAGACGGTCGACGATGTGGCGGTGCCGCGCGGCGAGATCATCGCGATTTCGGAAAGCGCCAGCTTCGAGGAAATCGTCGCGATCTTTGCCGATGCGGGGCACAGCCGCCTGCCGGTCTATCGCGAAACGCTCGACGAGGTCATCGGGATGATCCACGTCAAGGACGTGTTTGCGGTACTGGCCGAAGGGCGCACGCCGCCGCCGCTGCTCGACCTGTTGCGTCAGCCGCTCTATGTGCCGCAATCGATGGGCGTGCTCGACCTGCTCGCTGAAATGCGCGCGAAGCGCACGCACCTTGCGATCGTCATCGACGAATATTCGGGCACCGACGGCCTCGTCACGATCGAAGATCTGGTCGAGGAAATCGTCGGTGAGATCGAGGATGAGCATGACGACGAGCCGACCGCGCTGTTCGTGCCCGGCGCCGACGGCTGCTGGGACGCCGATGCGCGCGCCGAACTCGACGATATTGGCGAAGTAATCGACCCGCGCCTTGCCGAAGTCGACGAAGATGTCGACACGCTCGGCGGCCTCGCTGCGGTGCTCGCGGGGCATGTCCCGGCGGTCGGCGAGGTGCTGCACCACTCGAGCGGGTGGCGCATCGAAATCACTGAGGCCGATGAAAAGCGCGTCCATCGTCTGCGCCTGCATCCGCCGGTGGTTGTCGACCTGGAAGCCTCGGCCGACCGCGGCGCCGACTTCTGACGAATTGCCTTTGACGGGGCAAAGGACTAGCGCAAACCGGATGGACGTTTCGGACCTTCGCATCGCGCTGTTCAGCGGAAATTACAATATGACGGTCGATGGCGCGAACAAGGCGCTCAACCGCCTTGTAGGCTATCTGCTACGCCAGGGCGCATCGGTGCGCGTCTATTCGCCGACGGTTGCCGAACCCGATTTCGAGCCGACCGGCGATCTTGTCAGCGTGCCGTCGATGGCGATCCCGAACCGCCCCGAATATCGCATTCCGCTTCATTTCTCGGCCCGCGTGCGCGAGGATATCGCGAAATTCGCGCCCAATATCCTGCATATCTCCAGCCCCGACCGCGTTTCGCGGCAAGTGGCGGCGTGGGCTCGGCGGCGCAATATCCCGGTCGCCTGCTCGGTGCACACACGCTTCGAAACCTATTTCCGCTATTACAACCTGTCCTTCCTCGAACCGATTATGGTCGCGTGGCTGCGCCGGCTCTACCGGCGCTGCGACGCGCTGATCGCGCCGTCGGAAAGCTTTGCGCAGGTGCTGCGCGAACAGCGGATGAACTATGACATCGGCATCTGGACGCGCGGCGTCGAGCGCGACATTTTCCGGCCCGACAGGCGCGAGGCGAGCTGGCGCCAGTCATGGGGCATCGCCGACGACATGCCCGTCATCGCTTTCCTCGGACGGCTGGTCATGGAAAAGGGGCTCGACGTTTTCGCCGACACGATCGACGTGCTCGAACGCCGCAAGGTCCGCCATCAGGTCGTCGTGATCGGCGAAGGCCCCGCGGGCGACTGGTTCGAATCGCGGCTCCCGCAGGCGAAATTCGTCGGCTTTCAGGGCGGTCCCAATCTCGCCCGGGCAATCGCGTCGTGCGATATGCTGTTCAACCCGTCCGTCACCGAAACCTTCGGCAATGTGACGCTGGAAGCGATGGCGTGCGGCCTGCCGGTGGTCGCAGCGCGCGCGACGGGCAGCGCCAGCATCGTCAAGCATGGCCAGACGGGCTATCTCGTCGATCCGGGGTCGATCACCGGCTTTGCCGACGACCTTGAGCGCTATTGCACCGATGCCGGGTTGCGCGCGGCGCATGGTGCGGCGGCGCTGGCCGAAAGCATGGCCTATGAATGGGACGCGATCAATCAGTCGGTCGCCGACACCTATTTGCGGCTGATCCGCCAGAAGCAGCGGCAGCGGAGGTAGCGCGGCATGGCCGGGGATCTGTTCGGCGACGATGCGCCGGTCGGGGCAGCCGATGCCACCGGGCCGGTTCCGCTCGCCGAACGGTTGCGCCCGCGCAGCCTCGCCGATGTCGTCGGACAGGAGCATCTGACCGGCGCCGAGGGCGCGATCGGGCGCATGGTTGCGGCGGGGCAATTGTCGTCGATCATCCTGTGGGGGCCGCCGGGCACGGGCAAGACGACGATCGCGCGGCTGCTGGCCGAAGCTGTGGGGATGCGCTTCGCGCCGCTGTCGGCGGTGTTTTCGGGCGTCGCCGACCTTAAAAAGGCGTTCGCCGATGCCGAGAAGATGGCGGCTGCGGGCAAGCGCACGCTGCTTTTCGTCGACGAGATTCACCGCTTCAACCGCGCGCAGCAGGACGGCTTCCTGCCTTTTGTCGAGCGCGGGACGGTCGTGCTCGTCGGCGCGACAACCGAGAACCCAAGTTTTGCGCTGAACGCCGCATTGCTCAGCCGTGCGCAGGTGCTGGTGCTGCATCGGCTCGATGAAGCGGCGCTCGCGCTGCTTGTCGAACGCGCAGAAGCGGATGTCGGGCGGAGCCTGCCGGTGACCGCGGACGCGCGGGCGGCGCTGATCGCCAGCGCGGACGGTGACGGGCGCTTCCTGCTCAACCAGGTCGAAACACTGTTCGCGGCCGCGATCGCCGATCCGCTCGACGCGGCCCAGCTTGCGCAATTCCTGCACCGCCGCATGCCGGTCTACGACAAGGACCGTGACGGTCATTACAATCTGATCTCGGCGCTGCACAAATCGCTGCGCGGATCGGACCCGCAAGCGGCGCTCTATTGGCTTGCGCGCATGCTCGTCGCGGGGGAGGAACCACTTTATGTCCTGCGCCGCCTCGTCCGCTTTGCGAGCGAGGATATCGGGCTCGCCGATCCGCAGGCGCTGACCCAATGCCTTGCCGCCAAGGACGCCTATCAGTTTCTCGGCTCGCCCGAGGGCGAGCTCGCGATCGTGCAGGCGTGTCTCTATCTCGCGACCGCGCCCAAATCGAACGCCGCCTATGCTGCGCAAAAGGCGGCGTGGGCCGTGGCGCGCGAAACCGGCTCGCTTGCGCCCCCCGCGAACATTCTCAATGCGCCGACCAAGCTGATGAAGGATCTAGGCTATGGCGCAGGCTATGCCTATGACCATGATGCCCCCGACGGCTTTTCGGGCGACAATTACTGGCCCGATACCATGGCGCCCGCGACCTTCTATCGGCCCGTCGATCGTGGTTTCGAGAAGCGCGTCGCCGAGCGCATCGCCTGGTGGGACGAGCGCCGCCGCGCCGCGCGGGAGGAGCAGTGAGCGCCTTCCGTTTCGATGACTGGGACGATGTTGTCGCCTTTGCCTGCGCACTGCCCGATGTCGAAATGGCGCTCTTCTATGGCACTCCTTGCCCGAAAGTGAACGGCAAGGCCTTCGTTTCGCCGGGCCGCGAGGCCGGCAGTTTTCACGTCATGTGCCCGATCGAGGAAAAGGAGCTGTTGCTTGAAACCGACCCCGGTATCTTCTGGCAATCCCCGCATTATGAAGGCTGGCCCGGCCTGCTCGTTCGCTTCGCTCCCGCCGATCCCGGCCGGGTCGCCGACGTCATCCGCCGCGCCTGGTGGGATCGCGCCAAAAAGGCCCAGCGCGCGGCGTTCGGCCCGCGGCCCTGACGTGCGCGGGCGCGCGTTTCTCGTCGCCGCCATGGCGCTCACGGCGATGCCGGCGCAGGCTGCGGACGCGGGGGCCGATCTCAATCGCGCCTGGGCGGCGGGCTATCGCGCCGCCTTCACCTGCTCGGCGCTTTGGGACGGCGCGGGCAAGGCGATGGCCGATATCGAACGCGACGAGCTGACGGGCATCTATCCCGAAATCGAGGCCGACGTCCGCGCGTTGACGGCCGATGTCGACCAGACGGCACGCCGCGTTCTTGTCCGCTATCGCGGCGACATGCCGCCGCGCGTCGCGCAGTGGACCGGGCGGGACGGCTGCGTGACGCTGCCGATTGGCGCCGATCCCGCGTCGGGGCCCGGAGTTTCGCCGCAGAAGCGCGCCGACTTCGACGCACGGCCATGGCCGCTCGGCGATCAGGGTGCGCGCGCGCCGATCCCGCGCGGTCTGACGCGCTATGAAGCGGCAGTGATGAACATTGCCGGTTTCGGCGGGCGGACCAGCGCGCTGCTGATCGTCAAGGACGGCCGGATCGTCGTCGAGCACTATCAAGCCGGGCACGACGTCCATACCGCGCAGCGCACCTTTTCGGTCGCAAAGTCGCTGGCGGCGACGCTGATCGGAAACGCGGTGCTGCGCGGCAAGCTCGACGTGGCCGCGCCCGCGGCGATCGCCGAATGGCAATCGGCTGGCGATCCGCGCGCGCTCATCACCACCGAACAGCTCATGCGCATGGCAAGCGGTCTGACGAGCGACAGCGCCGGCAATCGCACCGATGCCATCTATATGGGCGGCGCATCGGTGCGCGCGTGGACGACGCAGTGGCCGCTGCTCAACCCGCCGGGCAGCCGCTATCGCTACGCCAACAACGACACGCTGCTCGCGACGCTGTCGCTGAAGGCCGCGCTGACGAAGGAGGGCGAGGCGCTCGATCCTGCGGCCTTTTTCGACCGGCTGGGCATGACGCGCACCTTCGTCGAACATGACAAGGACGGCGATTTCATCCTGTCGAGCCAGGTGTGGACGACCGCGCGCGATCTTGCCCGGCTCGGCCTCCTCTATCTCAACGATGGCATGGCGGACGGTGAGCGCATTCTGCCCGCCGACTGGCGGCGCTTCGTTTCGACGCCGAGCGGCCCGCAGCCGGACGGGCCATTCGGCTATGGTGCCGGTTTCTGGCTGCTCGACAAATCGGCGGGCGTGCCATCCGATGCCTTCGGCGCTTTCGGCAATCGCGGCCAATATGTGATCGTCATTCCGTCGCGGCGGCTGGTCATCGTCCGGCAGGGCTATGACGACGCGGCGCAGCGGCTCGATATTGCCAAACTCACCGCCGCCGTCGTCGCCGGCGACGACAAGGCCGACGCCCGGAAATAAGGCCTCACTCCTGGCCGGGATAGCGCACGAAGCTGGGCATCTCGTCGAGCTTTTCCATCCAGCCGATCCGTTCGGCGACCTGGATCTGCGCGCCTGCGGGGATCAGGTCGGGATCGTCGAGCGTCCCCGACTGCACGTCGATCTTGCCGGGGAAAATATGGTCGTTGGTATAGAAGAGGCCGGTACCGCAATCGCCGCAGAAATGGCGCCGCCCATGCTCCGAGGAGGCGTAGACCTGCGGCGTGCCGCTGAGCTCCAGATCGGCCTGTGCGACCAGCGCCCAGCCGACCATCGGCGCGCCGGCGTGGCGGCGGCAATCGCTGCAATGACACAGGGCGTGATGTTCTACCGCTGTCGGCATCGAATATCGGATCGCACCGCAATGGCACTGGCCGGAAGCGCGGGCAGGGGAATCGGTCATGTCTCTCTCCTTGGCTGGGAAGAGAACATACCATAAACATTTTCTCCAAGGCAATTACGTCGGCGGTCAAGCCGCGCGGTTACTCGCCCAGATCGACGTGGTGCTTCTGGGCCCAGTCGAGATATTGCCCGCGCGGGTTGGCGGCCGGGTGGGCGAGGATCGCCGGAACGTCGCGGCGCAGCGCGCCAAGGTCGAGCGAGCGGATCATCGCCTTTACCGGACCGACCCCGGCCGGCGTAATCGACAAGCGTTCGATCCCGATGCCGAGCAGCGCCATCGCTTCGAGCGGGCGGCCGCCCATTTCGCCGCAGACGCCAAGCGTGACCTTCGATCCCGACACCATTTTCACGACCCGCGCCAGATAGCGCATCACCGTCGGCGATAGCCAGTCATAGCGCTCGGCGAGCCGCGGGTGCGCGCGGTCGGCGGCGAAGAGGAACTGGGTAAGGTCATTGGTGCCGATCGACAGGAAGTCGAGGTGCGGCAGCATCAGATCGAGCGTCTCGATCAGACCCGGCACCTCGAGCATCGCGCCATAGCGGATCGCCGAGGGCAGCTTCTTGTTGTGCTGTTTCAGCCAGGCGCGCTGGTTGATGAACAACTGGCGCGCCGCCTCATATTCCCAGGGTTCGGACACCATCGGAAACATCACGTTCAGCGTGCGTCCCGCGGCCGCTTCCATCAGCGCCCGCGCCTGGACTTTCAATAGGCCTTCGCGTTCGAGCGCGAGGCGCAGCGCGCGCCACCCCATCGCCGGATTTTCCTCCAGCGCATTTTCGTCGACATTCATATAGGGCAGCGCCTTGTCGCCCCCGATGTCGACGGTGCGGAAGATGACAGGACGGTCGCCCGCTGCGTCGAGCACGTCGCGGTAGAGCCGCTGCTGCCGCTCGCGCTGCGGCAGCGTCGCCGACACGAGAAACTGGAATTCGGTCCGGAAGAGACCGATGCCGCGTGCGCCGGTGAGGTCGAGCGCCGCAACATCCTCGCGCAGCCCGGCGTTGATCATCAGCTCGATCGGGACCCCATCCTTGGTAATGGCGGGCAGATCGCGCAGCGACGCGAGGCTCGCGCGGCGCTTTTGCGAGATAACGAGCTTGGCATCGAAGGCGTCCTGCACCGCCTGCGTCGGGCGCACGTGCAGCGTTCCGGCGGCGGCATCGAGGAGCAGCATGTCGCCCTCGCGGATCGAGGTCCGGACGTCGCGGACCCGGCCCAGCACGGGGACGCCCATCGCACGCGCGACGATGATGACGTGCGCGGTCAGCGACCCTTCTTCCAGGATCACGCCCTTGAGACGGCGGCGATCATATTCGAGCAGCTCGGCGGGGCCGAGGTTGCGGGCGACGAGGATCGAATCCTGCCGCAGCCCGACTTGCGCCGCCGTCCCCATCTGCCCCGACACGATCCGGATCAGCCGGTTCGACAGGTCTTCCAGGTCGTGCATGCGGTCGCGCAGCAGCGCGTCGTCGATCTGGCGCATCCGCATCCGGGTGCGTTGCTGGACGCGTTCGATGGCCGCTTCGGCGGTCAGCCCGCTGTCGATCGCTTCGTTGATCCGCCGCGACCAGCCCTCGTCATAGGCGAACATCTTGTAGGTTTCGAGCACCTCCTCATGCTCGCCGCCGACGCCGAATTCGGCCTGGCTCGCCATGCGGTCGATCTGTTCGCGCATCTTGTCGAACGCGGCGTAGACGCGGTGGCGTTCGGCCTCGATATCGTCGGCGACCGTATGTTCGATATGCACGCGCGGCTGATGGAAAACCGCGATCCCGGCGCCCATGCCGTCGACCAGTTTCTGACCCGACAGGCGCTGCATCGACTGGTCGGTTTCGCCCGCATCGATCCGCGCTGCGGTATCGACCAGGTCGGCGTTGGCGATCAGTTCGGACAGCACCATCGCGACCGTCTGCAGCGTTTCGATCTCGATCTCTTCATATCGGCGCGGTTCGGCATGCTGGACGCACAGGACGCCGACCGCGCGCTCGCGCCGGATGATCGGCACGCCGGCAAAGCTGTGGAACAGCTCCTCGCCCGTTTCAGGACGGTAGGAAAAGTCGGGATGCGCCGCCGCTTCGTCGAGGTTCAGCGTTTCGATCTGCTCGGCAATCGTGCCGACCAGGCCTTCGCCGAGGCCCAGCCGCGTGACGTGCACCGCCTCCTGCTTCAACCCGCGCGTGGCATAAAGTTCGAGCGCGCCTTCGCGCAGCAGATAGATGGAACAGACCTCGCTATCGAGACATTCGCCGATGATGCCGACAACCTGGTTGAGCTTCGACTGCGCGTTGGTGCGCGCTGCCATCACCTCGTGCAGCCGCGTCAGGATCGTGCGGGCCGACTGGGCGGCGGATGTCGGCGGGGGCGGGGCGTTGGTCATCGTGCAATCCTGCTAACAGATGCACGGCGCCAACGCCATTGCCCGGCGCGACTTTTATCCCGCTATTCTGGCGGTTTCAGTTGCCGCCGACGGGCGCCCCGGACGGTCCCGAAACCGCCGTCGTGGTGGGTGCGGTCATCACCGGCGGGGGCGGGGCATATTTCGCGTCCCACGCGGCGACATCGGCCTGATATTTGGCATAGGCTTCATAGAAATCGACGAAGGGCTGGTCGAGCTGCGCAAGCTGGGCCGGAGCCTGCGGGATGACCTGTGCCGACGGGGTCGATGAGACGAGCTGGGCGACCTCGTTGGCGCGAGCGCAGAAGGCGCGCTGCGCCGGGGGCTGCGCGAAATAGTTGAAAAGCTGCGTCGACAGCTTGTCGCGCGCGGCGATGCCGTTGGTGCGCGTTTCCTTGCCCAGATCGGCGATGACCGTCTTTTCGGTAGACCGGATCTGCTTGGCATGCGCCTTGATGATATTGTTGTACGCCGACACCAGTGTCGCTTCTTCGGCGCCGCGGCAACCGATCGCCGCGACGTTGAGCGCAATCTTGAGCTGCCAGAAGGCGCGGTCGCCGCTGATGCCGCTGTTCGCGGTCATGAACCGGCCGTCAAGGCCGCGCGCGGGGAGGATTTGCGTAAGAGAGGCGTTGCCGGGGGGCAGGGGGCGCGGCGGGATGACCACGGCCACCGGCGGCGGCGGCGGCGGCGGCGGCGGCGGGGGCGGGGGTTTCGGCGCACAGGCGGCGACGCTTGCCAGCAGGCCGGCAACGATGATTTTACGCGACAAATTCATGACCTTCTCCCCAGCCGCATGCTTCATGCGGCGTCAACCCCGTGCGTGCAAGGCCGTTTCGGCCTGTTGCACCAAAGATGCGATGATCTCGGCAACGCTCTCTTCCTGCGTTACCATACCGACAGATTGCCCTGCCATTAACGAGCCGTTTTCGACGTCGCCGTCGATCACCGCGCGGCGCAGCGCGCCGGCCCAATAATGTTCGATTTCGAGCTGCGCCGCCGCCATGTCGACGGTGCCCCCGTCGAGCAGATTGGCAACCTCGCGCTGCTTGGCGGTAAAGGCTTCGGTGCCCGCATTCTTTAGCGCACGGACCGGGATGACGGGCAGGCGCGGATCGATCTGGACGCTGGCGATGGCGTCGCGCGCGGAGGCGCGAATGAACGCCTTTTTGAAATTGGGATGCGCGATGCTTTCGGTGGCGCAGACGAAGCGCGTGCCGAGCTGGACGCCCGCCGCGCCCATTTCCAGATAGCCGGCGATCGCCTCACCGCGGCCGATGCCGCCGGCGACGAAGATCGGCACCTCGGAAGCGAGCGCGGGCAGGATTTCCTGCGCGAGTACGCTCGTCGACACGGGGCCAATATGACCTCCCGCTTCCATCCCTTCAATTACCAGCGCATCGACGCCCGAGCGGACCAGCTTCTTTGCGAGCGCCAGCGTCGGCGCGAAGCATATCACCTTGGCGCCCGACGCCTTGATCGCCTCGAGGCTGCCTTTCGGAGGCAGTCCGCCCGCCAGCACGACATGGCCGACGCCATGTTTGGCGCACACCTCGATCAGCTCGAAAAGCTGCGGGTGCATGGTAATCAGGTTGACGCCGAAATTGCGGGTCGCCAGCGCCTTTGTCGCCGCGATCTCGGCATCCAGCAGCTCGGGCGTCATCGCACCGCAGGCGATCACGCCAAAGCCGCCGGCATTGCTGATCGCGCTGACCAGGTGGCGCTCGGAGACCCAGCTCATCGCGCCGCAGAGAATGGCGTAGTCGCTGCCCAGCAGAGCAGTACCGCGCGCCATGAGTTCGTTCAATTTGCTCATTGCTGCGCCTTTGCCAGCAGCCGCGCGCGCGCGCAATCCATTGCCGCGCACAGCCCCGAAGGCGGCACGGATTTCGCCGTTCGGCTGGGCGCGGGAAACTCTCCTTTCGGCGCCCAAAGCAAAACAATCATTGTCAACTAAAACAATTGGGATAGTCTTGGTGCCGAATCCACCAAAGGGGAAAGGAAATGTCATGACGTCGTCCCAAGACCCATCGCCCGGCGAGCGCGAGCCGCCCTCGCGCGCGGTTCAAGCCGTGCTCGATGCGCTTGAAAAGCTCCGCTTCGGCGCCATCCAACTGACCGTCCATGAAGGGCGGCTGGTGCAGGTCGATGTGACCGAACGGCACCGCTACCCCAACTGATACTCAAGCTCCCGACGGGGATAATCCCCGCCACCTGCCGCAGACCGGACCACCGGATGTGGCAATTTCTTGCAACAGGAAATTGTCATGATCCCAAAGTCATCGTCTCGCCGCCGGGTCGCTCCGGCCGCCATCCCGCTTACCCTTCTGCTGCTTCTTGGCGACGGTCCCGCCTTTGCAGCCGAAAATGCCGCTGACGAAACCGCAGCAGCAGACACCGTCGCGGGCGAAGGCCTGCAGGCCGCCTATGGCAATGAAATCGTCGTCACCGCCCGACGCCGAAGCGAAACCGCACAGGACGTCCCGATCGCCATTTCGGTCGTCGGCGGCGACCAGATCGACAGCACCGGCAGTTTCAACGTCGGCCGCCTCCAGCAACTCGCGCCGACGCTGCAATTCTACACGAGCAATCCGCGCAACTCGGCGGTCAATATCCGCGGGATCGGTGCGCCGTTCGGCCTGACCAACGACGGTATCGAACAGGGCGTCGGCATCTATGTCGACGACGTCTATTATTCGCGCGTCGCCTCCGCGACCTTTGACTTCCTCGATGTCGCGCAGATCGAAGTGCTGCGCGGTCCCCAGGGCACGCTCTATGGCAAGAACACGACCGCCGGGGCGATCAATATCACAACGAACCAGCCGACCTTCGATTTCGAGGGCAAGGCCGAACTCAGCATCGGCGACCTCAATTTCAAGCAGGCGAAGGCGGCGATTTCGGGGCCGCTGTCCGACCGGCTGGCGGCGCGCATCGCGGTGTCGGCGACGAGCCGCCGCGGCACCATCTACAATGTCACGACCGACCGCTGGATACAGAGCCAGGACAATATCGGCCTGCGCGGGCAATTGCTGTGGAAACCCACCGACACGCTCAACGTCACGCTCGTCGGCGACTGGAACAAGCAGGACGCTGTATGCTGCGGTTCGGTGTTCGTGCGCACCGGCGCGACGCAGCGGCCGCTCGCCCGCCAATATGCCGGGCTCGCGGCGGCGCAGGGCTATACGGTGCCGAGCACCAATCCCTTTGACCGGCTGACCGACCTCGATGCCAATCTCAATGCCGGGAACGAGATCGGCGGCGTGGCGCTGCGCGCCAAATGGGATGTCGGTCCCGGCACGCTCACCTCGATCACCGCGTGGCGCTATTGGGACTGGCAGCCCGAGAACGACCGCGACTTCACCGGCTTGCCGATCGTCACCAAGTCGCAGAACCCGTCGCAGCAGAATCAATATACGCAGGAATTGCGCTACAATGTTTCGGGCGACCGCTTCGATTTCGTGCTTGGCGGCTTCGCGTTCCACCAGCGCATCGACACGCAAGGGACCGAGGCGCATGGCGCGGCCTCGAGCCGCTGGACGCTCAATCCGGCGAGCGCGCTCGCCAATGATCCGACCGTGCTCGACGGGCTGACGGCGCGCAACATGCAATATCTCAAGAACACCAGCCTCGCGCTGTTCGGGCAGCTGAGCTGGAAGATCACCGATCGGCTGACGGTCCAGCCCGGCGCGCGGATCAACTATGACAAGAAGGAGGGCTATTATCAGCGGCTGGTGTTCGCGGGCGACGGGTCACCGGTGACGCGGGCGCTGAACGACCCGGTGTCGGTCGCGCGGCTGGGTGTGTTTGCGCCGCAGGAATATGCGCCGAGCTTCAGCGACTGGAACTTCAGTTACGACCTGACCGCGACTTACAAGGCGGCGCGCGGTGTGCTGGTCTATGCAACCTATGCCAGGACGTTCAAATCGGGCGGTATCAATCAGAATGGCGTGCCGACCGATGCAGCCGGCAACCCGCTGCTCGGCGCCGCGACGATCAAGCCCGAAGCGGTCGATCATTACGAGGCGGGGTTGAAGACCGAATATTGGAACGGGAAGGGGACGGTCAACCTGGCAGTCTTCCGCACCGACATCGGTGATTATCAGGCGAATGTGAACAACGGACAGTTCGGGGTGTTGCGCGGCTATCTCGCCAATGCCGACAAGGTCCGCACACAGGGGATTGAGGCCGACGTCGCGATCCGCCCGAGCGAACGCTTCAATGCCTATGTTAACGGCGCCTACACCGACGCCAAATACCGGCGCTTCGTCGATGCGCCATGCCCGCCCGAATCGTCGGGCGGTGCGAACAGCCCCGCGAACTGCGACATATCGGGCGCGCGGCTGCCGGGCGTGTCGAAATGGGCGCTGTCTTTCGGCGCCGAAGCCAATGTGCCGGCATCGCTGTTCGGTCAGGAGGGACAGGTCTATCTGGGCTATGACGGCAGCTATCGTTCGAACTTTTCGTCGAACGCGAGCCCGTCGATCTACACCTGGGTCGACGGCTATTCGCTGTCGAATATCCGCGTCGGCTTCCGGGCAGAACGCCGCCTCGATGTCTTTGCCTGGGTCCGCAACGCGTTCGATCGCGATTATATCGATCAGCTTTTTGTCGGTCCGGGCAATACCGGCCTGATCACCGGGCTTCCAGGCGATCCCCGGACGTGGGGCGGGACGATCAAATTCGGCTTCTGACCGGGGCGGCAGCGCAAGGCCGACGGAAAAGGGGCCGCCCGATGGGCGGCCCCTTTCACAGGCCGGCAGCGCTAGCGCTGCTGGCCGGGATTGCGCTCTTCTTCGCGGCGCTGTTCGCCCGGCTGGCGGTTCTGGCCGTCCTGCTGTTGCTGCTGACGGCGCTGTTCTTCTTCGCGATCCGCCTGCGGCTTCTGCTGGTTCTGGTTGGGGGTATTAGCCACTTTCCTTCTCCTTGCAGTCCGGCTGCAAGTATCGCGGCCGGACCCATGAAAAACCCGCGGCGAACGCGCGATGTTCCTCGGTTCGTCGCATCCGCGTCCGGTCGTGGCGGCGGGGCGACGAGTGACTGATCCCGATCGTCCTTCGCGTGTTAATGATCGGAAGGGTCGATCACTGAATACAGCTTATTCGGTTATGTCGATTGGGCCGCGCAGCCTATCCTCGGCCTGTCAGAAGGAGAGGATAGCGCCACCGACTCGGCGCAATGCCGGTCGGCCCGACTTTGCCCGTCACGCGTCCGTCACCGCGCCGCGTCACAATCCAATAATCCAAAAGAGGAGAGATTGCATGAACGACCAGACCCCCATCGACGCCGCAGGCGGCTGTCCCGTCCACAAGGGCGGCATGCGCGCGCTGCTCGGCCGAACGAACAAGGATTGGTGGCCGGACATGCTGGCGACCGACATCCTCACCCCCAACGGGCCTTCCAATCCGATGGGCGAAGATTTCGACTATGCCGAAGCGTTCAAATCGCTCGACTATCAGGCGCTGAAGGATGATCTGACCGCGCTAATGACCGACAGCCAACCGTGGTGGCCCGCCGACTATGGTCATTATGGGCCCTTCTTCATCCGCATGGCGTGGCACGCCGCGGGTACCTACCGCACCGCCGATGGCCGCGGCGGCGCCAATAGCGGGCAACAGCGTTTCGCGCCGCTCGACAGCTGGCCCGACAACGGCAATCTCGACAAGGCGCGGCGCCTGCTTTGGCCGATCAAGCAAAAATATGGCAACAAGATCAGCTGGGCCGATCTGTTCATCCTCACCGGCAATGTGGCGATCGAAAGCATGGGCGGTCCGGTCTTCGGTTTCGGCGGCGGCCGCGTCGATGTCTATGAACCCGAACGCGACATCTATTGGGGCAGCGAAGACAAGTGGGTGAACGAAGGCGTGCAGACGCGCATCGATCCCAAGCACGGCTTCGAAGTGATCGAGGGACCTCTCGCGGCGATCCAGATGGGGCTGATCTACGTCAACCCCGAAGGACCGCAGGGCAATCCGCACGATGACGAAGGCATGGCGCGCGACATGAAGGAGACCTTCGCGCGCATGGCGATGAACGACGAGGAAACCGTCGCGCTGACCGCGGGCGGGCATACATTCGGCAAGGCGCATGGCAATGGCGACGCTTCGAAGCTGGGGGCCGCACCCGCGGGCGGCGATCTCGCTGCGCAGGGCTTCGGCTGGGTCAGCGGCGAGGAGCATGGCGGCATCGGCGAACATGCCGTCACGAGCGGCATCGAGGGCGCCTGGACCAACACTCCCGACAAATGGACCGAAAATTATTTCCGGCTGCTGTTCGACTATGATTACGAGCTGGTGAAATCTCCCGCGGGCGCGAACCAGTGGCAGCCGATCGGTCAGAAGGAAGAGGATATGGCGCCGGCGGCGTGGGATCCGAACATCAAGGTGCCCACGATGATGACGACCGCCGACATGGCGCTGAAGCGCGATCCTGAATACCGCAAGATCAGCGAGAGGTTTCGCAGTGACCATGAAGCGTTCAAGGACGCCTTCGCGCGCGCTTGGTTCAAGCTGACGCACCGCGACATGGGTCCGAAAACCCGCTACCTCGGCCCCGAAGTGCCCGCCGAAGACCTGATCTGGCAGGACCCTATCCCCGCAGGGAACATGCCTTCGGATGCCGAGGTCAAGGCAGTGAAGGACAAGATCGCCGCGAGCGGCCTCACCGTCAGCCAACTCATCAAGACGGCGTGGGCCTCCGCCAGCACCTTCCGCAAGTCGGACTTTCGCGGGGGTGCCAATGGTGCGCGGGTTCGCCTCGCGCCGCAAAAGGACTGGGAAGTCAACGAACCGGCGATGCTGGCCAAGGTGCTCGATACGCTCGACGGGCTGCGCGGGTCCATGTCGATGGCCGACGCCATCGTGCTCGGCGGCGTTGTGGGTCTTGAAAAGGCGATCAAGGACGCGGGCTTCAACGTCGCGGTGCCCTTCACCGGCGGCCGCGGCGACGCCACGGCCGAACAGACCGATGCCGACAGCTTCGCGGTGATGGAACCCGAAGCCGATGCATTCCGCAACTATCTCGGCAAGAAGAAGCTGGCGGTGAAGACCGAGGAAATGATGCTCGACCGCGCGTCGCTGCTCGGCCTGTCGGTGCCCGAAATGACGGTGCTGATTGGCGGCCTGCGCGTGCTCGGTGCCAATCATGGCGATCGCGGGCATGGCCATTTCACCAAGCGTTCGGGCCAGTTGACGAACGACTATTTCGTCAACCTGCTCGACATGACCAATGTGTGGAAGGCCGTCGACGGATCGGATGACCAGGAATATGTGGCAACCGATCGCAAGAGCGGGGGCGAAACCTGGCGCGCAACCCGCGCCGACCTGGTCTTCGGTTCCAATTCGGAACTGCGCGCTGTCGCCGAAGTCTACGCCGAGACGGGCCACGAGGAAAAGTTCGTCAAGGACTTTGTCAAAGCCTGGACGAAGATCATGAACGCCGATCGTTTCGACCTCGCGTAACCGGGCAGGCGCCGGTCCCGAACATGCCTCGGGACCGGCCGCCAACCCTCATGGCGACGGGTCGCGACCCGCCTTCCGGGGACATGGGCTCGGGAGGCGGGTCATATTTTATGAGGGGGTCAATGCCGAAAGCTTCGAACGGTCGTTCATTTGCCCGGCGGCGAACTTACTAGAAATCGACGTCTTCATAATATTTGGGCGGCGTCACGATTTCCATCCGTTCGGCCAGCAGCGGCCGGAAACTCGGGCGCGACTTGAGGCCTGAATACCAGCCCTTAGTCTGATCGTGCCCGGTCCAGTCGATGCCGCCCAGATAGTCGGCGACCGAGATGTGCGCCGCGGCGGCGAGATCGGCGAGGCTCATCGTCGCACCGGCAAGCCAGGTGCGATGGTCGATGAGATAGTCGATATAGTCGAGGTGCTGGTTCGCCGCCTTCATCGCTTCGCGCAGCGCGCCGCCGTCGGGTGGCTGGCGGTGGACGATGCGCTTCTGCATCCGTTCGAAAAGCAGCGGGCCGGTGACTTCGAAATAGAATTCCTGGTCGAACCAGGCGACCAGGCGGCGGATCTCGGCGCGATTGGCGGCGGTGCCGTTGATCATTGCCTTGCCCTCGACCGTCTCCTCGAAATATTCGGCGATGGCGTTGCTGTCGATGAGCACTTGTCCGCGCCCCTCGTCCACCATCACCGGGGTACGCCCGGCGGGGTTCAGGTCGACGAATTCGTCACGGCGTTCCCACGGTGATTCGCGCACCAATTCATAACCAACGCCCTTTTCGCCGAGCAGCAGCCGGACCTTGCGCGAGAAGGGACAGAGAGGGAATTGATAGAGTTGCCACATGATCATCCGCATAGCGTCAGCGAGGCGGCGCGTCCAATGGCTATGGCGGACTTATCAACCGGGTCGGTTCGGGTCAGCACGCAAGCGGTGCGCTATTGCCGCGCAGTGGTGCGTTCAGCTTCCCATTGCGCCAGAAGATCATGCGCCATATCCTTGATAACCGGAGCATAAGCGGCGACGGCAGAAGCGGCATGGCCGGCCATGCGCGCGCTTGCGCGAACGTCGCCGCCCATACGCTCGGCATAGCCGGGGTCGCGCCCCGCGATGTCACCGATGGTTGCGTCGGCGGGTATGCGGGCGGCATCGGACGACGGATCGACGCGCGCGACGGCTTCGGCGAGCGGACCGACGGGCATCTGCATCATTGCACCGACCAGCGCCGTGATCGTGTCGGCCATCCGGTCCTGCGTCGCCGGATCGTTCAGCACGGCGGCAGCGTCGCGCGCATCCGCCGCCGACGCCGGCACGGGGGCGAGGAGTGCGAGAAGCGGAAGGGCGGCGCGGATCGGTCGCATGGAATCATCCTTTCGGAAGCGCGAAACATCAGCGCCGCACATAGCGGCCCGACGCTTTCGCGCGGCTGAATAACCTATCGTCTTGCGGCAGACTGGGGCCTTGATGCGGCAGACGTCCCCGGCGAGGGCCGGGGACACCGGCTATTCGGCGGCGACCGCCTGTGCAGGCCGGTCGCTGAGCGGATGCGCGAGACGCCCGATCATTTCCTTGGGACACACCTGCCAGAAACGCGTGCGCCAGCGATCCCAGTCGGCAAGCACCTCGGCCGACCATTTGCTGCCGGTTGCCGCCGCATGCTCCTCGACAAGTGCGCGCAAGGCGCCTTCCCAATGTGCGCTGTCGAGCCGTTGCCAGACGATCGATTCGGGATTGGCGCGGCTTTCGAAGCTTTCATCGACGTCGAGGACGAAGGCCATGCCGCCGGTCATGCCGGCGCCGAAATTCGACCCTACCGCACCCAGGATCACCGCCGTGCCGCCGGTCATATATTCGCAGCCATTGGCACCGCAGCCTTCGATCACGACTTTCGCGCCCGAGTTGCGGACCGCAAAGCGTTCGCCCGCCTGGCCCGCCGCGAGCAAGGTGCCTGCGGTCGCGCCGTAGAGGACGGTGTTGCCGACGATGCTGTTATGCTGGCTGACCAGCGGGCTCGACACGGTCGGCCGCACGATGATGCGCCCACCCGACAGGCCCTTGCCGACATAGTCGTTCGCATCGCCGAACACTTCGAGCGTGATGCCCTGGCAGAGGAAGGCGCCGAGCGACTGCCCGGCGGTTCCGCGCAGACGCACCTGCACATGGTCGTCGGCAAGCCCGGTCATCCCGAAACGCGCCGTAACTTCGGCCGAGAGGCGCGTGCCGACGGCACGGTGGGTGTTGCGGACGTTATAAGTGAGCTGCATCCGCTCGCCGCGATCAAACAAAGGTTTCGCATCGTTCAAGATCTGCGCGTCGAGGCTGTCGGGCACCGGGTTGCGGAAATTCGGTCCCTGCGAGCGGCGCTGCTCGTCGGGCGCATCAACCTTGGCGAGGATCGGATTGAGGTCGAGGTCGTCGAGATGCTCGGCACCGCGGCTGACCTGGCGGAGAAGCTCGGTGCGGCCGATCACCTCGTCGAGGCTGCGGCAGCCGAGCTTGGCGAGGATTTCGCGCACTTCCTCGGCGATGAAGGTCATCAGGTTGATGACCTTTTCGGGCGACCCCGTAAACTTCTGCCGCAGCTTCTCGTCCTGCGTGCAGACCCCGACGGGGCAGGTGTTCGAATGGCACTGGCGCACCATGATGCAACCCATGGCGACAAGGCTCAGCGTCCCGATGCCATATTCCTCGGCGCCCAGGATGGCGGCGATGACGATGTCGCGCCCGGTCTTGAGCCCGCCGTCGGTGCGCAGGCGGATGCGGTGCCGAAGGCCGTTGAGCGTCAGTACCTGGTTGACTTCGCTGAGGCCCATTTCCCACGGGGTGCCGGCATATTTGATGCTCGTCTGGGGCGAAGCGCCCGTGCCGCCGGTATTGCCCGAGACAAGGATCACGTCGGCGTGCGCCTTGGCAACGCCCGCCGCGACGGTGCCGATGCCCGCCGAGCTGACGAGCTTCACGCAGACGCGCGCCTTCGGATTGATCTGCTTCAAATCGTAGATGAGCTGTGCAAGATCCTCGATCGAATAGATGTCGTGGTGCGGCGGCGGCGAGATCAGCATCACGCCCGGCGTCGAATGGCGCAGGCGCGCGATGAATTCGGTGACCTTGAAGCCCGGAAGCTGGCCGCCTTCGCCCGGCTTGGCACCCTGTGCGACCTTGATTTCGATCTCGTCGCAGGCGCCGAGATATTCGGCCGTGACGCCGAAGCGGCCCGACGCGATCTGCTTGATGTTGCTGTTGGCATTGTCGCCATTGGCATAAGGCTTGTAGCGTTCGCTTGCTTCGCCGCCTTCGCCCGACACCGCCTTCGCGCCGATGCGGTTCATCGCAATCGCCAGCGTTTCATGCGCTTCGGGGGATAGTGCGCCCAACGACATGCCCGGGGTGACGAAGCGCTTGCGGATTTCGGTGATCGCCTCGACGCTGTCGAGCGCTATGCCGTGCGCTGGGAAGTTGAATTCCATCAGGTCGCGCAGATAGATGGGCGGCAGGTCGGCGACCCCGCGCGCGAATTGCAGATAGGTCGAATAGCTGTCGGTCGCGACGGCGGTCTGCAGCAAGTGCATGAGCTGCGCCGAATAGGCGTGCGCTTCGCCGCCCGCGCGCTGGCGATAGAAGCCGCCGATGGGGAGCGTCGTGACGCGCGCGTCGAATGCCGCCTCATGCTTCTCGGTCGCGTTGATGAAGAGCGACTGATAGCCTTCGCCCGAAATCTTGGCCGGCATGCCGGGGAAGAGATCGTTTACGAGCGCGCGGCTAAGGCCGACCGCCTCGAAATTATAGCCGCCGCGATAGGAGGAGATCACCGCGATCCCCATCTTGGCCATGATCTTCAAGAGGCCGTCGTCGATTGCCTTGCGGAAGCGCTGCAGCGCGTCGGCGAGCGCTAGGTCGCCGAACAGGCCGCGCGACAGACGGTCGGCGATCGCCGCTTCGGCGAGATAGGCGTGGACCGTGGTCGCGCCGACGCCGATGAGCACCGCAAAGCCGTGCGTGTCGAGTATCTCGGCCGAGCGGACGTTGATCGAGGCGTAGCTGCGCAACCCCTTGCGCACGAGGTGCGTGTGGACCGCCGCAGCGGCGAGCACCATTGCGACCCCGACGCGATCTTCGCCGATAGTCTGGTCGGAAAGGAACAGCTCGCTCCGCCCCGCGCGCACGGCGTCCTCTGCCTCGCGCCGGATGCGCGCGATCGCGTCGCGCAGCGTCGAGGCGTCGCCGCCGGTTGGGAAAGTGCAATCGATCTCGGCCACTGCATCGCCGAAATAGGCGCGCAGCCGGTCCCAGTCGTCGCCGACGAGCACCGGCGAATCGATGACGAGCACGTGCGGGCTCTGGCCTTTTTCGTCGAGAATATTGGCAAGGTTCGAAAAGCGCGTCTTCAGGCTCATCACATGCCGTTCGCGCAGGCTGTCGATGGGCGGGTTGGTGACCTGGCTGAAGTTCTGGCGGAAGAATTGCGCGACATGGCGCGGCTTGTCGGAAATGACCGCGAGCGGCGTGTCGTCGCCCATCGAGCCGATCGCTTCCTTCGCATCCTCGACCATCGGCGAAAGGATGAGTTCCATATCTTCCATCGTGAAGCCGGCGGCGACCTGGCGGCGCAGCAGTTCGGCGCGGTCAAAGCCCGGCAGGCTCGACTTGCCGCCCTTGGGCAGGTCGGCCATCGTGCGGAAACCCTTCACGCGCGCCGCATAATCGTGCGTTCCCGCGATCTTGTCCTTGATCGCGCGGTCTTCGTAGAGAGTGCCTTCGTCGAGGTCGACGGCGATCATCTGGCCGGGGCCGAGGCGACCCTTCTTGCGGATGCTCGCCTCGGGCAGCAGCACCATGCCGCTTTCAGAGCCAACGACGAGCAGATTGTCGGCCGTCAGCGTGTAGCGCAGCGGACGAAGTGCGTTGCGGTCCATCCCCGCGACTGCCCAGCGGCCGTCGGTCATCGCGAGCGCGGCTGGGCCGTCCCACGGCTCCATCACGCTTGCGAGAAAGTTGTACATCGCCTTGTGCGCGGCGGGCATTTCTTCATCGGTGGCCCAGGCTTCGGGGACCAGAATCAGCTTTGCGGTCGGCGCATCGCGGCCCGCGCGGCATAGCGTCTCGAACACTGCGTCGAGCGCTGCCGTATCGCTGGCGCCAGCCGGGATCACCGGCTTGATGTCTTCCGAATGTTCGCCGAAGGCGAGGCTCGCCATCTTGATCTCGTGGCTTTTCATCCAGTTCTTGTTGCCGCGGATCGTGTTGATCTCGCCATTATGAGCGAGGGTGCGGAACGGCTGGGCGAGCCACCATTGCGGGAAGGTGTTGGTCGAATAGCGCTGGTGGAAAATCGCAACCCGGCTCTCGAACAGCTTGTTCGCAAGGTCGGGATAGAAATCCGCCAGGCTCTCGGCGAGGAACAGTCCCTTGTAGATGATCGATCGCGCAGACAGGCTGCAGATGTAGAAATCGGCGATCTGCGCCGCAATCACCTTCTTTTCGATGCGGCGGCGGACGAGATAGAGCTGCTTTTCGAATTCGTCGATAGACTGCTCCTCGGGCAGGGGGCCGGCAATCATGATCTGTTCGATTTCGGGGCGCGTGCGCTGCGCCTTGTCGCCGATCACCGACACGTCGACCGGAACCTGGCGCCAGCCATAGATGGTGTAGCCCGCGTCGATGATTTCGGATTCGACGATCGTGCGGCATGCTTCCTGCGCGCCCAAGTCGGTGCGCGGCAGGAAGATCATGCCGACGGCGAGGCGGTTCGGCAGCACCTTGTGCCCCGATGCCGCGATCGCATCGTCGAAAAAGCGCTCCGGCAGGTCGACATGGATACCCGCACCATCGCCCGTCTTGCCGTCGGCATCGACGGCGCCGCGGTGCCAGACGGCGCGCAGCGCCTCGATCGCCGCCTCGACGACGCGGCGCGAGGCCTTGCCGTCGGTCGCCGCGACCATGCCGACGCCGCAGGCATCGGACTCGAGGTCGGGGCGATACATGCCGTCTTCGGCAAGCCGCTGGTGATCGGGGGTGGGGTAATGGGTCATGTCTTGGTTCCTGCCGGAATGGGCGTGGGTCAGGTCGAAGGCTTGAGCCGCTTGCGCGCGTTGGCGACGGCTTCCTGTTCGGCGTCATAGGCGGCCGAGGATGCCTTGTCGGCCTCGGCCTCCAAATCTTCTACCTTCTGCAGATCGGCGGCCGACCAGTTGCTGCGATCGTAAGCCTCGTCATAGTCGCCGGCCGCGTCGGCCGTCGCCGCGGCTGCATCCGCGGCGTCAGCGGCCGCGTCTGCGGCATCGCCCGCTGCATCGACGGCATCGACCGCGGTAGCGTCCGTGGTCATGTCGTCGTTCCACATGTCGCGGTTCTCCTTGAGCGTCTTGACGTCGACTTTCATCAGCTTGGCAAGCTTCGCCAGCTCGGCGTCGGTGAGGTCGCTCATCGCCTTTTCCTTGGGCAGATCTTTGAGCTGGCCTTCAAGCTCGGGGCCGCGGTCGATGAACTTGTTGATCAGCGGCGGCACGGCCTTGACCATCGCGATCATCACTTCGGGATCGGCCTGCAGCGACATCCATTCGGCGCCATAGGCCTGGCCCGTCGGGGTTGCGAGAAAGGCGTTGAGGTCGCCGAGCTGCTGCGCGCTGAACTTGCGCGCGTAAGCGCGGGCGAGGCCGTCGCGCATCGGCGGCTCGAGATCGCCGAGCGCCTCGCTGATCAGCGGCTTGATCACCTTGTTGATCTGATCCTCGCGTTCCTTGCGGTGCGGGTCGAACATATCGGCGATCGCGGTCTTGCTCGTCGCATCAAGCGCGGCAATCTTCTCGCTATCGACGCCCGTCTTGATCGAGAGCATCAGGTCGGACATGCTGCTCGTCTGATCCATGAAGGCGCGAAACAGCTTGCCGTACATATTGTCGAGCATCTTCTCGATGCTTCCCGCCGGGATCAGCGCGTTCGTCGTCTGCTGCGCGAGCGCGAGCTGCGCCGGATCGACCGGCGGCAGCTTGTCCACCTCGAAGATTTTTTCAATGAGCGCGATCGCCTGATCGATTTCCTTCTGCATCTTCGCCTTGGCATTAGCGAGCGACTGCTCGCTGTCGGGCTCGCTTTCACTCTCGGCGGGCATTGCAACGGTGACTGCCTCGGCAATCGGCGCTTCCTTGGGCGCCGCATAGGCGTGGGCAGGCGTCAGCGCCACGGCGCCAGCGAGCAGCAGATTTTTGAACGTCGACATTTTGAAATCCCTTCCCCTGTTGGTCAGGCTGCCTTCTTTTCGCTTTTCGCTTTCGCCTTCAACCATTTCGACATCTGTTCGCTGACATCGCGGCCGTCGCGGATGCCCCAGACGACCAGGCTGGCGCCGCGGACAATGTCGCCGGCGGCAAAAACGCCGGGAAGGCTGGTCATCATCGTCTGATGATCGACGCGCAGCGTGCCCCAGCGCGTGACCGACAGATCGGGCGAACCGAACAGGTGCGGCAATTCCTCCGGATCGAAGCCCAGCGCCTTGATCACCATGTCGGCGGGCAGGTCGAAGGTACGGCCCGGATCGGGTTCGGGGCTGCGCCGGCCGCTTGCGTCAGGCGCGCCAAGGCGCATCCCGGCAACCGCGACCTCCTTCACATGCTTGTCGGCGGCAAAGCTTTCGGGGGCGGACAGCCAGACGAACTCGACGCCTTCCTCTTCGGCATTGGCGACTTCGCGCTGCGATCCCGGCATATTCTCGCGGTCGCGGCGATAGAGGCATTTCACCGATTTGGCGCGTTGGCGGATCGCGGTGCGGACGCAGTCCATCGCGGTATCGCCGCCGCCGATGACGACGACATGCTTGCCTTCGGCATTCAGGCTGCCGTCGTCGAAGGCCGGGACCGCATCGCCAAACCCTTTGCGGTTCGACGCGACCAGATAATCGAGCGCCGCGATCACCCCCTCGGCGCCATTGCCAGGGACGTTGATCTCGCGCGCCTTGTAGACGCCGGTGGCGATCAGCACCGCATCGTGGCGCCGGCGCAGCTCATCCAGCGTCGCATCACGCCCGACCTCGAAGCCCTGATGGAAATGGATGCCGCTTTCCGCGAGCCGGTCGACGCGGCGCATCACCACATCCTTTTCCAGCTTGAAGCCGGGGATGCCATAGGTCAGCAGGCCGCCGGCGCGGTCGTGCCGATCGTAGACATGCACCTCATGCCCCTCCGCGCGCAGATATTCGGCGGCGGTCAGGCCCGCGGGCCCCGCGCCGACGACGGCGACCGACTGGCCCGTTGCGGGGCCGACATGGACGGGTTCGACCCATCCCTCGGCCCAGGCGGTGTCGGTGATATATTTCTCGACGCTGCCGATCGTCACCGCCCCGTGACCCGAAAATTCGATCACGCAATTGCCTTCGCAAAGGCGGTCCTGCGGGCAGATGCGGCCGCAGATTTCGGGCATGGTCGACGTTGCGTTCGACAGTTCATAGGCTTCGCGCAGCCGTCCCTCGGCGGTCAGGCGCAACCAGTCGGGGATATGATTGTGGAGCGGGCAGTGGACCGAGCAATAGGGTACGCCGCACTGCGAACAGCGCGACGCCTGATCGTCGGCTTCCGGCTGCGCGTAGCGCGCCGCGATTTCGTTAAAATCGCGCGCACGTTCGTCGGCCGAGCGCTTGTCCGGATAATGTTGTTCGCGCCCCACAAATTGGAGCATGCGTTCGGAAGCCATGCAAAATCCCCTTCGTTGAAGCGCGGATGCATGGCGGGAGCGCCGCTGTCACGGACATTTTGTGGAATAAGACAGTTATGCTGACCTAAAAATTAGGGGTTTCAGTTGACGGATGCGCGGACACGCAATTAAGTTTCGCAATTAGTAAAATATCGGACCTATCGCATGGTGAGCCAGATAAGCGCCGCGCCGCCGACGATGATTCGATACCAGGCGAACGGCGCGAAGCCATAGCGCGTGACTACTGCCAGAAACGCCTTGATGACCGCCCATGCGACGACGAACGACACCGCGGCGCCGAGCGCGATCAGGCCCATATCGTTCGAGGTGATCGCATCGCGATGCTTGGCGAGCTGCAGCACCGTCGCGCCGGTCAGCGTCGGCAGCGCGAGGAAGAAGCTGAATTCGGCGGCGGTCTTGCGGTCTACGCCCATCGCCATCGCCCCCATGATCGTCGCGCCCGAGCGGCTGACGCCGGGGATCATCGCGAGGCACTGGACCAGCCCGACCATGATCGACTGGCGCAGCGTCAGCTTGGCGACCCCGCCACTCTCCTTCGGCTTGGCGAGCTTTTCGACCAGCAGGATCGCGAAGCCGCCGATCACCAGCGCCCAGGCGACGACGACGGCATTTTCCAGCAACGTCTCGATATAGTCGCCGAACGCGAGCCCCAGCACCACCGCCGGAATGAAGGCGACGAGCAGATTGCGCACAAAGGCGATCGCCACCGGATCGCGCCGGAAAAAGCCGATGAACATGTCCCAGAATAATTTGCGATAGAGGACGACGATCGCAAGGATCGCCCCGGGCTGGATAGCGATATTGAAGATCGCCCATTTCGACGCGTCATAGCCGAGCAATTCGGTGGCGAGGATCAGATGCCCGGTGGACGAGACGGGCAGGAATTCGGTCAGCCCCTCGACGATGCCGAGGATGATCGCGGTCAGCCACAGGCTCATCGTCCGGCCTCCACGCGCAGGAGAAGGGCGGGGCGGGGCGATGCGGCAAACTGGATCATGGACTTCCCGAAGCTGGAGATGACAAGCGAAGGGGCGCCCGCGCGGTGCCGGACGCCCCTGTCCTGATGTTGAGACCTACGCAGCGCGGACGGATTTATCCAGCCGCTAATTGCGCCTGTCGTCGCGCGCGCGGCTCAGCGGGCCATCGCTGCGAAGCGGCCATGGCGGCGATACTGGACGAGCCAGCCGTCGGCGACGTCGGCCAGCGCGGTGGGGGCGATGCCCAGCGCGGCAAGGCCGTTGGTTCCGCTGACGATATTGTCGTGCTGCAGCATCAGCCATTGATCCTTGGTGATCGGAGCGCCCGGCGCCCAGCCGAAGCCGCGCGCCAGAAAGCCCGACACGGTATCGGGAATCTCGACGAACAGGCGGTTCCGACCGATCGCTTTCGCAATCCACTGCTGTAGCTCCAGCATGGTGAACTGCTGCGGACCGCCGAGCTCGAGCGTCTGGCCGGGGGTATCGAGTGCCGCGACCACCGCATCGGCGACGTCGCCGACATAGACCGGCTGGAATTTCGCCTTCGGCGCGATGACCGGCACCGCAGGCAGCGCGCGGATGAGGCCCGCGAAGCGGTTGATGAACTTGTCCTCGCGGCCGAAGACGATGGACGGACGCAGGATCGCTGCGCCAGCGAAAGCGGCGCGCACGGCGGCTTCACCGTCGCCCTTGCTGCGGCCATAGCCCGACGCGCTGGCCGGATCGGCGCCAATCGCCGAGATATGGACGAGCGCTTTCGCACCCGCCGCCTTTGCTGCGGCCGCGACATGGCTGGCGCCGGCGGCCTGGACCGCCGCCATATCGGCAAAGCTGCCGACGAGGTTAATCGCGGCGTCGCTGCCCGTCGCGGCGCGGGCGACGCTGCGGGCATCGCGCACATCGGCGGCGACGAACTGCGTCTGGCCCAGCCCGCCGAGCGGCTTGAGAAACACCGCCTGGCGCGGGTCGCGCTGCGCAATCCGCACGCGCGCGCCGCGTGCCAGCAGCCGCTGGACGACATAGCGGCCAAGAAAGCCGCCGCCGCCGAACACCGTGATCAATTGCCCGCTCAGATTCTGCATCACCCTTGCCTGTCTTGCCGATTCTCGAAGCCGGACGCCGCAGCGTCCCTCGCGTCCCCATGCCGCGAAGCGCCCGACGGGGCAAGCGCGAAGGGAAGGGCAGGGCCCGCTAGCGCAACAAAACCGCGCCTTTGAAATAAAATTTGCCGCGGGGCGGGCCGACGCGGTTGACAAGCCCGCCGCCCCGCCGCTAAGCGCCCGCTCCTACCCCGTGCCCAGATGGCGGAATTGGTAGACGCACCAGCTTCAGGTGCTGGCGATCGCAAGGTCGTGGAGGTTCGAGTCCTCTTCTGGGCACCATCGCTTCCTCCGGACATGTCCATAAATGTCCGGAGAAGTCCCCAAAATCAAAGGTTTTTGACGGCTTGCGCGTCCACCCGCATCCGGTCAAATTCGTTGCAATTGACGGTATCCGACGGTATTTTTGACGGTATCGAAACCGACAAAAAGGTGGCGTCATGCTTACCGATCTGGCCGTCCGAAAGGCAGTTGCACGCGAGAAGCCCTACAAGCTTTCCGATGGGGGCGGGCTATACCTGCTGGTCACAAAGGCCGGTCAGCGATGCTGGCGCGTCGATTATCGTTTCGGGGAGAAGCGGGCCACCGCAGCCCTTGGGGTCTATCCCACCGTTTCGCTGGCCGAGGCGCGGGCCAAGCGGCTGGAAATCAAGAAGCAGATTGCCGATGGCATGAACCCGTCGGCCAAGCGCAAGATCGACAAGATTACCGGGCCGCTGGCCAACGTGAACAGCTTTCAGGCCGTTGCCGAGGAATGGCTCGACAAAGCCCGCCGCGAAGGCCGCGCGGAAGTTACCTTGGGCAAGCTGAAATGGCTGCTGGAGTTCGCCCACCCCATAATTGGCGCACGCAAGATTGGTGAGATCAAAGCGCCCGAATTGCTGGCGGTCCTGCGCGCGGTTGAAAAGCGCGGCCACTATGAGACCGCGCGGCGGCTGCGCAGCACCTGCGGACAGGTCTTCCGCTACGCCATCGCCACCGGGCGCGCAGACCGCGACATTTCAGCTGACCTGCGCGGCGCGATCACTGTCCCCAAAGTCACCCATCGCGCGGCCATTACCTCCCCGATGGAGGCCGGTGTGCTGCTTCGGGCAATAGACGCCTATTCGGGCTATCCCGTCACCCATGCGGCCCTGCGCCTCGCGCCTCACGTCTTCGTGCGTCCTGGCGAGCTCAGGCACGCCGAATGGACCGAATTTGACCTGACCAAGAACGTCTGGACCATCCCCGCCGAGAAAACCAAGATGCGCGTCGCCCACCGCGTCCCACTGACCCGGCAGGTGCTCGCCATCCTGGAGGAGCTGCGCGAGATCAGCGGCAACCGCCGCTACCTCTTCCCGGCCCAAGGCAAGCGGGATCGTCCCATGTGCGAAAACACGATCAACCTCGCCCTGCGGCGCATGGGGTTTGATAGCAAGACGATGACCGCTCACGGCTTCCGCGCCATGGCCAGCACGTTGCTGAACGAGCAGGGCCACTGGAATCCCGACGCCATCGAACGCCAGCTTGGCCATGCCGAGACCGATGACGTCCGCCGGGCTTATGCGCGCGGTGAACATTGGGAAGAGCGGTTGGCCATGATGAAAAGCTGGTCCGACTATCTCGACCAGCTCCGATCAGGCGCGAAGATCCTGCAAGGCAGTTTCCGCAAGCCGCCTAGCGCCGCGATTTCTGGATAAGGCGGCGCAGGCTCAGGCCGAACCGACCCGCAGATAGTGCCGCCTCCATACGTCTGGATTCGACCACTTCCAGAAGTTCGCAGCCCGGCGCGTCAATGGCCGATCCTGTCGAAACCTGCCATTTCCGTTCCAGTGAGCGGTCTCGCAGCGGTGCGCTCAAGATGAGCGCTCAATTGGAGTCGTCGATCCTACAACCCGCCATACGGTCATCGTGCAAAGATCTTGATAATTTAAGAGTTCGGCAGCCGGTCGTCTGCGCTAATGCTTGGAATGATCGGCTGTACGAGGGTTATTTTAGGGGCCCGACGTGGCCCTTGCGCTACCCTGTGTGCACTAGGTGATCCGATCACTGGGCCGCCGCTTTACCGATCCCCCGGTAGCGCTCAAGCCAGTGAGCATAAGGCGCAGGGAGCACCCATGATGGCCGGTCCTTGCCGAGCGCCTGGGCCGCGACATAGGGATAATGCGGATCGGCGAGATGCGCGCGCGCGACCATGACGAGGTCCAACTGGACTTGCTCGATCGCCGCATTGGCGATCTTCGGATCGTCGATGCACCAGGCCGTCGCGACCGAAAGGCCGGTTTGTCGTCCGTCACAGGTCGAACCCGTCACCGGGCTGCTGGAGGCGGTGGAAGGTCATGCCAGCCTTCTCGAAATAGGGCTCATAGGTATCGTAGCGCTGCGTCAGGAACCAGTCGCGGGCATAGCCATCGTGGACCGGGAGCACATGGCTTGGACGCATGGACCTGGCGAACTCGTGGGCGCCGATCTCGGTCAGGAACGGCGCCATCACCGGCAGCGCCAGCGCGTCAATTCCAGCAAATTGGCGGAGCCGTTCATCGAAGCTATCGCCGGGATTGAGAAGGCGATCATTGACGACAAATGCCAGGACGGCCGGGATTTCTTCGGCGAGGATCGGCTCATGGCGCACCGGCAGGGCACGGACCGTGAATGGTCCAAGGTCGAGCCCTTCTTCTCTTACCTCGCTGACGGTGAAGCCCTGGCTGCGCAACGTGGCTGCGACCTTGTTGCCTCCGAATATCCGCGGTTCGCCATCGCCGACGATGGTGCGTAGCGCCTCGCCGTCGAGATGATCGGGATGGCCGTGCGTAAATAGGATGAAATCCACGTCGCTGAGGTCGCGAGGATCGACACGCCGATCGACGAACGAGAATTTGCCTGGGTCGAACAACAGCCGCTTGCCCTGGAGCGTCAGCCTCAAGCAGCTATGGACGAATTTCTCGATACGCATCAGGCGCCTCCTTCATCCGATCAACGCGGCGCGCGGCGATAAGTCACTCAGCCAGTCCCGCCCGGCGCGTCGGGAGCGCCCTGACTTCCGGATTCCTTGCCGGCCGGCGCCCCGCTGCCCTGCTTCGCGCTCAGCGCGGTCAGATAGTCGACGATCGCTGGAATATCCTTTTCCGAGACCGGTGCCTTATAGACCTCCTTCATCTTGGTGACCGTCGCCTTCCACTGGTCGGCCGTGAGCGCGGGCTGGGTCAGTGCCATGCTGGCCGAATGGCACGAGGTGCAGTTGGCGTTGATCACGTCGGCGTGCGGGCCGTCGGGATATTGCTGGTCGTCGATCGGCAGGTCGACCGTGTCCGACGTGAGCGCGAACCCGCCAAAAGCGATGCTCGACGGTGCCGGGCCGCTGGGTGCGGGCGGCGGTGGGGGCACGTGGCTGCCGGGCGGGCCGATCGCGATCAGGACTATGGCCGCAAGGCCGATCGCACCGAAGGATAGCATGCCGATCGAAGGGACTTTCATCTCGGCTCTCCTCAGGACGCAGTGATGTTGGTGGTTTCGATATTGCCGCGCATGAACCCGCCCGGGTTCCAAATTGGCGCCATCGGCTGCGCGACCCCGTCCGTGTTCCAGCAGCGCGACATCAGCCGGACATTTCCGCGCGCCGCCAGCGGCACCTGCGTGTCCCAGCGGCGGAAGCTGTACTTGCCGTGATCGGGACCGAGCCGGGTGTGATACCAGGTGCGGCCGCCATCGGTGGAGACGTCGACCTTGGCGACCCCGCAATCGCCGCCCATGGCGATACCACCGAGCGGGATCGTTCGATCATATGCGATGGCCTGGCCTTCGCCGAGACTGGTGACCCAGGACCGCGGGATCATCCGGTTGATCGGGACGGTCGGGAAGTCCTTTGCGCCCGGCTTCACATTGGCGCCCGGGGTCGCCGGGATCTTGTAAGCCTTGGCCATCCAATATTCGTCATCTGGGCCGGGCAGCACCTCGATGTCATTGAGCATCTTGACCCAGTAGGTCGAATACCAGCCCGGCACGATCAGCCGGCAAGGGAAGCCGTTCAGCAGGGGCAATTGCTCACCGTTCATGCCGAAGGCGATCATCACCTCGCCGTCTCGAGCATGGTCGATGTCGAGCGCCTTCTCGAAATCGGGTGCGCCGGCAACGACGGGCTGGTCGAGGGCGCCGAAGCGCACCTGCACCGCGCCGGGCTTTACGCCGGCATAGTCGAGGATGTCGCATAGCCGGACGCCGAGCCATTTGGCGTTGCCCATCGCACCATTGCCCCATTGTGCGCCGGGCACGCGCGGCTGGAACAGGCCGCGGCTGTTGCCCGAGCACTGATTGACCGCCGCCATCTCGACGCGCGGCAACCGGAGCAGCTGCGCAAGGCTGATCGAAAGCGGTCTATTGACGTGGCCGCGGACGGTGAGCCGGAAAATATCGACATCGATCGAGGTCGGGATGTCGGCCCAGTGCCAACGCACGAAAAACTGGTCGTTGGGGGTGAAAACGTCGCGGTCGAATACCTCCATCGGAGTTTCGAGCAGCGGCGGGTGCATGCGCTGAAGGATCATGCTGCCTTTGCCGGGAAAGGCGCTGGTCATCGGCCGCCCGGCATTGCCGCCGGGAAGGTGCAGGTCGACGAGGCTCTGCGCGAGTGCGGGGCCGGCAGCGAGCGCGGCGCCGCCGAGCGCGGCCTGACCCAGAAAGCGGCGACGACTGCTTTCGGCGGCGAACCAAGTGTCGAGCTTGTCCATGATAGCATTCCCTTCTTCGGGCGAACGTGGCCGATCCGGCTCGTCGAGCCAAGCGATCGGATTTTCGATTTTGATCGCCTCAGGCGATCAGTTGGGTGTCGCGATGCAGGGCGATACGAAGAGGTGGCCCTTCCACGCGCCGGCGAGCGTCTTGGCGGCGACCACCACCCACATCATCGCGAGGGCAAGGGTGAGCACCGTCCCGACGATCCCGAAGAAGGCGAGGTCGAAGGTCGTGCCGAGGCGGAAGGTCGCGACCGTGTAGACGCCAAGCGGGAAGGTATAGCCCCACCAGCCGAGATTGAACGGGATCCCGGCGCGCCAGTAGCGCCAGGTGATCAGCATCGCGAGCGCCAGCCACCACAGGCCAAAGCCCCAAAGCAGCAGCCCCGCGATGCTACCGAGACCCTGGGCAATGCCGGCAATTGAGGCGAGACCGTGCGCCGAGAGGATCGCTGGCGCGTCAGCGCCCAGCACGAGCATTCCGAGCGCACCGGTGCCGATCGGGCCGAGCGAGAGCCAGCTCGACGCGGCCATCCCCTCGTGCGGCAGCTTGTGCAGCGCCATGCGAAGGATGAGTAGCGCGAGGATACTGAAGGCGACCGGCACCGAATAGGCCCAGAGCACATAGGAAGTGAGCAGCGTCACGAATTGCGCATGCGGATCGGCGAGATGTGGCGCCAGCAGCCCGCCGCTCGCCGCCGCCACCTCTGCCGCGACCACCGGGAGCAGCCAGACGGCGGTCATGCCGTCGAAGCTGTGCTCGTGACGGGTGAACATGAAATAGGGAATGACGACGCCGCAGGTCACGGCCACCGCGACATCGATCCACCACAGGACATGCGCTACACCGACGATGCCGTCGCCGAACCGGGCGATCCCAAAGGCGAGGCAGCCGTTGATGATCGTGGCGAGGCCCATCGGGATGGTGCCGATGAACATCGACACCGTGTTATGGCCGAAGATCCGCCGTGCCTCATGGCCAAACATTATCCAGCGCGCCGAATAGAGGCCGGTGAAGAGCGCAAACAGCGCGATGTTGAAAAACCACAACGCCTCGCCGACCGGCTTCAATGCCGGGCCGATGCCCGGCACCTGCGGTAGCGCCAGCGCGAGGATGCCGGTGCCCATGGTCGCGGCGAACCAGTTAGGGGTGAACTGGCGGATCATCTCGCGGGGATGATCGAGGCGCGAGAGTGGACGCAGGCCGCCGAGCACGGGCTTGAGGTCGCCGGTCATCATCCATGCTCCTTCACGAGATCGGTCAGCGCGTCGGCCGCTTTGGTGCGGTAACGCTCCTTGTGGCGCAGCGCTTCGAACGGCCGTGCGGGCAGCCCAAGACCCAGGTCATGCAGATGCCCCGCCGCCAGCGCCCTGCGCACGACGAGTTCGGACAGCACTGCCACCCCGGCGCCGGCTTCGACAGCCGAGCGAACCGCTTCATTGGACGGCAGGGTCATGCCGATGCGCAGATCGGCAGGGTCGACGCCGCGGTGGCGCAGCACCTCCTCGAAGGTCGAGCGCGTGCCCGATCCCTGTTCGCGCACGATCCAGTTGGCCTCGCGGACCCAGGTTTCATCGACATTTCCGGTTGGCTCTGCGCCGACCAGTAACATCCGGTCCTCGGCGACTTTCCAGTGCGCAAGTGCCGGCTCGTCGACCGAACCTTCGACAAAGCCAAGTTCGGCCGTGCCGTCGAGCACCTGCGCAGCAGCACCGTCGGTGTTGTCGATCGCCAGTTCGATGCCGATCAGCGGATGGCGACGATGAAATTCAGCGAGCCGCGCAGGCAGCCAGTAGCTGGCGATGGTCTGACTCGCGACGATCCGCAGCGTGCCGCGCTTGAGACCACCGAACTCCGCCAGCGCCAGCCCGGCGCTCGCGGCCCGGCCGAGGACGGCGCGCGCCTCGTCCAGAAACATGCGACCCGCCTCGGTGAGCTCAATGCCGCGCCCGACCCGATGAAATAGCGGCACGTCGTGGCGCGCTTCGAGCGCGGCGATGGCGGCACTCGCCGCCGACTGGGTGACGTTGAGCGCCTCGGCGGCGCGGGTCATATGCTCGCGCTCGGCGACGCCAACGAAAATACGAAGCTGTTCGAGGGTCATATCGATCTCCTGCAGGGATCAATAGACCGGCGCGATAAATCGTTCCAACTTGTTGATTGGATCGTTCCAATCGTCATTCACGATTGGTTGAGCAGGGCCGCTGCTTCGCTGAACGCCGCGCGAAGGCGATCCATAACCTGAGGACTTGTACAGACGTTGGCCGGGCTGGGATGCGGCATCGGCATGACCTTGATCGAAGCATCATGCGCCGACACGAGTTGTCCGGCCTTGGTCGCCACCCGGCCGGCCAGCAAGCAGACTTTCAGCTTGGGCAGCAGCGCGAGAAGCCCGGGGAGCGTGGCCAGCCCGGCATCGATCTCGGCTTTGCGCAGGGTGCGATTGCGGGCACCGGGTGGATGCATGATCCAAGGCACGGTGTTCCAGAGTACAAAATCGGACCGGTCGATGCCGGCCTCGTCGAGATAGCGCCGCAGATTGCGGGCGGTCCCGGACGGATTGTCGCGCGACACGAAGCGGGTGCGCTCAGGCCCGGGACCGGGGGTTTCGAGAAGCAACAGCAGCCGGGCGTCGACCCCGCCGTCCGCCGGGTCGAAATGCGGCACAGGTCTGCCGTCGGCCAACAGCCCTTCGCGCCAGCATTCGAGCTGTGCGACATGCGCATCCGCCAAGGACTGCCGCCGTCGCTTGATCAGGTCGGGGTCGTCGAGCCAGGCCATTCATCTCCATTCGTGATCGGAACGACAAATATCATCGGTTGGATCGATGACTAGCAACGCGCCACCTTGGTCACAGTTACAGCAATGCAGCAATGGCAGCGCTGTCGATCAGGAGATCCGACATGGCAACGCGCATTATGGAGAGCGAGTTTCAGCCCAAGGAAGTGGTGGAAGAACCGACGCGACCGGCATTACGCTTGGTCCGATCCGATGATCCATACGCCGAACTGGAGCGACCAGCGCCCGGCGTCGCCAGTCGCGGGGTTCATCCTAATGTGCTCGTTGCGCTGGTGGGGTTCTATGCAATAATGGTCGGGTCATTCTGGGCCTTCTTCGCACGCGATGCGGCAGCGGCAGGTGTCCTCGTCGTCGTGACGCTGTTCACGGTCATGTATTTCTCGCTGATCGTCGGCGGTATCCTCCTCGCTGACAGTGCTGCGCCGGGCGAGCGGCAGCGCAGCCTTGGCGAGTTCCTGCGCGGCCCGGTCGAAATCCTCGCCGGGACGATCAGCGGCCGCGAGGCGACGATGCAAATATTGCTCCTGCCGGCGGCGATGATGACACTGGCTGCCATCATAGGCGTTATCGCGAGACTATCATGAGAAGGGGCATGCGCTTGAAACTGATACTGGGCCTTGCCGGCCTCGGCCTCGCGGCATCCGCAGGCGCACTCGCAGCGGCGCCTCAGGACTTCGCCACCGACATGGCCGCCGCGATGGAGCAGATGCATCATGAGATGATGGTCGCGCCGTCCGGTGATCCGGACCGCGACTTCGCGGCGATGATGATCCCGCATCACCAGGGCGCAATCGAGATGGCACAGGCGCAACTGCGCTACGGCAAGGACGAACGCCTGCGCCGTCTCGCGCAGGGCATCATCGTTGAACAGCGTCAGGAGATCGCGGTCATGCAGGCGATCCTTGCCGAGAAGGGCGCACCGCCGAGTGTGCCTCACCAGCATCAGGGAGACGGAAAATGATTACGAATCACCTCAAGATGGCGTTTGCCATGTCTGCCCTCGGCCTGCTGGCGAACCCCGCATCCGCGCAGCAGGTGCCCAATGCGACGCCCGACCGGCCGATCAGTTCGCAGGACCGCTTCTATACTTCGGACCAGTTTTCCAACACGGTATCGGTCATCGACCCATCAACCAACCGACTGCTCGGCGTCATCAAGCTCGGCGATCTGACGCCCGCCAATCTGAGCCCACTCTACAAGGGTCAGCTTCTGGTCCACGGCATCGGCTTCTCACCCGATGGCAGGACGCTGGCGGTGATCTCGATAGGGTCGAACTCGGTGACCTTCATCGATACGGCCACCAACGCGGTCAAGCACACCGCCTATGTCGGCCGCTCGCCGCACGAGGCGTTCTTCCGTCCCGACGGGCGCGAGGTCTGGGTCAGCGTTCGCGGCGAGGACTATATCCAGGTGCTCGATGGCAAGACGTTCGAACCCACCACGCGCATCACCGTCCCGAACGGCCCGGGCATGACGATCTTCTCGCCCGACGGCAAATACGGGTACGTTTGCTCGAGCTTCTCGCCCGAGACGGTCGTGATCGACACCAAAGCCAAGAAGGTCGTCGGACGTGTCGCCCAAGCTAGCCCCTTCTGCCCCGACATCGCCGCGACACCCGATGGCAGGCAGGTCTGGCTGACGCTCAAAGATGTCGGCAAGGTAATGGTGTTCGACGCCAAGCCGCCGTTCGCTGTCCTTAAGACGATCGACACCGGCCCCATCACCAATCACGTCAACATCGCCCGCACGTCGCGCGGACAGTTCGCCTATGTGACAGTCGGCACGCAGAACATCGTCAAGGTGTTCCGCACCGACACGTTCGAACAGGTGGCGACAGTTTCGGTCGGCGCGCTGCCGCACGGGTTATGGCCTTCGGGCGACGGCACCCGCATCTATGTTGGGCTGGAGAATGGCGACGGCGTTGCGGTCATCGATACTGCCACCAACCGCCTGCTCACGACCATCCCTATCGGTCAGGGGCCGCAGGGCGTCGCCTATGTACCGGGCGCGGTGCCTTCGGGCGACGGCATGGCCAATCTGGTCCCGCTCGATATGGCCAGCGGCAAGGTCCAGTTGACCCTGTCAGGCCAGGGCCAGAGCCAAGTCACTTTGTTCGATCAGGGGCAGGTCCAGATCCTGCAGGCCGCCGTCGCCGGCCTGCCGCCCAAGCAACCGTTCACGCTCGGACTGGCGACCAAACCCGACGGGACGGGTGCGATTCAACCTCTTGCCAAGTTCATGACCAATCCGGCCGGCGCCGCCATCGTCAACGCCGTCGGGCCGATCCGCCAGATTGTCGCGGATGCTGCCCCGGCCGAGCGCCGTTATTTGGTCATTCGTGCCGGTGATCCGGATTCGCAGGGCGCGGTAGTGCAGAAACAAGCCCATTGAAGCCCGCGCGCCGCTGGCTACCAATTGTGCGCAGCGGCGTTTCATCGCTCTTCGACTCTCCCTAGTTATTGAAGGGAAGCTCATCGACGTCCGCGTTTACCTAAAGCCGTCGGGCACCGTCTAACCTGCTAACGACGGCTTTGTCCCACTAGCCGCCTAGCGCCGCGATTTCTGGATAAGGCGGCGCAGGCTGGCAACGGTGATGAGTGTTGACGCGCCGATCTTGACGACATCGACCTCGCCCGCCGCGATCAGCTCATACAGCTTCGACCGGCCAATTCCTGTCAGCTGTACCGCGACCGGGATACGCACGGTCAACGGCTCCAGCGGCAGTTGCGGGGTTTCCGGTATGGCGGCATTTTTGGGCAGGGCGCGGGGCATGAACTTCGCTTTCGTCAGATGGATTTCGTGCGCGCCATATTGCCTGAAGCGGAGGCAGCTCTCTATCGCCGCCTCTGCGCCTGGCTACTCCTCGCAGCCCAGCGCAGACAAACAGGCTGCCGGAAAGTGGGGGACAGGTAGGGAGGCTTGCGGCGGGTGTTCCGCTTCCCGGCCAAACTTCATCAAAGCAGGGCATTTCGTGCCCATCGCAGGCAAGCGTTGCTTGGCGGCCTTTAGGTGGCTGCGGAATACCATCGGCGGAATCGGCAAGGCAGCAAGATTCGGACTGTTTTGGAGGGCGAGATAAAAGAGGTGCCAGCACTCGGTTGTTAAGCAGATGAGTTATTAGAGCTTTTCCCTATGGCACCGAATTTCCGGTGCCATACGCTCCCGTTGAAACTCCCGGATCTCAGCCCTGAAACGGTATGGCACCGCCCAAAATCGACAGATTGCGCCGCCGGAGGCCGAGCGCCGCCATCGCATCACCGCCCCATCACGGGCACCCATCGCACTCGGCCTATCGTTGACCGAACCGGATCGAGCACAAACGCCCAAAAATCAGCGGTGCCAGACGATAGCGCCGCAGATTTCTGCGCTTTTGCGCAATATCGTATGGCAGCCTTCCTTCGGTGCCATACGAAATTCCTCAACTGAACCAACCACATAAGGGTCAGGGGCTGGCACTGCTTTTATCTTGCCCTCCACACCCTACGCCAGACTACTCACCGGAAACACGCTGGTCTTCACTTGCTGAAAATGCTTTCCGCAAAATTTCGGTCAGTTTTGTCGGGAAAATGGATGCCCCCGCTCGGAGGCGTCAGATCGACAAATCGGCACCGATCGCGCAACCTTCGGATCTAAGTTTGCGAAGGGATTCGATGACCTTCAGGCATTGCTTTTCTGAAGGATTTTTCATCGGAACAGATGCAGCGACGCGCAGAATTCCCAGCTCGGTTGGCGAAAGCAGTTTTCGCGACTGACCCCATCCACTCATTTGCTCCCAAAGCTGCCCTCCGGCAGAAACCACTATCGATTGCGCCTCGATGCCGTTCAGCAGTTTCTGATCTTTGATGCCATCGCGCTTGCCTGCCTCGATGTGATCTTTGCTAATCAGCTCATCCAGCCACGCAGCAGGCCAATCGACGTCGATTGCTTTGACCCTCGCCCAGCACGCATGTTGCTTTCCCCACTCGGTGACATTGCTGATCCCTGCGGGCGGTGAGGCGATGCTGCTCTATCCTCATCACGCCAGCCTTGGCAGTGAGGCGCTGGATGCAGGTTACGGCATGATGGAAGGCGATGAACGCCTGCGGATTGCAAGCGTTGATCTGGTGGTTGGCAAAGGTGCGGTCGTGCAACAACTGGCGGCGCTGATTGCACCTGCCATGGCTGCTTCGTTGGCTGCGGCTTGATTCGGTTTTTCGCCGTTCTCAGGCAGGAAATTGTCGGCGGGTCGCAAAATAAATTTTGGTGTCGCGGATTGATCCGAAATAGACCGTCCGCAGCGATTTGAGTCCTCATTGAGGACCAACGCCAGTGCCAAGACGGTATTTTCGACGGTATCGAAATTCGAAAAATCGCAATAAAGCATTGTGATATAACGCTTTGGCGACACGTCACGGTCCCTCTTCTGGCACCATTTACTCATTCAGCACTGCTCGCGAATGGTTGCGTAACCCGCAGAAATCTGCCATTTTCAACGCCTGATCACTCGCCAGTGTTCGGCTCTATTCGGTACCAATCGGGGGCCTTTAGGGGCCAATATGGGGGCCCAGGCCCCCAAACAGGGGCCAAACTGGCGGGATTTTCGCAAACGAGGCCCCCATGGCGCTGAGCAATGTCCAAATAACCCAGGCAATTCCGAGGGATAAGGAGTACAAGCTCAGCGATGGTGGAGGCCTGTATCTGCTGATCCGACCAAATGGCTCGAAGCTCTGGAAGCACAAGCTGCGAATCAACGGGAAGGAGAAGAAGCTTTCCTACGGAGCCTTTCCTCTTGTCTCACTCAAGGAAGCGCGTCTCAAACGCGACGAAACCAAGCTGGCCATGTCGCGCGGGGAAGATCCCGTTCAGCAAAGGCGTGAGACGAAGCTCGCAGCGATGTTCAATGAAGCCAATCTGTTTCAGGATGTCGCTGAAGAGTTCATAGCAAAACGAGAGTCAGATGGGCTCGCGCCAGCAACGATTGCCAAGAATCGCTGGTTCCTGGAACTGCTGAAAGCTGACCTCGGTCGCCGACCTATCGCAACGATCAAGTCGACCGAGCTGCTTGCGGCGCTCAAGAAGATCGAAGACAGAGGGCACCGAGAAAGCGCACACAGGGCGCGTTCATTTGCCAGCCGCGTCTTTCGCTACGGTTGTTTCACACAGAGGTGCGAGAGCGATCCCGCGCACCTCTTGAAGGGCGCCCTCAAGGTGCCTGAACGAGACGCTGTTCCTCGACCTCGATCATGCCCGCACGGTGATCGCGGCCTGGGCCGAGGATTACAACCAGTCGCGGCCACACTCGGCCCTTGGATATGAGACACCGGCGGCGTTCGCCGCCGAACTGCATAAGCAATGGCCTGCGCAGCTACGCCCTACGGGCTCCGCTGCGCAGGCCATTGCTTACACCGCGCTCATGCGCAACAAAGCTGCTGGGCTCTAATCCCGGCTGGTGGAAACTAGGGGGTCACGTCACTTCCATTACACGTCGATCAATGAACTGCGCCGCCATGTCCGCGACTGGCTCGTCGCTTACAACTTCGCCAAGCAGTTGAAGGCTCTGCGCTTCAAGACAACCTACGAGGCCATCGAAGAGCTCCGGAAATCCAAGCCAGATATCTTCGATATGAAACCACTCCATCACATGCTGGGACTAAACACCTAACAGTCCACGCGGACCACTCGGTGGGGGCCGGTCAGATTCGAGGGGCAGGAGCCAATGTGCCTCCCATATCGCTCGCGCGAGACGCAAGTTTCCGCAGTGCGCACGCCGGACGTATCTCACACCCATTCCTCGCCCAAGACTGCAATTGGCGCATGAAATCGGCGTCGGAGGGCCTGCTACTGGCCCTCCGACGCCGCGATTTTCATGCGGTATAATTTTTCCCGATCGATTGGGACAGCTAAAGCATTAGAATTTTGCGCCGATCGCGACACCATAACGCCGCGGATCAAGCGTGTAGATATTTGTAAAATTACCGGAAGATGCATCGGTGACATAAAGTCCGGTAACTGAGTTGCTATCGAAGATATTCTGAACGAACCCCCGGACAAACCAGCGCTCGTCGGCACCATTCAACTGCAAAACTGCATTAGCCTGTACGAAAGGTTGGATGCGATTAATTCTGCCGTTGAAGATATTGCCATATTGCTTTCCGGTCATGGAAATGTCGACGCGGGGGACGAGTGTCATACCATTCCCGACCTCTGCCGTGTACTGCACGCCCATCGAGACCTTGACATTCGGCGCTTGCGGCAATGTGTTGCCCTTGATGTTAACCTCGACGCCAGGACTCAATACCTGGATCCCGCTGTTCGCAGGGATAGCGCTCGCGAGGACACCGCAAATGCCGAACGCGCCGCTGGAGGCGATATTGCCGTCCGAAGGAAATTCCTGCGGTGCGCGAAGGCCGAGAGCCGCATTTACGCCCGCAACGAACGCATCAGCAACGCCAGGCGCAGGTCCCGTGACAGCGCAGTGCGCACCATTGCTGATGTCCTTGATAATCACGGCATCAGGATCCCCGCCGCCCGGATCACGCGGATTGGAGAAGAATTGATCGCCGGCGACCTTGGCATTGAGATAGCTGAAGGACAGATTGATAAGCCAGTTCGGGTCCGGCCTGATGACAGACTCCAGTTCGACACCCCAGATATTGGCGTCAACCGTGTCATTCACGGACGTTCTTGCCACGATGCGGCTGAGCTGCAGTCCACTATATTTGTAGTAAAATGCGGTGGCATTGAGTTGTAACGCGCCGTTTGCGAAGACGTTCTTGGAGCCGATCTCGAAGGCATCGATCGTTTCAGAGCCGAAACTCTCGCTGACGGCGAAAATCGGAGAAAGCGGAGGATTGATCCCGCCGGATTTGTAACCCCTAGAATAAGATGCATAGAGTGAATTGTCCGGCGTAACCTCGAAGGCCAGAACTGCTCGTCCGGTAATTTCGTCGAAGCTTACTTCGCGAAACTGGGCGAGCTGTTGGCCCGGCGTCCCCGGGTCGGCATCGAAAAGCCCAGACGGCCCGGTGAGGGGCGTTATCGGGGTATCGAACGGATCTCCATCATTGGCATAAGGGTTCAGGAAACTGATCAGCGTCGTACGCGCCGTCACATCCTTCTTGTCATTATTGTAACGCAGCCCCCCGGTCAACGTCAGCCGGTCGCTTAGATCGAAATAGACCTCGCCGAAAATGCCATAGCTCTCTAGATTCGATTCCAGCGAGTTGTTCCGATACATCGACGTCGCGAAATAGGATGGCGGAAGGCCGCCCGACAAGGAGCCGAATGAACCCAATACGGCACTGGCGTAATCGAGCGCAAACGAGTTCACATAATAGCTATTGTCGGTGGTTTTCGATTTCGCGTAAATTCCGCCCAACAGGAAATTGAACGGCCCGTCGAAGTCACTCGTGAGGATGAGCTCTCCGCTCCACGATTCGCGTTGTTCCGAAGATCGATCGAAAGAAAGCGGCGTTTCGGAACACAGCGAGTTCCCTTCGAAAGCGCCTCTGCTTCCATCATCATTATCCGACGTGCACAGCACGCCCTGCGGACCGTCCGGGATTAGAGCGCCGGCAATCGGCGAAAAATAGGCCGAAGAGCCGGGAATGAAGGCTGGCGCCGGCGGAGCAAGACCTGTCGGTAATCCGTTAGCCGCAAAAAAGTCCAACGTATTGAGCGCCGGGGCGAAACCGGCACGGCTTTGAATTCCAAGAAAATAGTCCTGCCTGGAATCGACTTCAGTATCCTGATAAATGCCGGTGGCCGTCAGGGTCATCGCGCCGAATTTTTGCTCAAGGCGCGCCTGCACCTGTAGCTCTTCGGCAAAATAGAAAGGGGTATAGGCCGTGTTGACGACACGCACATCGCCAGGCTCCTGAAACCCGGAAAACCCATCAGGGCCATAAAGGCTGCCGAGGCCGAGCACGGCGGGAATGCCCTGAATGGCGAAGAACTCGGATGAACTGAGCGTCGCACCGACCGTTGAATTTGCGTTCGTGGTATCGAAATCACGTCGATTGTTCAGGCATCCGAGCACGCCCAATGGATCGCGTTGGCACGTTTGTTTCTGGTTTCTGAGGCGCGTGTCCTTTTCCCGGAAATAATAGCCCATGAGATCGATCGTCGTATCAGGACCGGGTTCGAAACGAAGGGAGCCTCGCAACGCATAGAGGTCCCGAGCGTCGATGTCCGATCCATCATAGAGATTCGTCGTATAACCGTCGCGGTTCACATATATGCCCGCCAGCCTCACGCCGATCATATCCCCGATCGGGACGTTGACCATGCCACGCGCTTCGATGCTGTTGAAATTGCCATACTCGAATTGCGCTTCAGCCTCGAAACGGGAGAGTTTGGGTTTCGCGGTCACAACATTCACGACCCCGGAGGTCGCATTCCGGCCGAACAGGGTGCCTTGAGGTCCGCGAAGGACTTCAATCCTTTCCAGATCGAAATATTCGGTCTCGAACAGGCGTGTTCCGAACAAGGGGGATCCATTGACATGGATTGCGGTCGCAGCATCGCAGGTGACGCCGACGCACAGGTCGCCAACGCCGCGAATAGTGAATGAAGCTGAGGTGAAATTGCCTTTCGAGAAAGATACATTGGGCAGCGTCAGCTGTAGATCCGAGGCATTTTCGATCTGCTGGCTTTCAAGCGCCTCAGCGCTGAATGCGCTGACAGCGATCGGTACGTCTTGCAAGCTTTGCGCCTGACGTTGCGCTGTCACGACGATGACATTGTCACCGCCATCTGGCTCTTCGGCTATGACTTCCTGAGCATTTGAGACCTGTGGCAACGCCATCACGACGGCGCTTGCCAACCAATAGGCTTTCTTATTCATCACCCTATCTCTCCCTGTCTCGATTTTTTCGTTTCTTGCGCGAACCCGTCCTTGTCCCCGATTGTCGATGTTCAAAAATGGGGCAGCTCGCCGAGCTGCCCCGAGTTTGAGGAGTGGCCAGAAGGAGATTTCCGGAGAGGAAAAGATTCTCGCCGCTCGGCTGGAAGATGAGCAGTTTTTCGGCATTTGGTAAAGAACTTTATTATGGCACTTTATTATTTTGCTCGGGGCGGTGGGAGGTGTGCCATCTCAGATCCGAAGATATCAGTTTATACATCCGATGCTTGCTGTCAGCGCTTCAGCCTTGGCGCGGTCGAGCGCGCGCCGACGACTTTTGGATGCGGCTGCGGTACGGCATGCCCGATCCGGAGCGCATGACCCGCGTGGTCGAAAGTTGGATAGCAGTGCAAAAGGCCGGGCTCTGATCCCGGCTGGTGGAAACCAGGGGGTCAGGTCAGTTCACCTATTCCTTCCCGTTCATTTTAGAGTCATCAAGATCGTATTAACCACGTCACGGTCCCTGCCGGGCAGGGCTTTCACGTGGGGGCATCCATGACCAGAACCAAACCATCCCTTAAGTCAGCTATCCTGTTGGCCAAATAGGATCAAGGCGACCGGCGCACCAATTTACCTCGTGACTGAGCCATGTGCGCGCGAAAACCGTCACCACTTCGATGGGGATTCGACATGACATTGCCATTTCACATGCCGTCCACAATCCGCCTTTCGGGTGTAGGTCTTGCCGCTTGTGCGATTGCCACGATTGCTGCCGCAAGTGCGCAGGCGCTACCACTATCCAGCTTCAAGGATCAGGGCGTCGACCATATCTTTGGCAGCTACGCCCCGCGCGGCGACTGCTCAAAGGAACCGCGCGTAACCATCGATGAAAAGGGCATGACGTTCCGCGCCAATGGTCGGGAAATAAAGCCCCCTCGGGTGGAATATGCTCTCACCTTCATGGGCCAGAGCTATGACGGCATCATGGCAGTATTTTTTCCCTTTCCAGTTAGCAGCAATGATTTTGGTCGGGTTCTCATGTATGTGAACGACGACGAGAAGCGCGGTGTCATCCGCTTTGAATCCGATCTGCCGCGCGGCCAACGCCCGGCTTCTTTCCATGCGGCCTTCACGGGTGGCGGCCCGTTCACGCTCTGCCAGGGCAGCGCTCTTGCTGGCACGCCACTGCCGCCACGGCCTGAGCCGGCGGTGGCCGTGCAAGGCATTCCAGCGGAATGGACCAATCTCGCCAGCCTCGTCGGCAAATATCCGGGAAGCTACGCCAAGGACAATATCGACCTGTTCGATAAGGGTACCTTGGCTGCGGCATTGAAGGCCCGGATGGGGCCGAAGATGGCTGCGCTGCGGACCAATCTCTCAGCCGTCTCGCCATTGCAGCGGGCTGGGAACTATTACTATCTTTCCGGCAATGCGCAGCATCAGGGCGGTGTGGAGCAGGCCTATATAATAATAGACCCGGCGCGCCGTGCGGTGCAGGTGGGCCTTTGGGAGCGCGGCAAGCTAACAGTTTATCCGTCTGCTTCGGGCGTTAGGCTGCCGATTGCGCCGGAAATCAAGACGCTGTTGGACAAAAGCCCGCCCGAAACGGCAGTGCCGCTTCCCGGTACACCCTGGGAAGTTGTACCGGTGCAAGGTCGCGCGCCCATGGCTTATGTGAGCGCCGCGGCATCGCCCAACATCGAAGCCCTCAGTCTCTATTGTGAAGGCGGAAAGCCCTACATGGCGATGCTGCTCAACAAGCCCTCCGCCGACAATGCGATGACGATGACGTGGAACTTCTCCGGTCGGCTCGTTAGCATATCCGTTCAGCGCGCCAATGCGAACGGCACTCAATGGATCGGCGGCGTGACGGGTACGCAACTTGTTCCCCTGCTCATGCAGCAAAGCGGGACGGTGATGCTACGTATCAACGGGCGGCTGGAAGGCGAAGCCTCGCTCAGCAATTCAATTGCAGTGCTGCGCGATACCCTGCGGGGATGCGTGCGGCTCTGACCTGTGAGAACGGCGCCGCCTCCATTTCAGGTGCTCTGCCACCTGAATTCTGGACCAGTTGCGGTTAGAGTTTTCCGCCGTAGATATCATTGGCTGGGCGAGGAGTTAGAGCGGGATGACATTTGGCTGATTCAAAGGGGATTCTTTTTTGGGCGGTTTTCTGATTCATATGTGGACGCCCCCTATGGCAAGGGCTTTGTGGTCGCGATGGCTTTGATCGGTTGCTTTCATATGTCCGGCCTGTTTGTGCGGCGTTTTGAGTGCCGCTGGCCTTGATGGAAATCCGCCGGTGAGGTCCCTAGGCCGCGTTGACAAAAGACTTCAGCCATAGCCGCGTGGCGGCGAGGTTTAGGAAGCTCTCGAACGAGAGAAGGGTTTTGTCATATCGAGTGGCGATGCGTCGTTGCTGTTTGAGCTTTCCGAAC